>NZ_JAPMXC010000001.1:670091-1340183 GCF_026624755.1 Robbsia betulipollinis
GAATTCGTCGATCAGGACCTGACGCGTCCACACGCCGGTGGTCACCGAATAGGCGCGCACGCCCACTTTCTTCCCTTCGAGATCCTTCGGCGTCTTGATGCCGGCATCGGGACGGATCAGCAGACCGCCATGATGAAAGCGCCGCACCACGAAGATCGGTAGCCCCACGAACGGCGCGCCGTAGGCGCGGGCGATGATGTAGGTCGTGGGCGCCAGTTCGCACACGTCGAATTCGACGTCGCGCACCATCCGGCGGAACGCGCCGATCTGGGGCTGGACGTTTACGAACTCGGGCTCCACACCCTCGATGGGAATCGATCCGTCACGGATGGCCACGGTGTGCGGATGTCCGGCAATGGCGATTTTGAGCGGCACTTTCTTGGTCAACGTCTTCTCCTTGAGCTTGTGCGTCGTGGACGGCGGCGTCGGGCGTTCCACGTCCGAGGCCCCGTCTCGATGGGGAAAGAATAGAAGACGTCGGACCTCCCGTCTTTACACAAAACGAAGATTCAATGGCACTTTTCGCGCGGGCCTGCGGTGCGGCCGGGCGGGGTGCGGGGGAGCGTCCGGTCGAATCGAAAAGTCCCGACGAATCTGGTTTTTGTGCAGGGACGACTCCTGGCGGATCCCCTATTCTGTCTTTCCGGAAATGGCCGTCACCCATACAGATAAAAGAGGCTTCGCTTGAGAAGAGCCGCGGTGGAGAATCGCTGGGCCGTTCTGGTGCTTCTCGCACTCGGACTGTTGATTTCCTTCGTCGACCGCACGAGTCTGTCGTCGGCGCTGGCGGACCGGCACTTCGTGCGGGAATTCGCGCTGACGAGCGTCGATCGCGGCTGGCTCAATTCGGCCGTTTTCTGGTCCTATGGTCTTTTCCAGATGCCCATGGGCTGGCTGGTGGACCGTTATGGCGTGAAGTGGCCCTATGCGCTTTGTTTCCTGCTGTGGTGCATCGCCGCGGCGACGACCGGTCTGGTGAACACGCTGTCCGCCCTGATCGTCGTACGACTGCTCATCGGCATGGCCGAAGCCATCGTGGTTCCGGCCACCTACCGCTATCTCGCGAACCACTTCGAGGAGACCCGGAAGGGCACGGCGCTGGGCATTTTCTCGATCGGAGGCAAGATGGGGCCGGCGCTGGGCGCGCCGATCGCGGCCTGGATGATCGTGGCGTACTCCTGGAAGGCGATGTTCGTCATGACCGGTCTGGTCGGACTGATATGGCTGGTGCCCTGGCTGCTCACGGTCCGCAACGATTATCCGTCGCGGGAGGAACTCGCGGCGGCGATCCACCGCGCCGCCTCGGTGCCGCTGAGGAATCTGCTGTCCAGCCCGGTGGTCTGGGGCGGCTTGATCAATAATTTCTGCTACAGCTATTTCGCGTTTTACTGCATGACCTGGATGCCCGCCTATCTGGTGGAGCAGCGCGGCCTCTCGCTGGAAAGGTCCGGGCTCTATACCTTCTTCAGCTTCGCCGGCATCGCGATCGTCGCGGCCCTCGCCGGCTGGTTCGCGGACCGGATCATCGCCCGCGGCCGGGACGCGGTGGCAGTGCGCAAATGCTTCATCATCGCCGGCTTCATCGGCGGCACGACCGTGCTGTTCGGTGCCTATGCGTCGTCGCTCGGCGCGGCGCTGTTCTGGAACGTGTTGTCGCTCTCGCTGCTCGGGCTGGTCACCGCGAACAATCTGGCCCTGTGCAAGCTCACCCTGATCCCGAAACAGGCGGTCGGGTTGAACACGGGCCTGCAGCAGGTGGCCACCAGTCTCGCCGGCGGGGTATCGGCCAGCCTGTCGGGCTGGCTGCTGCATATCGGCGGCAGCTACCAACTGCCCATGATGGCCATCTTCGTGTTTTTGCTGGCGGGTGCCATGAGCACCGGCATCCTGATGCGGCGCAAATGGGCGCCGCGGGTCAATGACATGGGGGAAAGACATGCAATGGCGCCTTGACGGGCACCGCCGGCCAGACGCCGGCGTCGGCGCTCGTCTCAGAATTTGTGCGTCATCCCGAGAATGACGGCTTTCGCATAGCCCCCCGGAGCGCCGGCAATGCCGGAATATTGCGTGCCGTCCAGGGTGAAATCGGCGTAGTTTCGGTTCTGGATGACGCCGCCCGCCGCATAGAGAATGGTGCGCTTCGAGAAGAAATACTCGTAGATCGTCCCCAACTGCTGGGCATTGTTTCCCTGACCCGTCTTGTCATGCGCGTAGCCGTACAACACCGACAGAAAATTCGCCGGGTTGAAGGCATAGGACGCGGATAGCGCGTAAATATCGAGATCTTCGGTATGGTTGCTCAGCTTTTCGGATTCGAAGGCGGCGTACAGTCTGAGGTGACCGAAATCGTAGGAGACGCCGCTGCGGAAGACGCGTTGGAGCGTGGTTCCGGTCGCACTGCCCCACTGCTCGTAACCGATCACGGCGTGAAACGGGCCATTCAGGTAGCGCAACACGCCGTTGTACAGTTCCAGGCCATTCTGGGGTTTCGTGGTGGAGTCGCGCATGGCCACCATGACCTGCGCCGTCAGGCCCATGATCGTGGGCGAGAAATACGTGATGGCGTTATTGGCCCGGACCGTCGGATCCTGAAAGTTGTTGATCGGCGACGCGAAGCTTTTCACCGCCGTGGGATCCATCTGGGCGTTCAAAAACAGATATTCCGGCTTTTTCTGCCGGCCGAGGCGAAATTCGCCGTAGGTACCGGCTATGCCGATCCACGCCAGGCGGTTGAACGCCGCGGTCGCGACGGTGGCGGCGCCGGTTTCGCCCGAAAAACCTTGTTCCAGCGTGAAGTTCAGTATCGTTCCGCCGCCGAGGTCTTCCGCCCCCCGCAAGCCATATACCGTCGCGAAAAGTCCGCTGGACACCGCCCGAACCGCCGAACCCGCTCCCCCGTTCTGGAATTCGATGCCATTGTCCATCACGCCATAGAGCGTGAGGGTGGATTGCCCATGGGCGACACTGGCAACGCAAACCGATGCCAGACACAATGCACTTCGCAGTATTTTCACGCTGTCTCCACCCTATTATTATTGCTGCAATATTTTTTAAATCGCCTCCATTTCAATCAATTCGGTCATGCTCATCATATTCAACCGCTGAATTCCGAAGAGATTTTGCCTAAGAGAGTATTCGATACGCCATTACGCGTCTTTGCACAAAAGTGCTTTTCGATGGAACTTTTTGCATTTTTCAGGCTGCCGGCAGCAGCTATTTCCAGGCGACGATTACGAAAATCAATTCGTTACGCATACCTAATGAAAAAATGTTTTGATGCGCGATGTTCCGCCGCGCGCCAGGGTTTTCAACGACGAATGTTTCGGGGGCGCGCGGAGTACGCTTCAGGAAGGAATGCGGGGGCAGCTAAAACCGGCGGAGCGCGTGGTTTCGAATCGCAGCGTTCGACATTCAGAACCGATCGGCGGAGAAAGGCGCCAGACGCGCCGGATCGAGCTGTCCCGTCAGCGCCGACGCCATCAGCCGGGCCGTCGCCGCCGAACCGGTCAGGCCGAGATGGCCGTGGCCGAAGGCACACCATAGCCCCGCGTGTCCGGGCGCCGGCCCGATGACGGGAAGCGAGTCGGGCAGACAGGGGCGATGACCCATCCAGGTCGTGCGCGCGGCGTCGGGCCGCAATGCCGGCAGACCGCGCCGCGCATGCTCGAAGAGCAGCGCGGCGCGGCGCGCATCCGCGTGCCGTTCGAGGCCACCGAACTCCACGGTGCCCGCCACGCGCAGCCCGCTTTCCATCTGGGTGATGAAGACCTTGCGGTCCACCAGCACTACCTGGCGTTGCAGGCGCAGGCCCGATTCGCCCACGTGCACGTGGTAGCCGCGCTGCGATTCGAGCGGCACCGCCACGCCGAGCGGCGCCAGCAAGCGCGCGGACCACGCGCCCGCGGCCAAGACCACCTGATCGGCACGGCGCATTCCCGCTTCGGTTTCGGCTTCCCACGCCGTGCCCGCGCGCCGGATCGCCCGCACCGCGCTCTGTTCGAAGGTCACGCCGCGCTCGCGGGCGGCACGCGCGATCGCACGACCGTACTCGAGCGGGTCCGACACCCAGGCCTGGTCCGGCAGGAACAGGCCCGCCTCATAACCGGGGCCAACCTGCGGTTCGAGCTCCCGGATCCGCGCGCCCTCGACGAATTCCGAGGTGAGTCCGTACGCTTCCTTGATCGCCCATCCCTGGCGATCCTTGTGCATGGCCGCCGCATCCGGGTAAAGATGCAGTTGACCGGTGTCCTGCACCCGGCCCGGGCAGCCCACTTCGGCCGCCAGCGCGTGATGCAGCGGCACGGATTCGGAGAGCAACGCATCGAGCGCGCGGGAGATGGCGGCGACCCGCTCGGGCTTGGCCGATGCGACGAAGCGCACCAGCCAGGGCGCGGCCCGCAGGAGATAACTCATCGGCAGATAGAGGGGTCCCGTCGGATCGAGAAGCATGCCGGGCACCGATTTCATCAACCCCGGCATCGCCAGCGGCACGACCGAACGCGAGGAGATCGCCCCTGCATTGCCCGATGAGCACTCGCTCGCGACCGGGCTGCGGTCGAGCACGACGACGTCGAAACCGGCCTTGCGCAGTTCGTACGCGGTGCACAAGCCGACAATCCCGGCACCCACCACCAGCACCGATCCCTTCTCCTGCTGCCTCATCGTCTTGCCCTCCTTTGTCGGACGCTCATCTTACGCGAATCGCGCCGGACGCTCGCGCGCACCGCCATGCGACGGCGGACTTCCGCGTCCCTCGCTCAAACGAGGCAGCGAAAATCGGCACCGCCGCGAGCGCCCGAATTCCCGGGATATCGCCGATTCCTGGCGAATTATTTATCCGCAGATGTTCCTCCATAAAGAACCCGGAATCTCGCCGCGCATCGGGATGAAAAATGAAACGCAATTCCGGCGCGTTTGATCGAATGAAGTAAACAATCGTTTGTACATTGGAAATGCCATTTCACTGCAAAAAAACGCATCTTTAAAAATTCATTTTTCAAATCAATATGTTGCAAAAAATAGATGGAAATTCCACAGTAATTCGAGAATTTTTTTGCTCATTTCCATCACCAATCTCTTCAGGGGAACGCAGACCGGTCGTTATCCGGCTTTAGGAGTGCGGTTGCAGGTTCGCATAGAACCCATGCCACGGGCATGCCACCGTGAATTCAATCCTTTTCATCGAAGGCTGGAAATGCTCAAACAGATCAGAATCAAAACCAAACTGATCACCGGATTCGCTATCCTCGCGGCAATGGTGTTGCTGGTATCCGGTCTATCCCTTCGCGCGCTCGATCAATCGACGGACGCGTTCTCGAATCTCGTCAACGGCGTGATCGCGCGCGCGGACCTGGCCGCCAGGCTGCGCACCGCCGTGGACCGCCGCGCCATCGCCGCCCGCAATCTGGTTCTGGTCACCAGCGCAACGGATATCGCCATCGAAAAAACCGCGGTGAATCAAGCCGAGCAGGACGTCGAGACCAATCTGGCGCAGTTGCAGGAAATGATGTCGACCGGGCGCGATGTCAGCGATAACGGCCGTGTACTGGTCGGCGAAATGGTGCGCGTTGAGACACTCTACCGGCCTGTCGCCGCCGACATCGTCGCACTGACGCTGAAGGGTCGGCGCGACGCCGCGATCCTCCGCCTCGACAACGACTGCCGTCCGCTGCTCGCCGCGCTGATCGGCGCCACCGACGCCTACGCGCGGCAGACCCACGACCACCAGCAGGCGCTGGTGCAGCGCTACGCGGACACGTTCAGGATGCAGCGCAATCTGCAGATCGCCGTTTGTCTGGCCGCGCTCGTGCTGGCCGCCGCCGCGGGCGCGATCATCACGCGCGCGATCGCCGGTCCGATCGGCACCGCCGTCGACGTGGCGCGTACCGTCGCCCGGGGCGACCTGCGCAGCCGCATCGTCATCGACCGCGACGACGAAACCGGCGAACTGCTGCGCGCGTTGCGCGACATGAACACCTGCCTGACCGATACGGTCGGCCGCGTTCGCGACAGCAGCAGCGCGATCGGCGGCGCGGCGCGGGAAATCGCCACCGGCAATATGGACCTCAGCCAGCGCACGGACGAGCAGGCCGCGGCCCTGGAAGAAACGGCGGCGAGCATGGAACAGCTCACCGCGGCGGTCAGGCAGAATACCGAGAACGCGCGACAGGCCAGCACGCTCGCCGGCCGCGCCTCGGGCGTCGCGCGTCAGGGCAGCGACGTGGTAGGGCGTGTCGTGATGACGATGCAGGGCATCAGCGAGAGCGCGGACCAGATCGCCGACATCACCGGCATCATCGAGGGCATCGCGTTCCAGACCAACATCCTGGCGCTCAATGCGGCGGTGGAGGCGGCGCGCGCCGGCGAACAGGGCCGTGGCTTCGCCGTGGTGGCCAGCGAGGTGCGCAGCCTCGCCCAGCGCTCCGCCGGCGCGGCCAAGGAGATCAAGGCATTGATCACCGCCTCGGTGAGCAAGGTGCGCGATGGCGCGCTCCTGGCGAACGAAGCCGGGCAGACGATGGCGGACGTCACGCGCGAGGTGGAGGGCGTGTCGCGCATCATGGGCGAGATCGCCACGGCATCCATCGAACAAAGCCGGGGCATCGAGCAAGTCAACCACGCGGTCGCGCAGATGGACGATGTGACCCAGCAGAACGCGGCGCTGGTCGAACAGGCGGCCGCGGCGGCGCAATCGCTGGAAGACCAGGGAAGGCAACTCAACGCCGCCGTCGCGTTCTTCGTCACCGAGGGCATCTCAACCCAGCCAGGCGAATATCGATAGCGCCAGCAGTACCGTCAGCGCACCGCCGATGCGCGTCGCGATCTGCGCGAACGGCATCAAGGCCATGCGGTTGCCGGCCGTCAGGATCGCGACGTCGCCGGTGCCGCCCAGGCCGCTATGCGTGGCATTCACCATGGCGGCTTCCACCGGATGCATGCCGACACGGCGGCCCACGAAGAAACCCGTCACGACCAGCGTCACGACCGTCGCGGTGGCGGTCAGGATATTCGCCCAGTGGAACGCGGTGACGATTTCTCCCCACGGCGTCATCGCCACGCTGATGGCGAACATCAGCGGATAGGTGACCGCCGTCGAGAAGAAACCGTACATGATGCGCGCCCCGTCGCGCACGCGGGGCGAGACGACCTGAAGCAACTGCGCCGCGGTCACGAGCAGCAGCATCACGACGGGCGCGGGCCAGCCGAACCATTGGTGACTGAGTTCGCCGATGAGATACATCGCGATCGCCATGGCGCCCGCCGCGGCCAGCCAGCGCACGTCCATCAGGGGACCCGCGGCGGCCCCCGGCGTCGCCGGGGAAGGCGCGGCGCTTCCTGCCGCCGCTCCTGCCGCCGCTCCTGCCGCCGCTCCTGCCGCCGCTCCTGCCGCCGCTCCTGCCGCCGCTCCTGCCGTGACTGCCGCTCCTGCCGCTCCTGCCGCTCCTGCCGTGACTGCCGCCGTATCGACGGCGGGCGATGGCGGCATCGCCCGCATCAACTGGCCGTTGCCGGTCCATTCGGGCCGCCGCGTCCCCAGATAGTGCAGCACGCCCGCGCAACAGATCGCCACGATGTTGCCAAGCATCACCGCGGACAGGACCTGCGCGAAAAGCGGCCCCTGCGAGACGCCCAGCGTTTGCGCGAATCCCGCCGACAAGGGCAGCGCGCCTTCGCCCACGCCTCCGGCCATGATCGGTACGACGACGAAAAACAAGGTATGTTTGGCGCCCAGGCCGAGCAAGGTGCCCACGCCCGTGCCCACGATGGCCGCGGCGACGGAACCGGCGAACACCGGAACGAAGATTTTCGCGAAACCGCGAATCAGGGTCTGCCGGTCCATGCCGAGGACGCTGCCGACGATGATCGCCGCGATGAACAGATACAGGAAATTCGTGTTCTTCGTGAACGCCGTCACCGATTTCGTGATGGCGTCGGGCATCGCGTGATAGTAGATCATCGCCGACGGCAGGAAGGCGGCGAAGATCGACGTCGCGCCGACATGGCGGATCCACGGAATACGCTTGGCCAGCTCCGCGCACGTGAAACCGCCGACCGCGACGAGGGCGATGCCGGTGGGCAGATCGGCCGCGAGCTTGCCCCAGACCGTCATCGCGCCCAGCACGCAAACCAGCACGAGATAGACCGGTAGCGGCAAAACGCCGATCTGTACATCGAAGAAGGCCCACCACCCCTCCTTTCCGCCGCCGCGCCCTACGCCGGCCGGCAGGGCACCCTCCTGTTTCTCCTGCATCTCATCTCCTGATTTTTTTATTGTGAACGGCGAGGAGGCGCGTACGGCACGCACCTCGTTACTCTCGTTTTTTGCCGAATTCCCGCAGCACCCATTCGGAATCCTGTCCGAAAGCCGGTGCCGCATACGGTTCCGGCCCGGGCGTGCGACCGAAGTGGACGGCGCGCTTCAGGCCGCGATACGCGCCCACCGCCGGATGGTCGAAATGGGCGATCATGTCTTCCGCGAGCACCTGCGGATGATCGAACATGTCTTCCACCGTGCGGGCGGCGGCGCAGGGCACCTCGTCGCCAAACAGATTTTCCCAGTCGCGCGCGCTTTTCTCGCGCAATGCGGCATGGAGCTGCGGCACGATCTCGTCGACGTGCAACGCACGCTTCTTGACCGAATCGAAGCGGCTGTCCCCCGCCAGCGCGTCCAGGCCGGTCTTGCGGCACAGGGCTTCCCAGAAATGCGGCGTGTTCGCGGAAATATAGATATACCCGTCGAGCGTGGGATGCAGCCCGGTGATGCCGCCCGAGCGCATGTCGCGGTTGACCTCCCGGGGCTCTCCCTCGGCCCAGATCAGTCGCGCCGACTGCATGGCAAGCGCGCTGCGCAGCAACGACACGCCGACATATTGACCCGCGCCGCTGCGCTCGCGCTCGAACAGCGCGGAGGACACCGCGCCGGCCAGCAGCGACGCCGCGTAATAGTCCACCACCGAGCCGTACAGGATTTCGGGCGGCCCGTCCTCCTTGCCCTGCATCGCGCACATGCCGGTCATGGTCTGCAATACCTGGTCGTAGCCCGCCTTGCCCTTCAAGGGTCCGGTTTCGCCGTAGCCGGTCACCGCGCAATAGACCAGCCGTGGATTGATCTCGCGCAGACGTTCGTAGTCGATCCGCAGGCGCAGGGGAACGCCCGGCCGGAAGTTGTGCACCAGCACGTCGGCCTGCGTCACCAGCACGTCGAGCGTGGCGAGATCCTCGGGTTTTTTCAGGTCGAGCACCAGCCCCAGCTTGCTGCGGTTGACCCCCAGGAACGCGCGGCTTTCGCTTTCCAGCGTCGAAGGGTATTTCCGCAGATTGTCGCCGCTGGGCGGCTCGATCTTGATCACTTCCGCGCCCTGGTCCGCCAACAGGCTGCAGCCATAGGGACCCGCGATGTAGGCGCTCAGATCGAGCACGCGGATGCCGCTCAGCGGTCCACGCGTCGCGGGCGTCGTTGCCGGTCTCCGGGAGGGGCCGTTCATATGCTGTCTCCTTGTTCGACGATGCGGCCCGCCTGCGCGAGGATGGCGCGGGCCCGCGCCAGAAACGGCGCATCGATCATTTTTCCGTCGACGACCCAGGCGCCGACCTGATCGGCGTGGGCGCCTTGCGCGGCGTCGACGACCCGCCGCGCGTGAGCGATTTCGTCGGGCGTGGGCGCGAACACCGCATTCGCCAGAGCGACCTGACTGGGATGAATGCAGCTCTTGCCGATGAAACCCAGGTGCTTCGCCAGCCGCGCTTCCGCCTGGAATCCCGTCTGGTCGCGGATATCGGCGAACGCGGCGTCGTAGGCGAAGACCCCGGCTTCTCCGGCGGCCATGCGCATCGCGAACATCGCCTGCTGTACCGCCGCGGTCTCGTGCCGCGCGATGCCCAGCGGTTCGAACAGATCGCCCAGACCCAATTGCAGACCCTGCACCCGCGGATGGCTCGACGCCAGTGCATAGGCCTGCCGCAGTGCGGTGGGCGATTCGATATTGAGCAGCAGGCCGATCGGCGTTTGCACGCCGTTGGCGCGCTCGGCCCGCTCGAGGCGCCGCACGGCGTCGAGGACGTCGTCGGGGTGGCGGGGTTTCGGCAGATTGAGCAGCGTGACGCCGTCGCGCACGATTTCCGCGAGATCGGCATCGAAATGCGGCGAGTCGACGGGGTTGACCCGAACGATCACGGTTTTCCCGGAAAACCGCGCTTCGCCTTGCGCCGTATCGAGCAGAAACCGCCTGAGATGCGCGCGGGCCTGCGGCTTGACCGCCTCCGCTACGGCGTCTTCGAGATCGAAGGACACCGCATCGGCCGGGCCGGCCAGCGCCTTGGCGAAGAGTTCGGGGCGGGACCCGGGAACGAATAGTTTGCTTTTCATCGTTTCAGTGTAGAGAGACGGAGACACAAGATAAATCCCTATAATGTTCTTTCAAACATAAGAGAAACTATTTTTATGGAAACGGCATTCCTGGCGAGCTTCGTCCTGGTGGTCGAAACGGGGTCGATGGCCGAGGCGGCGCGACGGCTGGATCTCTCCGCGGCCGCGGTCGCGCAGCAGATCCGCGCGCTCGAACGGGAGTTCGGTGCGCCGCTGCTGGCGCGCGCGGGGCGCACCGTGTCGGTCACGCCGGCGGGCAGCCGCATCGTCGCGCAGTCGCGCGCATTGCTGCGCGATCTGGCGGACATCAAGGTGGCCGCGAACGATCAGCATGCGACCGGCGAACTGCGCCTCGGCACCATCAACACCGCGCTGCACAATTTTCTCCCGGACATCCTGGCCGATTTCACCGAGGCCCATCCGCACGTCAAGGTCTTCATTCAGTCCGGCACTTCCGCGGAACTCTATGACGCATTGAACCAGGGCGATGTCGACGCCGCGGTCTGCACGCATCCGGTGTTCTCCATCCCCAAGGCGTTCGCCTGGCGCCTGCTGCGCGAGGAACCGCTGGTCGTCATCGCGCCGCGGCGGCTGGCGGCGCGGGACCCGCACGAACTGCTCGCGCATGCGCCGCTGATCCGCTATGACCGCACGCTGTCCGGGGGCCGGGAGGCGGACCGCTACCTGCGCCGCATGGGCATCGTGCCGAACGAGCGGCTCGAACTGAGCTCCCTTCTCGCCATCGCGATGATGGTCGATCGCGGCCTGGGCGTATCGCTCGCGCCGGATGTCGCGTCGCCGCTCACCGGCGATCTCGCCCTCGCCCGTCTCTCCCTGCCGGAAGCCTCCGAGCCGCGCCGCTTCGGCATGCTGTGGAAACGCGCGTCCGTGCGCGAGCCGCTGATCCAGCGCTTCGTCGACACCGCCGCGCGGCACGCGGGCACCGTTGGTCATTGAATGCGGCGCGGAGGTACCCGCCGTCACCGGTTTCTCAGATGAAGATCAGCAACGCCGCGCCGAAGACCACCGCGGCCAGCAAAAAGGTCATGACCGTGAAACCGAGCACGCGTTGCACGCCGACTCCCGCCATCGCCACCACCGGTGCCGCCCAAAAAGGCTGCAGCATGTTCGACACCTGCTCGCCCATCGCGACCGCCATCGTCGTGCCGGGCACGGAGGCGTGCAACGCCACCGCCGCGGGTATGACGAAAGGCCCCTGCACCGCCCAGTGGCCGCCGCCGCTGGGCACCAGGAAGGTGACGAGCAGCGAACTCACGTAGCTCCAGAACGGCAGGGTATGCGCGGTGGAGATCTGGATGAAGAAATGCGACAGCACGTCGGGCAATCCGGTGGCGTCCATGATGCCCATGATGCCGCCATACAGGGGGTATTGCAGCATCATCGAACCGGTCTGGCGCGCGGCGTTCCTGACCGCGTCCGCGTACGCGAGCGGATAGCCGTGCAGCACCACGCCACCGACGAACATCAGGAAGATCACCGCGTTCACCCCGGAAAACGCGGCGAGATGCCGGGTGAGCGCCATCACCAGGAACGACAAGCCCGCCAGGCCGATGAAGGCGCTGCCCACCCAGGAGTTCTCGATCCACTGCGCGGGGGTAAGGCGGCCACGCAGACGCCGCCGCACGGGCGCATCCGGATTTTTTTCAAGATCGAGTACGATCGCATCCTGATCGCGCGGCTTGACGAGCGCGAGCACGACGGGCGTGAGCACCAGCATCGCCAGCACCGGCACGAGATTGAAGCGCGTGAATACCATTTCACTGAAGGGCAGGACCCGGCCCGTGAGCTTCTCGACGACATTCATCGCGCTGCCGTGGGTCGACTGCGCCAACGCGATCGAACTCGAGATGCCGCTGGCCCACACCACCCATCCTGAAAATCCCGCGGCCACGATCCAGGCGAAGTCGACGCGCATGCGTTTCGCCACTTCGCGCGCCAGCAGGGCCGCCACCACCAAACCCAGCCCCCAATTGAAGAACGAGGCCGCCGCGACCGACAGAAAGGTCAGCGCGGCCGCCTGCACCGGCGTGCGCGCCACCGAGACGATCGTCCGAAACAGCGCCTGTACCGGCCGCGCATGGGCGAAGGCATGCCCCGTCACGAGCACGAGCGTGATCTGAAACGCGAACGTCAGGATGTTGAAGAAGCCTTTGTACCATCCGTCGACGATGCCGGCGAACGAGACGCGCGGCGCGATCAGCGCGGCCACCACCGTCACCACCATCGTGATCAGGATGGCGAGCACGAAGGGGTCGGGGATGATGCGTTCGAACAGGCCGATGGTGGCATCGGTGACGCGCAACCGTGACCGGCCGCCGGGGGCATCGCTGGCGGGCGTCATCGCAGGCCACCCAGGTGGGAAGAGTGCATCATTTTCGTCTCCTTATGATTATTGTGTAGTGGCTCGAATCCATACAATTCGGCCGGTGTCGTCACGAGCACTTTTTGATAGGTGGCGTCGTCCTCGACCCAGTCGGACAACGCCTCGGCCAGACGGATATCGTCGGGTTTGTCGTGCGTTTCGGTCACATGCGGCCAATCGCTGCCCCAGACGAGGCGCTCGGGCGCCGCCGCGATCCAGGCCCGGGCGACCGTCGCGACGTCCGCGTAGTCCGCGACCCGCGAATCGAGATAGGGGCCCGACAGTTTCATCCACGTCCGGCCCCGTTCCAGCAGCCCCCGCACGATCGCGAAGGCGGGATGCGCGGTGCCCTGCGGCATGGGCAGGCGGCCTAGATGGTCGAACACGATGCGGCTCGGCAAACGGCGCAGCAAGGACGCGTGCGCGACGATCTGGTCGGCGGTCCAGTGCAGCTGCACATGCCAGCCCAAGGCCTGGATGCGTTGCGCCAGCGGCTCGACCATGTCGAATCCGACGGCTGCCCGCGCGGCGGTATACAACGTAAAGCGCACGCCGCGTATGCCGCCCGCGTGCAACCGGGCCAACTCCGCGTCGCTCACGTCGGGGTGCAGGACGGCGACGCCACGGGTGTGCGCCAGGCCGAGTTTCCGAATCGCGTCCAGGGTGACGGCGTTGTCGACGCCATAGGGGCGCGGCGTCACGACGACCGTGCGCCGCGTACCCACGCGCTTCTGGAAATGATGTTGGTAGTCATGCGCCGTGGCCGCCCCGGCCAGCGTGCCGGCATGGGCGAACCCCGCGTCGTATACGTGCATGTGCGCATCGCACGCCAGCGCCGGCATGGGCCGTGTCCGTGACATGTCGTGTCTCCTCTTTTTTTCTTGCTGCGACGACACGGTGTCCGTTTCCGACCGGACAGGTGTCGACCGTCTCTCAAGATGAGTCTAGACAGACGGGCACGAAAGATAAAGCGAGCTGAACCGCATTCATACTTAAGTAAAACTATCTTTTCAGGAGACGCGCATGCGCCCGTTGCCGGCGTCCGCGACGGTGCGGCACGTCAGGAAAAAGCGGCGTTAAAAAGCGGGAGTCGGAAAAAGGGATGAGGGGAAAGCGCAGCGGGAAACCGCCGGCACGGCATACCGCCCTGCCAGCGATGTACCGCGCGCGCGGCCATTGGCGTTCACCGGACAGCGGCGCGCGTCAATCCGCCCACGCGGTGTTTCAGGGCGCCGGATTCGGCTGGATCTGGTGCAGTGCCTCGATCTCGGCAATGACGTCGTCCGACAGCTTGACGTTCACGCTATCGATATTTTCCTGCAGCTGGGCGATCGACGTGGCGCCGATGATGGTGCTGGTCGTGAAGGGCCGGCTGTTGACGAACGCCAGCGCGAACTGCGTGGGCGTCAAACCATGCTGCTTCGCAAGCGCGACATAGCGGCTGACGGCGGCGACCGACTCCGGCTTGCTGTAGCGCTGGAAGCGTTCGAACAACGTGATGCGCGCCCCGGCCGGCCGCGCGCCGCCTTCGTACTTTCCCGACAACCAGCCAAAGGCCAGCGGCGAGTAGGCCAGCAGACCGATGCCATCGTGATGGGAGAATTCCGACAATCCCAGTTCGAAGGTACGGTTCACCAGGCTATACGGATTCTGAATGCTCACGACACGCGGCAGGCTCAGCTTTTCCGCGGCCCGCAGGAATTGCGCGACGCCCCAGGGCGTTTCGTTCGACAGGCCGATGTGCCGGATCTTGCCCGCCTTGACCAGGTCGGCCAGCGCGCTCAGCGTTTCCTCGATCGGCACCGTGTACGCATCCTCGACCCACGGATAATTGGTACGTCCGAAGGTCATCGTGCTGCGGTCGGGCCAGTGGAGCTGGTACAGGTCGATGCGGTCGGTTTGCAGGCGCCGCAGGCTCGATTCCACCGCGGCGACCAGATTCGGACGGTCGAACTGGTTGGCGTCGCCGCGAATGTGACGCGGATTGTGCGGCTGCCGCGCGGGGCCGGCGATCTTCGTCGCCAGCACGATCTTCTCGCGCGCGCCCGGCGTCTTCGCCAGCCAGGTACCGATGTATTCCTCGGTGCGCCCCTGCGTTTCCGGGCGTGGCGGCACCGGATACATTTCGGCGGCATCGACCAGGGTCACGCCCTGTTCCAGCGCGAAGTTCAACTGCTCGTGCGCTTCGGCCTCGGTATTCTGCTCGCCCCAGGTCATCGTGCCCAACCCGATGAGGCTCACGTCGATACCGCTGTCCCCCAGTTTCCTGTACTCCATCATGACATCCTTGCGAAGGGTGGTTCGAAACGACGACGCTATCACAAAGCGCGGCATCCCGACGGCGCCGGCCCCGGCCCCGGCCGGGCGCGGGCATTCGCGGTATGCTGGAACGCGAGCCCCGCCCCCGGATCGCCCGGAGCGGCTTTCCTCTCCCCTTTTCCGGCCACCGCGCCGCAGCACGCATGACAAAGAAACCGGGACGCGCCGCCGCCCACGATTCCCGTTCGCCGGGCACGCCGCCGATCAACGACCGGGTCCGCGTGCGCGGCGCCCGCGAGCACAATCTCAAAAATGTCGACGTCGACATTCCGCGCAACGCGCTGGTCGTCTTCACCGGCGTGTCCGGCTCGGGCAAATCGTCGCTGGCCTTCGGCACGTTGTATGCCGAGGCGCAACGCCGCTATTTCGAATCGGTCGCCCCGTACGCGCGCCGTCTGATCGACCAGGTCGGCACGCCCGCCGTCGATTCGATCCACGGGTTGCCGCCGGCGGTGGCCTTGCAGCAGCAACGCGGCACGCCGAACAGCCGTTCGTCGGTCGGCAGCGTCACGCATCTGTCGGACCTGTTGCGCATGCTGTATTCGCGCACCGGCTGTTATCCGCCCGGTCAGGCGATGCTGTACGCGGAGGATTTCTCGCCGAACCTACCCGAGGGCGCCTGTCCGGTGTGTCATGGCCTGGGCCGGGTCTACGAGGCCACCGAGCGCTCGATGGTGCTGGACGATCGCCTGACGATCCGCGAGCGAGCGGTGTCCGCCTGGCCGCCCGCCTGGCATGGGCAGAACCTGCGCGACATCCTGGTCACGCTCGGGCACGACGTCGACACGCCGTGGCGAGACCTGCCCCGGCGCGTACGCGACTGGATCCTGTTCACCGACGAGCAGCCCACGGTCCCGGTGTACGCCGGCCTGTCGCCCGCGCAGACACGGGCGGCGCTGAAAAGCAAACGCGAGCCGAGCTACCAGGGCACGTTCAGCAGCGCGCGGCGTTATCTGCTGCATACCTTCGCCACCACGCAGAGCGCGCTGATGAAAAAACGCGTCGCGCGCTATCTCGTCAGCCGCGCCTGCCCGGAGTGCGACGGCAAGCGTCTCAAGCGCGCGGCGCTGAGCGTGACGTTCAACGGCTATGACATCGGCGCGCTGTCGATGCTGCCGCTGGATCAACTCGAAGCGGTATTGCGGCCCGTCGCCCAGGGCGAGGCGGCCGCCGCCGCGGGTTCCCCGCCCGACGCCGACCCCGCCGTCAGGAAGCCGCGCGAACGCGGGGACGGCCGCGCGGCATCGGACGCGGCATCGGACGCGATACCTGCCGTGACACCTGCCGTGACACCTGCGGCGGTACCCGCCGTCGCCCTTACCAAGTCCCAGACCAAGTCCCAGACCAAGTCCCAGACCAAGTCGCATGCCGCGTTGCGCGCCGCGGAACGGAACGCGCCGGAACGCACGGCCGCCGCGGACATCGCCGCCGCGCGCATCTGCCAGGATGTCCTCGCGCGCGTGGCGGCGCTGATCGATCTCGGTCTCGGTTACCTGTCGCTCGAACGCAGCACGCCGACGCTGTCGCCGGGCGAGCTGCAACGCCTGCGCCTGGCGACACAACTCGATTCGGAGCTGTTCGGCGTCGTCTACGTGCTCGACGAGCCGTCGGCCGGCCTCCACCCCGCCGACGGCGAGGCCTTGATCCGCGCACTGGCGCGGCTCAAGGAAGCGGGCAACTCGCTCTTCGTCGTCGAGCACGACCCGGAGTTGATGCAACGCGCGGACTGGCTGGTCGATGTGGGTCCCGGTGCCGGAGAGCTGGGCGGCGAGGTGCTGTACAGCGGCCCGCCCGCCGGACTGGCCGACATCGCCGCCTCCGAGACCCGGCGCTACCTGTTTCCGCCCGCCGCGTCCGGCGACGCGGCGTCCACGGGCTGCCCGCGACGCACGCCCGCGGCCTGGCTGGAGATCGAAGGCATCACGCGCAACAATCTGCGCAATGCCGCGGCGCGTTTCCCGCTCGGCTGTCTGACGACCGTGACCGGGGTGTCGGGGTCGGGAAAATCGTCGCTGGTCAGCCAGGTTCTGCCGGAACTGATCGCGGCCCATCTCGGACAGACCGACGGCGGCGAAAGCGACGTCGCGGACGCCGACGAGCCGACCCCGGACGCCGCGGACGAGACGCCCGTGACGGCGGACGCGACGGACGCGACGGACGCCGCCGCCGGCAGCAGCACGGGTCGCATCGTCGCGGGCATCGAGCGCCTGACGCGGCTGGTACGCGTCGATCAGAAACCGATCGGGCGCACGCCGCGTTCGAATCTCGCGACCTATACCGGCCTCTTCGACCAGGTGCGCAAACTCTTCGCCGCGACACCCGAGGCACGCCGTCGGCGCTACGATGCCAGCCGCTTTTCGTTCAACGTCGCGAAAGGCCGGTGCCCCAAGTGCGAGGGCGAGGGCTCGGTCAGCATCGAACTATTGTTCATGCCCAGCGTCTACGCGCCCTGTCCGGTCTGCCATGGCGCCCGCTACAATCCCCAGACGCTCGACATCGTCTGGGCGGGCAGGAATATCGCCGAGGTGCTCGGCATGACGGTGGGCGAAGCCTGTGCGTTTTTCGCCGCCGAGGCCGCGGTCGCGCGCCCGCTCGGCGTGCTGCGCGATATCGGGCTCGCCTATCTGCGGCTCGGCCAGCCCGCGACGGAGCTGTCCGGCGGCGAGGCGCAGCGCATCAAGCTCGCGACGGAACTGCAACGCGCCCAGCGCGGCAATACGCTCTACATCCTCGATGAACCGACCACAGGACTGCACCCGGCCGACGTCGACCGCCTGATGCGCCAGTTGCAGCAGCTCGCCGACGCCGGCAACACGCTGGTGCTGGTCGAGCACGACATGCGGGTGGTCGCGCAAAGCGATTGGGTGATCGACATGGGTCCCGGCGCCGGTGCCCGCGGCGGCGAGATCGTGGCGGCCGGCGTGCCGGAGACGGTGGCGCGCCATGCCGGGAGCGCGACCGCTCCCTATCTGGCGCGTCAGCTCGCCAGCGCAGCGGCGTTTGTCAGTCCGTCGCCTGGCGGGTGATGGTCTGCCGCAAACCGCTGTCCTGGTTCAGCGACGTCACTTCCATGCCCGTCCCGCGCGGCTTCAAGGGGCGCGGCGATGGTTCGTTGAGCACGGCCCAGAACATGCCGATGTCCTTCACCGCCTGCATGAAGTCCTTCAACTGGACCGGCTTCACGACGTAGCCGTTGACGCCCAGTTCGTAGCTGCGCAGCAGGTCCTGCTCCTCGCGCGACGAGGTCAGCATGACGATCGGGATGTACCGGAGCGCATCGTCGGCGCGCACCGCGTCGATGACCTCGTGGCCGTCGACTTTCGGCAGTTTCTTGTCCAGCAGGATGACGACGGGATGCTCGTCGTCCCGGCCCTGCCATTCGCCCTCGCGGCGTAGATACTCCAGCGCCTCGGCGCCGTCGCGTACGGTCACCACGGGATTGGCGAGACGGCTCTTTTCAAGGGCGATCAGGATGAGTTCCAGATCGTTCGGACTGTCCTCGACTATCAGAATGGATTTAAGCATGAGATCTCCTTTGTTCAGTGTCTGCCGCGCGGCACGATCTTCGCCAGGCCGGTCGCGGTCGCGGTTGCGGGCGTGCGCGTACCGGTGGCAACCAGCCGGGCGAGCGCCGCGGCGGGCGCTTCGGGCTGCTCGCTGCCCTGCAGGCTTATCTCGTCGGGCAGCGATACGAAGAAGGTCGCGCCCCGGTCCGGCTGGCTTTCGGCGCGCACCTGTCCGCCGTGCCGCTCGACGATGCGTTTGACGTTCGCCAGTCCGATACCGGTCCCCGCAAATTCCTCTTGCCCATGCAGACGCTGAAACACGCGGAACAGCTTGTCGATATACCGCATGTCGAATCCCACGCCGTTGTCCTTCACGAACAGGACGTGATGTCCGGCGCCCGGCCCTGGCTCCGGCTCCTGCAAGCAACCAATTTCGATACACGGTGCGCTTCGCTTGGCGCTGAATTTCAATGCGTTCTCGATCAAATTCTGCATGACCATGCGCAGGAACGCCGGATCCCCATGCACCGTCGGCAATGCTCCCACGCGCCAGTCGACCGCGGCGCCCTGTCCCGTCATTTCACCCTGCACGATCGAACGCACGAGCGCGTTCATGTCGACCGCGGACACCGCCAGCGCGGCGCGGCCCAGCTGCGCGAACGCCAGCAGGTCATCCACCAGCCTGCCGCCGAAATCCGCCGACTCGACGATGCGGCGCACGTAGTCGCGGCTGCGCGCGCTCAACGTCTCGCCATCCGTCTCCTGCAGCAGGGAGGCGAAGCTGTGGATATGCCGCAGCGGCGCGCGCAGGTCGTGCGATACGGTATATGAAAAATCCTCGAGCTCGCGGTTCGCGCGCCCAAGCGCCATCGTCAGCTGCGCCAGTTCCTCGGCGCGGCGCAGCACGATACCGAGCAGCGCGGTGCGGAATTCCCGCGCGATTTCCACCTCGGCCGCGCGCCAGGGCAGCGACCGGTCGCGGACCGTATCCGTCCAGGTGTCGAAGCTTTCGCGGGGCGACAGCGAATCCGCAAGCGAAGCGAGCTTGGTGCGCGGGTCGCCCGCCCATTCGATGGTCTGGATGACTTCCGGGCGGAACCAGATCACGTAGTTGCGAAACGTTTTCGAGATCGAAACGGCCAGGAAGCCCGCATACCCCGCTGCATGCCCGGCATGCGCCCCCAGCCAGGGGCAACACGCGGGCGCCGCGTCGCTGTGCACCACGTCCTGCGCCTTCGCGCCAAGCCAGTCGACGAGTCGCCACACCTCATCCTCCGCCGGCACGCTGCCCACGGCCGTGATGCGTCCCTCGAACACGATGGCCGCGCCCGCCGATGCGGTGAAACCCAGCAGGTCCGCTGCATCGGATGCCAGCGCGTCCACGAAGTTCTCGGTATTCGCCATGCGCGCAAGCAACGCGCCCAGCGTACGGCGCAGGTCGAGCCGATAGGTCGCCTCCGACTGCGCTTCGCTGGCTTCGATCTGCAGCGAGAGAATCTGCGCGACTTGCTCGCAGGCGGTGCGGGCGTCGAATGCGGGCGTGCGCGGGTTCGCATGATGGCAGGAAATCAGACCCCAGAGGCGGTCGCCCACGATGATCGACATCGACATCGAAGCGGCGGTGCCCATATTGCGCATGTATTGCAGATGAATCGGCGACACGCTGCGCAACGACGAGAGCGTGAGGTCGGTGGGCGCACCGGTTTGCGGATGGTGAACGGGCACGAGCGGCACGGCCGCGTAATCCACGTCCGCGATCAGCCGGATTCGGTTGCGGCGGTACAGATCGCGTGCCTGTGCGGGAATGTCGCTCGCCGGGAAACGCTGCCCGAGATAGGACGCGTAACCGTCCTCCAGGAACTCGGCGAACACCTGCCCATGGCCGTCGTGATCGAAGCGGTACACCAGCGTGCGCCCGAAGCCCGTGACGCCGGCGATGCGCGCCGCGGCAAGCCGGCCGAGTTCGACGATCGATGGCGTGCGCTGAACGTCGTGCAAGAAGGCGCGTACCGTCGGGTAGATCGTTTCCAGCCCATCGTCGCCACCGCGCGCGCGCTCCAGTTCGACGATCACGATGCCCGCGTGGCGGTGCATGATCACGGACCATATCGATCCGTCGGCGTCGGGGACCGGCAGGCGCGCGGAAGCCGGCACCGGCACCGTGCCCAGCAGGCGGGTCTCGCCCTCGCGCAGTTGGCCGGTGCACGCCGCCACCCAGTGCGCCGCGGTCGCGCCGATCGCCATCAGCAGCGGCCCTCCCAGCAACGCCTCGGCGGGCATGCCGGACCATTCGGGAAGATTGGCGCTGACTTGCGCCACCGTGCCCGCGCACGTCAGACTGACGAGATAGCCGTGCGGCTGGATACCGCCCGGGATGTGGATCGGTTCCTTCGCACACGCCGTGTCGCGCGTCAGCGGCTCGACCCCAACGTTCACCGATGTCTGGTTCATAAGGTTATCCACGGAACGGCCTCCATTCTCTCACGCCGCCCGCGCCGCCGCCGCCCGTCACGACCGCCGACGACGGGCCGCTCGGGAAACCGCGATCAGGGAGAAGGACAGCAGCGCCGCGCCGCTCCCCGCAACGAATGCCGATGCCAGGCCGAAACGCTGCACCACGAGGCCGGTAAGCGGTCCGGCGAGTGCGAGGCCGAGATCGAAGCAGGCGAAATACGTCCCCAGCACCATGCCCCGATGCTCCGCCGCGACCCGCTTCATCGCCTCCACGCCCAGCGACGGAAAAATCAGCGAGTAGCCGACCGCCGTGACGGCGCAGGCGGCGAGCGCCATGCCCGCGCTGTGCGCATGCGCGAGCAGCATCAGGCCGGCGGCCTCCACCAGCAGCGACACCATCGCGACCTTGAAGCCGCCGACCCGGTCCGGCAGGCCCGCGAAGAATACGCGCATCAACAGGTAGCCGACCCCGAAACAGCTGATGCCCAGACCCGGATTGGACCATCCGGCCTCGCTGTAACGCAGCGCGAGAAAGGCCGCGATGACGCCGAAGCCCGACGACGCGAGCGCCAGCCCGAGGCCCGGCACCCAGATGGCCTGGATGATCCGTCCCGCCGATACCCGTTGTCCGCCGGCCGCCGGCACGCCCGGCCAGCGCGCCACCAGCCCCGCCCCCAGCAGGGGCGCGAGCAGTGCACACGCCGCCACCGCGGTGAAGCCGCCCCGTTGCGCGATCCAGCCGCCCAGCGGGGCGCCGAACGCGAGCGCGCCATACATCGCCATGCCCTGCCAGGCCATCGCCTTGCCGGCATGGGCCGCGCCGACGCGCGCGATGCTCCAGCTCGCCAGCGCGGTGATGAACAGGCTTTCGCCCAGGCCCAGCACCAGCCGGGCGGCGAGCAGCACCGCCAGGCTCGGTCCGGGGCGCCCCGCGCAGAGCGCCGACAGCAGATACAGAACGCCGGCCAGCGCGGCGGCCGCGAAACCCGCGAGTCCGACCGGCTTCGCACCATGCGAATCGCACAGGCGGCCAGCATATTGGCGCGTCAGCAAGGTCGCCAGCGATTGCAGGCCCATCGCGCCGCCCACGGCCACCGTACCGAACCCCAGCACCCGTCCCACCTGGGCGGGCAGCACCGCGAGCGGAATGCCGATCGCCAGAAAGCCGAGGAACACCGCAATGGTGAAAGGCAGCAGGGGAGAAAAAACGGAGGACTGCGCGCTTGCGCTGGCGTTCATGACATCGGACCCGTTATGCAGGGTGCCGAAATGCCGCCCGCGAGGTCTGCACCTTACGTGATCTCGGGGCGCGCGGCAATCCTGCGACCGTCGCCACCGACAAACGCAAAACGGTATTTGTAATACAGTGAAGAGACCCTTTTCTTCCACGGAACGACCCATCATGGCATCGAACGACTCTCCCGTCTGGTTCATCACTGGCTGTTCGACCGGCTTCGGCCGGGAAGTCGCGAGCCAGGTGCTGGCGCGCGGCTGGCGCGCCGTCATCACCGCGCGCGATCAGGCGCGCGTCGCCGACCTCGCGCAGGGCGCGCCGGATCGGGTGCTCGCGCTGAGCCTGGACGTGACCGACGGCGCGCAGATCGCCGCCGCCGTGCACGCCGCCAGGGAACGCTTCGGACGTGTCGATGTCCTGCTCAACAATGCGGGCTACGGCTACCAGGCATCGGTCGAGGAGGGCGAGGAGGCGGAGATCCGCGCGCAGTTCGACGCCAATGTCTTCGGTTTGTTCGCCATGACGCGGGCGGTGCTGCCGATGATGCGCGAGCAGCGCGGCGGGCACGTGTTGAACATCACCTCGGTGGCGGGACTGGTGGGGTTTCCGGGCTCGGGATACTACGCGGCGAGCAAGCACGCCGTGGAGGGCTGGTCCGACGCGCTCGCCGCCGAAGGCAAGCCGCTCGGCATCAAGGTGACCTGCATCGAACCGGGTCCCTTCCGTACCGACTGGGCAGGCCGCTCGCTCAAGCAGACGCCGAACCGGATCGAAGCTTACGCGAGCACCGCGGGCACGCGCCTGACCGGCACGGCGAGCGGCAGCGGACAACAACCGGGCGACCCGGTGCGGGCGGCCAGGGCGATGATCGATATCACCGAGCAGGCGGATGCGCCCCGTCACCTCGTACTGGGCGCATTCGGCATCGACGCGGTCACGGCCAAGCTCAAGCGCAGCCTGGCCGATCTCGAAAAGTGGCAGGCAACGAGCCTCGCCACCGATTTTCCGAAAAGCTGAGGCCGGTGCCCGCGTCGCGCGGACGGTTTCAGGCGCCCGGTGACGGATTCGTTCGAACCGCCGCCGGCGCGAGCGGCATCACCGGGCACGCCAGCACGGCGGCAAGCGCGGGAGCGGGCAGCGGCTTGCAGAACAGATAGCCCTGTACGTGGCTGCATCCCATGGCGGCAAGCGCTTCATATTGCGCTTCGTTTTCGACGCCTTCTGCGACCACGTCCAGGTCCAGGTCTTTCGCGAGCGAAATCACATTGCGCAGGATGGACATCGTGCGCGTCTGCAGCAGCATCCGGGTGACGAAGGTGCGGTCGATCTTGATGGTGTCGATGGGATAACGGTCGATGTAGGACAACGACGAGAATCCGGTCCCGAAATCGTCGAGCGCGATCTTGACGCCGCGCTTGCGCATCGCCACCAACAGACGTTCGGTGGCCGGCGAATCGGCGAGCAGCAACCCTTCGGTGATCTCGATCTGCAGGTCGGAGAGGTCGAACCCGCTCGTCTGCGCGATGGCTTCGAGATTGGTGAGAAAGCTCTGGTCACGCAGATTCAGCGCCGAGACATTGACGTTGAGCCGGATCTTCAGCGCCGGAAACTGCTGCTGCCACACCAGCAGCTGCGCGATCGCGCTCTCGCGCACCCACCGGTCGATGGTGCCGATCAGTCCCATTCTTTCCGCGATGGGAATGAACACGTCCGGCGGCACCGGTCCGCGTTCCACGTGCGTCCAGCGGATCAACGCCTCGACGCCCGTGACCGCACGGGTATGCGTGTCGAAGATCGGCTGATAGCAGATCGTGAAGTCGCCCTGGCGCACCGCGTCGCGCAGATCCGACTGCAACGACAGCGCCTGAAGTGCCCGTTCATGCATCGCCGGCTCGAAAAACAGAAAGCCGCCCGCCGCCGAGCGTTTCGCCGCATACATGGCGGTGTCGGCGTCGCGCAGCACCTCGGCGGCCGTCTCGTAGCGGGCGGCAAGACGCACGATGCCGATGCTGCAGGAAACGAAGATATCCCGGGCGTTCATCGTAAAGGCGCCCTGCAGGGCTTCCCGGATCCGATGCGCGATGCTTTCCAGATGCGCGGCGTTCGCGTCCTGCCGGATCAGGATCACGAACTCGTCGCCGGCGAAGCGCGCCAGCACATCCTCGGGCCGCAGACAATGCTGCAGGCGGTCGGCCACCTGGATCAGCAGCGCATCCCCGGCCGCGTGCCCGAGACTGTCGTTCACCAGCTTGAAGCCGTCGAGATCGAGATACAACAGCGCGCCGCCGCTGCCGCGCTCCTGCTCCAGTTCGAAATTCAACTGCTCGATGACATAGGCGCGATTGTGCAGCTGCGTCAACTCGTCGTGCGTCGCGGCATAGACCAGCGCCATCTGCGCGCGCTGGCGCTCGGCCAGCCGCTCGGCCAGCACCTCGCGCTCGCGCTCGGCGAAATGGACCCGTGCGGCGGCCGCCTCGGCTTCCTTGCGCTCGGTGGTGTCGCGCTGCACCGATACCCAATGCGTGAACCATCCCGTTTCGTCGGCGACAGGCACGATGCTGAGCTCGACCCAGAACGGCGTGCCGTCCTTGCGATAGTTGAGCAGTTCGATCTCTATCGGCCGCCACTTGCGCAGCGCGGTTTTCAGCGTATCGAGCGCCGCGCGATCCGTTTCCGGCCCATGCAGGATACGCGGCGTGAGGCCGATGACGTCGGCTTCGGCATAACCGGTGGTCTTGGTGAACGCCGGGTTGCAATAGACGATCCGCGGGCCGGGCAGATCGATCGGTTCCGCCTCGGTGATGAGGATCGAATCCCGCGCATTGTTGACGGCCGACTCCAGCAGCCGCAGCCGCTCGGTCGAGATCTGCTGCAACGCGGCGGTGCTGTCGGGCAACGCCAGCACGGTTGGCGCATCGGCGCACAGATACGCGAGGAACTGCTTGCCCAAGGCGCCCAGGACGAAGTGCTGGGCCGGACTCAGGCCGGGCTTGCCGCTGAACCCTCCCAGCACCAGCAGCGCCCGGCGCACGCCCTGCGCGTCGTGGATTCCGGCCACCATGACGAAAGCGAGCGAATCCGGCGCATCCGCGCCGAACTCCGTCCGGTCCCGCGCCGTCGCCACGCTGGCGATGTAGGCAGGCTCCTGTTGCGGGCAACGGGTCAGACACTGCGCGATGAAGGAGGGGGAAAACAACGACGCCTCCGGCGTTGCATTGCTCACTTCTGCCAGCCGCGATGGCGGCGCTTCCGCTGCGATACCGTAAATCGCCCCGGCATCGCATTCCAGGGTCTTGACCGCCCCCGCGAGCAGGTGCGTGAGCGCCGTCGCCGCATGCGAGGCGGGAACTCGCGGTCCCGAAAAATCCATCGTATCGTCTCTTGTGAATTCCCCGCCTTTGGCGGTTGCCATCGGGCGCGGGTGGCCGTGGGTGGCTCGTACTGACAAATACGCCTTGCGGAACATCGTCGCTCGCCCCTGCCTCCTCTCCGCTAACGGCCGGGAAGGGCGAATATTGAGACATTTTAAACAGGGGTTTGATTTTTCGGGAAAACCTTCACGCGGGCCCGTGAAAGCGCATGACACCCTCTAGGAAAACAGCAGGCGCAACGCCGGCAACACCAGGCTCAGTCCGGCGCCCGACAGCAGGACGAAGACCACGCGTTTGACCGCAGTAGGCGACAAGCGTGGGGGATGCCGCTGGCACGCCCAGGTCAGGCCCAGCACCACCGGCAGCGCCTCGATGGACAGCAGCGCCGACGCCGCGTCGAAGCGGCCTTGCGAGACGATCAACACCAGGCGAAGCACCGCGTTGACGGCGAACAGCAGGACGAGCGTCTCCCGGATCGTACCGGCGGCCAGTGGCTGCCGGTACATCTGGAACACCATCGGCGGGCCGGCGCTGGCGAACAGTCCTCCCATCACGCCCGACAAACCGCCGTAAAAGGCGAACGAGGCCCTGCCGGAAACCGTCTCGCGGCGGCGGCGCGCGACCACCAGCAGCAGGCTGCACACCAGCACGGCGATCCCCAGCAACAGGCGCAGCACGGTCACCGCGCCACCGCTGATCCAGCCCAGCAGCGCGACGCCGAGCGCCACCCCCACCAGACTGCTGCCATAGATCGGCAAGGCCACGCCCGCGGGCAACTGCGGGCGGCGCCGCACCAGCAGTGCCGCGTTCGCCAGTACCATCACGTTCACCACGTTTGCCGCGGCGGGGAGCGGCGCGAGGTGGAAACTCGCCATCAGCGCGAGGAACACCAGCCCGAAGGCGAAACCGGTCAGCGTCTGCGTCAGCGTCGCCGCCGCCGTCACGACCAGGAAAAGGGCATGGTGAAGAAAAAGGGACAGCACGCCGCCTACGGCAAGATGCATCGGGATTCCAGCATGAAGGGAGGTCGGAAGAGCGCCGCACCGCGCGCAACGCGGCATCTTGCCAGAACCGGGACGACTCGTGCACACGGCGCACCGCGCCGTGGCCTGCAACGGACAGCGCGGACGCGAACGCGCGCGGCGGCGCAGCCCGGTCCGCGCGCGCCGCCGCGCCACGTACGCGCCGGTGCTATCATCGCTGTACGAATACACAGCACCCGCGTCCGCTTACGCCTTCTTTCGTGCCCGCCAGCTCCCCCGATCCCTACTACTATCTCGCGAACTTCGAGCGGGCGATCCGTTGGGTCGCCGAACGCAGCGACGATCTGCTCGATGCCGACGAGCGCGCATTCATCCGCGACTTTTCCCTGCTGCCGCGTGCCTCGCGCGCCCTGCTGGTGCGCATGGTGATGCGCCGCGGCTCCCTGTTCCGCACGGCACGCCTGGTCTACGAGGAAATCGGATGTCCGTTGGCCGCCAGCGCGCCGTTGTGCGCGCATGGCTGGCTCGACGCCGCGCCGCTGCTGACCCTCGACGACGTCTTCCGTCTGGTGACGAAAGTCGAACTGGCGCACGTTTTTCCCGACAGGCGCGCGGTGCTGCGCGGCCGCAAGTCCGACGCGCTCGACAGCCTGCGGCGCGACCACCCCGACGCCCGCCCCTATGCGCAATGGCACCCCACCGCGGACGACGCGGTGTTGCAGGTCACGATCGGCGCGCGGGTCGACCGGCTGCGCCTGCTGTTTTTCGGCAATCTGCACCAGGACTGGAGCGAGTTCGTGCTGGCCGACCTGGGCGTCTTCCAGTACGAGCAGGTGGCATTCGAGCGCTCGTCGCGCGCCTTCCAGTGCCGCGCGGACGTCGACGCCTATCTGGTGCTGCACGCGTGCCGCGAAACGCTCGAATTGCTGGGCACGGCACACGATGACGATGCCTTCGATGCACTGCTGCACGTGGCGATGTCGGACACGGACATCACCGCCGCATCCACGCGCGCCAACTCCTGGCTTGCGCATCGCCGCGACAAGCTGCTGTTCCGGCTCGGGCAGCATTGCGAGCGGCGGCAGGACTGGACACGCGCGCTGGCGGTCTACCAAGGCAGCGCATACCCGGGCGCGCGACACCGGCGCATGCGCGTCCTGGAGCGCGCGGGCAGGCCCGACGCGGCCCTCGCCCTCGCGCGGGTCGCGCTCGATGCACCGGAAAGCGACGCCGAAGCGCAGCGCGTCGCGCGCATGCTGCCGCGCCTGCACCGCGCACTGGGCACGCCGCTCGCGCGCCAGCCCGCCGCGCCGCGGCTCGCCAAGACCCGGCTGGTGCTGCCCCGGCCGAGCGGACCGTTCAGCGTCGAGCGCATCGCGTGCGAAGCGCTGGCCGAACCCGGCACGGTCGTCCACTACGTCGAGAACGCCCTGCTCAACTCCCTGTTCGGCCTGCTTTGCTGGGATGCGATCTTCGCCGCCGTGCCCGGCGCGTTTTTCCATCCGTTCCAGAGCGGACCGGCCGACCTGCATGCGCCCGACTTCGCCGCGCGCCGCACGCCGTGGTTCGCGGCCGCGCTCGCGCAACTCGATGGCGAGGACTACAAGGCGACGATCCTGCGCCACTTTCATGCGAAGGCCGGCCTGCAGTCGCCATTCGTCTTCTGGGGCTGGCTCACCGACGACCTGCTGCAGCTCGCGCTGCGCTGTCTGCCCGCCGCGCATCTGAAACGCTGCTTCGAACGGCTGATGGTCGACGTGGTCGCGAATCGCACCGGCTTTCCCGACCTGATCCGTTTCTGGCCCGAGGAAGGCCGTTACGAGATGGTCGAAATCAAGGGGCCGGGCGACCGGCTCCAGGACAACCAGCTACGCTGGCTGGCGTACTGCGCGGCGCACGACATGCCGATGCGCGTCGTGCATGTCGAGTGGGAGGCGGCATGACGCTTCCGCCATTCCCGGCCGATCTCCATATCCTGCTATTCCTTCCCGAAAAACCCTTCCGTACGACCTTTCCATGACAACACGTCGATCTTTCGTCAAGCTCTCGTTGGGCGCCGCCCTGTTCCCGGCGCTCCTCCCCGCGGCGTCTTTCGCCGCCGAGCGTCAGATCATCCGCCTGTGGCCGGACGCGCCGCCCGGCGGCGGGGGCCCGGACGGGGACGAGCGTGTCGGCAAGCATGGCGGCGTATCGAACATCCGCACGCCGTCGCTGGAAGTCTTCCTGCCCGCGCAGGCGAATGGCGCGGCGGTGCTCGTCGCGGGCGGCGGCGGCTACAAGCGCATCCAGATGGCGACCGAAGCGCATCCGGCCGCGGCATGGCTGGTGGCGCGCGGGTTCACCGTCTTCGTGCTGACCTATCGGCTGCCGGGCGAAGGGTGGCATGCCGGGCCCGCGGCGCCGCTTCAGGACGCGCAAAGAGCGCTGCGCATCATCCGCGCGCAAGCCGACCGGTACGGCGTGCACCGCGATCGCATCGGCCTGCTCGGCTTCTCGGCGGGCGGCCATCTGCTCGGACTGGCCGCCACGCGCCCGGCATTCGCGTCCTATCCTGCCGGTGACGCGATCGATCGCGAGCCGGCACGCGCGCATGCGGCCGCCCTGATCTATCCGGTCGTCACGCTCGCGCCGCCGTACGACCGCACGTCGACGCGCCGCGAACTGGTCGGCAACGACCCGTCGCCCGCGCTCGGCGCCGAATGGTCCGTCGAGACCCATGTCAAGGCCGACTGCCCGCCGATGTTCCTCGTGCAAGCCGAAGACGACCCGATATCGAACCCGGCGAACACCGTCATCATGGCGCAGGCCTGCCAGCGCGCGAACGTGCCGGTCGAACTGCACCGCCTGCCCTCCGGCGGGCATGGTTTCGGCATGGGGCATGCCGGCTCGCCCACCGCGATGTGGCCGGACTGGTACGAAGCCTGGTTGAAGCGGTTCGGTTGATCGCCGGGCCGCAATCGAAACGGGCACGCGACGCCGGCGCTTTTTCGCCGTCTACATCTCACACAGGATGGGCGCGCCGTTCGCCATCGATTCGCGCACATGGTGCGCGAACGCCGTCGCCGCCGGCCGGACCGTCACGGGCAATCGCAGACTTATCGCGAATGACGGCAGCGCGGGCAGGCCGGCCGCATCCGGCGCAAGCGTTTCCAGGTCCATCGGCACGGTCGAGCGGAGCCACGTCGTGACCGCGAGGCCCGCGCGCACGGTAGCGGCCGTCGCCTCGATGCTGCCGCTCTCGAACACGGTGCGCCAGACCACCCCCTTGTCCGCCAGCGCGCCAAGCACCACCGGGCGAAACGCGCAGCGTTCATCCACCATCGACAATGGCAGCGGCCGCTTGCGCCACGCGTCGCTGCCGCGACCCCCTACCCATACCAGCGGTTCGATGCGCATCACTTCGCCTTCGGCCTTGTCCGCGGCGTATTCCACCACCGATACGTCCAAGCGGCCGCCGTTCACCGCTTCGCTCAGTTCCGGCGATGCCGCACATACGAGCGAAAGCTCCACGTGCGGGTGCGCTGCGCCGAAGGCTTTCATCGCGGGCGAGAGAAGTGGGGCGAGATCATGAGGCACGCCCACGCGCAGGCTGCCGCGCAGCGGCTGACTGACGACGTCGTCCCAGATTTCATCGTTGAGCCGCAACAACTGGCGCGCTTTAACGAGAAATTGCTCACCCGGGCGGGAAAGTTCCAGCCTGCGCGTTTTCCGCACGAACAGAGCGCAGCGCAGCAAATCCTCGAGGCGTTTCACCTGCTGACTGACAGCGCCCTGCGTCAGGTGCAATACATTCGCCGCGACGGTCATACTGCCGCTGTCGGCGACGCTGACGAAGGTGCGGATCAGATCGAGATCGAAATTTCGTTTCATCGACGCATTATGCCGTCTAATGCATCGCATCAGAATTATGCGCTTTAATAAAGCGTGGGAGATCCATACAGTACCGGTTTCGATCACCCCGATGCTTCCTCATGACCTCTCCCCTGCTGTCGCTGTTTCTGTTCGTCGCGATCGCGACCGTGACGCCGGGCGGCGCCACCACGCTCGCGACCGCATCCGGCGCACGGTTCGGCTTTGCGCGCTCGCTGCCATTGATGTTCGGTATCGCGATCGGCCTGGGGTCGCTCGCCGCCGTCGCCGCGCTCGGGCTCGGCACGCTGCTCCTCGCGATGCCCGCGCTGCAAACGGCGGTGAAGGCACTCGGTTCCGCGTATCTGCTATGGCTCGCATGGTGCATCGCACGGCGTGGGCCGCCCGACGCGGGCGAGGGTCCCGCGCGACCGGTCACGGTGCTCAACGGCATCCTGCTGCTGTGGCTCAATCCGAAAAGCTGGGCGATGACAGTCGGCGCGGCAGGGTCCTTCGCGCTACTTGCCCCTACTCCCGGCCAGCTCGCGATGCTGCTTGGCGCGGCGTTCGGTCTGGCCGCATGCGGATCGCTGGCGCTATGGTGCGCGCTCGGTGTACTGCTGCGGCGGCTACTCCGAACGGCCCATCACTGGCGCCTGCTGAATCTGGCGATGGGTGTGCTGCTCGCCCTGTCCATCATTCCGATCTGGAGATAGCGGCCGCTGTCCGAAGACGGCGGCGCCTGCCGCGATGCCGCATGCCATGACCCTGGCGGCGCATCAAAGATCCAGCACCAGCCGGCTTGTGACCGCGCGCGAACAGCACAGCGCGATCTGGCGATGCGAACGCTTTTCCTCGTCCGATTGGACCTCGTCCCGATGATCGGCCTGCCCCGCCTTGATATCGGTCAGGCAGGACCCGCACAGACCCTGCTCGCAGGACAGGGAAACCGGTATGCGCGCCGCCTGGAGGACCGCGGCGATGGTCTGGTCGGGGGGAATCACGAACACGCGACCCGACGAAGCGAGCTCGACCTCGAACGCATCGTTCACGTGTCGCACGTTCGAAGGCGCGGCGTCGAACGCCTCGCGCCGGATCTGCGACGCCTGCCAGCCATGCTCCAGCGCCGCGGCGTCCACCTGATCCATGAAGCCGCGCGGGCCACAGGTATAGATCAAGGCATCGGCGGACGGCGTGTGGAACTGCGCCGGCACCGCGCCGCGCAGGCTGTCTCCGGCCGCGCTGAAGTGCAGCACCACCTCCCCATGGTCGAACCCTTCGCGCAAGGTCCGCAGATACGGCACGTCGCTTTCGCTGCGGCCGTAGCAATGCAGGATGAACGGCGTGCCGCGTTCGTCCAGATCGCGCGCCATGGACAGCAGCGGCGTGATGCCGACGCCCCCCGCGACCAGAAGATAGCGTGCGGCCGCGTCCAGACGGAAGTGGTTGCGCGGCAACGAGATCTCGACCGTTTCGCCGAGCGTCAGGTGGTCGTGCAAATACGCGGAACCGCCACGCGATGCGCCATCGCGCCGCACGCAAATCTCGTAATACCGGCGCTGCGACGGGGCGTTCGCGAGCGAGTACTGGCGGACCAGGCCGCCTGGCAACAGCACATCGATATGGGCGCCCGGATCGAACGCAGGCAGCGGCGCGCCGTCGACGCCCGCGAGCCGGATGCCGCGGTGCGCACCGCCGTGTGATTCGACCGCCGCCACCGCGACGCGCATCGTCCGCATGAGATTCTCCCCCTGGTCCGGTTCCGATTTCACCTCCGTGCCTCAGGCGGCGAAGCGCGGGCTCAGACCCAACCGGCGCAGACCCTTGCGATAGGCGAGCGAACTGCGGTCGGCGGGAATGTGCGCCTCCAGCGCCGGGTCCAGCGGCAGCCATTCCGGTTTTTGCGACTCCACCACGAGCCGGTCTTCCTCGAACACCCGGAGGTTGAATTCATGCACGGCCGCCACCGGCTGATCCGTGTCGAAATTCCGCGCGATCGGCGCGAACAGGCGCGTCTTGCGCGATGACACCGGCGACGCGGCGTTCATGATGACCAGCCGGGCATTGTCCGGAAAATGAATCGTCAGCGTCGCGGTGAATGGCAGGTGTACCTGGAAATGGCGCAGCCATTCGAAACCCTCCTGCCCGCGCTGCGTCACGCCGATCGGATAATTCCCGACGAAACTTCGATACTCCGCCTGGAACCCCACGTCCGTTTCGGTCGTGGCATAGGCCGGCACTTCCGTATTGTCCGGGTCGCCGAAAGTGTCCGTATGCACCCAGCCGAAATGCGCGACATCCAGAAAACCCTCCATCTGCCGGCCGGCGAAACCGCCGATGTCCACCGTCGGACAGACGATCTGCTGGAAGCCCGCTTCGTCCCAGTGCGGCATCTCCGGGATGACGGGGACGACCGCGACATCCGGCGCGAGGGGCGCGCCGATCGATGTCCAGATCAGCCCGTAACGCTCGACGGCGGGATAACACCGGAGATTGAGCTTGCCCGGGATGGCCGTGTTGGGGCTGGACGGCACGCGATTGCAGCGCCCCTCGGCACCGAAGCGCAGACCGTGATAGCGGCACACGACGCCTTGTCCATCGTGCGTGCCAAGGCTCAGCGGCACGCCGCGATGCGGACAGACGTCGCGCGCGACCACGAGTTCGCCGTTCACCCGGTAGATCACCAGCGGTTCGTCGAGCAGGGTCGCCGCGACCGGCGCCTCGAGAATGCTGCCGGACAGCGCGATCGGATACCAGTGCGTTGCGAGCAGACGCCAATCCTGTTCGTCGAAGCTGTTGTTCGGGGGCGGAGAAAGCATCGCGTTCATGGGGACCTGCCTTATGTATCGGGGGCGCGTTGCGGGCGTCGAACGCGGCCGTTATTTGACGACTTGATTTTGGGACGGATCTCCGTTTCAATAAACCATCGAATAGTCATGCACCCGTTGCAAAAAATCGCACACTCTTTTCGCTGACGGAAACCATGGTCGTCTTTTCCCGCTTCACCGGCTATTTCGTGGCGGTCGCGCAGTTCGGCAGCATCCGCAAGGCCGCGGAGGCGCTGCATGTCTCCGCCTCCGCGATCGATCGCCAGATCCTGCAGGCCGAAGCGGAAATCGGCACGCCCCTCTTCGAGCGGCTCGCGCACGGCCTGCGGCCCACGGCCGCGGGCGAGATTTTCCTCAAGGAGGTGCGGGGCTGGCAAAAAGCCTATCGCCGCGCCCGGGTGCAGGTCGACGATCTGAAAGGGCTCAAGCGCGGGCATGTCGAGGTCGCGATCATCGACGCGTTGACCGAAGGCATGGTGGCCGACGCCATCGGCCGGCTCACGGCCGATCATCCGGGCCTGACCGTCGGCATCCAGGTACTCGACAATGAGGATATCGCCCGCAGCGTGGCGGCGGGCGACGTGGATTTCGGGCTGCTGCTGCAATCCGCATCGACCACCGACCTGGAAATCCGTGCGACGGCCGCCGCGCCGCTGGGCGTCGCGTTCCCGCCGGGGCACCCTTTGCAGGCGTCGTCCGCGGTGCGGGTCAGCCATACCCTGGACTTCAAACCGATTCTCCCGGGGCCGCCGCTCGTGATCAGCGAACAGGTCCACGCGCTGTATCGGCGCCAGGGCATGGACGCCACGGCGTTCATGTCGTGCAACAACACGCAGATGATCCGCTCGCTGGTCCGCCAGGGCGTGGGCGTCGGGGTGCTGTGCTGGCTCGACGTGGCGGCCGACGTGGCGCACGGACGGCTCGACTTCAGGCCGCTGCGGGACATGAAGCTGGCACCCCTGACACTGCAGCTCTGCGTCGCCGCGCGCCGACAGTTGTCGCACGGGGCACGCGAGGCCATCCGCTACCTCGAAGCCGGCATGGCGGACGAGGCGTATCGATGACGCGCGGTCGGGCGCAGCGACTTTCCACGCACGATCGCGCCAATCCCGCTATATTCTTGAAAACATAACCATGCGGTCCGAAAAAGGCCCCGCGCGCACGGAGCGTCGCATGCCCCCCGGTCCCCATGGCACGCCCCCCTCATATACCCGCAGTGCCCCATGCGGGATGGCGCCGGAACAAGAAATTCACCGACGCCGCACGTCGGCCAGCAAGATCACACAAGGAGACGCAACGTGCCCGAAATACCCCGCGATCCACACCGGCCCAAACCCGCTTTGCGCCCCACTGCGACAATGCTGCGGCTTGGCCTCGTCGGGGCGGTGCCCCTTTGCCTGGTGGCCGCGTTCGCGTACACCGGCGGCTGGCTGACCCCGCACCGGCTCACGCAACACCGGATCGTCGCCACGTTCGAGCAGTTGAACGGCAAGCATCCGGGTTTCCGCCGCAACCACGCCAAGGGCATGTGCGCCACCGGCTGGTTCGAAAGCAGCGGCAACGCGGTTGCGGTATCGAAGGCCGGCCTGTTCGCCCCGGGGCGGGTGCCCGTGGTCGGCCGCTTCGCGTTCGCCGGCGGCATGCCCTTCATGGCCGACAAACCCGCCACCGTACGCAGCCTGGCGCTGCGCTTCCTGCCGGCGAGCGGCGAGGAATGGCGCACGGGCATGATCAACATTCCCATTTTCCCCGTGGACACGCCCGAGGCGTTCTACGCGCAGCTGCTCGCCTCGCAACCGGATCCCGCTACCGGCAAGCCCGATCCGGCGAAAATGCAGGCCTTCGCCGCCGCGTATCCGCACACGACCGCCGCCGGCGCGATGATCAAGGCGCGGACGGTCTCTTCCGGCTTCGCGGACAGCGTCTACAACGGGCTCGATACATTCCGCTTCATCAACGGTACGGGCGTCGCCACGCCGGTGCGGTGGTCGGTGCTGCCGGTGCAGCCGGTCGTAGCGACGGATCCGGCGGCGCCCCCGCCCGCGGCCAATGGCCTGTTCGACGCGCTCATCGCGCAGGTCGCGCAGCATCCGGTGCAATGGCGCCTGGTGCTCACGCTCGGGCAGGCCGGCGACCCGGACGCGCCCGATCTGCCCTGGCCCGCCGGGCGGCAGCAGGTGGACGCCGGCACGGTGACCCTCGACCGGGTGCAAAGCGAGGACGCCGGCCCGTGCACCGACGTCAACTACGACCCCACGGTCTTGCCCGCCGGCATCGAGACCTCCACGGATGCGATTCCCAGCGCGCGCTCGGCCGCGTATGCCCGCTCGTTCCGCCTGCGTGAAGGCGAGCGCGACGTCAAACCGCCCAGCGCGGTGACATCGCAGGATATTGCATCAGGAGGCAAGTCATGAATTATTCGAGCCCGCGCGCGCCGCGCGATCCGCGCAGCCCCCTGTTCCCCAAGCCGTCGCGCATCCTGCACTGGTTGATGGCGGTGCTGATCCTGGCGATGCTGTTCATCGGCGTCGGCATGGTGGCGTCGGTATCCTACCGCTATAACCTGCTGGTGTCGGTGCATAAACCGATCGGCATCGCCATCCTGATCCTCGTCATCCTGCGCATCGTCAACCGGCGGATCAACCCACCGCCGCCCTTGCCCGCGGACCTGCCGTCGATCCAGAAACTCGCCGCGCACGCATCGCATCTGCTGCTCTACGCGCTGATGCTGGCGCAACCGCTGGTCGGCTGGGGCATGCTCTCGGCTGGCGGCTTGCCGATCACGCTGTTCGGCGGCGTGCAGCTGCCGCCGATCCTGCCGCAGAACCCGATGCTGTTCGCGCGGTTGCGCGAGTTGCACACGGTGTTCGCCTATCTGCTGTTCGCAACCATCGTCGTGCACATCGCCGCCGCGCTGTTTCACGGTCTGATCCGCCGCGATGGCGTGCTGGAAAGCATGACGGGCGGGCGCGCGAAGTAGGACGCCCGCCTCCCTCCCGCACCCGACCGTTCGCGCGCGCACAGACGCGCCGGGCGGCCGGGCCGCATCATCCGACGCGTATATCCCGTCGCGCGGCCGGGCCGCATCATCCGACGCGTATATCCTGTCGCGCGGCGCCGTCCGCCGCTTCCATGGCCGTCCCTTCCCCTATTACGGCGTTCCATGAACCCATGCTCCGCGCTTCTCCCTGACGACGAGGCTCGACGCCTCGACGCGCTGTCCGATCTCGCCATCGTCGATAGCGCGCCCGAACTCGCGTTCGACGACATCGTCCTGCTGGCCTCGCAGATCTGCCAGGCGCCGATCAGCGTCATTTCGCTGGTGGACGGTGAACGCCAATGGTTCAAGGCACGCGTCGGCCTCATCGTGCCGCAGACACCCCGGCAATCGGCCTTCTGCGCGCATGCGATTCTCGATCCGGCGAATGTCATGGTCGTCGAGGACACGCTTCGCGATCCCCGTTTTCGCGACAACCCGCTGGTGCTCGGCGACCCCTACATCCGGTTCTACGCCGGCGCGCCGATCGTCACGCAGGACGGCCATGCGCTGGGCACGGTCTGCGTCCTCGACCGCGTGGCGCGCACGCTGGACGCCGCGCAGATCCGCGCCTTGCAGGCGCTGGCCCGGCAAACCGCCGCGCTGCTCCAGTTGCGCCGTTTGGGCGCCGCGCAGCAGGCGCGCACCGCGGACCTGCAACGCCGCGTCACCGAGGCGCTCGCCGACGACCAGAACGCGCACGCCGGGCTGCGGCAATCGCAGCGGGTGGCGGCGGTGGGGCAACTGACCAGCGGCATCGCGCACGATTTCAACAATCTCCTGCAGACCATCAACGTCAGCCTGCAACTCATCGAACGCAAGGCGGACGCGCCCGAGCGCGTGCAACGCTGGGCGGCAAGCGCGCTGGAGGCGGTGAGTCAGGGCGCCAGGCTGACCGCGCAACTCTTGAGTTTTTCGCGCAGTCAGGCCCCGGAACGCAAGCCGCTGCCGGTCGACACCGCACTCTGCGGACTGACCGAGTTGCTGCGGCGCGCGCTCGGACCGGAAGTCCACCTGATCCTGTCCCTGAACGCGCCCGACGCGGCCATCATGGGCGATGCGATCCAGTTCGAGGCCGCCGTGCTGAACCAGGCGATCAACGCGCGCGACGCGATGGGCGGCGTCGGCCGGATCGACATCCGCACCCGCGTCGTCCCGCTGCGCGGCGACGCGACGCTCGCCGATGGCGATTATCTCGTGCTCGATATCTGCGACAACGGCCCCGGCATGCCGGCATCGGTGGTCGAACGGGCCTTCGAGCCGTTCTTCACGACCAAGGCCGACGGCAAGGGCAGCGGCCTGGGTCTCGCCCAGGTCTATGGTTTCGCGATGCGCGCGGACGGCATCGCGCGCATCCGCAGTCAATCCGGCATCGGCACCACGATCAGCTCCTGGCTCAGGATCACGGGCATCGCCACCGGCCCGACGCCAAGCGCCGACACGGTGCGGGAGCTGGCCACCGGGCGGGACGCCGTCACGGACGGTGGCGGCACGGACGTGCTGCTGGTCGACGACGACCCCGACGTCCGCGCCCTGCTGGGCGAACTGATGCGCGATGGCGGCTATCGGGTACGCACCGCGTCGAACGCGCGCGATGCCCTCGACGCGGTGGTGCGGGCGCCACCCGACATCGTGCTGACCGATTGCGCGATGCGTGACGTGAGCGGCGGCGAGCTCGCCCATGCGCTGCGCGCGCAACGCGTCGATCTGCCGATCGTTTTCATGACGGGCCATGCCGACCGGGATGCCATCGTGCGCAATCTCGGCCTCGGCCCGGACGTGGTGCTGCTGCAAAAACCCCTGCGTCTCGAAGACGTGAGCGCGGGTCTCGCACGGGCGCTCGCCCGTGGCGCTCCCCCTTCGAGGTAGATACCGCGCCCTCCTCCGGTGGCGCAAGGCGGGGGTGCCAAAGCGGGAACGCGCGTGGAGTCTTCGAGACAGACTTGGTATGATCGGGCCCATCCCCGGGGTTCGCCCCGCATTGTCCGAGACGACTTCCATGCATACCAAACCCGTACTGAGCATCGCCGACGCCACCCGTATCCTCGACGCCGCGCGCGCCGAGGCGGAGCGGCACCAGTGGGCGGTCTCGATCGCCGTCGTCGACGACGGCGGGCATCCGCTGGCATCGCTGCGGCTCGACGGCTGCGCGCCGATCGGCGCCTATATCGCGCTGGAAAAGGCGCGCACCTCGGCGCTCGGCCGCCGCGAATCGAAACAATACGAAGACATGATCAACGCCGGCCGGACCGCCTTCCTGAACGCGCCGCTGTCCGGCACGCTCGAGGGCGGCGTCCCCGTCATCGTCGACGGTCAGGTCGCGGGCGCGGTCGGCGTCTCCGGCGTCAAGTCGGACCAGGACGCGCAGGTCGCGAAGGTCGGCGTCCAGGCCGCGCTTGCCTGAACCCGTCGTCCCAATCGTTGGAGCGTGATCGATGAGCGAAATGATGCAGCACCACGGCCTGCGGGTCGCCCCTTCCCTGAGCCGCTTCGTCGAGACCGAGGCCCTGCCCGGCACCGGCGTCGACGCCGCCGCCTTCTGGTCCGGTCTCGACCGTCTGGTCCACGACCTGGCGCCGAAGAACCGGACCCTGCTGGCCGAGCGCGACCGCCTGCAAACCGCGCTGGACGACTGGCACCGCGCGCACCCGGGCCCGATCGCCGATGCGCCCGCGTACCGGCGCTTTCTGGAGGAAATCGGGTATATCGTCCCGGCGCCGGGCGCCGGGCAAGCGGGCGCCGGGCAAGCGGGCGCCGGGCAAGCGGGCGCCGTGCAAGCGGGCGCCGGGCAAGCGGGCGCCGGGCAAGCGGACACCGTCGACGTCGACACCGAGATCTCCGGGCAAGCCGGCCCGCAGCTGGTCGTGCCGTTGTCGAACCTGCGCTACGCGCTGAACGCCGCGAACGCCCGCTGGGGCAGCCTGTACGATGCGCTCTACGGCACCGATGCCATCACCGACAGCGCCGGCGCGGAGAAAACCGCGGCGTTCAACCCCGTGCGGGGCGCGGCCGTGGTCGCGCGCGCGCGCCGTTTCCTGGACGAGGCCGCGCCGCTCGCGAACGGCTCGCACCGCGACGCCACGCATTACGCGCTCGCCGCGGGCCAGCTCGTCGTCACCCTCGGCGGCGCCGGCGGCGGGACCGACGGCGGCACGCCCACCGGCTTGCGGGACCCCGCGCAATGCCGCGGCTTCACCGGCGAGGCGGCCGCGCCGAGCGCCATCCTGCTGCGCCGGCACGGCCTGCATTTCGAGATCCAGATCGACGCCGACGATCCGATCGGCCAGGGCGACGCCGCGCACGTCAAGGACATCCTGCTCGAAGCCGCGGTGAGCACCATCATCGATTGCGAGGATTCGGTCGCCGCCGTGGACGCCGAAGACAAGGTCGCGTTGTATCGCAACTGGATGGGCCTGATGAAGGGCGACCTCGCCGAGCAGGTCACGAAAGGCGGCCAGACCTTCACGCGCCGCCTGAACGCGGATCGCGTCTACACCGGCGTCGACGGCGCGCCGCTGACGCTGCATGGGCGCTCGCTGCTGTTCATCCGCAATGTCGGTCATCTGATGACGAACCCGGCAATCGTCGACCGCGACGGGCAGGAGATTCCCGAGGGCATCCTCGATGCGGTCATGACCACGCTCGGTGCCCTGCACGACCGGCAGCGCCGCCTCAACTCCCGCACCGGCGCGATCTATATCGTCAAGCCGAAGATGCACGGCCCGGCCGAGGTCGCGTTCGCCGACGAACTGTTCGGCCGCGTCGAGGCGCTGCTCGGCCTGCCCGCGGGCACGATCAAGATGGGCATCATGGACGAGGAGCGGCGCACCAGCGTCAATCTGCCGGCCTGCATCGCCGCGGCGGCCTCGCGCGTCGCCTTCATCAACACCGGCTTTCTGGATCGCACCGGCGACGAGATGCACACCGCGATGGAAGCCGGCCCGATGCTGCGCAAGGGCGACATGAAAACCTCGCAGTGGATCGCCGCCTACGAGCGCAACAACGTGCTGGCCGGCCTGGCGGCGGGACTGCGCGGGCGCGCCCAGATCGGCAAGGGCATGTGGGCGATGCCGGACCTCATGCACGCGATGCTGGAACAGAAGATCGCGCATCCGAAGTCCGGCGCGAACACGGCCTGGGTGCCTTCGCCCACCGCCGCGACGCTGCACGCACTGCATTACCACGAAATCGACGTGCAGGCGGTCCAGCAGGCGCTCGAAAGTACGCCCTATGCCGACGAACGCGACGCGCTGCTGGCGGGGCTGCTGACGATCCCGGTCGTCGCACGGGCGCAGTGGTCCGAAAAGGGCATCCTCGAGGAAATCGAGAACAACGCGCAGGGCATCCTGGGTTACGTGGTGCGCTGGATCGACCAGGGCGTGGGCTGTTCGAAAGTGCCGGACATCCATGACGTCGGCTTGATGGAGGACCGCGCGACCCTGCGCATCTCCAGCCAGCACATCGCCAACTGGCTGCGTCATGGGGTCGTGTCGGAGGATCAGGTGCGCGCCACGCTCGCGCGCATGGCGGGCGTGGTGGACGCGCAGAACCGGGGCGATGCAGGCTATCGCCCCATGACGGCCGACCTCGACGCCTCGCTGGCGTACCAGGCCGCCTGCGCGCTGGTCTTCGAGGGCCGCGATCAGCCCAGCGGGTACACGGAGCCGCTGCTGCACCGTTTCCGCCTCACCCTCAAGGCGCGGGCCCCCGCGGCCTCTCCCGAACGCGGCGCGCGCTAGCGCGGGAATGCCACTTGCGACGCAGGCTCACCATCCATCGGGAGCCTGCAATGAAAGTTCGACTCAAGCCACTGGCACAGCAGGTCGTACTCATCACCGGCGCGAGTAGCGGCCTGGGCCTCACGACCGCGCGCAAGGCGGCACGGGCGGGCGCCAGCGTGATGCTGGTGTCACGCAACGAGGACGCCCTCAAGGAGATTTCGTCGTCCCTGAACGAAGAGGGCTTCGATACCGCCTACGCGGTCGCCGACGTCGCGGACCGCGCCCAGCTGGAAGCCGCGGCGGAGCACGCCGTCAAACGCTTCGGCCGGATCGACACCTGGGTGAACAACGCGGGCGTGTCGATCTACGGCCGTCTGGACGAGGTGCCGGCGGCGGACCACCGCCGCCTTTTCGAGACGAACTACTGGGGCACCGTCAACGGTTCCCTGATCGCGATCGACCACCTGCGCGACAACGGCGGCGCGATCATCAATCTCGGCAGCGAGCTGTCGGATGTCGTCGTGCCCCTGCAGGCCACCTATTGCGCATCGAAGCATGCGGTGAAGGGTTTCACCGACGGGCTGCGGATCGAAATCGCGCAGGCGAAATTACCGATCTCCGTCACCTTGATCAAACCCGCCGGCATGGACACGCTCTTCGTTCAGCATGCGAAGAATTTTCTTGATTTCCAGCCCAAGCTGCCGGTACCCGTGTACGCGCCGGATCTGGGCGCCAACGCGATCCTGCACGCCGCGCAGACACGCACGCGTGACATCTATGTCGGTGGCGTATCGAAAGCCACGGTCGAAATGAATCGGGCAGCGCCCCGGCTGATGGACTTCGCGCTGCGCGTTCTGGGCACGCGCATCCAGCAATCGGGACGCCTGCCAACGGACCGGGACCACCATGCGCTGGATGCACCGGGCGGAATGGCGGGCTATGAGCGTTCCGGTTTGAACGGCCATGTGTTCGAATCCAGCCCCTACACCCGCGCGAGCATCAGCCCGCTCGCACGCTGGCTCGCAGGCGGCGTCGCGGTACTCGGCGTGGGCATGATGCTGGCGAATCGCGATAAAAAACCGCCACGCGCTTCCTGAATCGATCACTCGATCGAATTATTTGCTCGGGTCTGCTTACCGCAGGCCGCGCATCGCGCACGGCCGCGAGCGGGCCACCGCCGGACCTCAAGGTACGGTATAACGAAACTACCCTGCACACGCCACATGGGACAGCGCGCACGCGAAGCGTGTCCGCGGCACGGCATCAGAAGCGGAGAACACGATCGTGAATGGAAATTTCGACGGTATTTCGGTTGTCGAACTGAACGAGGCCGACACGGCCGCGCTGGATGCCCTGCCTTTCGGCGTGATCGGGTTAACGCCCGACTCCACGGTGCGCATCTACAACCTGGCGGAATCGCAGGCCTCGGGTCTGGCCCCGGCGCGTGTTCTCGGCTACCGGTTCTTCGAGGAAATCGCACCGTGCATGAACAATTTCATGGTGGCGCAACGTTTCGAGGACGAAGCGCGCATCGATGACACCATCGCCTATGTGCTGACCTTTCGCATGCGGCCCACGCCGGTGCATCTGCGCTTGCTCGCGGCGCCCGGGAGCGCGCTACGCTTCATCCTGGTAGAAAGAAAAGGTGACGCATGAACACCGGTTCTACCGGGGACAATACCACGCTCGATGAACATGAAGCATTGCTATCCTTCATGTACATGTGCCCGGTCGGAATCGTTCGCAGCGATCTGCGGGGCGAGGTGGACATGCTCAATCCGCTCGCCGCGCAATTGTTGATGCCGCTCGCCAGGCATGGCGAATTGCACAACATCTTCGAGAGCCTGAGCGGCGTCGCTCCGGAACTGCGCAATCTGGTGGATGCGTACCAAGGCAAAAACGGTCCCATCTGCGAGAACCTGCGCATTTACGTGACGCCCGTACAGGAGCGCGCGGTGGTGCTGACGTGCACCCTGATGCAGGTTCGCGACAATATGTTGATGATGGTGCTGACGGATATTTCCGAGCAGGCGGAGATCGAGCGCCGCGCCCGGCAGAACGAATCCTGGCTGGCCAGCCTTTACACGAGCGTCAACGACTTCGCCTTTTTGACGCTGGACGCCGGCGGCACAATCGACAGCTGGAACGCATCCGTCGCGCGCCTCACCGGCTATTCGCACAGCGACGTCATCGGCAAGACGCTGCTGTTGTTTCACGCACCCGACAATACCGAGAAATACCGGCCGCCGGAGCATGTCGCGCGTACCCGCCACGAAGGCTGGCATATCGAAGAATGCTGGTGCCTGTCCAAGACGGGTCGCCGTTTTTGCGCGCAGATGCTGGTGGCGGTGCTGCGCGAGGACGATGGTGCCGTCAGCGGCTATTCGGTCGTGTTGCGCGACGTCTCGGAACGCAGGATCTCGACGGACGATCTGACGCGTCTGCTGACCACCGACCATCTCACCGGTGCCACGAACCGCGGCCATTTCTTCCACCTCGCGGAAGATGCGATGACGCGGGCCCGCCTGCGGAGCCATCCGCTGTCCTTCGTCATGATGGACGCCGATCACTTCAAACGAATAAACGACACGGCCGGGCATCAGATCGGCGACGAGGTCTTGCGCCGCATCGTCGATGAGACGCGGCGCGTGCTGCGCCCGGCTGACGCCATCGTGCGGCTCGGCGGCGAGGAGTTCGGCGTCCTGCTTCCCGGCACCGATGCCGAAGGCGCCGGCGTCATCGCGGAGCGTATCCGGTCGACGATCGAAGCCATGCGCATCGCAACGATGGAAGGCGAACGCCACATCACGGTCAGCATTGGCTACGCCTCGCTGAGCGACACGGTCGCCTCGATCAAGGATCTGATGAATGTCGCCGACCGCTCGCTTTACGCAGCGAAAAAGGCGGGGCGCAACCGTGTTCGCGGCATCGGGCAAGCACGGTAGTCGATGCGACGCGTTGTCTGACGATGCATTTCGCCAGACGGGTTTGCCCCTATCGCGTTGCGCGAAGACAGCAGTGTTTTTGACTAACGTCACGATTGAAATATGCAAAGTGCGCGGGCCGTCGGCTTTTGATAACCTCTGTTGCGTTGCCTGATCGTCGCGTTTTCCGCAAGCCGGAGCGCGACCGGATCACGCAGTCTCCATGAACCGGGCAGAGGATTTCCATGACAAACCGCACTTTAACGACGGCCGCTGGCGCGCCTGTCGGTGACAATCAGAATTCGCAAACCGTCGGCCGTCGCGGCCCGGTCACGCTGCAGGATTTCTGGCTGATCGAGAAACTCGCGCATTTTGACCGCGAAGTCATTCCGGAACGCCGCGTTCATGCAAAGGGCTCGGGCGCGTTCGGCACCCTGAAGATCACGCATGACATCTCGCAGTATACGAAAGCCAAGGTGTTCGACACGATCGGCAAGGAAACGCCGATGTTCCTCCGTTTTTCGACCGTCGCGGGCGAGCGCGGCGCGGCCGACGCCGAGCGTGACGTGCGCGGCTTTTCGATCAAGTTCTACACCGAGGACGGCAACTGGGACATCGTCGGCAACAACACGCCGGTCTTCTTCATCCGCGACCCGCTGAAGTTCGCCGACTTCATCCATACGCAGAAACGCGACCCGCGCACCAATATGCGCAACGCGACGAATATATGGGACTTCTGGTCGCAGTCGCCGGAATCCCTGCATCAGGTTACGATCCTGATGAGCGATCGCGGCATTCCGAAGAACTACCGTCAGATGCACGGCTTCGGTTCGCACACGTTCTCCTTCATCAACGCCGGCAACGAGCGGTTCTACGTCAAGTTCCACTTCAAATCGATGCAGGGCATCGAGAACTACACCAACGCCGAAGCGAAGAAGCTGATCGGCGAGGACCGCGAGAGCGCGCAGCGCGACCTGTTCGACCAGATCGAAGCGAAGAACTTCCCGAAATGGCGCTTCTGCATCCAGGTCATGACCGAGGAGCAGGCGCGGCAATATCACGAAAATCCCTTCGACATCACGAAAACGTGGTCGCAGAAAGCCTTTCCGTTGATCGATGTCGGCGTGATCGAACTGAACCGCAACTCGGACAACTACTTCGCGGACGTCGAACAGTCGGCGTTCACGCCGGCGAACGTCGTCCCCGGCATCGGTTTTTCGCCGGACCGCCTGCTGCAGGGCCGCCTGTTCTCGTATGGCGACACGCAACGCTATCGTCTGGGAATCAACCACCATCAGATCCCCGTCAATGCGCCGCTGAATCCGGTGCATGCCCCGTACCATCGCGACGGCGCGATGCGCGTCAACGGCAACCTGGGCGGCGCACCGAACTACCAGCCGAACCGTTTCGGCGCGTTCCCGGAAGATGCGTCGGTCAACGAGCCGCCGCTCGCGGCAGAAGGCGATATCGCACGCTACGACCATCGCGAAGACGACGACTACTTCAGCCATCCGCGGGCGCTGTTCAATCTGTTCGACGACGGCGAGAAGGCGCGCTTCTTCAACAATATCGGCGAAGCGCTGGCCGGCGTGCCGCAGGAGATCGTCGAGCGTCAGATCGCCTTGTTCGAGAAGATCGACCCGCGTTACGCACAGGGCGTGCGTGACGCGCTCGGCAAGCCGGGACCCGTGTCGGAAACCGCGCTGCCGTAAGCGCGCGCTGCCGCGAGGCCCCGCCAGCCCCCCGCCGACGTATTGCCGGCGGGGGGCTTTTTCATTTCCGCGACGGCATCCGCGAAACCGGAAAATCAGCCCTCCAGATAGCGCTCCACCAGGCGTGCCCAGTACGCCGCACCGATGGGGAGGTTGCGGTCGTTGAAGTCGTACATCGGATTGTGGACCATGCAGCCGTCCTCGCTGCCGTCGCCGTTGCCGATGCGCAAGAAACTGCCCGGGCGCTCCTGCAGCATGAAGGCGAAATCCTCGCTTCCCATGATCAGGTCGGCCTGTTCGACCACTTGATCGTCGCCGACCAGTTCGCGTGCCACCTGGGCCGCGAAATCGGTCTCGGCATCCGAATTCACCACCACCGGGTAGCCTTCCACGTACTCGACGGTGGCGCTCGCGCCATAGCTTTGCGCCTGCGCCGTCACCAGATCCTGGATCCGACGCTTCAGCAGCGCGCGGACGTCCGGCGAGAACGAGCGCACGCTGAGTTCGAGACGGGCGCTGTCGGGAATCACATTGTTGACGGTACCGGCATGCAGCGTTCCCACCGTCACCACCGCCGGCTGCGCCGGATCGACGTTGCGCGCGACGATGGTCTGCAGGGCCATCACGATGCTGGACGCGACGACGATCGGATCGACCGTTTTCTGCGGCCGGGCCGCATGGCCGCCCACGCCGTGCACCGTGATCGTGACCTTGTCGCCGGCCGACATGAAGGGGCCACGCCGGAACAGGAATTTGCCGGACGGCATGCCCGGATGATTGTGCACGCCGAACACGGCGTCGCAGGGAAAACGGTCGAACAGGCGGTCGTCGATCATTTTCTTCGCGCCGCTGTCCACGCCGATTTCCTCGGCCGGCTGGAAGTACAGGTGCACGGTACCGTTGAAGCGGCGGGTACGCGCGAGGTGCTGCGCCGCGCCCAGCAGCATCGTCGTGTGCCCGTCGTGGCCGCAGGCGTGCATCTTGCCGTGCTGGGCGCTCGCATAGGGCTTGCCGGTCGCTTCGATGATCGGCAGCGCATCCATGTCGGCGCGCAGGCCGATCGCGCGCGTTCCGTCGCCGGCGCGCAGCGTGCCGACCACCCCCGTCCTGCCGATGCCGGTACTGACCTCCCAGCCCCATTCGCGCAGTTTGCCGGCGACCAGCGCCGCGGTGCGTACCTCCTCGTAGGCCAGTTCGGGATCGCTATGGATCTGGTGACGAATCGCCTGCAATGCCGGCACGTCGGCGGCGATATCGGCGATCTCGGTGAAACGGGGCGATGGGGACATGATCGTATTCTGTGGGATGGAAAATAACGTTTTATACCCGAAACCGGGTGGCGAGGTCACCGTCATTCCCGGCGGCGCGGGAAAAACCGTGTCACGTAGTCAGACCGCCAGGGTGGATCGAGGAACAGCCAGAGCCCCACCGCCGGCAAGACCCCGTAGACGAGAAAAGTGCCCCTGTAGCCAAGCGCGCCCACCAGCACGCCGGAAAGCACGCCCGAGAGGATCGAACCCACCCGCGCGGCGTTGAAGAAGAGTGCCGTCGCCGCACCGGGGGAGCGCGGCAACAGATCCTGCACATAGGTCATGCCCAGGCAGGACGTGACGGCCACCACGAAGGCGCTGAGGGCCTGCATCGGAATCAGCCAGGATATGCGCGACACCGCCGCGACCGCGATGAAATACACCACATGAACGGCGGCGCAGGCGGCCAGCCAGCGTACCTTGTTCAGGGTCGCGCCGCGCGCGCCCAGCGCCAGCATCATCGGAATCTCGAGAAGCGCGCCGAGGCCGAGCATGATCGACACGTCGATGCGCGTGCCGCCCAGGCCGCGCACGATGTAGAGCGGCAGCACGATCATCGTCGCGTTGGCGGCGAGGCCCAGCAGCGTGAGGGCCAGCACCGTGCGCCAGAGGCGCAGCCGCGACGGCGCGTCGCTGGCGGCGAGGCCGGCGTCGCTGGCGGACCACGCCTCTTCCGGTGCGGAGGAGGGGGAGGCGGCGGACCGGCCGGCGGCCGGCGAGGCCGTTGCCGGCGCCGCACGGCGCGTTCTGGGCATGCGCCAGACGACCACCGCGCAGCCGAGGAAACCCAGGGCGGCGAACAGGAAGAGACCATAGAAATTGGTCGCGGCCAATATCAGCGCGCCAACCGAGGGGCCGAACACCCATGCCACCGAGAGGACGGTGCGCAGCGTTGCCGTCGCGAAGGCCCGTTCCGCTTCGTTGCGCACCACCAGCGCGGCGCGACCGAACGAAAACACCAGCGACAACGCCGAACCGCCCGCTCCCAGAAAGAGGACGCCGATCGCCAGCAACGCGAGGTAATCGGTCACGAAGCACAGGCACAGGAAACCCGCCGCCGCCGCGCCCAGCGCCGCGAGCAGCAATTCCCGGTGATGCCCGTGGCGGTCGGACCATTTGCCCGCCCAGGTACTCGCGACGACGCCGCTCGCCGCGATCAGGGTCATGAAGAACCCGAGCCGCAGCGGCGTCATGCCGGCGTGTTCGATACTGAACAGGGAGAGATAAGGCGCCGTGAACGACATCGCGATGCCGAGCATCAACGTGGCGCCCGCGAGGGGCAGGAAAGACGGAATGCGGGTCAGGCTGGCGAAACGGGAATTCATGAATGTGCGGGTGATTGCGTCGCGGTGCCGGATCGCGCCCCGCCCGCATGCTGGTTTGTTCCTGTGTCTGTGTCTGTGTCTGCGTCCATTTCCACGCCTCAGGCGCCGGGGCAGCGCGCCGAACGCCCGTCGAGGCCTTCGTGGCCGACGTCGAACGACACCTCGACGCGTCCCGCCCGACGCACGATCCGTAGCGTGTAGATGCTGTCATAGTCTGCGCCGTCCCAACGCGGCACGCTGCCCGCCGCGCCGCCGGCGTCGACCACCAGGCGGCGCGCCAGCACTTCCATCATCCGGTGCTCGCCCGCCACCAGCACGGTGGCGCGACGGTACGCGGGCGCGAGCAGCATCGCGCGCAACTCGTCCACCTGGGCGAAACCCAGCGACGCGCTGATCGGAAGGCCGAAATAAATCGCCGTGGGCTCCACGGTCGCCAGCGGCCGCACGTAGTCGTACGCGATGCCGAGATCGTGTTTCTGGTGGGCAGGGTCGGGCGCGACGATCAAGTCCGGGCGGCCGTAGCGGGCCTCGATCACGTACGGCAGCGCCAGGGCGCGGTTCAGCCCCTGGCAGGACAACTGGCCCAGTCCGCGTGCGGGTTTTTCGCCATGGCGTATCAGCATGAGGGTTTCGACCGCGCCGGCGTCGGGGTCACCGGGCACGCCGGGCGCGGGTGGCGGTCCGCCGGCAACCGTCGCCGACGCGCTCGGCACCGCGCCCTCGGTGGTCCCCGCCATCGTGCTGCAGCCAGCGCCGAGCACGCAGACGGTGGAGAAGGCAAGCGCCGCGCGTCGCAGGGAAGACGTCATCTAGACCAGTTCGAACGTGACCGGCGCGAGCCCGTCGATTTCCCCGCGCACGCTGCCTGCCCCCTTGGGAAGGTACAGCCCCGTGTACGACCCCGCGGTCACGATCATGTCGGGCGTGACCGGAATGCCCAGATGGCGCGTGCAATGATCGACGAACCACGGCAGGGCGCGGCGCGGATCGCCGACGGTATTGGTCGGCTTGCCATCGACCGTGTCGGCCACGATATCGTGATCGTCGATCAGAAAGCGCATCTTCGGCGACAGAAAGGGAAAGTCCACGCGGTAAGGGGACGCCTCTCCCACCACCAGCGCGCCATGATTCTGCAGATCCGCCAGCCCCGCCAGACGGTCGACGCCCGGCCAGGCCGCGTAACGGCTGCTGACGATCTCGACGGTCGCGCACATCTGCTCGACCGCGGCGAAGACCTCGTCGTCGTCGTACCCCGCGGGCTGAGGCGCGAATACCCGGCCGAAACGGAACGCCAGTTCGAGTTCGAGCCCGCAGGGCCAGTACGCCTCGCGCGCCAGCGTCACGCCGCTGCGATGGATGCCGCTCGCCGGCAGCGGCGAACCCGTCGGACGTTCGGTGGCGGTTTTCGCGCCGATCTTCCAGCCGCCGATCGGCGCGCCTTCGAGCGTGGCATGCTGAATCGCGAAGGCCTCGTTTTCGTCCCGGGGCTGCAGCATCGCCGCCGCGTCGAGCCGTCCCGCGCCGGTGCGGGCCCGAGCCAGCCGTTTTGCAAACGCATCGTGCTCCGTGCTGATTGTCATGGGCCGCTCCAATAGGTAAGGAAAGATGCCGGAGATTACCGGGCTCGCGCATTGCACCGGGTGCGCCGGTTTGGCTTGCGGAAATTTTGCAAGACACGAATTGTCGCAGCGGGGCGACCGTTTGTCGACTCGATGACACGGCTTTTCCTCGGGAATGCGATTTGCTGCGTGTCTTCCACACGATTGCTAGGAAGGTGAAAGACATGGCATCCCGGGATCCACTAACGACGAAAAGCAAGATCCTCGATGCCGCGGAGATCCTCTACGCCCAGGGTGGCATGGAAGCCCTTACCCTGCGCGTCATCACCGAGCGCGCGGGCGTCAACCTGGCGGCCATCAACTACCACTTCGGCAGCAAGGAAGCCCTGGCGTGCGCGATGCTGCAGCGCGCGATCGAGCCCCTCAACGACGAACGACTCGGCCTGCTGCGGCGGCTCGAACACGCATACGCCGCGCAAATCCGGCCGATGCACGTGCTCGCCGCGGCCCTGCTCCCTCTGATACGCGAGTTGATGCGCCCGGCGCAGGGCGAACATCGCATCGTTTTCCACATGCGCACCGCTTCCGATCCGACGCCGGCGGTCCGCCGTTTCATGGCCAGCCAGTTCCAGGCGACCGGGCGCCAGTTCGACGAAGCGTTCGTTCGCAGCGTCCCCGCCCTGGGCGCAGCGGAAGCCCTGTGGCACGCGCGACTGTTCTTCAATGCGTTTCCGGGCACGATCGGCAATCAAAACATGGGCAACATGCTGGCGACGCTGCTGCTGCGCCCCGACATGTCCGTGCAGGACGTACTGATCCGGTTTGGAAGCATCATCGAATACGCGACGCAGGGCATTACCGATCCGGCCATGCTGTCCGCGCTGTCCGCGGACATCCTCGCCACCCTGTCGGAAACGCTGACGGTGCGCGAGATCGCGGCGACGTTACGGCTGGCGCCCGGGGACGTGCCGCCCGTTTCGCCACCCGCGGCCACCACCGCGGCGCAACTAGCCGCGGCCTACCTCGAGTTCTAGGGGAGGGCATGCACTTTTACAGGAGCGCCCCGTCATGACCCGATCGCTCGACGAATACCATGGCAAGCGGGATTTCGACGCCACGCCCGAGCCTTCCGAAAAAGCCGCCCGCCCGCGTGCCCAGGGCCGCGGGAAAAACCCACGCGGCCCGCACGCGCCGGTGGCAACCGGTCTGCAATTCTGCGTCCAGAAACACGACGCCAGCCACCTGCATTACGACTTTCGCCTGGAACTCGACGGCACGCTCAAAAGCTGGGCGATTCCCAAGGGACCTTCGCTGGACCCGAAGGTCAAACGGCTGGCGGTGCATGTAGAGGACCATCCCCTCGACTATGCCCGGTTCGAAGGTCATATCCCCGACGGGCATTACGGCGCGGGCGATGTCATCGTCTGGGATCAGGGCATCTGGCTTCCCGAAGGCGATCCCGCCGCCGGCTACGCCAGGGGCCGGTTGCGCTTCACGCTACGCGGCGTCAAGCTCCACGGCGCCTGGCATCTGGTGCGCACCCACATGCCGGGCAAACGGGAACAGTGGTTTCTGATCAAAGCGAACGATACCGCCGCCCGGGCCGAGGCGGCGTACGACGTCCTGGCGGCCCTGCCCCACAGCGTTCTCGACGGCGGCCCCGCTCCCGCATCGCCCCCAATGCTCCCAATGCCCGCGCTGCCGTCGGCATCGCTACCCGCGCAGTTGCAGCCGGCACTCGCCACGCTGGTGGACACCGTACCCGCGGGCGACTGGCGCTACGAGATCAAGTTCGACGGCTACCGCATCCTCGCCCGCATCGACGCCGGCGACATTCGTCTCTATACCCGCAACGGCCATGACTGGACAGCGCGCATGCCGCGCCAGCAAGCCGCGCTGGCGGGCCTGAAAATGTCGTCCGGCTGGCTGGACGGCGAGGTGGTGGTGGCAGGCAAAGACGGATTGCCCGATTTCCAGGCGCTGCAAAACGCCTTCGATGCCGGCAGCGGCGAACACATCGTCTACTACCTCTTCGACATGCCGTACTTCGATGGCGCGGACCTGCGTACCGTCGCGCTCGAAGACCGTCGTGCCGCGCTCGCGGCGCTCCTGCAGGCGCGGGGCATGCGCGACGGCGAGGCCATTCGCTTTTCCGAAGACTTCGCCGAGGGCGGCGCGGACATGCTCGCCAGCGCCTGCCATCTGAAACTCGAAGGCCTGATCGGCAAGCGCGCGGGGAGCCCCTACGTCTCGCGTCGCAGCACCGACTGGATCAAACTCAAATGCCAGCATCGCCAGGAATTCGTGATCGCCGGCTTTACCGATCCCGCCGGCGGTCGCGAGGGATTCGGCGCGCTGCTGCTCGCCCTGCACGATACGGAGAACGGCGCACTGCGTTATGCCGGCAGGGTGGGAACGGGCTTCAGCCGCGCGACCCTGCGCGATCTCGCGACCAGGCTCCAGACGATGCGGATCCGCCGCACGCCGATGCAGGCCCCCCCCACGGGCGCCGAAGCGCGGGCAGCGCACTGGGTCCGCCCGGAGCTGCTCGCGGAAATCGCATATGCGGACATGACCCGGGATGGCCGGGTCCGCCACGCGGTATTTCACGGTCTGCGCAACGACAAGGCGGCGCGCGATATCACCGCAGAACGTCCGGAGACGTTGGCGGCGGAGCCCGCGCCGCCTGCTTCGCAACATACACCGAAAAAAACCTCCCGAACGGTCCCGTCGCGGCCACCCCCCGCGGCAGGTCGAACCGCCGACGTCACGCCGCTGCCGCGCATCACCCACCCGGACCGGATTCTCGACGCCACGAGCGGCACCACCAAGATGGCGCTCGCCGAATACTACGCGCGGCTGGCCGGCTGGCTGCTGCCGCATCTGCGCGAGCGCCCGGTCGCTCTGGTGCGTGCGCCGGACGGTATCGGCGGCGAGCTGTTCTTTCAGAAAAACGCTGAAAAACTGGCGATACCCGGCATGACCCTGCTCGACAAGGAACTGACCGGACAGCCGATGATGGCGATCGACCGGCCGGAAGCCCTGATCGGCGCGATCCAGATGAACGCCATCGAATTCCATACCTGGAATGCCACGGTGGGCGACCTCGAACGGCCGGACCGCTTCGTACTCGACCTCGATCCCGATCCCGCGCTCCCCTGGAAAAGCGTGGCGGAAGCCACCCAGCTCACGCTCGCCGTGCTGGACGAACTGGGGCTGCAATCGTTCGTGAAAACCAGCGGCGGCAAAGGCATGCACATCGTCGTGCCACTGACGCCGAAGGAGGGATGGGACGAAGTGAAGGCCTTCAGCCACGCGATCGTGAAATATCTCGCCGGCCTGCTGCCGGACCGTTTCGTCGCGGTACCGGGGCCGAAGAACCGGGTCGGCCGGATTTTCGTCGATTACCTGCGCAACGGCCAGGGCGCGACGACGATCGCGCCGTTCGCGGTGCGCGCGCGGAAAGGCATGGGCGTATCGGTACCGGTGCACCGCGACGAGGTCGCGGGTCTGCAACGCGCGGACCGATGGACGCTGGCGGATCTGCCCGCGCGACTGGAACGTCAGACGGACGACCCCTGGGCCCGCTACTCGACTACCCGGCAAACCATCACGCCGGAGATGCGCGGGCGCCTGAAAAGAAAATAAGCGGTGGCGCGCCGTGGCCGCACGTCAAAAAGGCCCGTCCGATTCCTTTCGAATCGAACGGGCCTTTTCGGTCAGGCGGGAATACGCGTCTTAGAACTTGTGACGGATACCGACGTTGACCATTTCCTGCGTGCTCGTGCCGCTATAGCCATACGAACCGATCGACGCCTGTGCGGCCTGCGTGCCGCCAGCGCCATTGCCCGTTTCGCCGCTTGCGTGCTGGTAGGCGCCCACGACATAGATGTCGGTGCGCTTCGACAGGCTGTAGTCCGCGCCAATGGAGACCTGGTGGTACTTCGCCGACGTGTCGCCACTCGACTTGGTGTAGCTGTAGCCCGCGCCCAACAGCATGGCCGGCGTCGCCTGATAGTTCAGGAAAGCCTGCCCCGTGTTGTACTTCTCGGTGTTCGTAAAGACCGACGAACCGTCGGGTTTGTACTGAGCATTGCTGTAGCTCGCGCCCACCGTGAAGGCGCCGATAACGTACTGCCCCGCCGCGCGCGCGATGCCGATCGAGTGCGCCGTCTCGTAACCTGAATTGATCGTATCGCCGTCGAACGGGCCGTCCGACGAACTGGTCCACGTGGTACGGCCCGCCGGCGTCGCCGAGGCCGGGCTGTTCAGCATCTTGATGTAGCCCGCGGACAGACCGATCGGACCGTTGTTGTATGCCACGGCACCCGAATAGGTGTTCTCCGAGCCCGTGGTGCCGGCCAGGTTGCCGAAGGAATACATCAATTCGAATTGCAGACCCGACCAGACCGGCGACGTGTACTTCACCGCGTTGTTGACGCGGAAGCTGTTGTCGTAGTTGTCGACGTCGCCGGCGGTCGCAAACACGCTGCCGAAATAATTATCCGCCGTCATGCCCTGGATCAGGTCGATCAGCGGATCGTATTGCCGGCCCAGGGTGACCGTACCGGCCGTCGTGCTCGACAAACCGACGAACGCCTGACGACCGAATTCACGACCGCCCTGTCCCAGCTTGCCGTTGGTCGAATCGAAGCCGTTTTCCAACTGGAACACCGCGCTCAAACCGCTTCCCAGATCTTCCGTACCCTTCAAGCCCCAGCGCGATCCCTGCAGATTGCCGCTGTTCATGCCGAACAGCTTCTGGTTGCCGTCGGCGTTATGAACATACGTCAGCGCGGTATCCAGGACACCGTACAACGTGACGCTGCTCTGTGCGTGGGCCGTGCTCGCCGCGCCAAGAAGCGCCAGCGGGATAGTCGAAAGAAGCAGCTTACTTTTCATTATTTATTTCTCCGGCTACGCGAGGAGTCTGTGGAATTCGGATCCGAAGATAACGCGAGACGAGGAGAAGAAAAACATCGAAAAAAAAGTGTCTCCAATTTCACACAGTATGAAAAAAGATGTCGGCTCCATTGGGATACACCGATTGACGTCAAACGGAATGAGTGTATCGGGCGTCTTATGCATCTCGAATGCGGGTCGGCAATGCACGGTAAGTTCTGGCGAAAGTGTTTTTGAAAATCCATTGCAGTCGATCCCGATCCGCCTGCGGAATTTCAAATAACCCTACTTTAGCCAACCGCGCCCGCCGCAACACGTGCGGCCATCGCATTTCAATTCGTCATCCTTAACACAACCGGTTTAAAAGGGAGTCGAGCACTTTTACTGCGGATGGCCAGGCGATCACCGGATTTTGCCGGCACGCGGCATCCACGAGAAAAATGGTGAACGTTTATGGTCATTCACGAACATTCTCGTTCGCCCATAAACATTCACCTCCGTGCGATTCAGCGCGATTCAGCGTTACCGCGGCGCAATTTCGATCGGCAGAATGACGGTCTCGATGTCCTCGCCGGCAATGTGCATCTTCGCTACCGTCAACGGCAATTTGAAACGTCTCGGCCCGGCACTGCCCGGATTGATATAGATCACGCCGTCGCGCGTTTCCATGGACGGACGGTGGGAATGCCCGGCGACGACCGCGCGGATACCCTGGCTCCCCGGATCCAGCGCCATATCCGCGAGGCTGTGCACGACATGCACCTTGATGCCGGCGACCTGCAGCGTCAGCGTCTCGTGCAGTTGCGCCGCCCACGGGGCGATGTCGTTGTTGCCCCGGATCGCATCGACCGGCGCGATGCGCGAAAGACGCTCCAGAATCGCCGCGTCGCCGATGTCACCGGCATGGATGATCCGGTGCGAACCGGCCAGCAAGGTCATTGCCTCGTCGCGCAGCAAACCGTGCGTATCGGAAATCAGGCCAATGGTGAACGTTTGTGGTTTTTTCATCGACGATGCCGGAAGCGCGTTGAAGAACGGGCGGGAGAAGCCCGCCAGGCGTCCGCGGCCCTTTACCCCACCCTACCCCTTTCGTGCGACTGGAAAAGCCGGCCATGGCGCTCAGGGGCGCTCCCAGAGCAGAACAGTCAGGCTTGCGGGACATGAATCCCGGTGGACTGGCCGATGATGGCCAGGAATTCACGACGCGTCGACGCGTCCTCACGGAAGGCTCCCAGCATCCGACTCGTCACCATCGATGCGCCCGCCTTGTGCACGCCACGCGTGGACATGCACTGGTGCGACGCTTCCAATATCACGGCCACGCCTTTCGGATTCAGGGTCGCGTCGAGCATATCCGCGATCTGCACCGTCATTTTCTCCTGAATCTGCAGACGCTTGGCAAACGCGTCCACCAGGCGCGCCAGTTTCGACAGGCCCACGACCCGCCTGTCGGGCAAGTATGCGATATGGGCCTTGCCGATGATGGGCACCATATGGTGCTCGCAATAACTTTCGAAACGAATGTCCTTCAGCACCACCATTTCGTCGTAACCGTCCACCTCCGAAAAGGTGCGTTGCAACAGATCGGCTGGATCGATGGCATAGCCGGCGAAGAATTCTTCATAGGAACGGACGACACGGCCCGGCGTATCCAGCAGCCCTTCGCGTTGCGGATCGTCTCCCGCCCAGCGTATCAGGACACGTACCGCGGCTTCGGCTTCTTCCCGCGTGGGTTTACCCATCATCGTCTCTCTTTCTTAAAACGCGGCTGACTGCTCGCTCGTTGAAAATGGCTCCGATTCTACCCGCTATGAAGGATCTCGTTCACACATGACCATAGGTGAATACCTATGGTACGCAAAGCCGGGGAAAGTGCCGAATCGCCGCCGCCGAAGCAAAAATTCCCCCACCCGCGGCCCAAACCGGCGCTATCGACCGCATTCATCGCACCGAATACCATGGACATTCACCTGTTGACCATATCCACAACCCCCTCGCAACCATAGCCGTTCACCCTCGTACCATATACACAGCACCTAACGACCACGGAAGGTAACCACATTTACCAAGGACGTTCACCTTTAGCGCCGCAAACCCTTATACAGCAAGGCTCGGCGGAAGCTAAAGGTTTACTAAACTAGTAAAGCGTCATTAGTAAACACAACCCCCCGCGTGCCTCTGGAAAAACCATTCCCGTTCACCACTCTTGCCATCGGTCAATAAAAGCCCTAAAAAACAGCGGCTTAGCAGAATAGGGCGACGCCTATGGCAAGACGCAACGAAAGGCTATCCATCCGGAAAGGTCCATTCCCATGGTTGACCTGAAAATCGTTCCTTTCCAACCCTGCCACATGATTTAAAAAAACACTAATATTCAATGACTTATCGACGTATATCGTGGGACGGGAAGAAGGAAAAAGCATTTCCTCAAGGTGAACGTCCATGGTTTTGCCTTCAGGTGAACATCCATGGTCGCTTTTTCGCGATTCGTGAAAGTTTTACTTTCCGACAGCTTGAAGGACAAAAGAGGCTGGCAGGGCTTCCGGGCTCGCAAAGGTACACGTCCATGGTTCGTTACATAGGTGAACATTTATGGGATTTTGCCGAAATTTCGTTCCGTTCTTGGTGAAGGGCCGGAAATGCGGATTTCGAACGGTTGTTTTCCTTGGGAAAAGTCCTGTTTTACGTAAAGGTGAACGTTTATGGGACGATTTTCCGATCGTGCCGACAACGCTATCTTTTTCAGAAAGACCGACCGTGGCGAAGACGGGTGAAAAGTGAATGTCCATGGTTCTGAAGGTGAACGTCCATGGTCGCGTTTTCTGGAGTGCGTGTCGGTTGCGTGGCTTCGTGCATTCTTTCGGCCAATGCTTTCTGGTCTATTTCTCTCCATCGGTCCAGATGTTAAGGTGCCGGTTGGCTCGAACGGCACGGTCTGGTCACCAGAAGGATGCGCTTGGAAGCAGCTTCGACCCGGGAAAGGTCAATCTCTATGGTTCGATAGCCGGCAATTCCGGGGATCCCGGTACACTATGCGAACATTGCCGTGCACCTTGAGGTTGTCGTACGGCGGGGCGCGGAACCGGCCCGAGAGGCGAGGTGAAAAGCGGCGACCAGTCGTTTGCGAGCGACATGCGGGGATCGGGTGACAGATATCGGAGATAATGTCACCTTTGCCGTGCTCCCCGGCGGCTGACAGTTGGCGCTTAACGAGGTTGACAGGTATGGCGAGCGGTACTCGTGCAGCGAAAGACACCCAGATAGCGTTGTTCCAGGCGGCCGAACCGCCGGAGCCTTTCAAGAAGGCCGTGCAGGCGGTGCATATCGCACCGAAGTCGGGCGCGATCACGCTGCAGCAGGCAAAAATGTTCAACGCGTTGATCAAGAACGCGATCGCCCAGAATACCGAAGATCAGCGCCTTACCTTCGAATATTCGCTGCGGAATCTGATCGACGACGTCGGGCTCAACAGCAATAACCGCAATTACGTCAAAGCGACGATCAATTCCCTGGTGGGTACGGTGGTCAACTGGGATCATCTGATGCCCGATAGCCGCAGTATCTGGAAAGCCTCGGGCCTGCTCTCCGGCGCGGAAATCGACGGCTCGCGCCTTCGCTACAATTTCTCCGATCAGATCCGCGAACTTTTGTTGAATCCGGTGATGTATGCGCTGATCGACATGCGCATCACGCGGCAATTCAAGCGCGGCCACTCGCTCACCTTGTGGGAAAACGTCGTGCGTTACGAGGGGGTCGGTCGAACCGGCCGTATCCCGGTGAAGACGTTCCGCGAATTGTTTCTCGGGCAGGACTCGAACAAGAGTTCCTATCGGGAATACAAGATTTTCAAAAGCCGGATCCTGATTCCCGCGATGCGGGAGGTCAACGAGGTGACCGATCATACCGTGGAGTTGATTGAATACAAGAACGGGCGCTCGGTCGCGGAAGTTCAGTTCACGATCATGCGAAAGCCCGAGGCCAAGACGGAGGAAGAGGTCGATCCGGCGATATTGCAGTCCGTCACCAAGCTCGGCGTATTGCCCTCCGAGGCACGTCGCCTGATGAGCGAATATGGCGGTGAGCGGGTGCAGCAGGCGGTCGCCTATATCAAGGAGCGCATGTCGAAGCGCAACGCTCCGCCGGTGGACAATGTGGGTGCCTATTTCCGCCGCACGCTCGCCGAAGGCTGGGGGGCGACCGCTGCCGCCACCGAGCCAAAGGCCGCCATGGCGGCAGCGAAGGGGCCCGCCTCCGGTTTATCGCCGGTCGAACTTCGCGAACGGTACATCGCCCATCGCATTCCCCTCGCCAAGGCATATTTTGGCGAACTGGCCGTCGAGGACCAGACCCAACTGATCGACAACTACAACGAAACGGCAACGCTCAAGCAGTTGAAGATATCGAAGTCGAAGAAATCGACGACCGTGGCGGAGAAAAGCTTCTTCACGTGGCTGGGACATACGACCTGGGGCGAACCCAGCGACAGCGATCTGTTGCAGTTCCTGCTGAACGGCGGTTCACCGGAAGCCGTCCCCGCTGCCTGAATCGCTGCCTAGGCAGGCGAGGTGCTGTCCAGGCCGAACTTCGCCTTGATTTCGCTGATCAAGCTGTCTCGATGCTTCGTATCGTCGAAGCGGATGTCCAGCACGACGCGGCCAGAATCCCATTCCTTCAGCGTACCGAGTTCGCGTCCGTTGCTGGCCACGATCCGGTACTGGCGCGACAGTTGTTTTTTCGGCCGCTTGCCCAGTTCCGCATTTTTTCTGATGGATTCCACTTTTCTGAAAGTAAGATTTTCCGTCACGATCCGGTTCGCCAGATGTTCCGTTGCGCGCGCATCGCTGGCTTTCAGGAACAATGTCAGTTCATAGGCGGTGTTGATGCCGAAATGAGCGGAATGCTCCTGGATCGTGTCGCGGACGCCCGCCGGTAGATCGAGCAGGGACAGCAATTTACTGATCTTGGTCGCGTTCTCTCCAGCGATCGATACCAGCTCCTCGTCGGTTGCCGCAATGCCGTTATCGCGAAGCTTTTGCAGGCCGAGCGCGACGTCCAGTACCGTCTCCCCTTCCCGCTCATGGTTCAACGCCTTCGACAGGCGGTAGAAATCGACGGGTTCCAGATCGTCGAGCACGCAGCACTCCATCTGCTTTCGCCCGATCGATTGCATCGCGAGCCGCCGATAGTGGCCGTCGATCAGCAGATACTTGCCTGGATGGCGCCGATCGGGGGTGACCAGAACGGGTACCAATTGCCCTTCTTTCTGAATCGATACCGCCCGCGCTTCGATGGCTTCGGGATTGTAAAAGCTGCGGCTGTTCAGCGGGTTGCTTTGCAGGGAATCGATCGGCAATGTCGCGAAACGCTGATGTACGCCCTTCTCGGCGACCAGATTGGCGACGTCCGCCGCAACCCCCGTGGGGGCGGACGCAGCGACGCCGCGCTTGTCGTCGCGCGCGACGTCGGACGTTTCAGGCTCTGCTGCGGGAACGAGCAAACCGTTGGGACGATCGCCTATGACCTTTTCCGCCTTCGAAAACCGGTCTTCCAGGGCAGTGCGCATCTCGCCATCGCGGTGAATACCCCGGCTCAGCGAGCCCAGAAAATTTTTCTTTTCAGCCATAACTTATTCCTTAAATAAGTTCAAGGATTTCATCCGTGAGGGCTTTTACCTCTCGCGAAGCTTCTTTTCCGCCGGATATCGTATGAACCGATTGTCCCGTGGTTTCCGCTTCTTTGAAGGCCGCGCGTAGACCGAGGCGCGATTTCAGCATTGGCACTGCTTCGTCCATGCCGAGATGCTGAAAGACCTGTTTGACGATCGAGACGTTCTGGTACATGTTCGGTAGCGTTCGAACCAAAAGCGTCTCGTTGTTCGCCACTGCCGTAGCCGCGAGTTTTTTCGCTTCCTCGATCGCCCACAGGTTCCCGCCCGACCCGCCCACCGGAATGATGGCCAGGTCGGAAATCAGTAGTGCCACCGAGGGCGCGAGCGATTGGATAGCAGGTGGGCAGTCGATGACGATGTAATCATAGTCCGCCACGAATTTCCGTATTTCGCGGTGAGCCGACGCCGCCATCATGCTGAGATTGATCGCCGTCGTCTTGACAGGCTTCTCTTCCGAGGCCATCGATGCCCAAATCGTCGCGGTTCCTTGTGGGTCGAGGTCCACCAGTAGAGACTTCTTTCCCCGCAAGGCGAGAGTCTCAGCCAGATTGCAACTGACCATCGTTTTACCGGCACCGCCTTTCTGGTTGAAGACGGTGATGATTTTGGCTGCCATCGGGCGGATCTCCTGATTCGGATCGAGGTAAGGAAGCGACTTTCTACGTAGAAAGTAACGGTCGACATGCATGTATCATATAGCGAGTTTAACTACACGAAATCTGGATCGAAAAAATTATCCGTAAAGACGATGATTGAGAGGGTTTTCATGAGGTTTTGTGGTTGAAGTTCAGCTTTGGCATATGCAGACATGCCCTGTTGCCTGTTTGGCATCGAACGTTCGGTAGATAGAAAAACCGCCATTGTCAGCTTGGCCCGTTAGCTCGTATTCTTTCGAAAGAACAGCGAGTTCTGTTCGAAAGGAAACGGGTCAGTCAGTGGTCCCCTGCTACGCATCATGGATGCGACCGCCACGACTGGATCTTTCTACGTAGAAAGTCGGGCCGCCAGATGACATGTCGTCTTGATTCGGTCTTGCTACGCTACAGTCCTAGTCTCTCCGGCAAGGCGACAATGCGGCGAAATCGCCGAATCCAAAACCGCGGTAGCGCAACGATGGTCCTGGATACGTTGGACGATGCCGGGACCGCGGCTGTTTCCTCCAGCAAAGTCGACTGATGACTGATCTGTGCGCATAGCCTATCAGCCGCTTTGACGAAAAACGAGATGTCGTAATAAAAGAAATTTCTTAAATGAGCCTCGATCTGTGATGTCTTGGAAAGTTGACCAGGACACGCTCGGAATCACGTATTGATTATTCGTTTTGGCATGCACACAACGGTTTTCTCTGCGGAGACGAAGCCGCCCTATTCATTTGACCGGCAAGTCGTCGTGAACGCTCCCCATACGCACGCGACCATCGGCATACAAGGCATCAAACGGGTGGCGGGGTTGCACAATGCACTGTTGGACGACGATCCAGAGGCCCGTTTGTTCAACGCCGACGGCCCGTCACGACATTTTGCGCTGGGGCAATGGCAAGCCACAGACGGACAGGTAGTCCCCCACGTCGGTGTAATGGAAGCAGAAATTCACGGTTATTTTGTCCAGCTGATCCCAATGGACGACACAGCTTATTCGAGAACCACTTTGATCGTAGGTTGGTTGGCTAGGTGCCGCGTGACGGCTCAGGAATGGACAATAATGCCCAGCCACATCTTGCGGTCAACTTCATTTTTGATGCAAAAGTAATTGTGAAATCAGCTGTTGATAGTCACGTGTTGGTGCGCCATATCATGTGACGCTAGCTCAGTGTAGCGTTTCGCATAGGGATGGGTTCGTCGTACAAATCGGCTTGCGCAACTCGTGAGCGCTGCTGATACACGCCATTGTCTGATGATGCGCGTGGCCCGGTATGGTGATATCAGCTGCTGATAAACGTCTTAAAGCGCAAAAGGATTCGGCCGTTTCACCTAAAAATCTTGGCTTTATCCAGTGTATCGCGCAGAAAACGGAGCGGCGTACGTAACCTGCTGGCGAACGGTGGCCAGGGGTTGACCTTCCCCCTACTTTCTACGTAGAAAGTAGGGGGAAGTGATAAAATAAATAATATAATTAAAATATATATTAATCTTTTTTTTATAAGCGTTTGATTTCATTGAATAAATTTCATCCATCTTCGACTTGTTTTGAATGTCCCGACAGGTGCTAACCAGCAAACCAATAGAGACAGTTCCCTTCAACCTGCTGGAACAAACCACGCGGCGACTAGTCGACGCCGTTTTTGTTCAGTATTCGAGGGCAGTTAGCATCGGGAAAGCACGTCTCGTCGCGCGAAAAGCCGGCAGCCCGTGATCGCGCAGTGCCCGAATAAGCTGGAGCCGCTCAATCCCCGGAATGCATCGAAAGCGAAGCGGGCGCCGCATGACTGCAACCATCGGACGTCTCAGACCAGCCAAGTCGAACAAATAAGCCATTGATACGATTCGATAAAATGCGAGAACAGACCTGACATCTTCAAATGGACACATAAAAGTTGCTAGGCTGATAACTTTCGGTCAGTATGGTCTCCTGGCGCAGCCGTCCCTTCCAAACAAGGCACCATTTTCTGGATAACGCTGCCGTGCCGCTTACCGCTGGATAGGAGCTTTCTTGCCAAAGCGCCTCGTTGATCACACCGTGGAACATCCTGCCCTCCCCCTTCCGGGCCGGTCGGGCCGCCGCGTTGGCCGCCATCATCTCGCGTTCATCAAAGGCTATTTCGAAGGGATCGATATCGCCGTTCTGGCCGAGCGCTATCTCGATGTGGGTCGGGACAGAAAAAAAGCACGTGTGGAGCGGCGCTGGATTCTCGACGAACTTATCGTGGCCGCGCGCCAGCGCGGGGATGTTTCCGCAATACGGCTGTTGAAACTTCCTGCCGGAGCACTACCCGAGAAAACGCCGGACGACGCGCCGCAGTCATTGGAGCGCTTTCGGGAGGAAATCGATCCCGATGGCGTCTATTCCGAGGCGGAACTTGTCGCGCTCTATGAAGAAACCGGCGTCCAGACCGCAGCCTCCCGCCGTCGCACCCGCACGGTGCGTCTACGGCGGCGGCAGCGCCTGTTGCTCGACACGCTGGAAGCATCGCTGGCCGAACCACCCCGTCCCGAACATCGCATCGGGGACTGGTTCGATTCGGCCATTGCCGCGCGCCTCGAAGCTGTCGAACTCGATACCGTGGAGAGACTGATCCAGTTCATTAATCGACACGGCTATCGATGGTACCGGCGCGTGCCGCGCGTCGGCGAGCAGACGGCGCTGCGGTTACGGGATTGGCTTCGCCGGCATGCAGGGGACCTCGCGCTTCGTATCGCACCCGAAAGCGAATTGCCGCGTGGCGCATGGCCGGTCGGCCTGCGCAAAGCGCGCGCTCATCGCATACCGGAAATGGCGCCGATCGATTTGTTCGACCCGCCGCAGGCCGCGGCCCGGGAAGACCGTGACGCGCTGCTTCGCGTTCTGGCAAGGCATGCCGCGCGACCGGCCACCTATCGCGCGTATCGGTTGCAGGCCGAACGCTTGCTATTGTGGATGTCGCTCGTGCGCGAGACGTCTCTGCGGCAAATGCAGGGTGCGGACGCCATGCTGTTTTTGCGTTTCGCAGCGGCGCCCACGCCGGTGCAGCGGTGGTGCGGTCCGAAGGCCGAACGCGGTAGCGGCGAGTGGCGGCCGTTCGAGCGTGCGCTGCCCGCCCCGGGTCTGGCGCTTGCCCGGCGTGTTCTCAGCAGTCTCTGCGCCCGGCTGGTCGAAGAGGCGTATTTGACGACGAATCCTTTCGAGCAGCTTGCGCCGCCTCCCGCGGCGCCATCCGGTGAGACCGTCCCGCCACGCACTCGTATTTCGCGAAAGATACCCGCGACGCTCGACGACCTGTGCATGCTGCCAGGCGACGACCTGCGGTCACTGCGTCTGCGTGTACTGTTTTTGCTGTTGCGCGATACCGGTCTTTCGCTGGAAGCGATGACCCGTTTGCGTGTGGCGTCGCTTGCCAACTGGCCGTGGTCCGGTTCAGTGCCGCCAGACGCGAGGCGGCCGAATGCGGTGCGGGGCGTTTCGGGCGCCCGATCCGTCGCGCCCTTGCCCGTTCCCGTTCCCGTTCCCGACGCGCCGCGCATCGTGGTGTCCCGTAGCACGAGGGCTGCGCTCGACGCCTATTTCCATGCAAGGCGCCTGGACCCGACGCAACCGTGCAATCGCGATGTGCCGCTGATTGGACGGCACATCGTGCGAGGCGCGGCGGACGGCGCGATCTCCGGCGCATCGGTGACGCCCAATGTGTTGGCGCGCGCGATCGCATCCTTTTTGGCTGGCCGTAGCGCGGGATGCCGCCCCGCGGCGGCACCGCCCCCGGCGACGCCGGTCATGCCCCTGCCCGCCGTCTCGTTTCGCTCCCTCCGCCAGCAGGCACGCGGCCGTCTGCGTGATGCGCGTCGCGGTGGGTTAGCCCGGGACGAGAAAGCAAATGAATGCGACAAGCCGCCGCAGACCGAAGCTTGACAAATATCGTAAGCTTCAATTTCCAGACGAAACCGATTTTTTCCACACAACAAAAAGATATCCACAGATTTTGTGGATATCTCTGTTGACTAGATTCCGAAAGCGTCAGTAAGTCACTGATTCGAGGAGAATCTTTCTGAAACGTATCGGCGGGAGCAAATCGCACGCGCGATAGGCACATCCCCGGCTTCCGGCGCCCCGCGAAAATCCTGTAAAACCACTGCAAAATCGCGAAGATAGCGTCAGGCCCGGCAGGTTGAGCCACGCAATATCCCATCCCCGCCACGCGGACGGCGCATGAGAAGTCAGAAATCCCTCTGGCCCACTTCAACGGCTTGCCCCTCTCGTTTCCCATAAATACCTTCCCGCCTTGGCGGGGATCCAGTCAGCGGAATTTTTGGTGCTTGACGGCATTCAGCTTTGTTGGATAAAACACAAGAAGACGCTCCACCGGAAATCCTGTCCCGCCGAGTTTCACAGGCATGCCGGGTTTTCTGACTGGCCGAGGCCGGGCGTTACGCCCATGCAAGGCGTACGCACCGCACGGCGCGATACGCGCGCAAGCGCGCAAGGCCTACGGCAGGTTCCCGCATCATCACCGCTACTTTCCAAGATATGGACCCTATCGGACGTACCCTTCTCGAGCAAGCCGCGCAACTTGCCGCTCATACCGAGGACGCGCCGCGCATGACGCGGCTGTACCTGAGCGAACAGCATCGCGGCTGCGGCGACCTGCTGATCGCCTGGATGACGGCCGCGGGCATGACGGCGGGGTTCGACGCGCTCGGCAATGTCGTGGGCCGCTACGCGGGCACCGATCCCGCCGCGCCTGCCCTGATGCTCGGCTCGCATCTGGATACCGTGCGCAATGCCGGGCGCTACGACGGCATGCTGGGCGTGCTGAGCGCGATCGCCTGTGTCGCGGAATTGAACCGGCGCGGACGCCGTTTTCCGGGCGCCATCGAGGTGATCGCGTTCGGCGACGAGGAAGGCGTGCGTTTTGGGGTGACGATGATCGGATCGGGCGCGATGGCCGGGCGCTTCCGTCCCGACTGGCTCGATAAGACCGATCGCGACGACATAACGATGCGCGATGCGCTCCTGGCCTTCGGCGCCGACCCGGATGGCTGGCCGGCGCTGGCACGCGACTTCGCCCACGTGCGCGCGTATGCGGAGCTGCATATCGAACAAGGCCCGGTGCTGCTCGAGGCGGGTCTGCCGGCGGGCATCGTCAGTGCGATTGCCGGCAGCACGCGCGTCATGGTGGACCTTGCCGGCCGCGCCGGCCATGCGGGAACCGTGCCGATGAACGCGCGCCGCGACGCCCTGGCCGCCGCCGCGGAAATGGTGCTCGCGGGCGAGAACGTGGCACGCGAGTGGCCGACGCCTTTGGTATGCACGACCGGCAAGCTGGACGTGAACGGCGGCGCGATCAATGTCGTGCCCGGCAAAACCACCTTCAGTTTCGACGTGCGCTCGGGGGACGACGCCCAGCGCGAAGCCGCGGTGCGTGAGCTGCGGCGCCGCTGCGAGGAGATCGCCGCGCGACGCGAGGTCGAGATCGCCTGGCAGACCTTGCTCGAACTTCCCGCCGCGCCTTGCGACGGCGCATTGCGCGCAACGCTGGCGCGCGCTTTCGAAACGGAATCCGTACCGGTCACGGAACTGGCGAGCGGCGCCGGCCATGACGCGATGAGCTTCAGCGGCCGCACGCCGATCGCCATGCTCTTTCTGCGCTGCGGCAATGGCGGCATCAGTCACCATCCCGATGAAACGGTCGACGCCGACGATATCGAGACAGGCGTGCGTCTGTTCGGTCGTTTTATCGAGATGACTGCGGGTGAGACGCCTGCGGGCGAAACGACCGCAGGCGAAACGCCGGCCCCTCACACGGCCGTTGTCGGCTGATCGCCGTGCCTCGCGTCGCCGGACAACCGCAACGCTTTTCTTACCAGGATTCATCATCATGACCGAGTCGCAGGGCACTGCGTACGTCGCCGCCGCGCTGACGCTGCAAGGCTATGCGCTATCGGAGGATGCGGTACGGGATGTGCGTGAACAATTCGCGCGCATCGCCCAGATCGCGGAGGCATTCGTCGAGTTGCCCCTGCCCGCCGCACTGGAATCCGCCGCGGTGTTTCGCGCATGACCGCCTCCTCCGGCGCTACCCCTCCTGTCCCCCTCTCGGCGCGCGACCTTGCCCGCGATGTCCGCGATCGCACATCGCGGGCGACGGAGGGTGTCGCGCGAACGCTGGCCGACATCCGTGCACGCGACGTGCGCTACAACAGCTTCACCCACGTGGGCGAGCAACGCGCCCGCGCCGAAGCGAGTCGGGTGGATGCGCGTATCGATCAAGGCGACCCGGTGGGTCCGCTGGCCGGCGTGCCGATCGCGGTGAAGAACCTGTTCGACCTGACCGGCGTCACGACCCTGGCCGGCGCCCGGTTGCGCGCCGAAGATGCGCCGGCCAGCGCGGATGCCATCCTCGTCAAACGTCTCGTGAACGCCGGCGCGGTCGTGGTGGGTGCGTTGAACATGGACGAACACGCCTACGGCTTCACGACCGAAAACACGCATTTCGGCGCGTGCCGCAATCCGCACGACCCGGCGCGGATCGCGGGCGGATCGTCCGGCGGCAGTGCCGCGGCGGTGGCGGCCGGGTTCGTGCCGCTCACGCTTGGCTCGGATACCAATGGCTCGATCCGCGTGCCGGCATCGTGTTGCGGTGTCTTCGGCCTCAAGCCGACCTTTGGCAGGCTGCCGAGAACCGGCAGCTTTCCGTTCGTCAACAGCCTGGACCACCTCGGCCCATTCGCGGCGACGGTCGCCGATCTTGCCCTGGCGTACGATATCCTGCAGGGTCCCGACGCGGCCGACCCGGCCTGCGCGCAGCGCGCGCCCGAGCCGGTGTCGGCGCGGTTGTCCGACCGCCCGCGCCTCGCGCGGGTGGCAATCCTCGGCGGATATTTCCATAGCTGGGCGAACGAAGCGGCCCGGGCGGCAGTGCAGCGGGCCGCCGATGGCCTGGGCGCGGTGGAGACGATCGCGCTTCCCGGCGCCGAACAGGCGCGCGCCGCGGCATTCATCATCACCGCGGCCGAAGGCGGTGCGCTGCACCGGCAGCGTCTGATCAAGGAATACGATGCGTACGAGCCGCTTTCGCGGGCCCGGCTGGTGGCGGGCAGCCTGGTGCCGGCGAGCTGGGTGATGCAGGCGCAGCGCGTCCGTCAGCAATTCCGTGAGACCGTGCGGCAGGTATTCGCGAATTACGATCTGCTGCTCGCCGCGGCCACGCCGGTGGCGGCGCCCCGCATCGGCACCGAGTGGCTCGACATCAACGGCCAGCGGGTGCCGATGCGCGCGACGCTTGGCGTCCTGACGCAGCCGATTTCCTGTATCGGCCTGCCTGTCAGCGTCGTGCCCGTGTGGTCGGGCATCGGCGTCGATGCGCATTTGCCGATCGGGGTGCAGCTCATCGGCGCGCCCTGGCGCGAAGCCGATTGCCTGGCGGCCGCCTATGCGCTGGAACAGCGCGGGATCGCGGAATTCCGCCTGGCACCCAGCTGACGCCGCGCGCCGGGCCGGGTGGTCAGCCCGGCATCCGGATCGGATCGGCATGTCGGTCGTCGTAAAAAAGGAGATTCGCCATGGTCCTGCCCGTTTCACTGGACACCCTGCACGAGGAGGCGCGCCTTGCACGCGAAGCCGCCTACGCGCCCTACTCGAAATTCAAGGTGGGCGCCGCGCTGCTCACGCGCGACGGCCAGGTGTTTCGCGGCTGCAATGTCGAAAACGCCGCCTACGGCCTGTGCAACTGCGCCGAGCGCACGGCTTTTTTCGCCGCGGTAGCGGCGGGACACACGCGGGGCGATTTCGTCGCGCTTGCCGTGATCGGAGACACGCCGGGGCCGATTTCCCCCTGCGGTGCCTGTCGCCAGGTCATCTTTGAACTGGGCGGACCCGAACTGCCGATACAGCTCGGGAACCTGACCGACGCGAAGCGTCTGACCACGGCCGATGCGCTGTTGCCCGAGGGCTTTTCTTTCTAGACGAGAAGGCCGATGAAACGCCACCAGATCATTTACGATACCGACCCGGGCGTCGACGACGCGATGGCCCTGCTGTTTCTCGCGGCCCACCCCGATGTCGCGTTGCGCGGCGTCACGACGGTCTTCGGCAACGGAACGCTGGCGACGACGACGCGAAACGCGCTTCATCTGACGGAACATTTCGCCGCGGGCACGCCGGTGTTCGCCGGTGCGGCCGGACCACTGGCAGGCACGCCACGCCCCCCGGTCTCCTGGATCCACGGCGACGATGCGATGGGCGACATCGCCGCCCGCCAACCGCCGTCCCGGCAGGTGGAAACGCGCCCTGCGCATCGTTTCATCATCGATGCGGTACGCGCCGAGCCCGGCACGATCGCCCTGATTGCCGTCGGGCCACTCACCAATCTCGCGCGGGCATTGCACGAGGCGCCGGATATCGCCGGTTTGGTGAAGGCGGTGTACGTGATGGGCGGCGCCTTCGGCTTTCATGGCATGGGCGGCAACGTAACGCCCTGCGCGGAAGCTAATATTCTGTGTGATCCGGACGCCGCCGATCGGGTTTTCGGCGCCGGCTGGCCGGTGACCCTCATCGGTCTGGACGTGACGCAACGCACGCTGATGATGCAGGAAGACCTGGCGCACCTGCGTGACGCGGCGGGAGCGGCAGGGCGTTTCATCTGGGACGCGACGCGCATCTACCAGCATTTCCACCAGCGCAGCGCCGGCTTCGCCGGTATCTATGTTCACGATTCCTCGGCGGTGGCCTGCTGCGTCGCCCCGGAACTCTATACCGTGCGCCGTGGGCCGGTGCGCGTGGTGTGCGAGGGTCTCGCGATCGGGCAGACGATTCAAAAACCGCTGGCCTCGCCGGTTCCGGCGCCGGCGTGGGACGACCGGCCGCCGCAGGACGTGTGCGTCGATGTCGACGTCGCCGGCTTTCTGGCGCTTTACCGTCGCGTCCTCGTGGGGAACCGCAGACACGCCGTCGACTGACAACGCGGCCGTGCCAAGCAGACCGGAGGGATCCGGTGGAGAATGGAACGATGTCGGCCCGGCGCGATATTCCCCGCTGCCTCCCTTCCCCTCCCGTCGCTTCTCATCCCACAAAAGGAATCTCGATGACTCACTACAAGGCCCTGCACGATCGCTACACTTCCATGCCCTATCGTCGCGTCGGTAAAAGCGGACTGGTATTGCCGGCGCTTTCGCTGGGGCTGTGGCACAACTTCGGCGACAGCACCTCCATCGAGACGCAACGCTCCCTGCTGCGCACGGCCTTCGACCTGGGCATCAATCATTTCGATCTCGCCAACAACTACGGCCCGCCGTACGGCAGCGCCGAAACCAATTTCGGGCGCCTGCTGCGCGAGGATTTCAAGCCGTACCGCGATGAACTGATCATTTCCAGCAAGGCCGGCTGGGATATGTGGCCGGGACCGTACGGCAAGGGCGGCGGCTCCCGCAAATACGTGCTGGCCAGCCTGGACCAGAGCTTGCAGCGCCTGGGACTGGACTATGTGGATATCTTCTATTCCCATCGCTTCGACGCCCATACGCCCCTGGAAGAGACAGCGGGCGCGCTGGCCAGCGCGGTGCAGCAAGGCAAGGCGCTCTACATCGGCATCTCCTCCTATTCCGCCGGCAAGACGCGGGAAATGGCCGCGCTGCTGCGCGAATGGAAAGTGCCGCTGCTGATTCATCAGCCATCCTACAATATGCTCAACCGCTGGATCGAGAAGGATCTGCTGGACGCGACCGAGGAAGTGGGCGCGGGCGTGATCGCCTTCACGCCGCTGGCGCAGGGTCTGCTGACCGGAAAATACCTGCAGGGCGTGCCCGACGACGCCCGCGTCAACCGGCCGGGCGGCGGCTCGCTGCGGCCCGGACATTTGTCCGACGAAAACATTGCGCGGGCTCGCGCGTTGAACGACATCGCCCGCCAGCGCGGCCAGAGTCTCGCGCAACTGGCGCTTGCATGGACGCTGCGCGACCCGCGCGTGACCTCGGCGCTGATCGGGGCGAGCCGTCCGGAGCAAATCCAGGAGAATGTGGGCGCATTGCGCAATCTCGCGTTCACCGAGCAGGAATTGACGGCCATCGACCAATACGCGGTTGAAGGCGGCATCAATCTCTGGGAAAAACCGTCGAGCGATCACGCGATCTGAACGCTAGGCGCACGAGGGCGCGGCCGCGCCGGCATGCGTGGCAAACCGCTTGCGATATTCCGCCGGGCTGACGCCCACGATCCGGCGGAAATGGTGGCGCATCGTCGTCCCCGTGCCGAGTCCGGTGTGCGACGCGATCAGGTCCACCGGCAACGCGGTGCTCTCCAGCAGTTCCCGCGCGCGGTCCACGCGGGCGCGGCACACCCAGTCGGCCGGCGTGACGCCCGTCGCCGCACGAAAGCGCCGCATGAAGGTCCGTTCGCTCATGGCCGCCAGCGCCGCCAGTTCCGCGATCCGGAACGGCGCGTCGAGCCGGGCGCGCATGGTCTCGAGCAGCGGCGACAGCGAGCCCTTCTGGCGCGGCGCGACGGGCGCGTCGATGAACTGCGCCTGGCCGCCGCTGCGGTGCGGCGCGATGACCAGACGGCGCGCGACATGGTTGGCGATGGCGGCCCCGTAATCGCGCCGCACCATATGCAGATACAGGTCGAGCCCCGCGGCGCTGCCCGCCGACGTCAGGATCTGCCCCTCGTCCACATAGAGCACATCGGGATCCACCCGTATTCGGGGATACGCGCGTTGCAGCGCCTCGGCGTAGCACCAGTGCGTCGTCGCCTGCCTGCCGTCGAGCAGGCCCGTGGCGGCGAGCACGAAGGATCCCGAACAGATCGACAACAGTCGCGCGCCGCGGGCATGCGCCGCGCGCAGCGTGGCGACGAGCGCGGGCGGTACCGGGCAGTCGCTCGCCCGCCATCCCGGAATGACGATCGTGCCCGCGCGGTCCAGCAGGTCGAGGCCGCCGTCCACCTCCATGCTCATGCCGTATTGTCCCGAAATGCACCGTCCGTCCAGCGAGCAGCTGGCGAAGCGGTACCAGTCGGGCCCGAGTTCGGGCCGCGGCAGACCGAAGATCTCCGCCGCGCAGGAGAACTCGAACGCGCACAGCCCGTCGTAGACCAGCGCGACCACGGTGCGATTGAAGTCCTTCGGCGGCTTCGCGACGTTTGGCATCATTTGATCGGTAAATGGCAATACCGCCAATTGTGCAGCAGCGCTACGCCGGGAACAATACGTCTCACCGATCAGCCCGGAGCCTCACCATGTCCGACCCCCTCCTTCAGCCTGTTTCCCTTTCCGCTTCCTGTCCTGTCCTGGATTCTGTCCCGGATTTTGCGCCCCGCCCCGCTCCCAACGCCGTCACGCTGGTTCCCGCGGCGCCGAGCGACGTCGCGATCCGCCATTTCGAGACCACGCTGCAATTCGAGACCGACTGCTGGGACGTCCACGAGGCGCTGCGCGCGGACGATCCCGGTTTCGTGCTGCTCGACGTGCGCAGCGCGGCGCTGTTCGAGAGCGGCCACGTGCCCGGCGCCGTCCACCTGCCGCAAGGCAAGATCGTCGCATCGCGGCTGCGGAACCATGCCCCCGACACCCTGTTCGTCACCTACTGCGCCGGGCCGCATTGCAACGGCGCCGCGCGCGCCGCCGCGAAGCTCGCCCGCCTGGGGTTTCCCGTCAAGATCATGGCCGGCGGCATCACCGGCTGGCACGACGAAGGTTTTGCAATGAACGTTTCCGGAGAAGTTCGATGAACTATGTGCTGTATTACTCCCCCGGCGCCGCGAGCATGGCGGTGCACTGGATGCTGATCGAACTCGGCGTACCGTTCGAAGCGCGGCTGATCGACATCGATACCGGCGCGCAGAAAACCGACGACTATCGGCGCCTGAATCCCGCCGGCCGGGTACCGACGCTGGTCGTTGACGGCGTACCGCATGGCGAATCCGCCGCCCTGCTGATGCTGCTCGCCGAGCGTCATCCCGACGCGGCGCTGGCCCCCGCGCCCGGCACGCCGCAGCGCGCCGAATGGCTGGAAACCATGGTGTATCTGGCCAACACCTTCCTGCCCGCGATGCGCGACTGGTTCTATGCCGATACCGATGGCGATCCCGCCGACGCGCACGCCGTCAGGGCGCTCGCCCGCCGGCGCATCGAAGGCGCGCTGGACCGGCTCGACAGCCGTCTTGCCGACGGGCGCCGCTACCTTGTCGGCGACGCGCTCGGGACGGCCGATTTTCTCGCCGTGGTACTGATGCGCTGGACGCGCAACATGCCGCGTCCGGCCACCACCTGGCCGCATTTATCGCTGTATATCAACCGGATGCGACGCCGGCCCTCGTTCATCGAACTGAATGTACGGGAAGGGCTGGTCGACTGGCAGAGCGCGCCCTAGCAAGCGCGCCGGAACTTCACACCCCGTACGCGCCGCGGTCATACCGCAATGCGCGCGCGCATGTGAACATGCGGCAGCGCAATGCCGCTCGGGTGCGCGTAGAGGTCCTCGCGCTCCTCGCCGAATCCCGCAGCCCGGTAGAATCCGACGGCGTTCAGGGCGGCGCATACGGTCAATTCGTCGATCTGCCGGCGACGCGCCAGCGCAAAGAGCGCCTGGATCAGCCGCTTGCCCACCCCTTCGCCGATATGGGCTGGGTCGACGAATACTGCATCGATTTCCCGGGCCGGCGCGTCGAGAGCGGCGTACCCCACCAATTTCTCGCCGTCCTCGGCGACGGCCACCGTGCGATCCGCCAGAAAGCGGGAATAGGCAGCCGGCGGCGGCGAGGCTGCCCAGATGCTGACGTCCGACGCCGGATAATGCGTCGCGCAAACGATGCCGACCGCCCGGCTCCGCAAGGCCCACAGCGTCGCGATATCGAAATCCGCAGGGAAGGTAATGTGCATCGAACCCTCATGTTGTAGGGTGCGATGCTAGCGCACCTCTAGCACAATGTCAGACTTCGGACACCACGTATCCCAATTCAAGGAGAGCGACATGGCGCACGGCGAGCACACCTACGACGTCTCGGTGCAATGGACCGGCAACCAGGGCAGCGGGACGTCGGGCTATAGTCATTACGGACGCGACCATGTGATCCGCGCGGCGGGCAAGCCCGATGTGCCGGGTTCGTCGGACCCCGTGTTTCGCGGAGACGCCGGACGGTGGAATCCCGAGGAACTCCTCGTCGCGGCGGCGGCGGCGTGTCACAAGCTCTGGTACCTGCACCTGTGCGCGGAGGCGGGCATCGTGGTGCTGGCTTACGTCGATCATGCCATCGGCACGATGGTCGAGGGCCCGCAATCGGGCGCGTTCGCGGGCATCACCCTGCGCCCGCAGGTGACGCTGCGCGTCGGGGACGACCGCGATCTGGCAGAGCGTCTGCATCATGTGGCGCATGAGAAATGCTACATCGCCAACTCGGTCAATTTCCCGATCGTCTGCGAGCCGACCAGCACGTTCTAGACGACCGGCCGTCACGATAAAGAACCGGGATTTCTGCGACATTTCGCCGCTTAAATACTGGCATGAAAATGCCGTTACCGATGGCACCCCTGCGGAGTGCCCCAGCCGGGCATCTCACGCAGCCTGTCGTCGTATGCCCCATCATCTTTTATCGCTACATGAGCTTATCCATCAAAGGACGTGTCGGACTGATTTCCGGTTTACTCGCCGCCGCGCTGGTGGCGGTGGGTGGCATCGGACTGTACGGATTGAGTCAGTCCAACGCGGCCCTGCAAAATACATTCAACAATCAGATGCCGGCGGTACGCGAGATCGGCGATGTCTCGTTATTCACCACGCGCGAGCGTCTGACCGCGCGCAACGCGCTCGATCGGATCGGCACCAACCTCGCCGAACCGTCGATCGCCAAGGCCCTCGCACTGCGCGAGAAAGCCGACACGGCATGGCAGCAATACATGAGCATCCGGAAATCGCCTCAATCAAAGGCGCTCGCGGACGCGACGCAAACAAAGCGGCTGGCGGTCCAGCAGATACTCGACCAGATCTACACGGCGATGCGCGCGCAGGACCGCGCGCGCGCCGCCCAGCTCACCGACACGACGCTGCAGCCCGCGTTCGAGGAGATGATCGGCGCCAACAACGCGCTGCAGGACTTCCTGAGAATCAAGGCCGAGAAGGGTTATCGGGACGCCATGTCCACGTTCGACATGGTGTCCATTTTCAGCATTCTGGCGCTGCTGGCGGGCATCGCCCTCGCCCTCTATTCGTGGATTTCGCTGCGGCGCGCGATCGGCCTGCCCCTGCAAGCCGCATTGGGGCATTTCGACGCCATCGCATCCGGCGATCTGCGCACGCGCATCGTGGCCTTCAGGAACGACGAAATGGGCGAGCTGATGCAGGGTCTCGAAAAAATGCAGGCGAGCCTGATCGGCACGGTCGCGTCCGTTCGTAGCGGCGGCGAATCGATCGCGACCGCCAGCCAGGAAATTGCCGCCGGCAACAACGACCTGGCCTCGCGCACCGAGGAACAGGCAGCGTCCCTGCAGCAGACCGCCGCGAGCATGGCGGAACTGACCGGCACGGTCAAACAGAACGCCGACAACGCGCGTCAGGCGAGCGGCCTCGCCGATGCGGCGCATGACGTCGCGCGGCAAGGCAGCGAGATCGTGGGGCAGGTGGTCGAGACGATGGCGGGCATCGACGAAAGCTCCGGCAAGATCGCGGACATCATCGGCATCATCGAGGGCATCGCTTTCCAGACCAATATCCTGGCGCTGAACGCGGCGGTGGAAGCCGCCCGCGCAGGCGAGCAGGGACGCGGTTTCGCGGTGGTGGCGGGGGAAGTACGCTCGCTGGCGCAACGCTCTTCCGCGGCCGCGAAGGAGATCAAGGGACTGATCGATATGTCGGGCGAGCGCGTGCGGACCGGCACCGATCTGGTCGCGCGGGCAGGCGAGACGATGACCCGGATCGGCACATCGATTCAGCGCGTGACCGATATCATGGGCGAGATCGCCTCGGCCTCGAACGAGCAGAGCCGCGGCATCGAGCAGGTCAACCAGGCCGTGACGCAGATGGACGGCGTCACCCAGCAGAACGCAGCGCTGGTCGAGCAAGCCGCGGCGGCGGCGGGATCGCTGCAGACGCAGGCTCAGAAGTTACGCGAAGTGGTCGCGGTTTTTCAGATGGAGCAGAGTCGGGCGCATGCGTCGTCGCCGCGCCAGGGCGATCACGCAAGGCCGGCCTCGCCCGCCTTCGCGTAACCACGTCCCGCTCCACAGAGCAGTGCCGCTACCGCGCGCGGCACGGAATGCCCTCGGGTGCGGTCCCCGGCCTTCAGGAGCGTTCCAGCGCGATCCAGCGCCGCACGGCGGGCCGCTGCCATTGATGCCGGGCATAATCGGCCAGTCGCTCCGGCATCGCGTCGCCATGCAAGGCGAGTCGGTTCAGCATGAGCGCGAGATCCAGATCGGCGATGCACCACTCACCGAAAAGGTCGGACGCGCCCGACGCCAGCAGAGCATCGGCCGTCGCGAAAAGCTTCCCGGCGGCATCGCGCGCGGCGTCCGACAGCGGCGCCTTTACCGCGCGGCAGAACACGACCTCCGTGGGCCGCTCGCTTCGGATCGACAGAAAATCGCTGCGCAGCCAGGCCTGCACCTGGCGCGCCAGCGCGCGCCGCCGCCGGTCCGCCGGATACAGACGCGGACCGTCGAAGACGTCATCAAGGTACTCCGTGATCGCCGACGATTCGGACAACGCGAAATCGCCGTGCACCAGCACCGGCACGCGCTGCGTCAGCAAGGCGCCGGCGAAATCCGGCCGGCGATGCGCGCGCTGCGCCAGGTCCACGGTCTCCACGCGAAACGGCAGGTCCTTCTCGTGCAGGGCCACGAACACGGACATCGCATAGGGGCTGACGAATTGCGCATCGGTGTACAAAAGCAGGTCTGACGATGTCACGGTTTTCTCCCGAAATAAACTGGTGTATAAGGTCGCGCCTTCGGCGAGGCGGTCGCGGCGATCCGATATTCGTCACGCCTGATCGGGTATCGGAACGCGATGGGTCGTATCGTGCGGGACCGACCTGCGCCACCGCACCGTCGCGAGCAGCGAAGCGAAAACGATCATTCCACCGCCGATCCATGCCGTGGCCGATATTCTTTCGCCCAGCCACAAGCAGGCGAACAGCGCCCCGAACGCCGGTTCGCTGCCCATCAACAACGCCACACGCGTCGGACTACTGCGCTTGATCGCATGGTTTTGAACGAAGAAGGCGAACAGTGTGCAGGCCAAAACAAGATACACCACGCTCACCCAGAAAGTCCCGTGCGTCGTGAAGGATGGAACGTGCCGCCACTGTCCCGGTGCGAACAGGAGCGCGATCGTCGTGCTGCCAAGCGCCACGACGCCGGACTGTACCGCCGTGACCGACAACGGCGGCAGCGTCGCATCCCGCATGACCCGCTTGGACACGCACACGTTCAGCGCGCGCAGTAGCGCCGCGACCAGGATCAGCGCGTCTCCCCCATGAAAGCGCCATCCGCCATCGTCGGCAAGCAGCCACGCGCCCAGCAGCGACAGCCCGGCCGCCCCGCATTCCATGCGACCCGGTCTGCGCCCCAGCAGCCGCCACTCCACCAGCGGCGTCAACACCACGCTGAGGCTGATCAGAAACGCCGCATTGGCGGCACGCGTCAGCAGCACGCCGAAGGTCTCCGCCAGAAACACCCCGAGCAACAGCCCGCCCGCGCCCAGGACGCCTCGCCACGCCCGCGCGTCGGCATGACGCAGCGGACGCAGCGCGGGCGCCAGCAGCACGAAGGTCAGGCCGAAACGCAGCGCCAGCAGGCCCAGCACGGGATAGACCGCGAGGGCACCTTTGACCACCCCATAGCTGCTTCCCCAGACCATCGCGACGGCGAGCAGCAGGACATCGGACAGTAGCGGCAGACGGTTTTGCTTCGACATGGCGATTTCCGGTAGACATGTCCGCATTGTCGGGCAATGCACGTGCGGCGATAATCACGCAACCGTGCACAGGATTTATGCGATGGATGCATCAATTTTTTCTCTTTTTTCGTGATACGACCCATGACGCCAACGGAACGCTTCGCGCTGTTCCCCGACATGGCCGTCTTCGCCCGCGTGGTCGAGGCCGGCAACTTCTCGATGGCCGCGCGTCAGCTCGGCACGACACCCTCCACCGTCAGTCGGCAGATCAAACGCCTGGAAGACGCCCTGGGCACGCGTTTGCTCGAGCGTTCGACGCGCAAGGTGCGCGTGACGGAATCCGGAGAACTCGTCGCGCGCCACTGTCGTGACATGGTCGGCGCGGCATCGGCCGCCATCGACGCGGCTGGCGCGCTCGCCGGCCGGCCGCAGGGAAAAGTCCGCATCAGCGCGCCGACCGCGTTCGCGAAAACCGTCATCCATCCCCTCGTCCCGGGTTTTTTACAGACCTATGCGGACGTCGACCTGCAATTGCGTTATGCGGATGAGGACGTCGATCCGCTAGATGACGACATCGACCTGGTCATCCGCCTGACGGACCACCCGCCTCCCGGACTGGCCGGGCGACGGCTCGGGTCGGTACGCTGGCTGCTCTGCGCCGCGCCGGCCTATCTCCAGGCACGCGGCACGCCGGATCACCCGCGGGCCCTGGTCGGCCATGACTGCCTGTACCTGGGCGAAACCGCCGACGACCATCGCTGGCGGTTTCGTCGTGGCAAGGAAACGCACACGGTCGAGGTACGTGGGCGGTATGTCGCCAATCATGCGGGCGCGCGACTCGACGCCGCGCAACAAGGGTTCGGTATCGCGAACCTGCCGGAATTCACCGCGGCAGGGGCCTTACAGCGCGGGGAACTGGTGACGGTGCTGGGCGACTGGGAACTGGCGGCGCGCGCGTACGTGGGCGCGATATGGCTGCTGTATTCGCCCAATCGATTTTTGCCGCCGAAGGTGCGGGTGTTGATCGATTATCTCGTCGCGCGCATGGGCGGTGATGCCGATCGCCTGGGCTTTGCGTAACGCAAGGAGAGGATGTGCACAACGGTAAACGACGTTTCGTCTCGATATTTCTGGCTGGCTGCTGCATCACGTCGGCGGCCTCCGCCCACACCATTTGCATGGTGGTCGCCGACGCTGGCACCGGCAGGCTGCTGCTGCGCGAAGGCGACTGCACCAGCCGTTTTACGCCCGCCTCCACGTTCAAGATCGCGCTCAGTCTCATGGGCTACGATGCGGGCTTTCTCAAGGATGAACATACCCCGGTGTTGCCTTTTCAAGCCGGTTACCCCGATTGGGGCGGCGCCGCGTGGCGGCAGCCGACCGATCCGACGCGCTGGCTAGCGTATTCGGTCGTCTGGTACTCACAGCAGGTGACACGCTTCCTCGGGATGAAGCGTTTCGCGGACTATACCGGGGCCTTCCACTATGGCAACGCCGACGTGTCCGGGGATGCCAGGCATGACGGACTGACCCATGCCTGGATCGATTCGTCGTTGCTGATATCACCGCTGGAACAAGTGGATTTTCTCCAAAATCTGGTGAATCGGACGCTGCCGGTGAGTGCTCACGCATTCGACATGACCACCCGGATCACCGAGGTAGCGCGCCTGCCTGGCGGTTGGGATGTCCATGGCAAGACCGGCACCGGCTTTCCGCGGAAAGCCGACGGCACGGATGACGAGGCACATGGCTGGGGCTGGTTCGTCGGCTGGGCATCGAAAGACGACCGGACGCTGGTGTTCGCGCGGCTGATTCAGGACGACGCGTCGCGTCCGGGTGAGTTGCCGGCGGGCGGCCGTGCGCGCGCGGCATTTTTGAGCGAATTCGCCACGTCGTTCGCGCCGTTGGGCCGATGAGGCGGCGGCGTTTCCCTTGCCGCGTCGATCCCCGGCTATAGCGGCGCGGCGGACAGCATGCCGGACGCCCGCACGAACTTGCCTGCGCCCAGGTGATGAATCGTATGCAGGTCGCCATTCGACTCGTCGACGTTCCAATGGCCGTTTTCGAAGATCCGCGTATCCGCGGCGGCTGCCACGACCTCGCCGAAGCAGGTGTCGTACGCCTCCTCGGTATGCGGCTCGCGAATCAATCGGCATTCCAGCCAGGCCGCGCAACCCGTCTCGATGACCGGTACGCCCAGCACCGGACCAGATGCCGCGACAATGCCATAACGTGCGAATTTATCGACGGTCCTGCCGCTGCTGCTGCCTACCGCAAAAGTAAGATCGACCGCCGCGACGCCGGGAATGCAGATGCCGAACATGCCGCTTGCGGTCATCAATTCCCTTGTGAACGTCTGCTTGTCGATGACGATGGCGATACGCGGCGGCGTGAATTCGACCGGCATCGACCACGCGGCAGCCATCACGTTGCGGCGGGCGCCGTCGGCGCTTGTCACCAGGACGGTTGGGCCGTGGTTGAGAAGGCGGCTGGCGTGTTCGAGGGCGACGGTTTTGAAGTGGGTCATGGTGGGTTGGGGGTATTCGGGATGGAAAGGCGAGGGACATGATCGCGAACGCGCGATTCGTGAATACGCAGAGAGTTTGATCGCTTTATGGATTTTGCCTCAATAGGCGGATATCCGTTGGCGGTCGCGGCAGAACGGTGACGCTAAGCATCGGTACGTGGTCGGTTGGCGTGACCCGCTGGTTATGGGTTGCAACGGAGACACGTTGTGATGCTGAATTCAGGTGACTGCGGGGCTTGTCGTTGGTTTGATATTTCGTGCACTATATAATTAATAATTCGTTATGTTTGGTTTTTTTATAAAACGAGATTTCATTGTTTGAGATATATTAAGTTATTGATTTTTATTTTTTTTTTAAAATATGGTCGCGGAAGTTGGGAGAATTAGACTTGCGATAATAAGAATTATCATAAGTGGTAGGTGATCGAAAACTGTTAAGATGAGCGCAAAAGCAGGGAAAAATGCGGCGGCCGCCGTTTAGGCGGTTGAGCTTGGCGTGTCGAGACGGGCGCGGCCCGTCGCCTGGCCCGCGATGCCATGGAAAGCAGGTCGGAGTAGGTCACCTTTCGCCCGCGCTCGCACCCCGCAGAAGCACCGTTTGCCAGCTACACCGCCCAACGTTCTTCACGCCGAATCTGTTCATTCAGCCCAACACCATGACGCACGTTTCGCCGGCGGCCCCCCGTGCCCTCAGCCTGGCCCATTTTGCCTTCTATCGTGCCTACCTCGAGGGCCCGGTGGCCCTGGATCTGCCGGTTCTCGCCGATCTCTATCTGAATTCGGGAAAGGATCCGCGTAAGGTGCGGGCACTGCTGCGCTGGCTCCAGGATGAACTGGCCGCCGCTGCCCGGCGTACCGGCGATCGCGAAGCCGTTCGGCTTCTGCGTTTGCCAAAGTCGCTTGGTGCTGCTGCCGATCCGGTGAACATGCCATCGTTGGATGAGTTTCGCGAAACCGTCGATGTCGACGGTGTGTACAGCGAGGAGGAACTGCGCGCTCTATATATAAAGCAGTATCCGAACGCGGTACAAACGCGGCAGGAACGCCGAGGGGTACGTCTCCATACGCGGCGCTTGGACGCGCTGCGACGGCTGCAAACGGCAGTCGTCGAGGCGCCGCAACTCTCACACGCGCTTTCCGGCTGGTTTGAGCCGGCAATTGCCGCGCGGTTGGAGGCGGCGGGGGCGTTTTCGCTGCAGCAGCTGGTCGACGTGCTCAATGGTTTCGGTGAGCGCTGGTACCGGCACGTCAAAGGACTCGGACGGGAAGGGGCAGGGCGGATCGTGCGATGGGTGGAAGCCAATCGCACCACGCTCGGACCCTTGTCAGTGCGGGTGACGCAACCGCTGCGCAGCGTCTCGCGCAAGCTCCTCTATGCCGAACGCTCCGCGGTGAGCGATATTGCGCCCTTGGAAGCGATGACTATGCCAGCGACGCTCGACGGCAGCGCCGGTACCAACCGCGCGCCCCACGATCGCAACCAAACCGGCGCCCATGACGACCTGGCCGCGATTCACGCCTGGCTGAAATTGTACGATCCGGCATCCCACACCTGGCGCGCGTATCGCACGCAGTCCGAGCGGATTTTGCTCTGGGCGGTCCTCGAACAGGGAAAGCCATTGTCGTCGCTGGATGTCTCGGACATTGCGGCTTATCGGGCTTTTCTGAGTAATATACCGGTCAACTGGATTGGTGCCCGCCGCACGCCGCGGTGGTCAACGCATTGGCGGCCATTTGCAGGTCAACTATCACCATCGAGCCGAGCGAGCGCGCATGCCGTTCTGCAAGCTTTTTTCCAGTGGCTGACGGACATGCGCTATCTGGACTTCAATGCCTGGACAGGTGTGCGGAAGTCGGCCGAAGAGAAAGAGGCCGGCCGCATCAAGGCTCATCATGCATTGACCCGCGCCCAATGTGACCATTTACTGGCTTATGTCGAGCGCACTGCTGGAACCGCCACCGGCGAGCGGGCGCGCTTCATCTTGATGTTGGGAATGGCAACCGGCCTGCGTTTATCGGAAATGTGTTCTGCCACTTTGGGAGGACTGCATCCGCGGTGGGTCGATGACCAACTCGGCACTGCTTGGACATTAAGCGTGATCGGTAAGCGCGCGAAGCGCCGAACGGTTCCGATGACCCGCATCATGATGGAAGCGCTACGATGTTATCTTCGTGCGCGAGGGTTAAACGAGTCGCCTGAAGAGAACGAGCCTGAAACGCCTTTGATTGGCCGCTTAGAAAACGAAGCGCTGACGGCGCTGGCAAGTCCAGCGCTGGCGTTGGCTTTCAAGAAAATCTTCGAGGGCGCAGCGGGCGATCTCGTCGAGAGCGATCCGCATGCTGCCGCGCGCATTGGCCGTGCTTCCACGCATTGGCTACGACACACCTTCGGGACTCAGGCGATCGAGGCGGGGATTCCGCTCGATATCGTCCAGGAAAATCTTGGGCATGCATCGCCGGCAACGACTTCCATCTACGTCACAACTGAGCTCGATCGACGTATCCGCGCGCTCGAAAGTATGGGGTAAAGGCCCAATTTTTGGAAAATTCTATCTGGAACATCCATTAATTTTCGGGTGGTTACCATCCGCTACGATACTGAACTCCCGAAAAAGTTCATAACACGCTCTAGTTAGAGTACGCTTGGTTACAAGACTTTCGGTCTTATGAAAGTTGCCCTTTGAAGAACAGGAGTAATTATGCAACGAGACGACGAACGGTTAGTCATGTTCTTTGATATAAAGGTTACAACATATACGTCTCTGGGACGGGCCGGGAAGCTCATGGGCCTAAAAGCACACACACTTGCCGATCTCTTCAAAATTGTCAAAAAATTGAGAGCGGCGGACGACCTTCTTTCCATGAAGAATCGTAAAAGTACGGAGCTGTGCTATCTCGCGGATCTTCGGTTTGAAGAGTTAGAATTTTTGATTTTGCTGATCAACCGATCAGACAAAGCTGCTCCCAATTTAGTATTGTCGGATCCGATGAGAAGGGAAAGGCGAGAGATCATTAAGCGAAGAGACGAAGGTGCAGATTTTTCTGCCCACATGACGATCAGTCTTGCGCCGGTTGCGCCTCAAACGGCGGTCTCAACAGTCAAGTGCAACGGTTAGCGAATCCTTCGGCGGCCAACTCCATTGCCATGACTTCTTCCGGGGTTTTCCAGCCCAGTGTCTGACGAGGACGGCCATTGAGCAATCTGGCAATGTCGTTGAGTTGCATCTGGCTCACTCCCGACAGGTCGATCCCTTTGGGCAAGAACTGACGTAGCAGACCATTCGTGTTTTCATTGCTGCCGCGTTGCCATGGCGCGTACGGATCAGCGAACCAGATATCCAAGTTCAATTGCCGGGCCAATTCGACATGACAGGTCATCTCCGAGCAGCCGAAGACCATGCTCCCAATGGCGGTCGATGACCTCGTCGATCGTGAACATCATGTCTTGCGTGTGGATCAGCAGCTTTTCCGCCGCACTTCTCGTCAGGAGGTATCCAAGCGTGCTCATCGCGGAACACGCGACCCAGTTCAGTTGCCTCGATCCCGCGGTGACGCAGTACGGGCGGGCCCCGCGCCGGTAAAGACTGTATAAACGCACAAAATCCCAATGCGCGCGTGCCATGACGATATCCGCGACCCTCTCGGAGAAGTCGCCATGCAACACGCCGTCGTCCTCCAGCACGCAACAGACGTCGCTATCGGAGTCCAGAAATCGACGCCACACGGCTCGATGGCTCAGATAACAGCCGATCTCGCCCGGCGTGAGACCGTACCCGAAACGATGCAGGCGTTTCGCCGAGTCGTACCCCGGGATCCTGTCGACAGACCCGGGACGGATGCCGATGGCGTCGAAAAAACGCGCGGGAATTTTCAATCTGGAAAATTGCTCCTTCATGAAGGCACGTCGCTCCAACGCCCCTGGCAACGAAATACAGATGTAAGCTGTTTTACACAACATCGCAGGCATCCAACTTCAGTTTCGAAGTCGTCTTTTATACCGAAAAATCGAAACATTTTGTCCCCATTACGACATAAGAATTCGCCCATTTTATAGATTCGTCATACTAAACAAATAGCATATTAATTTATGTTTTTCATGGATTTTTCCCTAATTTTTAGTTACTCGATGTAACCCAATACGTGGCAGGGTGGCCGGCGCAACAATCGATGACGCGCTAGCTGCCCGGCGTTTTCACAGAAAACGCGACAATGTGTATCCGCCATGCGAATGCCCAACAGCGCCGCATGGTTTCGCGCCCCCCTCGCGACCACGAGCCGTCCCTGCCGTTCTTCGCCCGCCAGTCTTCCATTAAGCATACCTTAACGATTTTGGAAAACGTGCAGGTGGCGTTGTACAATCCTGTGGCGTTCAAGCAGGCTGATGTCTGCGCCATCCAATAGGAATGGACGATCGCCGGTGGCTTCCCGATGTCCCGAGCAATCGTGCTCATTGCAGTGCTTTCTCGACACACGAACCGGATCGGGGTTTTACGTGCATTCTCCTCTTAACATCGCATGCGCCGTCCTACCCATCCGGTTGATTGAACGTCGATGGTGATGTTTTGGGATTCTTCCTACGAAAAGTAAAGTATGATTCAGGAAGACTCAACCAGCTTAGCGAGACGAATCCGCTATCGTGGCGGCTCAACATCCCAGCGGCTACTGTGTCAACGCATAGCCCGACGTCATCTAAGTGCAATGGAAGGATCGTAGCGACATGCGCGTACATCATCAATTGCTGCGATTTGCAAGTGTCGGTGTCGTTGGGACTGCCGTGCAATACGCGATACTCTGGCTAGGTGTGTCCCTGCTTCAGACATCGGCAGGCGTCGCATCGGCAATTGGCTATATCTTTGGCGCAATCGCAAACTACCTGTTGAATAGGCTTTTTACGTTCAAATCCGCCGGCTCTCACAGCGCGACGGCGCCTCGCTATCTTGTCATACTGGTCATCGGCTGGTCGTTGAACACCGCCTTGATGGCATGGTGGGTCGACGGCGCGGGTTGGAACGCCTGGTTCGCCCAGGTAGTCACAACCGCCATCGGTTTGGCTTTCAACTTTTCGGCTAGCCGATGGTGGGCATTTCGCAGCGTCTCTCGCTGAACGTCTGCATGGCGGACCCGACGCCGGCGGCGCGGATCAGTGCCGAGCTGAGCGGCACGTCATGGATGTCCGCATTCACGCCGGTTTGGAAGCGAGCACGGAATACAGCGTACAGTCAGCACCCGCCGTCACCACCTTCAATCGCCCCTGCTTTTCTTCTTCCTGTCGAAGGTCATCACACACCAACGCTTCGTCATAGCCTTTCGGTATTGTCTGAGACGGCGAAATGGCATCGATCTTCCAGCCCTTGTGCTGCAATGTCGTTACATAAAACACTGTTGGCGCGTTGTAAAACGCAAGATCCTGGTCGTTGTGAAAGGTCTTTTGAATGACGATGAGGGACCGAGCCGGTCCATTTTGAAATACGGCGTTGCGCAAGAATTCATCATAGTTTTTAGGATCGGGCGAGTGCCTTTCTTGCGTTTCACGATGATTTTCTGCGATGACGTTGTATGTAACCACCAACGCGCCAAACAACAGGAGCCCTATCGTCAAAAGCGTTTTAAAGGCACGAGATGACATCCCCTTGAAACGTCTTCCCGCATATTCGACGCCGTACGAAAAGCCCAGGCCAACGATCATGGCGCCCAGCGGCGCCATCGGCTGCTCGTACCAGATGAGCTTCGTGGTTCCCGCTGAAATGATGAAAAGATAGAACGCTTCCGTCATCCCCAAAAAAATCGCAAAACTGCGCCTCCAGCCGCTGTCCTTCCATCCCAAATAGATCGAGATCAGCAAGCTCACTACTGTGCACGGGAATTGCTTTGGATTTTTCAGATAAAAGAGAGGACCGAAGCTGTTATGCTCCTTGGCGCTCGAGTAGCGTCCGAAATCGTTCTGCCATGCCGCTGACCAATACGGCGGGTCCATCTTCGTTCTGAGGTAATAGTACCCAATGCCGCAAACCGCGACGAAGACGATACCAAGGTAGAACAGAGGGTCAGAAAATACGGCACGGCCTCTTTTTTCCACGAAGACGTATGCCAAGATTGCGGGTAGGAATATGAGTCCTTCGATCGTCTTGGTGAGGAACGCCAATGCCATACTAACTGCGCATGCGGCCATCCAGAGCGAGCGAAAGCGCGACTCCGAGCGAATATAAGCATGAGCGCTGATGAGCATTGCCGTGGTCCACAACGTCAACGTTGCGTCATAATCAGCAGCCCGTGCGCCATGATAACCAATATACCCGATGGTGCTAACGAGCATACCGCCGGCGACGTACCCCGTCATGGGCGATACGCGACGCGCCAGCACGCAGTAGATCATCAATACGGTAAGTAAAGCCGCCACCGCGGAAGGAAAGCGTACGGCCCACTCATTTTCTCCAAACAGCCGAACGGAACATACTTCCAACCATACCACCAGCGGCGGCTTGGTATTCCAGTAGTCAATTGCCCCTTGATACGTCGTTATGAAGGACAACCCGGATCTGGCCATTTCTATTGCATTATCCGCAACGCGGGACTCATCCCAAATTTCAATTGTCTTGGTGCCAAGTCTAGAGAAAATGATCGGACCGGCCATCGCAAGGGCCAGTACGAGCCAAGTCAGTGTCTGGACGAGAGACTTACTTCTTGCAGACTGCAAGCGCGATGACGGCTCCGCCAAGTTGCCTACGGATTGACGCTCAATCATTGAATGCCTCGATTTCGGAAGTCGTGAGGGTAGGCACCGTGGATCGGGCCGAATCCGTTTCCCTGCTTGTTTTTTCAATCTGGAAACGCGGCCGACGTTTCACTTCTCCGTACACCTTTCCAAGATAGCTACCAATGATGCCAAGTATCAATATCTGCATACCGCCAAGGAAAAGAACCGGGATCAATGTCGACGTCCAGCCCGGAACAGCTCTATCGGTAAGAATGGCTACCCATAGTGCCCAGCCTAGCATTACCATAGCCAGCAAAAATATGGCCGTACCGATAACGCTAATGGCTTTCAGTGGCGCCGTCGAAAAAGATGTGATTGCCTCAAAAGCAAGCGCCAGCATCTTCCCTATTGGATATTTAGACTCCCCTGCGAATCGCTCCTTTCTTTCGTACATTACCGAAGTACTGCGAAATCCGATAAGGGGTATTAAACCGCGTAAATAGACATTCGATTCCGGAAACTCTCGCAAACATTCGACTGCCCGACGACTCATCAGGCGGAAGTCCGCATGGTTATGTATCGTCTCAATGCCCATCAGCGCTAGAAGACGGTAGAACGATGTTGCCGTCTGCCGCTTGAATAGCGTATCCGATGTGCGGTCCGAGCGAACGCCGTAGACAATATCGCAACCCGCAGCGTGCTCGTCGACCATACGTTCTATCGCGGATATGTCGTCCTGCAGATCTGCATCGATCGTCACGATAGCGTCGCCATCCACACTTAGCAGACCAGCAAGCACCGCGTTTTGATGTCCTCTGTTGCGCGTGAGTTTAATACCTCGGACGCGACGATTTATGCGAGATTCGGCATCGATTAGCGCCCACGTACTATCACGGCTCCCGTCATCCACAAACGTGATGTGACTGTCGTCCGATACCTTTCCGAGGTCCACCATGCGTTGAACCAAAGCAGTGAATTGCTTCACTGACTCGGAAAAGACTTCTTCTTCGTTGAAGCAAGGAATAACGATGGCAAGTTTCATACCCTGTAGTCTCCCATATTCCACTCGCAAATGAGTAGCAGCGTTATTTTTTTAGTATCAAGCTTAAGATTTTCGTAACGATATGCACAGCAAAACTTGGTCATGCTCAATCGAAACTGGCGCCAAAGAGATACGGCGTCTAGCAGAGTATCATCTTAATAAAAATCCGCGAACTGTCTCGTTATACCGCCGCTTAAATTACCGAATACGGTCTCTGTGAATGGCACCGGGTTTTCGAGAAGCACCGATTCTTGAGAGACAAGTGCCATGAACAAGACGAACCAATTTTCACCAGCGATGCGCGAGCGCGCGGTGCGCATGGCACAGGACCATATCCCTCAATTCGCCGGCTGGAGTCGTGAAGGCGTATATCGACCGCTACAGCGATGCATACAAGGGCGCAACCCGACAGCGCACTGACGGCCGATATCGAGCGCGTCTGAGTACGAATTGGCGGGTCTATGAGGCCGACGAGGTCTTGAAGCGGAGGAATCCCGAAGGCATCTGTCTCGCACGGTGTACGGTCGAGCCCTCAAGCGCCTGGGATTGCAAGGCGCGCGGCGTGGCAAGACGGTGCGCGCCACGATGCCGGACACGCCAGCGCCATGTCCATTTGACCGGGTTCAGCGCGTGTTGAAGGTCAAGCGTCCGAACCAACCGTGGGTATCGGACTTCATCTATGTTTCAGCTTTCCAGGGATTGGCGAACGTTGCGTTCGTCCATCGTAGAAATCCGTGATCTTGCTAGAAAACGATTATGAACCGGAACCTGCCCCCTTCAGTGTCCCAAAAAAGCCCTGCATGTGCAGGGCTTTTTCTTTCACTGCGGTCCTACCAGGCGCTACCTAAAACCAAGCCCCCCTCACTCCCACTCGATCGTCGCCGGCGGTTTCCCCGAAATATCGTAAACCACCCGGTTGATCCCCCGAACCTCATTGATGATCCGGTTCGAGACATGGCCCAGCAATTCATGCGGCAAATGCGCCCAATGCGCGGTCATGAAATCCTGCGTCTGCACCGCCCGCAGCGCCACCACATATTCATACGTCCGCCCGTCCCCCATCACGCCCACGCTCTTCACCGGCAGAAACACCGCAAACGCCTGACTCGTCAGCGCATACCAGCTCTTGCCGGTCTTCTCGTCGACGAAGTCCCGCAGCGTTTCGATGAAAATCGCATCCGCGCGGCGCAGCAGGTCGGCGAATTCGCGCTTCACCTCGCCGAGAATCCGCACGCCCAGGCCGGGGCCGGGGAACGGATGACGGTGCACCATCTCCGCGGGCAGGCCCAGTTCGATGCCCAGCGCGCGTACCTCGTCCTTGAAAAGTTCGCGCAACGGCTCGACCAGCTTGAGTTGCAGATCTTCCGGCAAGCCGCCGACATTGTGGTGACTCTTGATCTTCGATGCGCCCTTCTTGCCATGGCCGGCCGATTCGATCACGTCCGGGTAGATGGTGCCCTGCGCGAGCCATTTCGCCGACGTCAGCTTCGCGGCCTCGGCCTTGAAGACCTCGACGAATTCGCGGCCGATGATCTTGCGCTTGGCTTCCGGGTCGGTCACGCCGGCCAGCTTGCCGAGAAAGACGTCGCTCGCGTCCACATGAATGACCTTGACGCCCAGATGGTCGCCGAAGGTCTTCATGACCTGCTCGGCTTCCCTGTAGCGCAATAGCCCGTGATCGACGAAGACGCAGGTGAGCTGCTCGCCGATCGCGCGATGCAGCAGCGCGGCGGCCACCGACGAATCGACGCCGCCGGACAGTCCGAGGATCACCTGCTCGTCGCCCACCTGCTCGCGGATCTTGGCGATCGCTTCGTCGACGTAGTGGCCCATCTCCCAATCGGCGCGCGCGCCGCAGACATCGACCACGAAGCGCTGCAGCAAGGCGGCGCCCTGCTTGGTGTGCGTGACTTCCGGGTGAAACTGCACGCCGTAGAAACCGCGTTCGTCGTCGGCGATGCCGGCGATCGGGCAGGACGGCGTGGACGCCATGAGTTTGAAGCCGGTCGGCATCGCGTCGACCTTGTCGCCATGACTCATCCAGACGTCGAGCATGCCATGACCTTCGGCGGTCTGGTAGTCCTCGATGCCGTCGAGGAGCCGGGTGTGACCATGCGCACGGACCGCGGCATAGCCGAATTCGCCGTGCGAACTGCTCTGTACCTTGCCGCCAAGCTGCTCGGCCATCGTCTGCATGCCATAACAGATGCCGAGCACGGGCACGCCTGCCTCGAAAACGGCTTGCGGCGCCCGCGGCGTATCGCCTTCGGTCACCGAACTCGGCCCGCCCGAGAGGATGATGCCCTTGGGGGCGAATTCGCGGATGAAGGCATCGCTGACGTCGTACGGGTGGATCTCCGAATAGACCTTCGCTTCGCGCACTCGCCGGGCAATCAGTTGCGTGACCTGGGAGCCGAAATCGAGAATGAGGATTTTGTCATGCATGGTGGCGTGCATCGTGGCTCGCATGGAAGACATGCGCTAATGGAAAAGAGAGGCCGTCGGCACACCGCGCAAGGTGTACGGTGTGCCGACGGGTGACAGGCACGCATGCCGCGGGGAAGGTTTGCCCGAGCGGCGCGTACGGCGCCGCATCAGAACGCGGGCGGAACGTCGGTCCGCCGCTCGCGTTCGCGGCGTTCGGCGGCGTCGATGTCGGCGGTAACGATGCGCGGCTCGCGGTGCGCGCCGGACACGGCGGCCGCCGCGGGGGACAAGGGGTCGATCGTGCCCGGGCCGCCGGTGAAGCGCGCCTCGGTGGCGTCGCGCGAAACCGCCGTCGGCGGCGTGCCGATATAGGGATCGCCATCGACACGGGCACGGGCTTCGGCGCGCGCGGCCGACACCGCACCCACCGCCTGCAGGCGTTCGCGCTTCATCACGGTGATGCCCATGCGGGCCTGCACCAGACCGAGGAGCAGCAAGCCGACGGCAAGCACGATGGCAAGACGCTGGGCCCGCACCGGCAATACCGGTACGCCCAGCGCGATCAGCCATACCAGAAACACCAGGGCGGCGACACCCAGCGTGTTGCCCACGATGCGCGCTACCGGAGCGGTCAGCGCGGGATTGCGCGCAGCGCTGCCCTGCATCCAGGCCAGCCCGAGCAGCACCACGCCGAACAATTGTCCGAAGACCGCCGGGGTGCTCGCGAAGCCCGCCAACAGGTCCGAGCGCACCAGCCAGGGGCTGGCGAGGAACAGGAGCCCCAACAGCAGGACGACGATCGCATCGACGGCGAGAAGCGTACGCAGCAAGGGCTTCATGACTTACTCCGACTGGTAATTGGGCGCTTCCTTGGTGATCTGCACGTCGTGCACGTGCGACTCGCGCATGCCGGCGGCAGTGATCTGCACGAATTCGGATTTGTCATGCAGTTCGTCGATCGTCCGGCAGCCGCAATACCCCATGCTCGAGCGCACGCCGCCCGTCATCTGGAACAGGATCGCATTGACCGAACCCTTGTACGCGACCCGACCCTCGATGCCTTCCGGTACGAGTTTCTCGATATTGGCCGAGCTGTCCTGGAAATAGCGATCGGCGGCGCCGTCCTTCATCGCGCCGACCGACCCCATGCCGCGATACGATTTGAACGAGCGCCCCTGGTACAGGAAGACTTCGCCCGGCGCCTCCTCGGTGCCGGCGAATACGCCGCCCATCATGACGCAATGCGCGCCGGCTGCGAGCGCCTTCGAAACATCGCCCGAGAACCGGACGCCGCCGTCGGCCACCAGCGGCACGCCCGTGCCCTTGAGCGCTTCCGAGACATTGGCGATGGCGGTGATCTGCGGCACGCCGACGCCGGCAACGATCCGCGTGGTGCAGATCGAGCCGGGACCGATGCCGACCTTGACACCGTCGGCGCCGTATTCGACCAGCGCGCGCGCGGCGGCGGCGGTGGCGATGTTGCCGCCGATGACGTCGACGCCCGAATACGTGTCCTTGACCCAGCGCACCCGTTCGAGCACGCCCTGGCTGTGGCCGTGCGCGGTGTCGACGATGATCACGTCGACACCAGCCTTGACCAGATGATCGATGCGCTCCTCGCTGTCCGCGCCCACGCCCACCGCCGCGCCCACGCGCAGCTTGCCCTGCTCGTCCTTGCTGGCGACCGGATGCTCGGTGGCCTTGAGGATGTCCTTGACGGTCATCAGACCGCGCAGTTCGAACGCGTCGTTGACGACCAGCACGCGTTCGAGCCGGTGCGCATGCATCAACTCCTTCGCCTTGCCCAGCGGGGCACCTTCCTTGACCGTGATCAGCTTCTCGCGCGGCGTCATGATCGTGCGCACCTCGACGTCGAGGCGCGACTCGAAACGCAGGTCGCGGTTGGTGACGATGCCGATCACCTTCGGGCCCTCGACCACCGGAAAACCGGAGATGCCATGCAGACGCGAGAGTTCGAGCACGTCGCGCACCTTCATGTCGCCGGTGACGGTGATCGGGTCGCGCACGACGCCGGACTCGTACCGCTTGACGCGCGACACTTCGCGGGCCTGCTCAACCGCCGTCAGGTTCTTGTGCACGATCCCGATGCCGCCGGCCTGGGCCATCGCGATCGCCAGGCGTGCCTCGGTCACCGTGTCCATCGCCGCGGACACGAGCGGGATGTTCAACGCGATGTTGCGGGTCAGCCTGGTTTTGAGATCGGTTTCTCGCGGCAGGACGCTGGAGAACGCGGGGACGAGGAGCACATCATCGAACGTGAGTGCGGTTTGGATTAGACGCATGGCGAATCCTATAGGCGCAAAAGCAGATTATACGCGAGGCGACCCATTCCCGATATGGGGAGCCCGTGTTATTCTGGTTGACCTTTTTTTCAGGCAAAGGCTGTCGCGATGCGCCAGGGCATCTTTTATGGCGTGTCCGCGGGGGCGCTGTGGGGCACGGTCTTCCTCGCGCCGCTGCTGCTGCCCGACTTCGCACCGGTGCAGATGGTCGCCGGCCGCTATCTGGCCTACGGCCTGATCTCCCTGCCCATCGCACTGCCCGGCGCTCGCGCGCTGGCGCGCAAGGTGCGCGCCGCCGACCTTGCGCTGCTGGTGCAGCTGGCGCTTACCGGCAACCTCCTCTATTACTTCCTGCTGAGCGTGAGTGTCCAATACGTGGGCATCGCACCGGCATCGTTGATCATCGGCACGCTGCCCGTGACGATCACCCTCTGCGGCACGCTGGGTGGAGGCGACCGGGGTGCCCACGCGACGCCGTTGCGCCGGCTGGCGGCACCCCTGCTGGTGATCGCGGCCGGGATCGCCTGCATCAATATCGACGTCTTTCGCCACGCATCCCCGAGCACGCGCGGTGGCTGGAGCGCACTGCTGGGCATCGCCGCGGCGCTGGGCGCGCTCGCCAGCTGGACCCGCTTCGCGCTCGACAATGCGCGGGCGCTACAAACCAGGCCACAGTTCTCGGGCAATGAATGGTCGCTGCTCTGGGGCATCGTCAGCGGCGCGCTGGGCGCGCTCGTCTGGCTGGCGCTCGCCTGCCTGCCCGCGCCGCTGGCGTCGACCCTGGGCCTGACGGCATTGCCCGCCGGACGCTGGCATCTGTTCTGGTGCGTCAATATGGCGCTGGCGTTCGGGGCGTCATGGCTCGGCAACGGTCTCTGGAATCTGGCGAGCCGTGCGCTGCCGCTGACGCTGTCGGGTCAGATGATCGTCTTCGAAACGCTGTTCGCGCTGCTCTACGGCTTCCTGTACGCGCGGCGCGGGCCGCGGCCGCTGGAAATCGCTGCGATCGGCCTGCTGGTGTGCGGCGTGGTCTGGTCGGTGCGCCGGCACCGCGCCGGGAAAAACCGCTAACGATATTCCCGGTTCGCCCATTTGCGGCCTTCCACCGAACCGCCCTTGCGCGCCTTGGCGACCCGCCGCGCACGCGCGAGTTTCGGATCGACGGTCAGCGGGCGGCAGATTTCGACGCGGTCGTGCGCGGCGAGGCGCTCGTCGAGCGCCCGCACCTTGCCGTGCACACCCACTTTCTGCGTGCTCAGGTCGATTTCGGGATGACGCGCGCACAGTCCGCTCGCGCGAATCGCCTCGGCGAGCGTCGCACCCGGGGGCAGTTCGACGTCGATCAAGGCCTGCACGGACGGCGTCATATAACAGACCTGCACGTGCATTTGCCCGGCCGGGCCGCGTTCGGCCGGGCTACGCTCAGCCGGGCTGCGCTCAGCCGGGTTTGGCATATCGCACCCCGGCGCGCTTGACGAAGGAATCGACGAAGGTGTTGGCGATGATGCTGAACACCGGGCCGATGATCTTCTCGACGAAGAAGTTGGCGAATTCATAGTGCAGCGCGAATTCGATCTTGCAGGCGTCCTCGCGCAACGGCGTGAAACGCCAGCTGCCGCTGAAATTCTTGAAGGGGCCCTCGGCGAACTGCATGTCGATCCGGGTGGGTCGTTCCTGTACGTTGTGCGTGGCGAAATGCTGCTTCAGGCCCTTGAAATTGATGGCGATGCGCACATCCATGCTCGTCTCGTCCTGGTGCTGAATCTCGACGCCCCCGCACCAGGGAAGGAAATTGGGGTAATCGGCCACGTCGGTGACGAGGTCGTACATCTGCTCGGCAGAGTGTCGGATGAGAAGCGTTTTCTGGACGTCGGCCATAGGGGCTTTTAAACTGCGGCGAGCTTGTCGTCGTCGCGGGCGGGCATTTGCTAGAATCGTGATTTTATCCGACTTGGCGAACATCCATCGATGAGCATCGCAGACAACAAACGCGCCCACTTCGACTATTTCATCGAGGAGCGCTACGAGGCCGGCATCGTGCTCGAGGGATGGGAGGTGAAGGCGATCCGTGCCGGACGCGCGCAGATCAAGGAAGGCTACGTAGTGATCCGCGCCGGCGAGCTGTTCCTGATCGGCGCGCACATCAGCCCGCTCGGCTCGGCGTCCACGCACATTCACCCCGATGCGACCCGCACGCGCAAGCTCCTGCTGCATGCGGCGGAGATCCGCAAGCTGATCGGCAAGGTCGAGCAGAAGGGCTATACGATGGTGCCGCTCAATTTCCACTACGCGCGCGGGCTGGTGAAGTGCGAGATCGGCCTGGCGAAGGGCAAGAAGCAGCACGACAAGCGGCAGACGGAGAAGGATCGGGACTGGAACCGCGAAAAGGCGCGTGTGCTGCGGGTGTCGTCCTGAACCATTTTCCCGCCCGCCCGGCGCGTCACCCGGGCAAGGCGATCATTTGCGCACGATCGGCTGCACGATCTGCAACGCCGACGCGATCATGCTGCTCATCTCGCCGAGGTTCGCCGGCACGATCAGCGTGTTGCCCGCCTTCGCGAGATTGCCGAAGGCGTTCACGTATTGCTCGGCAATCTTCAGGTTCACCGCGTCCATGCCGCCGGTCGACTGGATCGCCGCGGCGATGGTCTGGATCGCCTGCGCGTTCGCGTCGGCCACCGCGGTGATCGCCGATGCCTCGCCCTGCGCACGGTTGGTGGCCGCCTGGCGTTCGCCCTCGGACTGCTGGATCGCCGCCTCGCGCGCGCCCGACGCCAGATTGATCTGCTCCTGACGACGCCCCTCGGACGCGGCGATCAGCGCGCGCTTCTCCCGCTCGGCGGTGATCTGCGACTGCATCGCCCGCAGGATCTCCTGCGGCGGGGTCAGGTCCTTGATCTCGTAGCGCAAGACCTTGACTCCCCAATTGCCCGCGGCCTCGTCGAGCGAGTCGACGACGCTGCGATTGATCACGGCCCGCTCCTCGAAGGTCTTGTCCAGTTCCAGCCGGCCGATCACCGAGCGCAGCGTGGTTTGCGACAATTGCGTGATCGCCATGATGAAGTTGCTGGCGCCGTAGGACGCCTTCATCGGGTCGGTCACCTGGAAGTACAGCACCGCGTCGACCTGCAACTGGGTATTGTCGCGGGTGATGCAGATCTGGCTGGGCACGTCGAGCGCGATCTCCTTGAGCACGTGCCGGTAGGCAACGCGGTCGATGAAGGGCACGACGATCGTCAAACCGGGGCGCAGCGTCGCATGGTAGCGTCCGAGCCGTTCGACGACCCAGGCGTGCTGCTCCGGCACGATCTTGATCGTCTGCGCCGCGATGAATATCACCACCACCAGCAGCACCACGGCCACCACATTCATTTCGATCATCGCTACGCGCTCCTTCTGTGTGTTCGTTGGTTCCCGATGCTACGATCGCGTCCTGCCCGCGTTCCCGGCCGTCAATGCGCCAGGATCAGGCAGATGCCGTCGATCCGCTGGATCCGGTACCAGCCGACCGATTCGGCAACGCCCGCTGCCGGCGCCACGTCCCAGTCCGCGCCCCGATAGCGCGCGCGGCCGCGTCCGCCATCCCAGCGCGCGACATAGACCCGGGCGCCGATATCGAGGTTCATCGCGGCGTCGGCAGGTGCACCGGACGCCGTGACGCCCGGCTCCGGATCGTCGCGCAGCACGTAACCGGAACCGCCGGCGACGCCGCCGCTTCCGTCGGTGCGCCGATGTCTCCGGCGGCGCCAGCTGCGCACGCCGGCAATCGCCAGCACGGCCCACACCGCGGCGACGACCAGTTGCCCGGACCATGACACCCCGGCCAGACGGGCCAGTCCGCCCGCCACCAAGCCGAGCGCGATCATCAGCAGATAAAAGGTGCCGCTCATCAATTCGACGACCAGCAGCACGCCCGCCCCCGCCCACCACAGCCAGTTCCACGGATCGGCGAACAGCAGCCCCGACAGCGTCATGCTTCGTCTCCACGAAAAAAAACACCGGCGATGGTCGCCGGTGTTTTTATATCACCTTTCGGATCCTTTCCCTATCAGACCGATGGCCATTTCTGGCGCCGCTCGTCGTCTCCGCTTCGCGGCGCCAGCACGTTCATCGGGCCGAAGGGAGGCGCGCGCGTCGCGCTGGCTTTAGAGTACCTTGGCCAACGCCTTCCACGTCTCGACCACCGAATCCGGGTTCAGCGAAATCGAGGCGATACCTTCCTTCGCCAGCCATTCGGCAAAGTCCGGATGGTCGGAAGGACCCTGCCCGCAGATGCCGACGTACTTGCCCTTCGCCTGACACGCGGTGATCGCACGCTTGAGCATGAAGCGCACCGCCGGATCGCGCTCGTCGAAGTCCTTCGCCAGCAGTTCCAGACCGGAATCGCGGTCCAGGCCCAGGGTGAGTTGCGTCAGGTCGTTCGAACCGATCGAGAAACCGTCGAAGAATTCCAGGAATTCATCGGCCAGGATCGCGTTCGACGGCACTTCGCACATCATGATCAGACGCAGACCGTTCTCGCCACGGCGCAGGCCGTACTTGGCGAGCAGCCCGACGACGGCCTCGGCCTGGTTCAGGGTGCGCACGAACGGCACCATGATCTCGACGTTGGTCAGACCCATGTCCTCGCGCACGCGCTTGAGCGCACGGCACTCCATCTCGAACGCCTCGGCGAACGCCTCGGAAATGTAGCGCGACGCGCCACGGAAGCCCAGCATCGGGTTTTCCTCGTCCGGCTCGTAGCGGGTGCCGCCGATCAGCTTCTTGTACTCGTTCGACTTGAAGTCCGACAGACGCACGATCACCGGCTTCGGATAGAACGCGGCGCCGATCGTGGCGATGCCCTCGGTCAGCTTGTCGACATAGAAGGCGCGCGGCGATGCGTGACCGCGCGCGACGCTTTCGACGGCCTTCTTCAGGTCGGCGTCGACGTTCGGATAGTCGAGGATCGCCTTCGGATGCACGCCGATGTTGTTGTTGATGATGAATTCGAGACGCGCCAGGCCGACGCCGGCGTTCGGCAGCTGGCTGAAATCGAATGCCAGTTGCGGATTGCCGACGTTCATCATGATCTTGACGGGAATCGGCGGCATTTCGCCGCGCTCGACCTCGGTCACCTCCGCTTCCAGCAGGCCGTCGTAGATCCGGCCTTCGTCGCCCTCGGCGCACGAGACCGTGACCAGCGCGCCGTCCTTGAGCAGATCGGTCGCGTTGCCGCAGCCCACCACCGCCGGCACGCCCAGTTCGCGGGCGATGATGGCCGCGTGGCAGGTCCGGCCGCCGCGGTTCGTGACGATGGCCGCGGCGCGCTTCATCACCGGCTCCCAGTTCGGGTCGGTCATGTCGGCGACCAGCACGTCGCCCGGCTGCACGCGGTCCATCTCGGCGGCATCGCGCACGACCCGCACGGGGCCCGCGCCGATCTTCTGACCGATCGCGCGGCCGGTGGTCAGCACGGGCGCCTGGCCCTTGAGCTTGTAGCGCTGCTCGGCCTTGCCGGCCGCCTGGCTCTTGACCGTCTCCGGACGCGCCTGCAGGATGAAGATCTTGCCGTCGCGGCCGTCCTTGCCCCACTCGATGTCCATCGGGCGCTGGTAGTGCTTCTCGATGATGACCGCGTACTTCGCCAGCGTGATGACGTCCTCGTCGGTGATCGAGTAGCGGTTGCGCTGGTCGTTCGGCACGTCGACCGTCTTCACGCGCCCCGTTTCGCCCGGCTGCGTGAATTCCATCTTGATCAGCTTCGAGCCGATCGAGCGGCGGATGATCGGGTATTTGCCGTCGGCCAGCGTCTTCTTGAAGACATAGAACTCGTCGGGGTTGACCGCACCCTGCACCACCGTCTCGCCCAGCCCGTAGCTCGACGTGATGAACACCGCGTCGCGAAAGCCCGATTCGGTGTCGAGCGTGAACATCACGCCCGAGGCGCCCACGTCCGAGCGCACCATGCGCTGCACGCCGGCCGAGAGCGCCACTTCGGCGTGCTCGAAGCCCTTGTGCACGCGATAGGAGATCGCCCGATCGTTGTACAGCGAGGCGAACACCTGCTTGATCGTGATCAGCACGTCGTCGATGCCTTCGACGTTCAGATAGCTTTCCTGCTGCCCGGCGAACGACGCGTCCGGCAAGTCCTCGGCGGTGGCCGACGAACGCACGGCGAACGACAGCTCGGCCGGCGAGCTGCCGGTCAGCACGTCGAACTGCTCGCGGATGCCCTGCTCGAGCGCCGGCTGCAACGGCGCGTCGATGATCCACTGACGGATCTCGCCGCCCGCGACGGCGAGCGACTTGACGTCGTCGGTGTCGAGCGACAGCAGGCGGTCGGCGATGCGTTGCGTCAGGTTGTTGTGATGCAGGAAATCGCGGAACGCCTGCGCCGTGGTCGCGAAACCGGTCGGCACGCTGACGCCGGCTTCCGCGAGCTGACTGATCATCTCGCCCAGCGAGGAATTCTTGCCGCCGACGGTGTCGACGTCGCCCATTCGCAATTGCTCGAACGGTACGACCAAGGCGGTGCCCGTCCCCTGTTGGGTGGTTTGCGTCATGTAAAGCCCCTAAAGTAAAAAGAAAATTCTTGTCGCATGGACGGATGCGCGCCCGGTGCTGCCCGGGACGATCGGTCCGCGCAACCTGTTTGATAAGCCGTCGCGCGCCGGCGGCCGCAATTGCTTATCGAACAGGTTGTCGCTATTCTACCGTGGGCGCGAGGAGTTGCGACGCGCGTTACCGAACGGTTTTTCGCAATGCGCCCGCGGCACGACGCCGATGCCGGCCGCGGCGTCTGCGCGGCACGACCTTCTCCCTGTTGCGCGAACGCGGCCGGGCCCCGATTTCTACCGACGACCATCATGCCGCCTACCGTATACGTCGTTTCCGACGGCACCGGGATCACTGCCGAAACGTTTGCGCACTCGATCCTGTCCCAATTCGACATGAAGTTCCGCCTGGTGCGGGTCCCTTTCGTCGACGACGCGGACAAGGCCTACGCGGCGGCCCGCACGATCAACAGCGCGATCGCCGCCGACGGCAAGCGCCCGATCGTCTTCACGACGCTGGTCGACAGCGTCTCGAACGCCATCGTCAAGGGCGCGAACGCGCTCGTGCTGGACATGTTCCAGACCTTCGTCGAACCGCTCGAGAACGAGCTTGGGGTGAAATCCAGCCACGAGATCGGCCGCGGCCACAAAAAGGCCGATACGGACGAGTACAAGAACCGGATCGAGGCGATCAACTACTCGCTCGAACACGACGACGGCCAGTCGAACCGCAACCTGGCCGAGGCCGACGTGATCCTGGTGGGCGTGTCGCGCTGCGGCAAGACGCCCACCAGCCTGTACCTGGCGATGCAGTACGGGGTCAAGGCGGCGAATTATCCGCTGATCCCGGAGGATTTCGAGCGGCGCACGCTGCCCGGCGGGCTGACCGCCTACAAGTCCAAGCTGTTCGGGCTGTCTATCGATCCCGCGCGGCTCGCGGAGATCCGCAACCAGCGGCGCCCGGGAAGCAAATACGCGGCGATCGAGAACTGCCGCTACGAGATCAACGAGGCCGAAGCGCTGATGCGCCGCGAGAACATCCGCTGGCTGTCGTCGACGCACAAATCGATCGAGGAAATCGCGACGACGGTGTTGCAGGAAATCAAGATGATCGACAAGGCGACCTATTAGCGGGCGTCAGGCCGCGGCCCGTTGCCGACACTGCTCGAACAGGCACACGGCAGCGGCCGCGGCGACATTCAGTGACTCGATTCGGCCCGGTTGCGGAATCGTCAGCCGCAATGCCGCATGGGCACGCCAGAACGCGGAGACGCCGGCGCCTTCGTTGCCGAAGACCCAGGCGAGATCGGGCCGCAGATCGGCCGCGTAGATCGACGCGCTGCCATGGGAATCGGTGATCGCGACGGGCACGGCGAGCCGGGCGGCCAGCGCCGCAGGGTCCACTTCCTCGACGAGGGTCATCTCGAAATGGGCCCCCATCGCGGCGCGCAATACCTTGGTCGACCAGGCATTGGCGGTGCCGGGCATGCAGAACGCAAACCGGATGCCGGCAGCCGCCGCGCTGCGCAGAATCGACCCGGCGTTGCCCGCGTCCTGCACGCCGTCGAGCACGACGCAGCGCATGTCGATGCGCTCGGGCAGGACCGCGCGCGGCGCGGCGACCATCAGGATCACGCCGACCCCGCCGTTCGCCACGGGCGAGATCTGATCGAACAGCGCGTCGTCGAAGCCGGCCACGCGCTGCGCGCCGCCGTCGCGCGCCGCGATGCGTTCGATCAAACGCGCGATCTCCGGCCGCGCCGCCCCACCCTGCGCGACGATGCACAGGTCCGGATGGCCGCCCGCGTTCAGGAACGCCTCGGCGAGGTGCGGGCCCTCGAGCAGCGCGACGCCCTCGCGGCGCTGCCGCTGGCCCGACGCCGCGAGCGCGCGCAGCCGCTTGAACAACGGATTGGCCCGCGAACTGATCGGCGTCATCGGTTTTGCAGCGGCCATTCGCGTGTGGCCCAGGCCTCTCGCACCGGCGCGAACGAGCGCCGGTGATGCCGGCAGGGCCCATGCTCGCGCAACGCGTCGAGATGCTGCCGGGTACCGTAGCCGACATGGGCATTGAAGCCGTATTGCGGGTGCACCTCGTGCAGCGCGTGCAGCATTCGGTCGCGCGTCACCTTCGCGAGGATCGACGCCGCGGAGATCGACGGCAGCAGCGCATCGCCGCCGATGATCGCTTCCGCGCGCACCCGCAGCGTCGGGCAGCGGTTGCCGTCGATGTAGGCCACCTGCGGCGTGATGCCCAACCCCTCGACCGCGCGCCGCATCGCCAGCATCGTCGCCTGCAGGATGTTGATCGCATCGATCTCGTCGACGCTGGCTTCGGCGACCGAGAACGCCATCGCCCGCTCGACGATGTCCGCATAGAGCCGCTCGCGCACCTTCGCCGACAGCGCCTTCGAATCGTCCAGACCGGCGATCGGCCGCGCCGGGTCGAGGATCACCGCCGCGGCCACCACCGGCCCGGCCAGCGGCCCGCGGCCGGCCTCGTCGACGCCGCAGGCCAGCTCGCCCGCGATATCGAACGTGAACACCGCCTGCGCGACCTGCCGCGCGCGCGCGGCGGCCTTCTGCTGCGCCCGTACCGTGCGCGGGGATGCCGTTACCGGTTTCGCCATTACCGCCCTTCCCGCCGCGAGGCGACGTCGCCGACCACCTCTGCCGCGAGTTCCGCGGTATTGCGGTGCAGCGCGACATGCATCTCACTGAACAGTTCGGTCAGTTCGCGGCGGTTGGCTTCGTTATGCAACTGTTCGAGGGTCGCATCGGCGAGCGCTTCGGGGGTCGCGAAATGCTGCAGGATTTCCGGCACCACGAAGCGGCCCGCGAGCACGTTCGGCAGGCCGACATACGGCAGATAACCCTGCCGACGCATGATCTGTCCGGTCAGCCAGGGCACCTTGTACGAGATCACCATCGGTTTCTTGTAAAGCGCGGCTTCGAGCGTCGACGTGCCGCTCTTGATCAGCAGCGCGTCCGCCGCTTCCATCGCCGCGTGCGAGTGGCCGTCGGTGATCGTCAGCGGCAGATCCGGGTGGGCGGCGACCAGCGGCGCGAGCAGTTCGCGTACGCCCGCCGACGCCGCCGGTAGCACGAAGCGCACGCCCGGCTCGCGCCGGTGCATCACCGCCATCGCGCCGAAGAATGCCGGCCCGATGAGGGCGATTTCCGAGCGGCGGCTGCCTGGCATCACGCCGATCAGCGGGCCGTCGGGGGCGAGGCCCAGGCGCAGGCGCGCGGCTGCCGGATCGGGCCGCATCGGGATCATGTCGGCGAGCGGATGGCCGACGTAGGTCGCGCGCACGCCCGCCTTGTCGTAGATCGCCTTCTCGAACGGGAACACGCACAGCATGTGGTCGACCGCTTTGGCGATCTTCTTGATCCGGCCACCCCGCCATGCCCAGATCGAGGGGCTGACGAAATGCACGGTCGGCACGCCGGCCTGCTTGAGGGTGTGCTCGAGCGCAAAATTGAAATCCGGCGCGTCGATACCGACGAAGACGGCGGGCGGATCGGCGAGCAGCGACTGCGTCAGCGCGCGGCGGATCCGCAGGATGCCGGGAATCTGGCCGAGCGCCTCGACGTAGCCCCGCACCGCCAGGCGTTCGGCGGGCCAGCGCGCGTCGAAGCCGGCGGCGCTCATCCGCGGGCCGCCGATGCCCGCGCACCGGCTGCCATCCGGCAACCGGTGCGCGAGACCGCCCAGCAACGCCGCGCCGAGCAGATCGCCCGACGCTTCGCCGGCGACCATCGCCACCGTCAGGGGTGCGCTTGCCGTCATGAGAAATCCGTTCAGCGGATGATGCCGCGCTTCGCCGATTCAATGAAATCGAGGAAGGCGCCCACGTGAGCCTGGCCGTCTTCGAGACGCGCCAGGTCGCTTCGCAACTGCGTGCGTGCCTCTTCCAGCGACAGACCGTTCTTGTAGATCGTCCGGTACGCCGAGCGCAGCGCGCTGATCTCCGGCGCGGAAAACCCGCGCCGGCGCAGCCCTTCGCTATTGATGCCATGCGGCTGGGCCTTCTCGCCGGCCGCGATCACGAAGGGCGGCAGATCCTGCACCAGCGCCGAGGCGCCGCCGAGAAAGGCGTGCGCGCCGATGCGCACGAACTGGTGCACGCCCGACATGCCGCCGAGAATCGCCCAGTCGCCCACGCTCACATGACCGGCGATCTGCGCGTTGCTGGAAAACACCGTGTGGTTGCCGACGTCGCAATCATGCGCGATATGGACATACGCCATGATCCAGTTGTCGTTGCCGATCCGGGTAACGCCATCGTCCTGCGCGGTGCCGGTATGGATCGTCGTGAACTCGCGGATGACGTTGCGGTCGCCGATTTCCAGCCGGGTCGGCTCGCCCGCGTACTTCATGTCCTGCGGCGCGCCGCCGATCGACGCGAAATGACCGATCCGGTTGCCCTGGCCGATCGTCGTGCAACCCTCGATGACCGTATGCGAACCCACCGTGCTGTCCGCCCCGATCCGCACGTTCGGCCCGATGACGGCGAACGGCCCGATCGTCACGGAGGGATCGATGTCTGCGCCTGTTTCCACGACCGCGGTCGCGTGAATCCGATTGGTTCCGGAAGTCATTGCGTTATACCGTCCGTTCTTCCTGAGGGGGGACGTTCGACGCCGCCTGGGACGCGGCCGCCGTCAACTTGTCCGTATGCTGGATCGTGCACATCAATGTCGCTTCGGCGGCGAGCACGCCGTCCACGGTCGCGCGCGCCTTGAATTTCCAGATATTGCTGCGGCAGCGTTCGAAGTCGACGTCCAGGATCAACTGGTCGCCCGGCTCGACCGGACGTTTGAAGCGGGCGCCGTCGATGCCCACGAAGTAGTACAGCGTGGTGGCGGGATCGTGCGGCTGGTCGCCCTCGGCGAAGGTGAGCAGCGCGGCGGCCTGGGCGAGCGCCTCGAGGATCAGCACGCCCGGCATCACCGGACGCGTCGGGAAATGACCGACGAAGTACGGCTCGTTGATGCTGACATTCTTCAATGCCTTGATCGACTTGTGCGGTACCAGTTCCAGCACGCGGTCGACCAGCAGGATCGGATAACGATGCGGCAGCAACGTCATGATCTTGTGAATGTCGAGATTGATTTTATTGAGTTCCATGGCTACTGCTCTGCTTTTGGGCCCGCTTGCAGCGCCGCGACGGCCGCTTCCAGTTGCTTGACGCGGTCGCGCATCTTGTCGAGATTGCGCATGACCGCTGCGTTTTTGTTCCAGTCCGCGTTCTCGATCGCCGGGAAGGCGCTGGTGTAGACACCCGCGCGCGGGAGCGATTTCGAGACGCCGGATTTGGCCGTGACGATGACCCGGTCGCCCAGCGTCACGTGCCCGGCGATGCCCACCGCCCCGCCGATCATGCAGTGCCGGCCGATCACCGTGCTGCCGGCGATGCCCGCGCAGGCGGCAATCACCGTGTAGGCGCCGATCCGGCAGTTGTGCGCGATCTGCACCAGATTGTCGATTTTCACCGCATGCTCGACCACCGTATCGGCCATCGCGCCGCGATCGATCGTCGTGTTCGCGCCAATTTCCACGTCGTCGCCGATGCGCACGCCGCCGACCTGCGGAATCTTGACCCACTCGCCCTCGACATCGGGCCGCGTGTCGTCGGCGAAGTCCGGGGCGAAGCCGAAGCCGTCGCCGCCGATCACCGCGCCCGAATGCACGATGACGCGCGCGCCGATGACACAGCCGTGATAGACCGTGACGTTCGGGTAGAGCCGCGTGCCGTCACCGAGCCGCGTGCCGCGTCCCACCACCGTGTTCGCGTCGATCCGCACGCGTTCGCCGATCACCGCCCCGGCCTCGATCACGACATGCGCGCCCACCGTTGCGCTGGCGGCCACCGTCGCCGCCGGATCGACCTGGGCACTGGGATGCACGCAGGGCGGCACCACGGGTTCCGCCGCCGCGACGAAAAACTGCGCGACGCGCGCGAAATACGCATAGGGCTTGGGCGTGACGATCCAGGAGGCCGTGCTCGCGGCCCGCTCCTCGGGCGACAGGCACGCGAGGTCCGCTGCGCACACCAGCACGGCGCCCGCCGCGCTGAGCGCCACTTGCGACAGATATTTCGGGTTGGCCAGGAAGGCGAGTTGATGCGCCTGGGCGCGGTCGAGCGGCGCGAGACCGCTGATCGTACGCGCGCCGTCGCCCTGGAGTGTGCCTCCAAAGCGGGCAACCAGCTGTTGGACGGTAAGTGCCATGCTTGATCCTCAGTTGCCGGATGTCGCCAGGAGCTTGAGGACCTTGTCGGTAATGTCGATACGCGGGTTGACGTACACCGCTTCCTGGACGATCAGATCGTATTTGTTCTGCTCGGCGATCTGCCGAATCGCACGATTGGCCCGGTCGAGCACCGACTGCAGCTCCTCGTTGCGACGCTGGTTGAAATCCTCGCCGAACTCGCGGCGCTTGCGCTGCAGGTCCAGATCCATCTGCGAGAGCAGCAGCTGTTGCTTCGAACGTTCGGCGTCGCTCATCGACGCGCCGTCGCGGTCCATCTTCTCGGACAGCGCGCGCAGCTTCGCCGTGCCGTTGTCGATATCCGCCTTGCGCTTCGCGAATTCCTGCTCGATGCGGGCCATCGCGACCTTCGCCGGTGCCGACTCGCGCAGGATCCGATCGGAATTGACCGCGGCGATATGCTCCTGGGCATGCGCCAAGGGTGCGGCCAACCACAGCCCCAGCAGCAGACATGCCGCCGCGCTGGTCGTTCTGCCAACCTTCGCGTGCGGCATGGGAAATCGAATCAATTTACAGGTCACCAAGCAAGTCCTCTCTCATGCCAGGCATGCGGGCGACGCAAAGCGCACCCGCATGCCGCGATCAAAATGCCGTGCCGATCTGGAACTGGAATTTCTGATACTTGTCGCCTTCCTTCTTGACCAGGGGGAAACCCAGACTGATCTTCAACGGGCCGATCGGCGAAATCCAGGCCAGACCGAGACCATAGCCGTAGCGCAGATCGCCGAAGTTGATGTTCTGCGAATCGCCCCAGACGTTACCCGCATCCATGAAGGTAAAGACGCGCAGCGTGCGGTCGTAACCGGTGCCGGGCAAGGGGAAGGTCAGCTCGACGTTGCCGACGAGCAGCTTCGCACCGCCGATCGGATCGCCGGTCGACGCGTCGCGCGGACCCAGCGAACTCGGCTCGTAGCCCCGCACCGAGCCGATACCGCCGGCGAAGTAGTTCTCGAAAATCGGATAGGGATCGCCGCCCAGACCCTTGCCATAGCCGAACTGCCCGTTCAGGCCCAACACGAAGCCGCGCGCGAACGAATAGTAGTATTGCTGCTGCAAGTCCAGCTTCAGGTACTTGCTGCTGCCCAGCGGCGTGCCGATTTCGAGATTCGCGCGCGTATAGTAGCCCCGGCTGGGGATCAGCGCGCTGTCGCGGCTGTCACGGGACCAGCCCACGGTTACCGGCACGACGTTGGAGATGCGGCCGAAGCTGGCGACATAATCCTTGTACGCCGTCGGGGTCGCGGAGTCGACGTCCAGCCGGTACTGCTTGAAGCCGATGCCGAAGAACACGGTGTCGAGTTCGGAGAACGGTATGCCGAACTTCAGGTCGGCGCCGGCGGTGATGATCCGGAAGCTGCTGCTGGTCGAGTAATACAGCGGCTCCGACGTCTGGTAGTAGACGCTGGTGATCCGGCTGATGCCGTCGACGGTGAAATACGGATCGGTCTGGGTGACGTTCAACGTCCGGTAGTAGCTCGACGTGTTGACGTTCACCGCCAGGCTGGTGCCCGAGCCGAAGACGTTGTCCTGCGTCACGCCGGCCGACAGCACGACCTTGTCGCTCGACGAGAAGCCCGCGCCCAGCGTGATCGCGCCGGTCGGCTTTTCCTTCACCGCGACATCGACGTCGACCTGGTCGGTCGTGCCGGTCACGGGCGTCGTCGTCACATTCACGTCGGTGAAATAGCCGAGGCGGTTGATCCGGTCCTGCGACAGTTTCAGGCGGCTGCTGTCGAACCACGACGATTCGAACTGTCGCATTTCGCGACGCACGACTTCGTCGCGCGTGCGGCTGTTGCCGGTGATGTTGACGTGCCGCACGTAGACGCGCCGGCCGGTCTCGACCTGCAGATTCAGCGCCACCGTGTGGTTCTGCTGGTTGATCTGCGGCTGCGCGTTGACGTTGGCGAACGCGTAACCGTATTGGCCGAGCTTGTCGACGATCGCCTTGGTCGAGTCCTGCAGCTTCGACGCCGAGAAGCGGTCCCCCGCCTTCAGCTTCACCAGCTTTTCGAGTTCGGCCTTCTTGTCGAGCAGCTCCCCGGTGAGTTGCACGGCCGATACCTGGTAAGGTTCGCCCTCGTGCACGCTCAGCGTCAGGTACATGTCCTTCTTGTCGGGCGAGATCGACGCCTGGGTCGACTCGATGCTGAATTCGAGATAGCCGCGATCCAGATAATACGAGCGCACGTGCTCGAGATCGGTCGTGAGCTTGTCCTTCGCGTACAGATCGTTCTTCGTGTACCAGGAGAACCAGTTCGGCGTCGACAGCTGCATCTCGTCGCGCAGCGTGCTCGACTTGAAGGCCTTGTTGCCGATGAAGTTGACCTGACGGATCTTCGCGCTCGGCCCCTCGATCACCGAGAACAGGATCGCGACGCGGTTGCGGTCGACCGGCGTGACGGTGGTGGTCACTTCCGCTGCGTAATAGCCGCGCGTCAGGTACTGACGCTTGAGCTCCTGCTCGGCCTTGTCGGCCAGCGCCTTGTCGAAATACCGCCCTTGCGACAGGCCGCTCGAACGCAGCGCCTTCGCCAGCGTGTCCTTGTCGAACTCCTTGGTACCGGAGAAATCCACCGAGGCGATCGACGGCCGCTCGGCCACCTGCACGATCACGACCTGGTTCTGCACGGACACGCGAACATCGTTGAAAAAGCCGGTCGCGTACAGCGCGCGGATCGCCTGCGATGCTTTTTCATCGGTGAAGGTGTCACCCTTCTTGATCGGGAGGTAGGCGAAGACCGTACCGGCTTCGACGCGCTGCAACCCTTCGAGTCGAATATCCTGGACGACAAATGGCGCCGCCGCGTGGGCCATGAGGCTGTGCGCTGCAAATACGGCGGCCGCGACCGACTTCGGCACGAGGTGATGAGATTTCAACAACTTATCTCCCGATTCAATGGAAGTATTGCGCCGCGACCAGGAATGTCGTCGGCCGAAAATGAGGTCAGAGATGACTCAGCCGTGTCAGGTCGTTGAACAGGGCAACGACGGATAACGCGACGATGCAAAACAAACCGGCACGTTGCAAGATGGATTGCCAGCGCTCGGATGGCGCGCGGCCCGTCACGGCTTCGACCGCATAATATAACAAATGCCCCCCGTCCAACACGGGAATTGGCAGCAAGTTCAACACGCCCAGGCTGATGCTGATCAGCGCCATGAAGGAAAGAAAGGCCAACAGGCCCATCCTGGCGCTCTTTCCGGCGTAGTCGGCGATCGTGACCGGTCCGCTCAAATTCTTCAGCGACGCGGCGCCGGTCAGCATCCTGCCGAACATGCGGAACGAATCCGCGGCGACGTCCCATGTGCGTCGTGCGCCCATCCCCAGTGCGTCCAGCGGCCCGTAGGCGATGCTGACCATCGGCAGACGCGTGCCGAGCCCGGCGCCGATGCGCCCGATGGGCTGGCCGGACTGCGGATCGGCGACCACCGCAGGTACCAGTACGAGCGCCTGTGCCCGGCCGGCGCGCTCGATGCCCAGACGCACGTCGCGACCGCCGTTTGCGCGCATGAGCGCCACCAGGGCGCCCGCATCGGTGACCGGCGCGCCGTTGACCTGCCGCACCGTGTCGCCCACGCGCAGGCCTGCGCGCGCCGCCGGGCTGCCCGCTTCGACCGAGGCGACCTCCGGCGCGCTGCCGCCGGGCAGCAGGCCCAGGCGCTGCACGAGCGCGGCGCCCGCGCCGTCTGCGTCGTCGCGCGCCGCGTCCTGCGCTGCCGCTCCCGATGCATTCTCCGGCACGCCGCTGGTGCGGGACAACGTCAGCGGGTAATCGCTGCGCGCGCCGTCCCGCGTCGCGATCACCGTCAGCGCACGCTCCCGCGTGGCGGCGACGCCCAGGCGCCGTTGCAGCTCCGGCCAGGAGCGTATGGCCTCGATGCGGCCGTCGTCGGCGTGGCGCAGCGCGACGACGGTTTCGCCGCCGCTCAAGCCGGCGCGCGCCGCGGCGCTCGCCACGGGTGGCGTGCCGATCAGCGCGACCGGCTCCGGCAGGCCGTGCAGATACAGGACCGTGAAAAGCAGGATGGCCAGCAGAAAGTTCGCCACGGGTCCCGCCGCGACGATCGCGAAGCGTTTCGCCAGCGATTGCCGGTTGAATGCGTGCGGTAGGTCGCGCGGATCGATGGCCGCGTCCTGCCGCGCCCCGGCGGCGAAACCGGGCGCCGGATCGGCCGCGGCGTTCGCGCTCCCCGCGGCGTCCGTCATGCCCGCGGCATCGCGTTCATCCAGCATCTTGACGTAGCCGCCCAGCGGCAGCCAGCCTACCGACCACTGCGTGCCATTGCGCGCGACATGCTGGAAAACGGGCCGCCCGAAGCCGATCGAGAAGCGCAGGACCTTGACGCCGGCCAGACGCGCGATGGTGAAATGGCCCATTTCGTGCACCACCACCAGGATGCCGAGCGCGACGATGAAACCCAGTACCGCGGTGATCAGTTCCATTTACACGCTCCACGCCCGCTTCGGGTCCGCCATCCTGGTCAGCCGCCCTGCCGGGCGTGCCGTTCGAGTTCCTGCGTCGCGAGACGGCGCGCGGTCCCGTCAGCCGCCAGCACGTCGTCCAGCGTCGCCGCCGCGCCGTGCGGCATCGCCGACAGTACCGCGTCGACGATCGCTGCGATCGCCGCGAAGCCGATCCGGCGCGACAGAAACGCGTCGACCGCGATTTCGTTCGCCGCGTTCAGCGCCGCGCTCGCGGTGCCACCCTGTTCCAGCGCCGCGAACGCGAGCCCCAGGCAGGGGAAGCGCGCCGCGTCCGGTTTTTCGAACGTGAGCGTCGCGATGGCGGCGAGATCGAGCGGCGCGACGCCGGACACGATCCGCTCCGGGTAGGCCAGCGCATGCGCGATCGGCGTGCGCATGTCGGGGTTGCCGAGCTGCGCGAGCACCGAGCCGTCGGCGTAGGCGACCATCGAATGGATGACGCTCTGCGGGTGGATCAGCACCTCGATGCGCGACGCCGGCAGCCCGAACAGCCAGTGCGCCTCGATGACCTCGAGGCCCTTGTTCATCATCGTCGCCGAATCGACCGAAATCTTGCGGCCCATCACCCAGTTCGGATGGGCGCAGGCTTCGTCGGGCGTGACGTCGGCCAGCGTCGCGGGGTCGCGGGTGCGAAACGGACCGCCCGACGCGGTCAGGATGATGCGCTCCACGCCCGCGTGCGGCGTGTGTTGGGGCCCGGCCTGCAGCGGCAGGCACTGATAGATCGCATTGTGTTCGCTGTCGAGCGGCAGCAGCACCGCGCCGCTATCGCGCACCGCGGCGATGAACAACGCGCCCGACATGACGAGCGCTTCCTTGTTGGCCAGCAGGATGCGCTTGCCCGCGCGTGCGGCGGCCAGCGCGCTCGGCAGCCCGGCCGCGCCCACCACGGCGGCGACCACCGCGTCGCACGCGTCGGCCGCGGCGATGCGCTCGAGCGCTGCGGGACCATGCTCGACCTGCGTCGCGATGCCTTCGGCCCGCAGGCGGTGTTCGAGCAGCCGCGCCGTTTCGGCGGAACCCGTCACCGCGACGGCGGGACGGAAGCGCGCGCACTGCTCGGCGAGTTTTTCCCAGTTACGGTGCGCGGAGAGCGCATGCAGCGAAAAGCGGTCGGGATGACGCCCGATCACGTCGAGCGTGCTGTGGCCGATCGAACCCGTCGAACCGAGCAGCGTAATTCGTTGTTTCATAAAGAGCGCAGACCTCAGAGAACCCGGCAACGACGTCGGGCGGCGCAGCACGCCCGGGCGTCAGGAAAGAAACCACATGGCGATGGGCAGCACCGGCAGCAAGGCATCGACCCGGTCGAGCACGCCGCCGTGTCCGGGCAACAGCGCGCTGGAATCCTTCACACCCGCCTGACGCTTGAGCAACGACTCGAACAGGTCGCCAAGGACGCTGAACACCACGAGCACCAGCACGCAGACCATCGCGCGCGGCACGCCGAAGCGCGCCGCGTACGCGGTGAAGAGCGTCGGCGCGGCGAACTGCGTGGCAATGCCCACGGCCGCCAGCACCAGTACCAGGATCGCGCCGCCGATCGCACCCTCCCAGCTCTTGCCGGGGCTGATCGTCACCGCCAGCTTGCGGCGGCCGAACTGCCGTCCGGTGAAATAGGCGCCAATGTCCGCGACCCAGACGACCAGCAGCAGCGACAGCACGAAACCGACGCCGCGCATGCGGGCGTCCACCAGTGCGTGGCCGCTTGCCAGCAACAGGACGATGCCCGCCACCAGCATGAACACGCGCCACGCGCCGGCGGCCAGCACCGGGCGGCGCACGAATGCATAGGGCACCACCAGCAGCCAGAACAACCCGGCCGCCTTGTACAGGCCCACCGGCTCGCCGCCCTGCGTGGCCGTCGTCAGGCTGGCCAGCATGGCCAGCGCGGCGAGCACCGCGTAGAACACCGGCACGTAGTCCTTGAACTTCAACAGGCGCGCCCACTCCCACGCGGCAAACACCAGCACGATGCCGATCAGCGCGCGAAACAGGCCGATCGGCGCAAACAGGGTGACCGGAACGAACACCGCCAACAGAACGATGGCGGTGAGCAGGCGTGCTTTCAGCATGATTGGGAACCCGTGGACGTCGCCGCTTCGGCGCCGGAAATCTGCGCGCTGGTCCGCCCGAAACGGCGTTCCCGCCGCTGGTACGATGCGATGGCCGCGTCGAGCGCCGCTTCGTTGAAGTCGGGCCAGAACATGTCGGTGAAGTACAGTTCCGTATAGGCGAGCTGCCAGAGCAGAAAATTGCTCACGCGCTGCTCCCCGCCGGTGCGGATGAACAGATCCGGTTCCGGCGCATAGGCCATCGACAGGTGCGCTTCGACGAGCGCCTCGTCGATCACGGGTACCGCGCCGCTCGCCACGGCCTTCTCGGCGATTTGCTGCATCGCCTGCATGATGTCCCAGCGCCCGCCGTAATTCGCGGCAATCGTCAGGGTCAGCTTGGTGTTCTGCGCGGTCTTCAGTTCGGCACGGTTAGCGAGGTCGCGGATGCGCGGCTCGAACTGCGAGAGATCGCCGACGATGCGCAGACGGATGCCGTTCGCGTGCATGCGCGCGACTTCCCGCTCGAGCACGGCGATGAAAAGCCGCATCAGGAAGGACACCTCATCCTTCGGGCGACGCCAGTTTTCCGAACTGAAGGCGAACAGGGTCACGAACTCGACGCCGCGATCGATGCACAGCTCGATGGTCTTGCGTACCGCATCGACGCCCTTGGTGTGGCCGGCGACGCGCGGCAGGCGGCGCTTTTGCGCCCACCGGCCGTTTCCATCGAGGATGATCGCGATGTGCTGCGGCACCGACGAAGGGTCGGGCACGCGAATGGTTGAGCTCGTATGAGTCATGGGCGCCAGGGTTATGCAGCGAGCGACGGCTTTATACCGTCATGATCTCGCCTTCCTTGATTTGCACGAGCTTGTCGATTTCGGCGACAAAACGGTCCGTCAGCTTCTGCACGTCGTCCTGCGAACGGCGTTCATCGTCCTCGGAGATATCCTTGTCCTTGACCAGCTTCTTCGCCTGGTCGTTGGCATCGCGGCGCAGATTGCGCACGGCCACCTTCGCGGACTCCGCCTCGTTCTTGACGACCTTGACGAGCTCGCGCCGACGCTCCTCGGTCAGCATGGGCATCGGCACGCGGATCACGTCGCCCTGCGTCGACGGGTTCAGACCCAGGTCGGAATCGCGGATCGCTTTTTCGACGGGCTGCACCAGCTTCTTTTCCCACGGCTGCACGCCGATGGTGCGCGAATCGATCAGCGTCACGTTCGCGACCTGGGAAATGGGCACGTTCGAACCGTAGTAATCGACCTGGATGTGATCGATCAGGCCGGTATGCGCACGACCCGTGCGGATCTTGGCCAAGTCGGCCTTGAACGCGTCGATCGTGCGCTGCATCTTCTGATCGACATTGTTCCTGATGTCATTCACTGTCATGAATCTTCTCCAAACCAAATCCGCCACGCGATGCGCCTGGGCGGGCTGTCGGGGGCGGCGCCGGAAAGCGACGACAGACCCGGCGCCGCCTCCGCGCCGCGGGCAGTTTAAACGTGAACCAGCGTACCCTCGTCCTCGCCGAGCACGATCCGGCGCAACGCGCCGGGCTTGACGATCGAGAATACCCGGATGGGCAACTTTTGATCACGGCACAGGGCGAACGCGGTGGCGTCCATCACCTGCAGGTTACGGCCGATCGCTTCGTCGAACGAGATCGTCGAGTACCGTACGGCGGTCGGGTCCTTCTTGGGGTCGGCGGAGTAGACGCCATCGACCTTCGTCGCCTTCAGCACCACCTCGGCGCCGATCTCCGCGCCGCGCAGCGCGGCGGCCGTGTCGGTCGTGAAGAAGGGATTGCCCGTACCGGCGGCGAAAATGACGACCTTGCCCTCTTCGAGCTGGCGGATCGCGCGCGGACGGATGTACGGCTCGACCACCTGGTCCATCCGCAGCGCGGACTGGACGCGGGCGATGATGCCCGCATGGCGCATCGCGTCCTGCAGCGCCAGCGCGTTCATCATCGTGGCGAGCATGCCCATGTAGTCGGCGGTCGCGCGGTCCATCCCGGCGGCGCCTCCCGCGACACCGCGGAAGATATTGCCGCCGCCGATCACCACGGCGACCTGGATGCCCAGCCCGACGACCTCGGCGATGTCCGCGACCATGCGTTCGATGGTGGTGCGATTGATGCCGAAGGCGTCGTCGCCCATCAATGCTTCGCCGGACAGCTTCAATAGAACGCGCTTATAGGAAGTGGACATGGATGATTTCCTGATAACGCCGGCGTCGGCAACGGTAGAACTGTAGAGAGGAAACCGTTACGGAGCAAGAACGAAGTGCAAGCGCTTCGTAACTGTCTGCAACGGTCTTGCCGCGCTCCCGGCGGCGGATGCCGCCTACCGGGAGCGTGCGGCGTGAAAAGCGGGGCCGGTTCTGGCGACCGGCACCCCAGGGTCCGAGGTTTTGCCTCAGCCCTGCTTGGCGGCCGCGACCTGCGCCGCCACTTCGGCGGCGAAGTCGTCCGGACGCTTCTCGATGCCCTCGCCCACCACATACAGGGTGAACGCCGACACCGTGGCGCCCGCGGCCTTCAGCATCTGCTCGATCGTCTGCTTGTCGTTCTTCACGAAGGTCTGGTCGAGCAACGAGACTTCCTTCAGGTACTTCTGGACGCTGCCTTCGACCATCTTCGCGACGATCTCGGCCGGCTTGCCCGATTCGGCGGCCTTCTGCTCGGCGATGCTGCGCTCCTTCGCGATCAGATCGGCGGGCACGTCCTTCGACGACACCGACACCGGCTTCATCGCAGCCACGTGCATCGCGACATCGCGGCCGACCTGGTCTTCCCCGCCTTCGTACTCGACCAGCACGCCGATGCGCGCGCCGTGCAGGTACGATGCCAGCTTCTTGCTGGTTTCATAGCGCGTGAAACGGCGGATCGTCATGTTCTCGCCGATCTTGCCGATCAGCGCGGCGCGCACCGAGTCGACGGTGCCGCTTTCCAGCGGCAGCGCCAGCAGCGCGGCGACGTCGGCGGGATTCTGCTCGGCGATCATCGTGGCGATCGAACGCGAGAATGCCAGGAAGTCGTCGTTCTTCGCGACGAAGTCGGTTTCGCAGTTCAGCTCGACCAGCACGCCCACGCCGTTGGCGATGTGCGAGACGACGATGCCTTCGGCGGTGACGCGCGACGAGGCCTTGCTGGCCTTGTTGCCCAGCTTGACGCGCAGCAGTTCTTCCGCGCGGTCCATGTCGCCTTCGGCCTCGGTCAACGCCTTCTTGCATTCCATCATCGGCGCGTCGGTCTTCGCGCGCAGTGCCGCCACCATGCTTGCAGTAATCGCTGCCATTTCTTGCTCCTTGATTCTTTTGACTGACTCAAAAAAAAGGGGCTTGTCGAGAGCCCCTTTTTTGCTATCGACGCAAGTGATTACGCCTCGGCGCTGACCTCGACGAATTCGTCGCCGGCTTCGCCACGGATGGCGTCGACGGTGTCCTTGACCGCGGTTTCCCGGCCTTCCAGGACCGCGTCGGCCATGGCCTGCGCGTACAGCGCGACCGCCTTGCTCGAGTCGTCGTTACCCGGGATGATGTATTCCAGGCCGTCCGGCGAGTGGTTCGTGTCGACCACCGCGATGACCGGCACGCCCAGCGCCTTCGCTTCCGCGACGGCAATCTTGTGGTAGCCGACGTCGACGATGAAGATCGCGTCGGGGATGCCCGGCATGTTCTTCACGCCGCCGATCGAACGCTCGAGCTTGCTCATCTCGCGTTCGAACAGCAGGCCTTCCTTCTTGGTCATGCGCTCCAGGTCACCCGCCTCGACCTGCGCTTCCATGTCCTTCAGCTTCTTGATCGACGCCTTCAGGGTCTTGAAGTTCGTCATCATGCCGCCCAGCCAGCGGCTGTTGACGTAAGGCATGCCGGCGCGCGCGGCTTCCGCGGCGATCGTGTCGCGCGACTGGCGCTTCGTGCCGACGAACAGCACCGTGCCGCGATTGGCCGACAGCTGGCGGACATACTTCAACGCGTCGTTGAACAACGGCAGCGTCTTGTCCAGATTGATGATGTGCACCTTGTTGCGGGAACCGTAGATGAACGGCGCCATCTTCGGGTTCCAGAAACGGGTTTGGTGACCGAAATGGACACCGGCTTCGAGCATTTCGCGCATCGAAACGGCCATGGTGAATCTCCTAGAGGGTTGGGTCTTAAACCGGCTGCGACATCCGCGCGGCGTGGCGCCCGATCCCGTGAGGGAAGCGGACCCGCGTCGCCGCGCGAACACCCTGGATGCGCCGGCTTGCGATTTACGACATTGCGACGGGCGGTCGTCGACCCGCCGGCTGCCCGGCCGCCGCGCGATGCTCGCCTGGCTGCCGTAGCGGGTCGGAGTCGGGACGACCGCCCCGTCGCCCGGGCTTGGCCGATGTGGCGCGCAAAACCCAGCCGGCGATTGTAGCACCGTTCATGGGTCGAACTCAAGCGACAGGCGGGGGGCCGACTGTGAGATAATGCACGATCGATCGCAATACAGAAACAATCATGGCCGTCTCGCTGAAAACCGAACAGGACATCGCCCAGATGCGCGTCGCTTGCCGACTCGCCAGCGAGGTTCTCGATTACATCACGCCCTTCATCAAGGTGGGCGTCACGACCGGCGAGATCGACCGGCTCTGCCACGAGTACATGACGAATGTGCAGCAGACGGTGCCGGCCCCGCTGAATTACCAGCCGCCGGGCTATCCGCCCTACCCGAAGGCGACCTGCATCTCGGTCAACGACGTCATCTGCCACGGCATCCCCGGCGAGAAGGCGCTGAAGAACGGCGACGCGCTGAACATCGACGTCACCGTCATCAAGCATGGCTATTACGGCGACACGAGCCGGATGTACATCGTCGGCGAGGGGTCGATCCTCACGCGGCGCCTGGTGCAGACGACCTTCGAATGCATGTGGCTCGGCATCGACCAGGTGCGTCCGGGTGCCCGGCTCGGCGACATCGGCCATGCGATCCAGCGTCACGCCGAGGCGACCGGGTTCAGCGTCGTGCGCGAATACTGCGGTCACGGGATCGGCACCGTGTTTCACGAGGATCCGCAGGTCGTCCACTACGGGCGGCCCGGCACGGGCCTGGAACTGAAGGCGGGCATGATCTTCACGATCGAGCCGATGATCAACGCCGGGCGCCGCGACATTCGCACGATGCCGGACCAGTGGACGGTCAAGACGCGCGACCGCAGCCTGTCCGCGCAGTGGGAACACACGGTGCTCGTGACGGCGGACGGCCACGAGGTGCTGACGCAGTCCGCGTTGACGCAGCCCCGGCCGGAAACCCTGCCGGCCTGATTCCTGGCCCCGGGGCGTCGTGACGCGCTTTCCGGCGCCGTCCCTGGCGCCGTCCCCGGCGTCGTCGAACCAAGCGAACATGAAATTGCCAGCCCAGCCGCCCTCGTCCCCTCTCCCCGAAACCGGGACCCTTTCCGATGCGGACCTGCGGCAGGCGTTTCGTGCCGACAAGGCGGCCCAGATCGAGAAATACCGGGCCAGCGGCAAGATCGATACGCTGATGCGGGGCCTGGCGCGCAACGCCGACCGCACGCTGAGCGCGATCTGGCAGGACTGCCACCTGCCGGGCGGCCTGACACTGGTGGCCGTGGGGGGCTACGGGCGCGGCGAACTCGCGCCGCATTCGGATATCGACATCCTCGTCCTGCTGCCCGTCGAGCCGGACGAAGCGCTGACCGGGCGGCTCGAGCGCTTCATCGGTTGCGCATGGGATCTGGGCCTGGACGTGGGCAGCAGCGTGCGCACCATCGACCAGTGCATCGACGAGGCGGTCGCCGACATCACCGTGCAGACGTCCCTGCTCGAAGCACGGCGCATCGTCGGCAACACGCAGTTGTTCGAGCGGTTCCTGCGCGAGACGCGCCATGCGCTCGATCCGCGAACCTTTTTCCAGGCGAAACTGCTGGAGATGCGGCAGCGGCATGCGAAATACCAGGACACGCCATACAGTCTCGAACCGAACTGCAAGGAAAGCCCGGGCGGCCTGCGCGATCTCCAGGTCATCGTCTGGATGGCGCGCGCCGCCGGCCTGGGTTCGACGTGGCAGGAATTCGAGCAATCGGGGCTGATCACCGCGCACGAGGCGCAGGAGTTGCGGCGCAACGAGTTCTTCCTGAAGACGCTGCGCGCGCGCCTGCACATCCTCGCCAACCGCCGGCAGGACGTGCTGGTGTTCGACCTGCAGACGGCCCTGGCCGAGGCGTTCGGCTATCGCGCGAGCGCAAGCCGGCGCGCGAGCGAACCGCTGATGCGCCGGTACTACTGGGCGGCGAAGGCGGTCACGCAGTTGTCGACGATCCTGATCCAGAATATCGAGGCGCGGCTCAACCCGGACCAGAGCGGCATCACGCGGGTGCTGTCCCGGCACTTCGTCGAGAAGCAGGGGATGATCGAGATCATCGCCGACGATCTGTTCGAGCGCGAGCCGACGGCGATCCTGGAGGCGTTTCTGCTGTACGAGAAGATCCAGGGCGTCAAGGGTCTGTCGGCACGCACGCTGCGCGCGCTCTACAACTCGCGCAACCGCATGACGCTCGGCTGGCGGCGCGACCCGGAAAACCGCCGGCTGTTCCTGGAAATCCTGCAACAGCCCGCCGGCATCACGCGCGCGTTGCGGTTGATGAACCAGACCAGCGTGCTGGGCAGCTATCTGACGAATTTCGGCCGAATCGTCGGCCAGATGCAGCATGACCTGTATCACGTCTACACGGTCGATCAACACATCCTGACGGTGCTGCGCAACATCCGCCGTTACGGCAGCAGCGAGCATGCGCACGAATACCCGTTCTGCAGCGATCTGTTCGCGAATTTCGAGCGCCCCTGGGTGCTGTATGTCACGGCGTTGTTCCATGACATCGCGAAGGGACGCGGCGGCGACCATTCGATTCTCGGCACGACCGATGCACGGCGTTTCTGCCGCGAGCACGGCATCGACGAGAACGATTCGGCGCTGATCGTCTGGCTCGTCGAGCATCATCTGACGATGAGCCAGGTCGCGCAGAAGCAGGACACGAGCGACCCGGCGGTGATCAACGCGTTCGCGGACCTGGTCGCCAGCGAGCGGCGCCTGACCGCGCTGTATCTGCTCACCGTGGCGGATATCCGCGGCACCAGCCCGAAGGTATGGAACGCGTGGAAGGGCAAGCTGCTGGAAGACCTGTACCGTCTGACCCGGCAGGTCCTGGGCGGCGCCGCGCCGGATTCGCACAGCGATCTGGCGCGCCGGCGCGAAGCGGCACGGGCCGAACTGCGGCTCAAGCTGGTGCCCCCCGGCGCCGAGGCACCGCTCTGGGAGCAACTCGACGTCAGCTACTTCCTGCGGCACGAGCCGGGCGAGATCGCCTGGCAGACGCAGAAACTGCTGCCCTTCGTCACCACCGACATGCCGGTCGTGCGCGCCCGCCCTTCTCCGATCGGCGAAGGGCTGCAGGTGCTCGTCTATTCGAAGGATCGCCCCGACCTGTTCGCCAGTATCTGCGGCTATTTCAACCGGCATGGGCTATCGGTGCAGCAGGCGCTGATACACACGACCCGGCATGGCTATGCGCTCGACGATTTCCTCGTGTCGGATCCGAATATGGAAGCGCATCACCGCGACATCGCCAACCTCGTCGAACAGGAACTGGCGGCGCAGCTGCAATCCAGCAAGGGACTGCCGGACCTGTCGAAAGGGCGGCTGTCGCGGCTGTCGCGTGCCTTCCCGATGACGCCCCGGATCGATCTGCGTCCGGACGAGCGGGGGCAGTACTTCATCCTGTCGCTGTCCGCGAACGACCGGGCGGGTCTGCTGTATTCGATCGCGAAGGTGCTGGCCGAGCATCACATCGGCGTGCGCGCGGCGCGCATCGATACGCTCGGCGACCGGGTGGAGGACGTGTTCCTGATCGAGGGGGGGCAACTCGCCGACAGCCGCACCCAGATCCGGCTCGAGACCGAACTGCTGGGCGCGATCGCGATTTGACCTCCGGCCTGGCGCGCGCGGCAGGAACGCGCCCATGTCATTTCTTCTTTTGATTCTCGCGGTATCCGGGCCAGCGCCGTGCCGCCTGCCGAGTCGTCCGCTGTGTCGTCCGCTGTGTCGTCCGCTGTGTCGTCCGCTGTGTCGTCCGCTGTGTCGTCCGCTGTGTCGTCCGCTGTGTCGTCCTCGCTGCCGGTGATGCACGCCGCACGCGCCCCGGCCTCCGCCGTTTTGCTTTTCTCACTTCTCGCCATGCGCACCAAACTGACCGCTTCTCACCCTCGCCCCACCAGCACGGACCGCTCACCGGTTCGCCCGGGCGCGCCGCGTCGCCCGCGACCGCCGAAACCCGACCCGTCGCCGGTGCGTGCCGGGAGCAGCGGGCCCGTCGAACGCACGCGCGGCGCCGAAGCGCGTCGCGGCACCGACACTGCGGGCAGCGCGCGCGGCGGTGAACGCGGCGGCAGTGAACGCGGCGGCGAGGGCCGCGCCGGTGCCCGGTCGCCGGCGCGCTCCGGGGTCGGCCGTCCCGCCGGCGACCGCGCCGCGCCGCGCACCGGTGCCGACGGCGCCGCGCCGCGCAAACCCTGGGCAGGCCGCAACGGCGAACGACCCGCCGCGGCGGGTGGCGCGCCGATGCTGGAACGCCGCGCGCCCTATACGCCGCGCGGTACCGTGCGTCCCAAACCGGCGGCGGACGGCACCAGAACGTCGGCAGGCGATGCAGGCACACGCCCCCGGCAACCCTATGCAGGCCGGGCGGCCGATGCGGGCGGCCGGCCGCCGCGCGACGGCGCGCGGTTCGATTCCGCACGCCCTCCGCGCGACGGTGCGCGGTCGGATTCCGCACGGCCTCCACGTGACGGTGCGCGGTCGGATTCCGCACGGCCCCCGCGGGACGGTGCGCGGTTCGATTCCGCACGCCCTCCGCGTGACGGCGCGCGGTCGGATTCCGCACGGCCCCCGCGCGACGGTGCGCGCCCCAGCGCGGCGCGATCGCCCGCAAGCGGCATGACCCGCCCCTTCTCCGCGAACCGTCCCGCTTCGTCGGACCGGTCGCCCCGCCAGGAAAAAGGCCGCCCCCCGGCCGGCCCTTCGCATGATGCCCGCACACCCGCGACCGCGGCGGTGCCCACCGTCGCGGCGACGCCCCGCGAGGATGACGGCACGCTGCGTCTGTCCAAGCGGATGTCGGAACTCGGCCTGTGTTCGCGCCGCGAAGCGGACGAATGGATCGAAAAGGGCTGGGTCCGCGTCGATGGTGAACGCGTCGATACGCTGGGCATCCGGGTGCGCCCGGAACAGCATGTCGAAGTCATCCGGCAGGCGCGGGAACAGCAGAACCGTCTGGTTACGATCCTCCTGCACAAGCCGGTCGGCCATGTCTCCGGTCAGCCCGAAGATGGTCACCCTCCCGCCGCGGCGCTGATCCTGCCGGACAACCGCTGGATTCTCGATGCCAGCCGGCATCGCTTCGAGCATGTGCACCTGCGCGCGCTCGCGCCCGCCGGGCGCCTGGATATCGATTCGACCGGCCTGCTGGTCTTCACGCAGGACGGTCGGATCGCGAAGCGCCTGATCGGCGAAGCGTCCGAGGTCGAAAAGGAGTATCTGGTCCGCGTAACCTACGGCACGCACCAGGAAAACGTACAGGCGCATTTCCCGGCGGACAAACTCGCGCTGCTGCGGCATGGGCTGTCGCTGGAAGACGTCGCGCTGCGCCCGGCCGAGGTCGACTGGCAAAACGGCGAGCAGTTGCGCTTCGTGCTGCACGAAGGCAAAAAACGTCAGATCCGGCGCATGTGCGAACTCGTGGGCCTGGAAGTCGTCGGTCTGAAACGGGTGCGTATCGGCGAGGTGATGCTCGGCTCGCTGCCGGTCGGCGAATGGCGCTATCTTGCGGAAAACGAGGTTTTCTGACGCACGGCGCGGGGTCGGTATCAGGCCATCGGACCGCGCGCCGTTCAGTCGTCGGCGAGTTCCTGCTCGGGAAACAGCACGTCGACGAAACCGAACTGGGAAAAGTCGGTCATCCGCATCGGATACAGCTTGCCGATCAGGTGATCGCATTCGTGCTGGACGACCCGCGCATGAAAACCGCCCGCGACGCGGTCGATCACATTGCCGTATTGGTCGAAACCCTCGTAGCGGATCATCGAATAGCGGCTCACCATGCCCCGCATGCCGGGCACCGACAGACACCCCTCCCAGCTTTCCTCCATGTCCTGCGACACCGGCAGGATCACCGGATTGATCAGGACCGTTTCCGGCACCGGCGGCGCATCCGGATAGCGTTGCACCGTCCCGAAGCCGAATATCACGACCTGCAGATCCACGCCGATCTGCGGCGCGGCGAGCCCCGCGCCCTTGGCCGCGCGCATCGTGTCGAACATGTCGGCAACCAGCGCATGCAGCTCCGGCGTATCGAAATCGTCGACGGGCTGGGCCAGGCGCAACAAGCGCGGGTCACCCATTTTCAGAATGTCACGAATCATTCGATTTCTCCATTGAGCAGTTGTTGCATCGCGGCTTCGTCGAGTATGCGCACACCGAGCGTCTCGGCCTTGACGAGCTTGCTGCCGGCATCGGCACCGGCCACCACATAGTGCGTTTTCGCCGAGACCGAACCCGCCACCTTGGCACCGGCGGCTTCGAGCAGGGCTTTCGCGTCGTCGCGGCTCAAGGTGGGCAGCGTGCCGGTCAGCACCACGGTCTTGCCGGCCAGACGGCCCGGCGGCGCGGTCTCGATGCCCGGGCCTTCCTGCCAATGTACACCGGCTGCACGCAATTGCTCAATCACCTCGACGTTATGCGCTTCGGCGAAGAACCGGGCGAGCGATTCGGCCACCACGGGCCCCACGTCCCGGACCGCCAGCAATTGCGTCACGTCGGCGCGCATCAACGCGTCCAGATTGCCGAAATGCCGGGCGAGTTCCTTTGCCGTGCTTTCGCCGACCTGCCGGATGCCCAACGCGAAGATGAAACGCGGCAGGGTCGTCGCGCGCGCATGCGCCAGCGAATCGAGCAGGTTCTGCGCGGATTTGTCCGCGAAGCGTTCGAGCGCCGCGAGCGTGCCGAAACCCAGCTTGAACAGATCCGCCGGGGTGCGCACCAGTTGCTGCTCGACCAGCTGGTCGACGATCTTGTCGCCCAGGCCGTCGATATCGAGCGCGCGGCGCTGCGCGAAATGCCAGAGCGCCTGCTTGCGCTGCGCCGGACAGAACAGGCCGCCCGTGCAGCGCGAAACCGCTTCGTCGGGCAGCCTTTCGATCGCCGAGCCGCACACGGGACACTGCACCGGCATGACGAAAGCGCGCGCGTCGGCCGGGCGCCGGTCCGGAATCGCGCCCACCACCTCGGGAATCACATCCCCGGCGCGCCGCACGATCACGGTGTCGCCGATCAGAATATCCTTGCGCGCGATCTCGTCGGCGTTGTGCAGCGTCGCATTGGTCACGGTCGCGCCGCCCACGAACACCGGCGCGAGCCGCGCCACCGGCGTGATGGCGCCGGTGCGCCCGACCTGCACGTCGATGCCCAACAATACCGTCAGCGCTTCCTGCGCGGGAAACTTGTGCGCCAGCGCGAAACGCGGCGCGCGCGAGACGAAGCCGAGCGCGACCTGCTCGGCGACGCGGTTTACCTTGTAGACGACGCCATCGATGTCGTAGGGCAAGGCGGCGCGGCGCGCGCCGACATCGTGAAAGAAGGTCAGCATGCCGGGAGCGCCCTGCACCACCTGGCGCTCCCGACAAACCGGAATGCCGAGCGTTTCATACCATTCGAGCAAGGCGGCATGCGTGGCGGGCATGGCGGCGCCCTCGAGCGCGCCGATGCCGTAGGCGAAAAACGACAACGGCCGTCTGGCGGTGATTTTCGAATCGAGCTGCCGCAGGCTGCCGGCCGCCGCGTTGCGCGGGTTCGCGAACTCGCGCTCGCCGGCGTCGCGCTGCCGTGCGTTGAGTTTCTCGAAGTCGCGCTTGAACATCAGCACCTCGCCCCGCACTTCCAGCACCGCCGGGGGATTTTTCCCCTTGAGGCGCAACGGAATCGCGCGCACGGTGCGGATATTGTCGGTCACGTCCTCGCCGGTGGCGCCGTCGCCGCGCGTCGCGCCGCGCACCAGCTCGCCCCGTTCGTAACGCAGCGACATCGCGAGGCCGTCGAACTTCAACTCGCATGCGTAGTCGACGGGAGGGCGCACGTCCCCGGCCGGCTCCGACGTTTCGGACGTTTCGGCGGATTCCGCCCTTGCGTCCGGTTGGCTCGCGTCGCGTCGTTCGCGCAGCTTCTCCAGCGCGTCGCTCACGCGCCGGTCGAAGGCGATCACATCCTCTTCGAGAAAACCATTGTTGAGCGACAGCATCGGCACGCTGTGCGCCACGCTGGCGAATTCGGCGATGGCCATGCCGCCCACCCGCTGCGTCGGCGAATCGGGCGTGACGAGATCCGGATGCGCGTCTTCGAGCCGCCGCAGCGCATCGAACAGGCGGTCGTATTCGGCATCGGGCACCGCCGGATCGTCCCGGACGTAATACGCGTGGTTGAGCCGTTCGAGTTCCGCGCGCAGCCAGATGGCACGCTCGGGCGGCTGCTCCTCGGACGGTTCCGCAATCATGGGTTTCATCGCAATAAATCAGGTAAATGCCGAACGCCCGCCCTCCCGGGCAGGCAAATGCGTCAGGACGAAAACAGACGGCGCGCGGCGGCGGAGCCGGCGGGAATGCCGGCCGTTTCCAGCCGCGCGTAAAGGGTCATCAGGCGTTCGTCGATCGCCTGCAACGACGCATCCGGCAGTACCCGCCGCTGATCGTCGACGACCCGCGCACCGATGCGCTGCGCGAGCGAGCGCGCGTAGTCGCACATCAGCCGCCAGGGCAGAATGTCCTCGTCGGCAACCGGCACGTCGAGCAGCAGGGTGATCATGTGCCCGCCCTTGTAGGTCAGGTCGTCGCGCAGGAAGTTCGTGCCTTCGAAGGTCAACGTGAAGACCGGGTTCTGTTGCGCATCGAGCTTGACGAAGCGCGTGCCGTCACGCGACAGCAGCAGACCGTCCTGCGACGCCACCGCCTGCACGTAGCTGCCCGACCAGGGCGCGTTGTCCGACAGGACGTTCACCGAAAGCTGCGCGTCGCACTGCGCGGCGAAGCCATCGAGTTCGCGGGCCATCTGCACGACTTCGGTCATGTCCGGGAACTCGGCGGCGGCATCCAGCGCGTCGGCCAGGCGGTGCACGCCGCCAACGAACTCACTGAATTCCAGCTCGTTCAACGGGCCGGCGCGGTTCGCCAGCTGCACCGCCGCGCGCAGTTTTCCATATTGGTTGCCGGGGCGCAGCGTGCCCCAGTGGCCGTCCTGGTCGCGGCCTTCGACGTACACCGGCTTGCTGCCCGCGCGACGGAACCGGATCGCGAGCGGGATGATGCGCTCGCCGGATACCGTTTCGCCAGGTTCCAGCTCGATGATGCAGTCGATGCGGCGATCGACCACCACGGGCGGCAGATTCGAAACGGTCGTCGCGGGACTCTGGGGGTCCGGTTCGATCGGGCTCAATACCGGTTCGCGCCGCTGTTCCGGCTCGCGCGGCAGCACTACGTCGGCATCCACGGCAGCGCCGCCAGCGGTGCCCGCACCTGCTGCATCCACCGTAGCGCTGATGTCTGGCGCATCGGCCGCGACCGCTACGGCCGTATCCGGCGGCGCAGCCGCGCCCACGGCACGCGGGGTCGCGGCATCGATATCGGCGCCCTGCGCGCGGTGGTCGCTGACCGTGGACGCGTCATCCCGCGCCGCGGCGTGCGACGCCACGACGCGCGCGTCGAGCGGCGCCGTATTCGTGACTGACACCCGGCTGGCGACGGCCGCATCCGTCGGCGGTGTACCGGCGTTCTGCACTACCGTCGCGGTAACGGCCGGGGACGTCGGCGCGCTCATGGCCGCGCTCGGCGGCAACGCAGCATCCATGGGGGGTTCCGCGCCCGCCGCCCATTCCGCCGCGGCCGCGCCCGCCGGCACGTCGGCGGGCGAAATCAGATCGTTGACGCCGCCGAAGGTCGGCTCGCGCCGCGAATCGCCGGCCAGCGGCAGAACGCCCTCGCCCGCTGCCATGTCGCCGGACGCGGCTTTCGCCACGCCAGTCGGTCCGGCACCGGACGCTGCCGTCGTCACGCTGGCCGCCGCGCCAACAGGCGCGCGGGCGGACGCACCCGCCGGCGCGGGCCCTGTGGCGGCGAATGCCGACGCGGGCGCCGCGGCGGGCGTGCTCGCCGGTTCACGGCGCGGCGTCGTCGTCGCGTGGATGAAGGGGTGTTCCTCGTGCGCGTCGAGCGGCGTGAGGGGGGGAACCTCGGCGGGACCATCCGGCATCGTGCGCGGCAGGCGGCGCCGCGCCCGCCGGCCCTGCAGACCGTTATAGACCACGACGCCGATCACGATCGCCGCGCCCGCGCCGACCAATCCGAGTTGCAACTCGTTCATGCACGCTCCCTTGATTTTTGCGTGCCGGATCCCGCGCGCAAAATCGGCGCACTCTGGCGCCGCCGCCGCGTCGGGGACCCGGCCCGTTCGTTATAGTGTGAGTCGACCCAGCTCATTGGCTAGCCTTATTAAACCGCATTTACCGGTTTGAGGTTCAAACCGCATCGACCGTTCCGAGGTTCGGCCAGGCGTCGCTGCCCGGCCGCACCCGGGCAGCCATTCCTTACCCCCGGCTACTTATTGTCGACGAATCCCGCAGCCGATTCCATATCGACCGCAACGATGCGCGACACCCCCTGCTCCTGCATCGTCACGCCGATCAATTGCTGCGCCATCTCCATCGCGATCTTGTTGTGCGAAATGAAGAGGAACTGCGTTTTCTCGGACATCGCGCGCACCAGGTTCGCGAAGCGTCCGGTGTTCGCATCGTCGAGCGGCGCGTCGACTTCGTCGAGCAGACAGAACGGCGCGGGGTTGAGCTGAAACATCGCGAACACCAGGGCGGTGGCGGTCAGCGCCTTCTCGCCGCCCGAGAGCAGATGGATCGTCGTGTTTTTCTTGCCCGGCGGCTGGGCGAGCACCTGCACGCCCGCATCGAGAATCTCGTCGCCGGTCATCACCAGTTTCGCCTGGCCTCCGCCGAACAGCCGCGGGAAGAGTTCGCCGAAGTGGCGGTTCACCTCGTTGAAGGTGCCCTGCAGCAGTTCGCGCGTTTCCTGGTCGATTTTGTGGATCGCGTCTTCCAGCGTCGTGATCGCGCTGACGAGATCGGCCGACTGCGCGTCGAGAAAGCCCTTCCTCTCGCGCGCCGTGGTCAATTCCTCCAACGCCGCCATGTTGACCGCGCCCAGCGCCTGGACCGCCTGGTTGATCCGGGTGACCTCCGCCTGCAACCAGGCCGGCTTCGGCTGAGCGTCCGGCTGCGCGGCGAGACGCGCGCGCAACGCGTCGATATCGACCGCCGCGGCTCCCACCGCCGCGGCCGCCAGCTGTTCGGCAAACTGCTCGCCGCTCAGGCGCGCGGCCTGTTCCTTCAGCTGGAATTCGGTGATGCGCTCGCGCAGCGGCTGCAGCGAGCGCTCGGTGCTCAGGCGCGCCTCGTCGGTTTGGCGCAGCTGCAGGGTCAGCGCATCGGTCTCGGTGCGCACCGCGGCGAGCGCCTGCTCGCGTTGCGTGCGTACCGCGAGCGCCTGTTGCAGGCCAGTGTCGGCGGTCTTGTCCTCGATGCCGGCGAGTTCAGCGCGCGCGTCCTCGAGTTCGAGTTCGATGCGTTCGAGCTGCTCGACGCCCAGTTCCACCGTGCGCTGCAGTTCGCCGATCCGCGCGGCCAGATTGCGCTCGTCGAAACCGGCGTCCTGCGCGCCGCGCTCGAGATCGCGCAGGCGCTGACGCGCCACGTCGAGGTCTTCCTGCAGGCGCTCGAATGCGCTCTGCTCATCCTCGAAGCGCGCCTGGATCTCCGCCAGCGTGGCGTCGTGCGCCTCGAACGCGAGGTCGGCGGCCGCGACCGCCGCGCGCTGCTCGTCGCGCTGCGCGTCGATTTCCTCGAGTTCCGCGCCGATCTGGGTGCTGCGCGTGGTGAAGCGCTCGAATGCCTGCGCGAGCGTCAGGACGTCGAGCTGCAGCGCATGGGCATCGCGCGTGGCGGCATCCGCGCGCAGGCGCAGATCGGCCTCGTCGCGCGCCGCACGTTCGTACTCGGCCTGGGCGCGGGCCGCGCCCAGTCTGGCTTCATCGGCCAGCAGCGCCTGGGCCCGCACCTCGCGCGACAGATTGTCGATTTCCTGTGCGCGTTCGAGCATGCCCGCGTTCTCGGAATCGGCGGCGTACAGGGCGATGCCGCAACGGCTGACCTGGTGCCCGGCCGGCACGACCAGGCAACCGCCGTCGGGCAGCTGCGCGCGCGCAGCCAGCGCCGCGGCGAGATCGTCGGCCGCGTACGCGCTCGCGAGCCAGTCGCCCAGCACCGCGCGCAGACCTGGATCGTCGATGCGAATCAGCGACAATAACGGACGCAAACCCGGACGCAAACCCGGACGCAAACCCTCGATCGCCGGGGGCATCCGACCCGCCGGCGGCGGCGCATAGAACGCCAGCTTGGCCGGCGGCGCGTCGGCGACGAGCGCCCGGACCCGGTCGAGATCCGAGATTTCGAGCGCGGCCAGCCGCTCGCGCAGCACCGATTCCACCGCGGTTTCCCAACCGCGCTGCACCTGCAAACGCTTCCAGAGCCGCGGCAGGGTCTGCAATTCGTGCTTGTCGAGCCAGGGCTGCACGCGGCCCTCGGTCTGCACGCTCTCCTGAAGGGCCCGCAGCGCGCCCAGCCGGGCATCGAGCTGCGCGATGCGCGCCGTTTCGTCGCGTGCCTGCTGCTCGGCCCGGCGCCGCTCGGCATCGCGCTGCGGCACCGTGGTCTGCGCCTCGGCCAGCCGCTCGAGCGCGGCGTCGCGCACCGCTTCCTGCTCGGCAAGCTGCGCCCGCGCCGCTTCGAGCCGGGTCGCGTCGGGCATGTCGAGTCCGCTCGCTTCGCGGCGCAGGCGCTCGCGGCGCGCGTCGAGCTGCTGCAGTTGCTGCTCGGCATTGCGCCGCTGCGCGGCCTCGAGCTTGAGCGCCTGTTCGGTGCGCGCGATGCCGGCGCGCGCTTCGGTCAGCGTCGCCTGGGCCGCGCGCCAGCGCGTCTCCAGTTCCGGCAGCGTTTCGGCGGCGCTCGCCGCATCCGCCTGCGCCTGTTCGCTGCGGCCCTGGGCGAGCGCCAGCGCGTCCTCGGCGGCGTCGATGTCCGCGCGGGCGTTGCGCGCCTGCGTCTGCCATTGCTGGCGCTGCGCGTCGAGCGCGCCGATCTGCGCGGTGGTGCGATTGCGCGCGTCGACGATGAAGCGAATTTCCGCCTCGATCTTCGACACCTCGGCATTGGCTTCGTAGAGCAGCGCCTGCGCACCCTGCACCGTGTCGCTGGCGGTGTAGTGCGCCGCGCGCAGCGTCTCCAGATCAGCCTCGATCTCGCGCAGCCGCGCGGTTTGCGAGGCGACCTCGTTTTGTGCCGCTTCGATCGAGCGCCGATGCCGTTGCCGCTCGTTTTCCGCCTCGGTCTGCCGCAACAGCCAGAGCAGGCGCTGTTTTTCGTCGCCCTCCTGCTGCAGGCTGCGGTAGCGTTCGGCGACCAGCGCCTGCGCCTCCAGCTTCTCCAGGTTCGCGCTCAACTCGCGCACGATGTCCTCGACCCGGGTGAGATTCTCGCGTGTGTCGTGCAGCCGGTTTTCGGTCTCGCGCCGGCGTTCCTTGTACTTGGACACGCCCGCGGCTTCTTCCAGGAAGACGCGCAGGTCCTCCGGCTTGGCCTCGATCAGGCGCGAAATGGTGCCCTGCCCGATGATCGCGTACGCGCGCGGCCCCAGACCCGTGCCGAGAAAAATGTCCTGGATGTCGCGGCGGCGCGCCGGCAGATTGTTGATGTAATAGCTGGACGTGCCGTCGCGGGTGAGCACGCGCTTGACCGAGATCTCGCCGTACTGGCCCCACTGGCCGCCGGCGCGATGCGCGGTGTTGTCGAACACGAGTTCGACGCTCGCGCGGCTGCCCGGCTTGCGGTTCGTCGAGCCGTTGAAGATGACGTCCTGCATCGATTCGCCGCGCAGTTCCGAAGCGCGCGACTCGCCCAGCACCCAGCGCACGGCGTCGATGATGTTCGATTTGCCGCACCCGTTCGGTCCGACCACGCCGACGAGCTGGCCGGGTACCTGGAACTGGGTAGGATCGACGAAAGACTTGAAACCAGCGAGTTTGATCGAAGTAAGACGCACGGCGCTCGAATGGAATGCAGGGTGGGCGGTCAGCCCATGCGGGAAACGGGGCGCTCCTGCGCGTGCCGCGCACAGGGCGCATGCACGAGGGGCGCATGGGGCGCGCTCCGCCGAATTGCCCCGGATGATACCATCGCGCGCGCCGCGCCCCGGCCCCGCGCGGCGCAGGTCGCGCTATAATCGTCCCCCATTCGCGCCCTGACGAGACCGCCTCGTGAACCCGCTTCTCGATACCCTGCAGCCCTATCCATTCGAAAAGCTGCGCAAGCTGTTCGCCGATGTCGTGCCGCCCCCGGCCCTCGCCGCGATCAGCTTTGGCATCGGCGAACCGAAACACGCCACACCGTCCTTCGTTCTCGACGCCTATCGGACAGCGCTGGGCGGCCTGGCGGTCTATCCCGCGACGGCGGGCGGCGACGCGCTGCGCGCCGCCGCGGCCGACTGGCTCACGCGCCGCTACGGCAATGTCGAGGTCGATCCGAAGACGCAGATCCTGCCGGTCGCCGGCACCCGCGAGGCACTGTTCTCGATCGCGCAGACGGTCGTCGATCCGACGCGCGGCGACGCCGTGGTGGTCTGTCCGAACCCCTTCTATCAGATCTACGAAGGCGCGGCGCTGCTTGCCGGCGCGACGCCGTGGTTCGCGAACTGTCTCGCCGAGAACGGCTATGCGTGCGACTATGCCGCCGTGCCGGCCGAGGTCTGGGCGCGCACCCAGCTCGTCTACGTCTGTTCGCCGGGCAATCCGACCGGTGCGACGCTGTCGCTCGACGGCTGGCGCGAACTCTTCGCGCTGTCCGACCGGTACGGGTTCGTGATCGCCTCGGACGAGTGCTACTCCGAGATCTATTTCAACGACACGCCGCCACTCGGATCGCTGGAAGCCGCGCAGCAACTCGGGCGCGGCTTCGACCGCCTGCTGGCATTCACGAGCCTGTCCAAGCGCTCGAACGTGCCGGGCCTGCGCTCGGGCTTCGTCGCGGGAGACGCGAACCTGATCCGCCCCTATCTGCTGTACCGCACCTATCACGGCAGCGCGCTGTCGCAGACGGTCCAGGACGTGAGCGTGGTCGCCTGGCGCGACGAACAGCACGTCGTGGACAATCGCGCGCAGTACCGCCGCAAGTTCGCAACCGTCACGCCGCTGCTCGCCGAGGTGCTGGACGTGCGCCTGCCCGATGCCGGCTTTTATCTGTGGGCGGACGTGCGCCGCACGGGCCTCGACGATGTCGCGTTCGCCCGCGCGCTGTACGCGCAGACCCACGTGACGGTGCTGCCCGGTTCCTACCTCGCGCGCGAAGCCGCGGGCGTCAACCCCGGCAGCGGCCATGTGCGCCTGGCGCTGGTCGCCGAATACGACGAGTGCGTGGCGGGCGCCAGGCGCATCGTCGAATTCTGCCGGCGGCACGCACGCGCCTGAGCCGATGCGGCCGCCGTTCCCCTTACGACCGATTCACCCATTTTCGCAAGAGACGCACATGACACAAGACATCCAGAAGGTTATCGACGACGCCTGGGAAATCCGCGCCGAACTGTCCCCCGCGCGCGCGCCGGCCGAGATCCGCGCCGCCGTCGCCGAGGCGATCGCGCAACTCGACCAGGGCCGCGCGCGCGTGGCCGCGCCGGACGCGGACGCCCCCGGCGGCTGGGTCGTCAACCAGTGGCTGAAGAAGGCCGTCCTGCTGTCGTTCCGCCTGGAAGACAACCAGCCGATGGCGGCCGGCGGCTTCACGCAGTTCTACGACAAGGTGCCGAGCAAGTTCGCCGACTACACCGCCGCGGACTTCGCCGCGGGCGGCTTTCGCGTCGTGCCGCCGGCCGTGGCCCGCCGCGGCGCCTTCATCGCGCGCAACGTCGTGCTGATGCCGTCGTACACGAATATCGGCGCCTATGTCGACGAAGGCACGATGGTCGACACCTGGGCGACCGTCGGTTCCTGCGCGCAGATCGGCAAGAACGTGCACCTGTCGGGGGGCGTGGGCATCGGCGGCGTGCTCGAGCCGCTGCAGGCGAATCCGGTCATCATCGAGGACAACTGCTTCATCGGCGCGCGCTCGGAAATCGTCGAGGGCGTGATCGTCGAGCGCGACTCGGTGATCTCGATGGGCGTCTATATCGGTCAAAGCACGAAGATCTTCGATCGCGAGACCGGCGAGGTGATGTACGGGCGCGTGCCGGCGGGATCGGTCGTGGTGCCGGGCAACCTGCCGTCGAAGGAAGGCAACTGCAGCCTGTACGCGGCGATCATCGTCAAGAAGGTGGATGCGAAGACGCGTGCGAAGACCTCGCTCAACGAGTTGCTGCGAGGCGATTGATGGCCCTTCGCGTCTATGGCATTCCGAACTGCGCGAGCGTCAAAAAGGCGCGCGACTGGCTCGACGCCCGGCGGCAGCCGTATGTCTTCCACGACTACAGGAAAGCCGGCGTTGCCGCCGACACCTTGCGCGCCTGGCTCGCCGAGGTGCCGCTCGACACGCTGCTGAACCGGCGCGGCACGACCTGGCGCGCGCTCGACGACGTGGCGCGCGCGCGGGCCGCGACCGAGGACGGCGCGATCGCGCTGATGGTGGCGCAGCCATCGCTGATCAAGCGCCCGGTGCTGGTCGCCGAGACCGACATGGCAGCCGACGCCACCGGCGCCACCGACGCCGCCGACGCCATCCCGGGCGCGCAGCCCGTCGCCCGCGTGCTTGCCGTGGGCTTCGCGCCCGAAGCATATGACGCCGCGCTGCGCGCCACGCCGGCGCCCGCCTCCCGGGATGCGGCAGCGCGATGACCGCCGCTTCCCCATCGTCGATTGCCGTCAACCCCGCAGACCACCCGATGAGCGCTACCCTGTCCCTGGCCGAAGACCTGATCCGCCGGCCCTCCATCACCCCGGCGGACGGCGATTGCCAGGCGCGTCTGCGCGAGCGGCTCGGCGCGGTCGGCTTCGAATGCGAAACGCTGGTGTTCGGCGACGTGGTCAATCTCTGGGCGGTGCGCCGGGGCGCGCAGGGCCGCGAGGGCAAGCTGCTGGTCTTCGCCGGGCATACCGACGTCGTACCCACCGGTCCGCTGCCCGAATGGACCTCCGCGCCCTTCGCGCCGACGCGCCGCGACGGCAAGCTGTTCGGCCGCGGCGCGGCGGACATGAAAACCTCGATCGCCGGCTTCGTCGTCGCGATCGAGGAATTCGTCGCCGCCCATCCGCGGCACGCGGGCAGCGTCGCGCTGTTGATCACCAGCGACGAGGAAGGCCCGTCGGTGAACGGCACGGTGAAGGTGGTCGAAGCGCTGCGCGCACGCGGCGAGCGGCTCGACTACTGCATCGTCGGCGAGCCGACCTCGGTCGACACGCTCGGCGACACGATCAAGAACGGCCGGCGCGGCAGTCTGTCCGGGCGTCTGCGCGTGCGCGGCGTGCAGGGGCATATCGCCTATCCGCATCTGGCGCGCAATCCGGTCCATATGGCCGCGCCGGCGCTGGCCGCTCTCGTGGACACCGTCTGGGACGCGGGCAACGCCTACTTCCCGCCCACCAGCTGGCAGATATCGAACTACCATGCGGGTACCGGCGCGAGCAATGTGATCGCCGGCGAGGCGGTGATCGACTTCAACTTCCGCTTCTCGACCGAGAACACCGCCGACACGCTGAAGGCCCGGGTCGCCGACATCCTCGCGCGGCACGGGCTGGACGCCGGCGACTACACGATCGACTGGCATCTCAGTGGCCAGCCTTTCCTCACGCCACAGGGCGACCTGTCGGACGCGATCGGGGCCGCCATTCATGCCGAGACCGGCGTGCGGGCCGCCCTGTCGACGACCGGCGGCACCTCCGACGGCCGCTTCATCGCGACGCTATGCGAGCAGGTGGTCGAATTCGGCCCGGTCAACGCCAGCATCCACAAGATCGACGAACACGTGGCGCTGGACGCGATCGAGCCGCTGAAGAATATCTACCGCCGCACGCTGGAGACGCTCGTCGCATGAGTGCCGCCTGCCGCCGGACGCACGCCCGCGCCCCTGCGTGCCCGCACGCCGGCACGCGCCGGTCATCCGGCCGCGTTTTCCCCGGCCATCCCCGTTTGCCATTCCCGCTTCCATTCCCATTCCCGATCCCGCCGCGCGGGGTCGTTTCTCCCACTTCGCTTTCCAGGCGCGCCCGATGACGACGCAATACCCTTTCTCGACCCTGCGCGATCTGCTGCGCTACGCCGTCACCCGTTTCGGCCAGGCCAAACTCGCGTTCGGCCACGGCAACGCCAATGCCTACGATGAGGCCGCCTATCTGCTGCTGCATACGTTGAGCCTGCCGCTGGACATGCTCGACCCCTTCCTCGACGCAACCCTCACCGACACGGAAATCGCCAAGGTGCTCGACGTGATCGAGAAGCGCGCGACCGATCGCATCCCCGCTGCCTATCTGACGCAGGAAGCCTGGCTGCACGGCTATCGTTTCTACGTCGACGAACGCACGATCGTGCCGCGTTCGCTGATCGGCGAATTGCTGATCGAGCACCTGTCGCCGTGGATCAGCCAGCCGCATGGCGTCGACGCGGTGCTGGAACTGTGCACGGGTTCGGCATGCCTGTCGGTGCTCGCCGCGGATGCCTTTCCCGCCGCGACGATCGATGCCGTGGATCTGAGCGCCGACGCGCTCGCGGTGGCGCGCCGCAACGTCGACGACTATGCGCTCGCCGAGCGCATCACGCTGTTCCAGGGCGATCTGTACGCACCGCTGCCGGCCGGCCGGCGCTACAACCTGATCTTCGCCAATCCGCCCTACGTCAACACCGACTCCATGTCCCGCCTGCCCGACGAATACCGGCGCGAACCCACGCTCGCGCTGGCCGGCGGCGACGACGGCATGGACGTGGTGCGCCGCATCGTCGAGGAAGCCCGCAACTGGCTGACCGACGACGGCGTGCTGGTGGTCGAGATCGGCAACGAGCGCCGCTACGCGGAAGCGGCCTTCGGCGGGCTCGATCCAGTCTGGCTCTCGACCAGCGCCGGCGACGACGCGGTCTTCCTGCTGCACGCGGGCGACCTCCCCGACTGAGCGCGGCGGGCGCCGACGGGATGCCCGTGGGCACCGCGACGCACGCGCCAGCCGGCATGCCCATGCCATCCACCCAAGCGGAGAGCCGATGCATTTCAGCATGATCGACCTGGGCACCCTGGTGCTGCTGATCCATCTCAGCGGCGTCGTGGCGGCGGTGCACGCCGTCGTCTATACGCGCACCTCGCAAGGCGCGATCGCCTGGGCCGTGGCGCTGGTGACGATGCCCTATCTGACGCTCGTGCCCTATCTGTTTCTCGGGCAAAGCCACTTCGCGGGCTATATCGACGCGCGCCGCAGCGGCAACCGTCAGTTGCGCGCGCTGGCCGACCTGCCCGACGGCCCCGCGGACCCGGACGCCACGGGCCGCGCGACGGCCGCGCTCGGCGACGGCGCGACCCACGCCTTCGATCGCCTGAGCGGCATGCCGCTGCTGGCGGGCAACCGCGTGAGCACGCTGATCAATGGTACCCAGACCTTCGACGCCATCCTCGCAGCCATCGAGGGCGCCAAGCACTACGTGCTGGTGCAGTTTTTCGTGGTGCGCGACGACCGCATCGGCCAGCGCCTCAAACGCGCGCTGCTCGGCTGCGCGGCGCGCGGCGTGCGAACCTATCTGCTGTACGACGGCATCGGGTCGCACGACCTGTCGCGCCGCTATATCCGCGAACTGCGCGCCGGGGGCGTCGTGGCGCACAAGTTCGCCACGCGCCGTTTCGTCAACCGCTTCCAGTTGAACTTTCGCAACCACCGCAAGCTCGTGGTCATCGACGGCGAGCGCGCCTTCGTCGGCGGGCATAACGTGGGCGACGAGTATCTGGGCGAGAAGCCGCCGCTGTCGCCGTGGCGCGACACGCATATCGATATCGCCGGGCCGGTGGTGTCGAGCATCCAGTTCGTGTTCGTCGAGGACTGGTTCTGGGCGACGCAGCGCGTGCCCGACCTGATCCGGTGCAACACCGTCCACGACGCGAACATGTGCTGCCAGGCGATCATCACGGGTCCCGCGGACGAATTCGAGACCTGTTCGTTGTTCTTCGTCAACGCGATCAATTCCGCCCAGCAACGGATCTGGCTCACCAGCCCCTATTTCGTCCCCGACGAAGCGGTCTTCACCGCGCTGAAGCTCGCGGTGATGCGCGGCGTGGACGTACGCATCCTGATCCCGGCGCGGCGCGACCACCTGGTGGTGTTCTCCGCGTCCACCGTCCATGCCAGCGAAGCGGTGCGCGCCGGCGTGCGGATGTTCCGCTACCAGCCGGGGTTTCTGCACCAGAAGGTCGTGCTGATCGACGATATCGCCGCGGCCGTGGGCAGTCCGAATCTGGACAACCGCTCGTTTCGCCTGAATTTCGAACTGACGGTGCTGACGATCGATCGCGGTTTCGCGGCCGAGGTGGAGACGATGCTGCTGGCGGATTTCGCCGAATCGCTTCCGGTCGGACTCGACGAATTCCGCCGGGCACCGGCACTGAAGCGGGCGGCGATGCGCGTCGCCTGCCTGTTTTCGCCGATACTCTGACCTTCGCGGGGCGGTCGATGCGCCTGACCGGCACGTCCGACGATGCGCCCGATGCAACCGGGCGCCAGGGCGGGCCCGGGGGGGCACATTACGCCGCCAGCAGCTTTTCGATATCGCTGGCGATCGCCTCGGGCTTGGTGATCGGCGCATAGCGCTCCACCACCCTGCCATGGCGGTCGATCAGGAACTTCGTGAAGTTCCATTTGATGCCTTCCGTTCCCAGCATGCCCGGGCGCATGCCGGTCAGCCAGCGAAACAACGGATGCGCATGCTCGCCATTGACCTCGATCTTCTCGAACAGCGGAAAGCTGAGTCCGAAATTCTGCGTGCAGAACGCGCCGATCGTCTCGCTGTCGCCCGGCTCCTGACGCCCGAACTGGTTGCACGGGAAACCCAGCACCTCGAAGCCGCTGTCGGCGAACCGGGTGTGCAGCTGCTGCAGGCCCGTGTACTGGGAGGTGAAACCGCAATGGCTTGCGGTGTTCACGACCAGCAGCACCTTGTCGGCATAGCGCGACAATGCCACGGACTCGCCGTTTAGCGCCGTGGCGCGGAAATCGTAGATAGTTTTGTCCACCATGGCCTCTAGAGGAGTTATGCGCTTTTCTCGACGGCGGCTGACGAGCGCCTAGTTTATTGCACTCCGCGCAGACGTGCTTTGCGCTTCCGCACGCCGTGCCCAGGGCGACGCTGGCGGGCGAGCCGGACCGAACATCCGTGCGGGAATCCCCGGGGCGGCTAGAATAGCGGTTTTGCCCTCTCGCCTGGCTGCCCTCCGTGATCCGTTTCAATCAGTTTAGCCTCGCCCGCGGCGTCAAGCCGCTTTTCGAGAACACCACCTTCACGCTCAACCCGGGCGAGAAAGCCGGTCTGATCGGCGCCAACGGCGCCGGCAAATCGACGCTGTTCGGCGTGCTGCTGGGCCGCCTGCAGGCCGATGGCGGCGACGTCTCCTTCCCGCCGACCTGGCAGGTCGCCCACGTATCGCAGGAAACGCCGGCGATCGAACGCAGCGCGCTCGACTACACGCTCGACGGCGATGCCGAGCTGCGCGCGATCGAGGCCCGCATCGACGCGGCGTCCGCGTCGGGCGACGGCAACGAAGAGGCCGAGGCGCACGCCGCGCTCGCCGATGTCGACGGCTACACCGCGCGTTCGCGCGCCGAGACGCTGCTCGCGGGGCTCGGCTTCTCGCAGGTGGAGATCGGCCGCAGCGTCATGAGCTTCTCGGGCGGATGGCGCATGCGCCTGAACCTTGCGCAGGCGCTGATGTGCCGCTCGGACCTGCTGCTGCTCGACGAACCCACCAATCACCTCGACCTCGACGCGATCGTCTGGCTCGAGGACTGGCTGCGGCGCTACCCCGGCACGATGCTGGTGATTTCGCACGACCGCGAATTCCTCGACGCGGTCACCGGCACGACGCTGCATCTGGAAAACCGCCAGATCAAGCGTTATGGCGGCAACTACAGCCAGTTCGAGATCCTGCGCGCGCAGCAGATCGCGCTGCAGCAGAGCGCCTTCCAGAAACAGCAGAAGACGATCGAACACCTGCAAAGCTTCGTCGACCGCTTCAAGGCGAAGGCGTCGAAGGCCCGGCAGGCGCAAAGCCGCGTCAAGGCGCTGGAGCGCATCGAACTCATCGCGCCGGTCTACGCGTCTTCGCCCTTCACCTTCTCGTTCCGCGAGCCGGACGCGGCGCCCAACCCGATGCTGGTGGTCGACGACGTCGATTGCGGCTACCAGGGCCAGGGCGGCGTGGGCGACACGAAAGGCACGACGACCATCCTCTCGCACGTCAAGCTGTCGATCCAGAACGGCCAGCGCATCGGCCTGCTGGGCGCGAACGGCCAGGGCAAGTCGACCCTGATCAAAACGCTGTTCGGCGAACTCGCGACGCTCGCCGGCGACGTCACGCGCGGCAAGGGGCTGGAAATCGGCTACTTCGCGCAACACCAGCTGGAGACGCTGCGTTCGGACGACAGTCCGCTGCAGCATCTGTCGCGCATCGCCGGCGGCGCGCGCGAGCAGGAACTGCGCAACTTCCTGGGCAGTTTCAACTTCAACGGCGACATGGCCACGTCGTCGATCGAGCGCTTTTCGGGAGGCGAAAAGGCCCGTCTGGCGCTCGCGCTGATCATCTGGCGCAAGCCGAACCTGCTGCTGCTCGACGAACCGACCAATCACCTCGATCTGGAAACGCGTCATGCGCTGACCACCGCGCTCGCGCAGTTCGACGGCACGCTGATCCTGGTGTCGCACGACCGTCACCTGTTGCGCGCCACCACCGATGCCTTCCTGCTGGTGGGCCATGGCGAGGTGAAGCCGTTCGACGGCGACCTCGACGACTACAAGGACTGGCTGCTCGATTCGGCGCGGATTCGCGCGATGGCGGAATCCCGCGCGGCGAGCGCGGCCGCCACCGCCGCTTATGTGGCAAGTCAGGCGGCGTCCGCCGAGCAGGCGCGGGCGACGCAGGCCCAGGCCGCCGCGGCGACCGCGGCCCAGGCGGCTGCGCAGGCAGCGGCCGACAAGCCCCGCGCGGTGCCCGAGGAAAGCGACCCGGCGAAGCGCCGCGAGCAGCGTCGCCTCGACGCCGCGGCCCGCCAGCAGTCGGCCTCGCAACGCAAACCGCTGCAGATGCGCATCCAGACGCTCGAAAAGGACCTGGAGACGCTGAACGCGCAGAAAGCGACGCTCGATGCGCTGATCGCCGACCCCGCGAGCTACGATGCGGCGCGCAAGAGCGCCCTGACCGACGCGCTGCGCAAGCAGGGCGAACTCACGGGCAGGATCGCCGATGTCGAAAACGCGTGGCTGCAGGCGCTCGAGGAACTGGAGCAGATGGACGCGTAGGCCCATCGGACACAACCGTGCGTCATGGCGGCTTGCAACCGGCAAGCCGGCGACGCGCGACGACCCTCATTTCTAGCACGGATAAGAACATGTCACTCTCCGAAGTGAACCGACGCCGCACGTTCGCGGTCATCTCGCACCCGGACGCCGGCAAGACCACGCTGACCGAGAAGCTGCTGCTGTTCTCGGGCGCGATCCACATCGCCGGCGCCGTCAAGGGGCGCAAGAGCAAGCGCTTCGCCACCTCCGACTGGATGGAGATCGAAAAGCAGCGCGGCATCTCGGTCGCCAGTTCGGTGATGCAGTTCGAATACGGCGATGCCGTCGTCAACCTGCTCGACACCCCGGGCCACCAGGACTTCTCCGAGGACACGTACCGGGTGCTGACCGCCGTCGATGCGGCGGTCATGGTCATCGACGGCGCGAACGGCGTGGAGGCACAAACGCTCAAACTGCTCGAGGTCTGCCGCCGCCAGCGCACGCCGATCATCACCTTCATCAACAAGCTCGACCGCGACGTACGACCACCGCTCGAACTGTTGAGCGAGGTCGAGGATCACCTGGGTGTGGCCGCCATCCCGTTTTCCTGGCCGATCGGCACCGGCAAGGATTTTCGCGGCGTCTACGACCTGCAACGCTCGCAGATCCGCGCGTTTCGCGCCGGCGAGGCGGTGCGGCCCGACGATTCGGTGACGCTGCAGGGTCTGGACGACCCGCGCGCGGTCGAGCAGTTCGGCGAGACCTGGCTGCGCGCGAAGGACGAGATCGAACTGGTCGCGGGCGCCACGCCCACGCTGGACCGCGAACTCTTTCTGGCCGGCAAGCAGTCGCCGGTGCTGTTCGGCTCGGCGATCAACAACTTCGGCATTCGCGAGATCCTCGACGCGCTCGTCGACCTGGCGCCCCCGCCCAAGGTGCGCGAGGCGGTGCAGCGCCCGGTCGACCCGGCCGAGGCGCGTTTCACCGGCATGGTCTTCAAGGTCCAGGCAAACATGGATCAGCAGCACCGCGACCGGGTCGCCTTCGTGCGCGTATGCTCGGGCAAGTTCGACCGCGGCATGGCGTTGACCGTCACGCGCACCGGCAAGAAGATCAAGACCAGCAACGTCGTGAGCTTTCTGTCGCAACGGCGCGAAATCACCGAAGAAGCCTATCCGGGCGACATCATCGGCATCCCGAACCACGGCACGCTGTGCCTGGGCGACACGCTGACCGAAGGCGAGATGCTGGAATTCTCGGGTCTGCCCTTCTTCTCGCCGGAAATTTTCCAGACGGTGGAGGCGCTCGACCCGATGCGCGCGAAGCAGTTGAGCGAAGCGCTGCGGCATCTGAGCGAGGAAGGCGCGATCCAGGTATTCCGGCCCATGCGTGGCGGCCCGACGCTGCTGGGCGCCGTTGGCGCGCTGCAGTTCGAAGTCGTCTCACACCGGCTGGCGGGCGAGTATCGGGTGGAAGTGCGCTTCTCGCCGTCGCGCTACCGGCTCTCGCGCTGGGTATCCTCGACGGACGCCACGGCGATGAAACGCTTCATCGAGTTCAATGCCGGGCGGATGGCCTACGACGCGGCCGAGCAGATGACCCTCCTCGCCGCGCATCCCTCGGAAATCGCGGCATTGAAGGAAACCTACCCGGCGATCGTCTTCAGCGAAATGCGCGAACTGTCGGGCGCGGTGCTGGGCAGCACGCACTGACGCGGCCCGGCACGGGCGTCCTGTCGGCATCCGGTCCGCAACGTCTTCGCCTCACTCCAGATCCCGCACCTTGTCGATCGCCTGCTCGATGCGCTCCACGGCGATCACCTTGATTCCGTCGATGGGCTGCTTGGGCGCGTTCGCCTTGGGCACGATCGCATGGGTGAAACCCAGCTTCGCCGCCTCCTTCAAGCGGTCCTGACCGCGCGGCGACGGCCGGATCTCGCCCGCCAGCCCCACCTCGCCGAATGTCACCAGCCCCTTGAGCAGCGCCTTGTTGCGCATCGACGAATGGATGGCCATCAGCACCGCGAGGTCGACCGCCGGCTCGGTGATCTTGACGCCGCCCACGGCGTTGAGAAACACGTCCTGATCGAAACAGGCGATGCCCGCATGGCGATTGAGCACCGCGAGCAGCATCGCCAGCCGGTTCTGATCGAGTCCCACGGTGAGACGGCGCGGGTTCGGCACATGCGAGGTATCGACCAGCGCCTGCACCTCCACCAGCAGCGGGCGCGTGCCCTCCTGCGTCACCAGCACGCATGACCCCGGCACCGTCTGCTCATGCTGCGACAGAAACAGCGCGGAGGGATTCGACACGCCGCGCAGACCCCGTTCGGTCATCGCGAACACGCCGAGTTCGTTGACCGCCCCGAAGCGATTCTTGAACGCGCGAATCAGGCGATACGAGGAATGGGTGTCGCCCTCGAAGTACAGCACCGTGTCGACGATATGCTCCAGCACGCGCGGCCCGGCAAGCGCGCCTTCCTTCGTCACGTGCCCGACCAGGATGATCGTCACCCCGGTCTGCTTCGCCAGGCGCGTCAACTGCGCCGCGCATTCGCGTACCTGCGCGACCGAGCCCGGCGCCGACGTCAACGCTTCCGAATACACGGTCTGGATCGAATCGATCACCGCCACCGACGGCCGCTCGGTCTCGATGGCCGCCTGGATCTTCTCCAGCTGAATCTCGGCGTAGAGGCGCAGATCCTGGCCTTGCGGCCCGGCGCCGGCTCCCGGCTGGCGGGCGCCGCCCTCCGTGCGGTGTTCCATCAGCCCCAGCCGCTCGGCGCGCAGCGCGATCTGCGCGTCCGACTCCTCGCCGCTCACGTACAGCACCCGCCGGGTCTGCGCGAGGCTCGCGAGCGCCTGGAGCAGCAGCGTCGATTTGCCGATGCCGGGGTCGCCGCCGATCAGCACCACGCCACCCGAGACCAGACCGCCGCCCAGCACCCGGTCGAATTCGCCGATGCCCGTGGAAAAGCGCGGCACGTCGGCCGATTCGATCTCGTGCAGCGAACGCACCGGCGAGGCCCTGGCGAGCGACTGAAACCGGTTCGGCGCGGCCGCGTCGGCCACGGTTTCCACCATCGTGTTCCAGGCATTGCAGCCCGGACATTGCCCGCTCCATTTGGGCGACTGCTGTCCGCACGCTGTGCAGGTAAAGACGGTTTTGGACTTTGCCACCTTGACTCCATGATTTCGGACTGGACGGCACCGCGCGAAGCGGTGCCAGCCAATCAAGTTGTGCCGGGCATGTCAGAATAGAATGATAGCGGCTTCGGAGGTCGCTTCACGAATGCCGGGATGCCGGAGCGCCATGAAGCTTTCCCCGGAGGGGATCCGCGTTTTCCATATGCGGGCCTGGTGCCCGAAACTCAACATTTTCGTGTTATAAAGCCGGGCGCATGATCGATTTTGGCGATGCCCGACCATGCCGCTCGCGTCGTGCTGCAAAAGTCCGGACGGACGCTCGATGCAGACATAACGCGAACGCAACGCGGCGCCTCGACGGCGGCGCGGCGCCCATGACCGGAAAGGACAGCAAGCTATCCGATGAAGAAAGGGTTTTACACGATCATGGCCGCGCAGTTTTTTTCGTCGCTGGCCGACAGCGCCTTGCTGATCGCGGCAATCGCATTGCTGAACAATCATCACGCACCGGGATGGATGACACCGCTGCTGAAGCTCTTTTTCGTGTTGTCCTACGTCGTCCTGGCAGCCTTCGTTGGCGCCTTCGCGGATTCCCGGCCCAAGGGCTGGGTGATGTTCGTGACGAATACGATCAAGGTCCTCGGTTGCCTGGTGATGCTTTTCGGCGCCCACCCGCTGCTGGCCTACGGCATCGTCGGCTTCGGCGCGGCGGCCTATTCGCCGGCCAAGTACGGCATTCTCACCGAACTGCTGCCGCCGGAGAAACTGGTGGCCGCCAACGGCTGGATCGAAGGCACGACCGTCTCCTCGATCATTCTCGGCACCGTGCTGGGCGGTACGCTGATCAGCCCGGTCGTCGCTCGCCACATTATCCATCTGGGCGTCCCGGGCGTGCATTCGAACGCCAGCGCCGCGATTCTGGTCATCACGTTCGTCTACATCCTGGCAGCGGCCTTCAATCTGCGCATCCCCGACACCGGAGCGCGCTACCGCAAGCAGGAGAGCGACCCGCTCAAGCTGATCAGCGATTTCGCCGACTGCTTCGTCACGCTGTGGCACGACAAGCTGGGGCAGATCTCGCTCGCGGTCACCACGCTGTTCTGGGGCGCCGGCGCCACCCTGCAGTTCATCGTGCTGAAATGGGCCGAAGTGGCGCTGGGGATGACGCTGTCGCAGGGCGCGGTGCTGCAGGCCATCTTCGCGGTGGGCGTGGCCGTGGGCGCGATGGCCGCCGCCGCGCGCGTGCCGCTGCGGCGCTCGCTCACGGTGTTGCCGGTAGGCGTGGCGATGGGCGCGGGCGTGACGATGATGGCGTTCTTCACGCGCGATCTGTTCCCGCAGGACTGGGCCTGGCATCTGGGCCGGCACGCGCTGCCTGCCTATCTGGTGCTGGCCTATGTCTTCCTGCTCGCGGTGGGTTCGATGGCGGGCTTCTTCGTCGTGCCGATGAACGCGCTGCTGCAGCATCGCGGCTACGTGCTGTTGTCGGCCGGCCATTCGATCGCCGTGCAGAATTTCAACGAAAACCTGTCCGTGCTCGTGATGCTGTGCCTGTACGCGGTGCTGATCTGGCTGAACACGCCGATCTGGATCGTGATCGTGCTGTTCGGCATGTTCGTCAGCCTCATGATGCTGCTGGTCATGCAGCGGCACCGTTTCAATCAACGCCGCTTCGACTCGGTCGCCCTGATCGGCGAAGACCGGCACTGAGATTGCGGCGGGAGGGTACCGCCGGGGAGATGCGCATGTCCCAGACTCCGCCCAACGTCCTGACGATCGCCGGCTCCGATTCCAGCGGCGGGGCCGGCATCCAGGCCGACCTGAAGACCTTTTCCGCGCTCGGTGCCTATGGCGCGAGCGTCGTCACGGCGCTGACCGCGCAAAACACCCTGGGCGTGCGCGCCATCCATGTGCCGCCGGCCGATTTCGTCGCGGCCCAGCTCGACGCGGTTTTCACCGATCTGCGCATCGACGCGGTGAAAATCGGCATGCTGGCCAATGCCGACATCGTCCAGTGCGTCGCCGCGGCCCTGCGCCGTCATCGCCCCGCCACCGTCATCCTCGACACCGTCATGCTGTCCAAGAACGGCCAGGCGCTGCTGGCCGCGGACGCCGTGCACGCGCTGCGCGACGCGCTTCTGCCGCTGGCCACGCTGATCACGCCGAACCTCCCCGAAGCCGCCGTGCTGCTTGGCGAAGCCGAGGTACACGACGAGGAATCGATGGTGCGCCAGGCGCGGGCCCTGCGCGCGCTGGGCGCCCATGCGGTATTGCTCAAAGGCGGACATCTGGGCGGCAGTCACAGCCCCGACTGGCTCGTCGACGCCAGCGGCAGCGCCAGGCTGGGAGCGGCGCGCGTGGCCACCCGCGCCACGCACGGCACCGGCTGCACGCTGTCGGCGGCCATCGCGGCACTGCGGCCCCAGCGGCCCGACCTGCCAAGCGCCGTCAACGAGGCCAAGGCCTACCTGACGCAGGCGCTGCTGCGCGCGGAGCGCCTGCAGGTCGGCCAGGGCATCGGCCCGGTGCACCATTTCCATCACTGGTGGTGACGCTGCCCCGTACGACGGAAACGTCGCGCGCGTGTCGGCCAGTCATTGGGCACGATGAAGCCGCGGGATAGCTCGCCGATCGCATCGTGCGCATCCCGAACGGCAGCGCCGCCGTAGACGGAACCGTCGGCATCGCGCACCGTACCCGCATCGACCGCGGGGTCCGGCGCCATGCCGGGGGGGAGCGCCACCACCGGGACCGGCCAGGCGACCGTCCGCTGCGCGTCGTCCCCCGGGGCACCGGACGCGAATCGTGTCGCCAGCTGGCGCGCGAAGGCGGAGGCCGACCAGGCTCGCGCGGGGTCGATACGCTGCGGCGCAAGCCCGTCCAGGCGTGCGAGCGTGGTCCAGCGGCACGCGGAACCCGCGCTTGCCGCACACCACTCGTCGTAGGTCGCCCACCAGCCCCGCAGGTGATCCGGTGCAAGCGCGGGCGCGCTGTCGCTCATGGCAGGGCGCACGTCATGCAGCTTGTCATCCGCGATGCCACCGGCCCCGTCGGCGGATGTGTTCCGCCACTGCGCGAGCGGGTGGAAAAGCCGCCCTTTCACGAACATCCGCGCCTGCCACGCGCCCCCGCCCAACGCGACCAGTTCGGCGCGCTGACTCAAGGGCAACTGGTGCTCGACCAGATGGCGCAACTTCCAGTCGAGGCGATCCGCCAGACCGACGCCCACATAGGCGTCGCACCCCGCGAAGCGGCCGAGGGCAGCATCGTCCGTCGCGGCGCCGACCGATTCGACCGGCGCGATGGGTTCGTCGCGCGTGCCGCGAAGCGGGTCGATGCGCAGATAGAACTTGACCGCCATCTCCCAGTGCTCCAGCCGCCCAGGGGCAGTACGAAACAAGGCATCGCATTCGCCCAGCGTCCGCTTCGCCTCCCGCACCGCCAGGTTCAGCGCGACCACGCTCACGTCCGGCATCTGCCGCAGCCACACCGCGAGCAGACGTTCGGCGTATCGCCCGAGGCGGCGCTCCGGCGCGGCCGCGAGCGCATCGAACAAGGGCGTCGGGTCCGCATCGAGCCGTGCCAGCACCGCGTGCAGCCGCGCCGGCGCGTCCGGGCCGAAAGAACCGGTATCGAAGGGCGTGGCGAGTTGTTCGCCGAATGCCCCCCGCGACAGCAATGCCGGGGAGCGCATCAGCCAGCACAGGTCGCGCACCACCGGCACCGTGAAATCGTCGCATCGGGCGGCATCGTACGGCGCCGCGGTCTCGCCGGAACCGGCCGCCGCGCCGCCGGGAGCCGGGTCCGGCGGCGCGAAGCGATCGTCGGCGTGCGCGAGCGGCGTCACGCCCCGCCCTGCGGCGGCGTGCGCGGGGAGGACGTCGCCAGACGCGCGCGCAGCGTGTCGCGCGCGAGGCACAGGTCCTGCCATGCCTTTGCCTTGTCGGTCATCGCGCGCAGCAGATAGGCCGGGTGATAGGTCGCGATGACCGGCACGCCCTCGTGACGATGCACCGTACCGCGCAACGCACCGATTTTCGCCTGGCTTTGCACCAGCGACTGCGCGGCGAAACGGCCGAGCGCGAGCAGCACCTGGGGTTGCACCAGGGCGATCTGGCGGCGCAGATAAGGCGCGCATGCGGCAATTTCGTCGGGAAGCGGATCGCGATTGCCCGGTGGCCGGCACTTCACCACGTTCGTGATGAACACGCCCGAGGCACGGTTCAGATCCAGTGCGCGAAGCATATTGTCGAGCAGCTTGCCGGCCTGACCGACAAACGGTTCGCCCACCTGATCCTCCGTCGCGCCGGGCCCTTCGCCGATCATCATCCAGTCGGCACCCAGGTCGCCCACGCCGAACACCGCATGGGTACGGGTCTCGCACAGCCGGCAGCGGGTGCAATGCGCGACGCGTTGCCGCAGGGCATCGATATCGAGGGACGCAATGTCGTCCACGCCGCCGGCTTCCGGCATCGATACGCTGTCGGAGGTCGGCGCCGTCGGGGCGGCCATTGGTGCGGCCATTGGTGCGGCCATTGGTGCGGCCATTGGTGCGGCCATTGGTGCGGCCATTGGTGCGGCCATTGGTGCCGCCGTCGGGGTGGCCGTTGGAGCAACTGTCGGAGCGGCAGTCGGGGCCGCGCGATCCGGCAGGGCAACGCCGGTCACCTGCCCGCGCGGCGCGGCGGGCGGGGCCGCCAGCATGGCGGTCGGTGCGTCGTCCGGCATGGCGCCCGGCGCATCGTGCGGCATGCCGGCCGGGTGGACGGCCGCGGCCGGCGGCGCCACGGTCTCGCGACGCTGCCAGATCGCGGACAGGCCGAGGATTTCGAGCAGCGGATCAACGGGATGCATCGACGTCGCTCCGTTTGAGTCTGGCCCGCATGACGATCGCGTCCTCGCGAACGCGGTTGCGGGCGGGGTAATAGTTCTTCCTGCGCCCGATCTCGGTAAAGCCGGAACGTTCGTACAGCCGGATCGCATGCGTGTTCGACGGCCGCACTTCCAGCAGGAGCGTCGGGATATGCAGGGTAAGCGTGATGCGCCGGATCTCGGCGAGCAGACGCTGTCCCAGGCCCCGGCCCTGGGAAGCGGGCGCGACGCACAGATTCAGGATATGCAGGTCGTCGATGGCCGGCATCAGGATCGCATACGCCTGCAGTACGTCGGCGGCCGGGCCCGACGTCGGATCCCGCGGCTGCGGCGCCACCGCCACCACGCCCAGATAGCCCGCGTTCAGCGAGTCGACGAAGTTCTGCTGGGTCCAGGGAAATTCATACGCGCGTGTTTCGATCGCCACGACTTGCGGAATGTCGTCGACGCGCATCGCCCGGAACAGGGGCGCGGCCGGGGGAATCGGCGGCGGGACCGGCTGGGCGTTCACGGCAGAAACCTCATCGGCATTCTCGGCAGGCATCGTTCGGCATACGTTCGGTAGCGGCGGTTTCAGGCATCGGTGGACGGACGGGCGGCGGCGGCGCCGCCCGCGTCGCCCTGGACGCCACGTTCGGCGTCGCGCCGGGCGCGTTCGATCTCGCGTTCCCGGGTCGTCAACGCCACCTTGTCGCGCACATAGTCCGGCAGCGCCGCCGCCGGGGCCATCCCGCGCCCCGCGTGCCAGGCACGCCAGCCAATGGCGGCGAGCGCAGCGGCCCCCGAGCGGACCTGTGCAGCGGTGCGCGCGGCGCCCGCCGCCGCGGCCAGCCGCACGCCGAACACGTCCAGCGCGTTGCCCACCACGGCATACGGCGATGCCGTATCGGTCCATGGCGCAACCGCCGCCTCGGGCGGACCCACGCGGTTGGGCGCCAGCGCGTGCCAGTCGCCCTGCGCGTCGGACTCGAATGCCGCGCTATAGCATTCCGACATCCGCGCGTCGATGGCGACGAAGACGCGTTCGATCGCGCCCTCGCCCGTGCCCAGGACGCCCGCATGGCGCGCCGCCTCGGCGCAGGCCATCAGCGTGTTCACCGGCAGGACGCGCAGATCTGCGCCGAAGGCGAGCCCCTGCGCGACGCCCGTAGCCGTGCGCAAACCCGTAAACGACCCCGGCCCCGCCCCGAACGCCAGCGCACCGCATTCGCGCAGCGTCAGGCCGGCGGCGTCCAGCACCGTGTCGACGGCGGGCAGCAGCCAACTGCTGGACACCGCGCCGGTTTGCCGTTCGGCGACGAAACGGCGTATGCCGAGATGCGCGTCGTCGATGGTGCAGACGCCCGGCACGGCGACCACCGCGGCGTCCGGACCGGGCGGCAGCGCATGATGAGAAACACACACTGCGACCGAACAGCATTCGGACGAGGTATCGATAGCGAGAAGGGCGAGACGTTCCATGCGCGTATTGTAACCGTGCGCACCCACCCCGCGCGCCACTTGCGAGCCACGCGTGCGTCGACGGACACGTACCCCTGCCGCGCCACCCGCGTGTGTGCCGGTGCGCCGGACGACGAACGCGCGCGGGCCGTTCGTCTCTTTTATACCTGACGAAGATGCCTATGGCGTTGACAATGAAAACGCGCTATAATCTGATCTCGCTTGCGGCTCCGGGCTTTTGCCACCACAAGCGGATTTGCGTTATGCCCCAATCCAGTTTAGAAACTGTCCCCACTGCTCCCTGTCCCGCTTCCGGACACGGTTCACGATAAAGCAGGCCGGCGCTTCATGCGCGTGACCCTGTTTGATGTCCGATAGGTTCTAACGACGGCCAGCGGTCCCCCATCGGGGTTCCATCCGGCTGGCCACGCCCCGTTTTTCGTTTTGCTCCTTGCATTCGACGACTTGGCGACGCCGATTGGCGCCGACGCCTCATTTACACTCGAGGACTTCGAATACATGACTTTTAGCCAATCGAATCAGAACGACGACGCGATCATTGCCCCCATCGCCACGACCGAAAGCGCCCCCGAAGTAACGGCTGCTCCGGCAAGCGGTGAAGCATTCGCGGCGCTCGGTCTTGCGCCGGAGATTGTCTCTGCACTGATCGCCACCGGTTACACGGTGCCGACGGCCGTGCAGGAACAAGCGATCCCCGCTGCCATCTCCGGCCGCGATTTGCTCGTGTCCAGCCCGACCGGCTCCGGCAAGACCGCAGCGTTCATGCTGCCGGCCATCCAGCGCTTCTCGGAAGCCGCACTGGCCGCCGCGGCCGCACCGCGCGCCCCGCGCGCGGAAGGCGAGGCCCGCCGTCGCCCGGTTCAGCAAGCCGCCCGTCCGGGCCTGCTGGTCCTGACGCCCACGCGCGAACTCGCCATGCAGGTCACCGTCGCATCGGAAACCTACGGCAAGCATCTGCGCCGTCTGCGCACCGTCAGCATCCTGGGCGGCGTGCCGTATCGCCAACAGCTCGCGCTGCTGGCCAAGCAGCCGGAGATCCTGGTGGCAACGCCGGGCCGTCTGCTGGACCATCTGGAACGCGGCCGTATCGACCTGTCGCAGCTGCAGATGCTGGTGCTGGACGAAGCCGACCGCATGCTGGACATGGGTTTCATCGACGACATCGAGACGATCGTCGCCGCCACGCCGCCGAGCCGCCAGACGCTGCTGTTCTCGGCCACGATCGACGGCAAGATCAGCTCGCTGACCAAGCGCCTGCTGAAAGACCCGATCCGCATCGAGATCGCCCAGCGTCCGGAACAGAAGGCGAACATCGCCCAGTCGTTCCACTGGGTGGACGATCGTGCGCACAAGGACCGTCTGTTGTCGCACCTGCTGGCCGACACGTCGCTCGACCAGGCGATCGTGTTCACCGCGACCAAGAGCGACGCCGACCTGCTGGCGAACCGTCTGACGGACGCGGGCTTCTCGTCGGCCGCGCTGCACGGCGACCTGCCGCAGGGCGCGCGCAACCGTACGCTGAACGCGCTGCGCGAGCGCAAGGTGCGCGTGCTGGTGGCCACCGACGTCGCCGCACGCGGCATCGACGTCCCGGGCATCACGCACGTGTTCAACTACGACCTGCCGAAGTTCGCGGAAGATTACGTGCACCGCATCGGCCGTACCGGCCGCGCGGGCCGCACCGGCACCGCGATCAGCCTCGTGCATCACGCCGAAGCGCAGGCCGTGAAGCGGATCGAGCGTTTCACGCACCAACCGCTGCCGGTCTCGGTGATCGCCGGTTTCGAGCCGCGTCGCACGCCGTCGATGTCGACCGCGCCGCGTGGCCGTGCCCGTCCGTCGGGTGCGCCGGGTGCCGGTCGCAAGCCGTCGTTCGGCGGTGGCGCAGGTCGCCCGAGCGGTAACGGTGGCGACTGGAGCCGTGGCAGCAGCTCGGGTCCGCGCAGCGGTAGCGGCGGCGGCTACGCCGGCCGTCGCGATACCGACGGTTCGCGCGGTCGCGGCTAAGTCGGCGACCTGCCGCCCGCCATCACGGTGCCGGGCGGCGTCATCGTCAGACAGGACCGGCGCGCGGCGGCACGGCGCACCGGTCGATACAGAAAACGGCACTCCACGGAGGGCCGTTTTTTTTTACGCGGCGGCCATGCTCAGATACCGCCCGCGCCGTCACGCGCCCGGCGATACGCGATCCAGTCACCCTGCGGAATCAGCGGTCGATCCCGCGTCGCCGCCGGGTCGACCGGGTAAAAATAACACGTCAGACGCGTGCCACCCGCCTCCACCACACATTGCGCGCGGTAGAAGATATCGCGGCCGTCGGCACGGATCCCCTCGATCGCGTCGAGCACCGGCAGCAACGCCGACGTGATCCGAAACACGTCGCCGACGACCCGTGCGTTCCCGATCGCGTCGGCGTGCGCGTCCGCTCCCGACAGCAAACCCGGATAGGCGCCGAAATCGAACAGACGGCCGTGGGTTGCGGCCGCACCGATGCGCACCGGCGGCGCCAGCGCATGACGCTCGGCGGCGCGGGCGATATCGTTGATCTCGCCTTCGCGCAACGTACCGTAGACGAAAACATACATAGCGGATGACGCAGGCGAATCGGACGGGGACATGAAAGGGCAACCTTGAGCGGCGTGTCGAAGGGAAACATTCTTCGCCGCAGACGCGGCAATGAACAATAATGCGATTGCGCGCGCCTGGCAATTTCCGGGGCGACCGCGCGAGGGTCCGGCTCTTGCGTATCTGTACCCGGAAGGACGGTCCGCGCAGCACCCGGTTCGCGAACCACCGCCCGCTTCGGAGGAATACCTGGATGCATGCCCACATCACCGTACGCTGCGACCCGTGGGGGCAATTGCCCACTGGCGAGGCGGTCGAACGCTATACGCTGACAGCGCCGAACGGCGTCGAGGTTGCGATCAGCACCCTGGGCGCGACCCTGCTGCACTGGCTCGCGCCGGATCGCGAAGGTCGACTCGCCAATATCCTGCTCGGTTTCGAAACGCCTGCCGACTATCTCGCGAGCGACACGCACATGGGCGGGCTGATCGGCCGCTGGGGCAACCGCATCGCGGATGCGCGTTTCACCCTCGACACACGGGTGTATGAACTGGAGGCGAACGACGGCGTCAACTCCCTGCACGGCGGCGTACGCGGCTTCGACCGGGCCGTATGGCGGGCCGAACGTCTCGACGATGGCGTGCGCATGCACCACGTGTCACCGGATGGCGATGCCGGTTTTCCGGGGCGTCTGACGGTTCGGGTGGACTTTCGTCTCGACGTCACGGGTGCGCTGCGTCTCGACTATCACGCGCAATGCGATGCGCCCACACCGATCAATCTCACCAGTCATCCGTATTTCAACCTGGCCGCCACCGGCACGGCGCTTGACCACGTCGTCAGGATCGCGGCCGACCGCATCCTGGCGACCGATGCCACCGGCATCCCCGTCGCGCTGCGCGACGTCATGGACACCGCCTTCGATTTCCGTCGCGGCGCGAACGTGCGGGCGCAGCTGGAGATCAACGATGCGGCCACGCGCGCGATCCACGGCATCGATCACTGCTTCGTGCTGGGCGCGGCCACCGACCGGTACGTGCCGCTGCGCGAGGTGGCGAGCGCTTTCGAGCCGGTCAGCGGCCGCGAACTGACCGTCTCGACGACGGAGCGCGGCCTGCAGTTCTATACCGCCAGCAACCTGGAAGGCGTGGACGGCAAGGGGGGATTACGGCACCGCGCGTTCGATGCGATCTGCTTCGAAGCGCAGGCCTGGCCGAATCAGATCAATGGCATGCCCGATGGTGCCGGAGTGGATACCCGAGGGGGCAGCGCAGCGAGCGATTCGTCGCGGGCCGCCGAGGCGGTGACCCTGCGCCCCGGCGACACGTACCGCCAGACGACGGTCTACCGGACGAGCGTCCGGTAAAACCGCCGGCCGGCGGCGATCGCGCCCGACGCCTAGTGGACGACGCGGTCGAAGCTGAACGCGTCGTCGGCGAAGTCCACCGGGATGACATCCTTGGCCTGGAATTTCCCCGACAGGATCAGCTTCGCGACCGGGTTCTCGATCTCCTGCTGGATCGCGCGCCGCAGGGGCCGTGCGCCGAACAGGGGGTCGTAACCTACCTTGGCGACCTGTGCGAGCGCCGCGTCGGATACGTCCAGCTGCATGTCCAGCTTCGCCACGCGCTCGGTAAGAACGCGCAACTGGATCTTCGCGATCGCCTCGATATTGCTGCGATCCAGTCCGTGGAACACCACGACCTCGTCGATCCGGTTCAGGAACTCGGGCCGGAAATGCAGCTTCACCTCGTCCCAGACTGCCGCGCGGATTTCGTCCTGCGGCGAACCCACCATCGCCTGGATCAACTGCGACCCCAGGTTCGACGTCATCACGATCACCGTGTTCTTGAAATCCACCGTACGGCCCTGGCCATCGGTCATGCGGCCGTCGTCGAGCACCTGCAGCAGCACGTTGAACACGTCCGGGTGCGCCTTCTCGACTTCGTCGAGCAGGATCACGCTATACGGCTTGCGCCGCACCAGTTCCGTCAGATACCCGCCTTCCTCGTAGCCGACATAGCCCGGCGGCGCGCCGATCAGCCGCGCAACGCTGTGCTTCTCCATGAACTCGCTCATGTCGATGCGGATCAGATGCTCTTCCGAATCGAACAGGAAACCCGCCAGCGCCTTGCACAGTTCGGTCTTGCCCACGCCCGTCGGCCCGAGGAACAGGAAGGAACCGTACGGCCGGTCCGGATCGGACAGACCCGCGCGCGAACGCCGGATCGCATCGGCGACCGCATCGATCGCTTCTTCCTGGCCGACCACCCGCTGGTGCAGCTTCTGCTCGATGTGCAGCAGCTTTTCGCGCTCCCCCTGCATCATCCGCGACACCGGGATGCCAGTCGCGCGCGAGACCACGTCGGCGATCTCCTCCGCACCCACCTGGGTACGCAACAGGCGCGGGCGCGCCGACGCCGCGGCGCCCGCCGTACCGCTGGCCTCGGCCTGCGTGACCTCCTTCAGCCGCGCCTCGAGTTGCGGCACCGTGCCGTACTGCAGTTCGGCGACCTTGTCCAGACGCCCCTCGCGCTGCAGGCGCACGATCTCCGCGCGGGCATGCTCGATCTCTTCCTTGAGGTGCGCGCTGCCCTCCACCGCCGCCTTCTCCGCGGTCCAGATTTCCTCCAGGTCCGCATACTCGCGACCCAGCCGCTCGATCTCCGCCTCGATCAGACCGAGACGCTTCTGCGACGCCTCGTCCTTTTCCTTGCGCACCGCCTCGCGCTCGATCTTCAACTGGATCAGGCGCCGGTCGAGCCGGTCCATCTCCTCGGGCTTGGAGTCGATTTCCATCTTGATGCGCGAGGCGGCTTCGTCGATCAGATCGATCGCCTTGTCGGGCAGGAAGCGGTCGGTGATGTAGCGCTGACTCATTTCCGCGGCGGCGACGATCGCCGGGTCGGTGATCTCGACGCCGTGGTGCAGTTCGTACTTTTCCTTCAGCCCGCGCAGGATCGCGATCGTCGCTTCGACCGACGGCTCCTCGACCTGCACCTTCTGGAAACGCCGTTCGAGCGCCGCGTCCTTCTCGATGTACTTGCGGTATTCGTCGAGCGTCGTCGCGCCGATGCAGTGCAGTTCGCCGCGCGCGAGCGCCGGCTTGAGCATATTGCCCGCGTCCATCGCGCCCTCGGCCTTGCCCGCGCCGACCATCGTGTGGATCTCGTCGATGAAGACGATCGTGCTGCCCTCGTCCTTCGCGACGTCGTTGAGCACCGCCTTCAGGCGTTCCTCGAATTCGCCGCGATATTTCGCCCCGGCCAGCAGCAAGGCCATGTCCAGCACCAGCACGCGCTTGTTCTTCAGCGACTCCGGCACCTCGCCGTTGACGATGCGCTGCGCCAGCCCCTCGACGATCGCCGTCTTGCCCACGCCCGGTTCGCCGATCAGCACCGGGTTGTTCTTCGTGCGCCGCTGCAGGATCTGGATCGAGCGGCGGATTTCGTCGTCGCGCCCGATCACCGGGTCGAGCTTGCCGGCGCGCGCGCGCTCCGTGAGATCCGTCGTGTATTTCTTCAGCGACTCGCGCTGGCTCTCGCCGTCGGCGCTGTTGATCGGCTCGCCGCCGCGCACCGCCGTCACCGCCGCCTCGAGCGCGCTGCGCGTGAGCCCGTGCTCGCGCAGCACGCGCCCGGCGCCGCCCTTGTCGTCGGCCACGGCCAGCAGGAACATCTCGGTGGAGATGAAGGCGTCGCCGCGCTTTTGCGCCTCGCGGTCCGCCTGGTTGAACAGGCCCGTCAGCTCGCGGCTGACCTGGACGTTGCCGTCGGTACCCTCGACCTTCGGCAAGCGGTCGAGCGCCGCGTTCAGGCCGGTGGAGAGCGCCTGGATCGCCACGCCGGCGCGCGCGAGCAGCGAGCGTACCGCCGCGTCGTTCTGCGCGAGCAGCGCGACGAGCACGTGGAGGGGGTCGATATACTGGTTGTCACGTCCGACCGCCAGGCTTTGCGCGTCGGACAGCGCTTCCTGGAATTTCGTGGTCAGCTTGTCGATTCTCATCTTGAAAACCTCCGCAGGATTCTGGTATTCATCAATACACACCAGATGCGGCCGATCGGTAAAAATTTCAAGATGCCGCAGCGGCCTGCCAGCGGTTATTTTTCGACCGTGCGGGGGCCGATCGGCGCGGCGCTCACCGCCGCGTCGGCGGACGGCCCCGCCTCACCCCAGCGCGCGCGCGCCTGCGCGTCGCTCACGCGCGCGTCGACCCACCGGCGCGTTTCGCCCACGCCTTCCTTTTTCCAGAATGGCGCTTCGGTCTTCAGATAATCCATGATGAATTCGCACGCGGCGAACGCATCGCCGCGGTGCGCGGACGCCGCCGCGACCATCACGATCTGGTCGGTGGGCGCGAGCGGACCGACGCGGTGAATCACCGTCACGCCCGCGAGCGCCCAGCGCGCCCGCGCGCGTTCGACGATCTGCTCGAGGGCGCGCTCGGTCATGCCGGGATAGTGTTCGAGTTCGAGTGAATCGACTGCGGCGCCATCGTTGAGATCGCGCACCGCGCCGACGAAACCGACCACGGCTCCCACGCGCGGCTGGCCGATCCGCAACGCCGCGATTTCCGCGCCGAAATCGAAATCCGCTTCCTGCACCCTGATGGTCATCTGCCTCTCCTGTCCGCTCGGCGGACGGAACCCCCGGTCAACCGCCGGTCACCGGCGGAAAGAACGCCACCTCGCACCCTTCGGTGAGGCGCGTCGAGGCGTCGGTCATTTCGTGATTGCACGCCATGCGCAACGCGCGCCCTTCGGCCAGCGTCTCGGCCCAGACGCCGCCGCGCAGGCGCAGCCAGGCGCGCACGTCGCCGACCGTCGTGATCTGCGCCGGCAGTTCGACCCGCTCCTGGGACAGTCCGAGCGCTTCACGCACGCCGGCGAAAAACCGTAATTCGATATGCATGACGCCCTCTAGTACAGCAATTCGGAAAACGGCAGGAAGCGAACCGTATCGCCCGGGGCGATTGCCTGCCCTGGCGGATTGTCGACCAGTCCGTCGCCCCATACCGTGGACGTCAGTACCGCCGAACTCTGGCTGGGAAAAAGGTCGAGCCCGCCCTGGTCGTTCAGACGCGCACGCAGGAATTCGTTGCGCCGGTCGCCGCGCACCGTGAAATCGGCACGCACCCGCAGGCTGCGCGGCGCGACCGCGCGCACGCCTTGTACTCGCAGCAGAAAGGGCCGCACGAACAGCAGGAACGTCACGAAGGTCGACACCGGATTGCCGGGCAAGCCGATGAAGTAGGCTTCCCCGGCAATCGTTGCGTTGGTTGCGTCGTGGCTCGTTGCGTCGTGGCTGTTAGTTGCGTTATTCACGTCGGCCGCGAAGCGCCGCAGCGCACCGAAGGCCAGCGGCTTGCCGGGTTTCATCGCGATCTTCCACAGGGCGAGGCGCCCTTCCGCCTCGACCGCCGGCTTGACGTGATCCTCTTCGCCCACCGAGACGCCGCCGCTGGTCAACACCAGGTCGTGCCCGGCGGCGGCCTCGCGCAGGACGGCGCGCGTGGCCTCCAGTTGGTCGGCGACGATGCCGTAGTCGGTCACCACGCAGCCCAGGTTGTCGAGCAGACCGCCCAGCGTGTAACGGTTCGAGTTGTAGATCGCCCCCGGCACCAGCGTCTCGCCCGGGCGCCGCAGTTCGTCGCCGGTGAACACCAGCGCGACCCGCAACCGGCGCACCACGCGCACCTGCGCGACGCCGACCGAGGCGGCGAGACCCAGCGCCTGCGCCGTCAGCCGCGTGCCCGCGTCCAGGATCACCGCGCCGGCACGAATGTCCGCGCCGCGCCGGTTGATCCACTGCCCGGGAGCGCGCGCCGCGTCGGCGGCAAAGCGCACGGTGCCGCCATCGGTCCGCGCGTCTTCCTGGATCACGATGGTGTCGGCGCCGGCAGGCACCGGGGCGCCGGTGAAAATGCGCGCGACGCTGCCGGGCGCCAGTGCCGCCGGCGCGGTGCCCGCGGGAATGCGCTGCGAGACAGGCAAGGGAGCGCCGAACGACGATGCACCGGGCGGGGATGCCCCAAGGGGGAACGCCCCGGGCGGGGATGCCCCAGGTGAAGATGCCCCAGGTGAGGATGCCCCGGGCGGAAGTCCTGGAACCACGTCCGGCGCCAGGTCCGCCAGCCGTACCGCATAGCCGTCCATCGCGCTGACATCGGCCGGAGGCACGTCCAGCGTCGCAACGATCGGCGAAGCGAGCACGCGGCCGTTGGCCTGCTCGAGCGCGATCGTCTCCGTGTCCGCCAGCATGCGCGCGGCGTCGAGCAGCGCATCGAGCGCCTGCGCGGTGGTCAACATCGGCGCGTCGACGCGCGCCCCCGGTCCCGCTTGGTTCATCGATCGATTCCCGAAAATAACCGGCCTGGCCTTCAGCAGCCGGTGCGTGCCGCGATGAAGTCCTTGACCTGCGCGACATCGGCGGCAAGCACCGTCGCGTGCTGCGGCAATGCCTCGATGCCGACGAAGGCCTGCGGCCGCTCCGGCTCCTGCTGCAAGGCCTCGCGGATCGTCTCGCCGAACTTGACCGGCTGCGCGGTCTCCAGCACGATCATCGGAATGCCCGCTTCGAGATGCGCGCGCGCGACATGCACGCCGTCGGCGGTGTGCGTGTCGATCATCGTGCTGTAGCGCGCGAAGACGTCGCGAATCGTCGCCAGACGGTCCTGGTGCACGCTGCGCCCGGACGCGAAGCCGAAGTCCGCGATCCGGCCGAATTCTGCGCCCTCGGCCAGGCTGAAACCGCCCTGCGACTCGACGTCCTGGAACAGCGCGCGCAACCGCTCGCCGTCGCGCCCGAGCAGATCGAACACGAAACGCTCGAAATTCGACGCCTTGGAGATGTCCATGCTCGGGCTGCTGGTCTGGCGCGTCTCGGCGGCGGTGCGCACCCGATAGTGACCGGTGCGGAAGAACTCGTCGAGCACGTCGTTCTCGTTGGTGGCCACCACCAGACGGCGGATCGGCAGACCCATCATGCGGGCGATGTGGCCGGCGCAGACATTGCCGAAATTGCCCGAGGGCACCGTGAACGACACTTCCGGCAGCACGCCGTCCTCCGGATAGGCCTGCCCCTCGGTCGCGGCGAAGTAGCCCTTGAAGTAATAGACCACCTGCGCGACGACGCGCGCCCAGTTGATCGAGTTGACCGTGCCGATCCGGTGGCGCGCCTTGAACGCATGGTCGTTCGAGACGGCCTTCACGATGTCCTGGCAATCGTCGAACACACCCTCGAGCGCCAGATTGAAGATACCGGGGTCGTTCAGGCTGAACATCTGCGCGCGCTGGAACGGGCTCATCTTGTTGTGCGGCGACAGCATGAACACGCGCACGCCCTGCTTGCCGCGCATCGCGTACTCGGCGGCGCTGCCGGTGTCGCCGGAGGTCGCGCCGAGGATGTTCAGCGACGCGCCCTGCTTCGCCAGCACGTGCTCGAACAGGTTGCCGAGCAGCTGCATCGCCATGTCCTTGAACGCCAGTGTCGGACCATTGGACAGTTCGAGCAGCGACAGCGACGTGGTGCCGCCACCCGGCGCAGCTTCCTCGCCGAGCATGCGCAGCGGCGTGATGTCCGCCGCGCGCTGGCCGTCGCGCAGATTGCAGTACACCTCGGGGGTATAGGTGCGTCGCGTCAGCGCATGCAGGTCCGCGGCGGGAATGTCGTCGCAGAAACGCGACAGGATCTCGAAGGCGAGGTCCGCATACGGCAGCGCACGCCACCGCGTCAGATCCTTGACGCTGACGCTCGGGTATTCCTCCGGCATGTACAGGCCGCCGTCCGGCGCCAGCCCGGCGAGCAGGATGTCCGAGAAGGCGACGTGTCCGGCGGGGCTGTCGCGCCCGGCGCGGTCCGTGCGGGTGCTGCGGGTCGAAACATAATGCATGACGGTTCCTACAGGTTTTCGGTGCGCAGCAAGGTGACCGGCGAGACGACCGTCTCCAGGGTCTCGATCTGCGCGATCGCGCGCCGCAGATTGCCTTCCAGCGTGATGTGGGTGAGTACCACCAGATCGGTCTCGCCCTCGCCCTCGCGCGACTCCTTCTGCAGCAGCGCGTCGACGGAGATGCCGAGGTCGGCCAGCGTCGTCGCGATCGAGGCGAGCACGCCGGTCACGTCGGCGACGCGCAGGCGCAGGTAGTAGGCGCTCTTGATCGCGTCGATCGGCAGGATGGGCGTATCGGACAACTGGTCAGGCTGGAACGCCAGGTGCGGCGTGCGGTGCTCGGGGTCCGCGGTATGCAGCCGCGTGACATCGACCAGATCGGCGACCATCGCCGAGGCGGTCGGCTCGGCACCCGCGCCCTTGCCGTAATACAGGGTCGTGCCGACGGCGTCGCCCTGCACCGCGACCGCATTCATCGCGCCTTCGACATTGGCGATCAGGCGCTTGGAGGGAATCAGCGTGGGGTGCACGCGCAGCTCGATGCCGTCGGCGCTGCGCCGCGTGATGCCCAGCAGCTTGATCCGGTAGCCCAGTTCCTCGGCATAGCGGAGGTCGATCGCGTCGAGCCGGCTGATGCCCTCGACGTACGCGCGGTCGAACTGGATCGGCACGCCGAACGCGATCGCGCTCATCAGCGTGAGCTTGTGCGCGGCGTCCACCCCCTCGATGTCGAAGGTCGGGTCGGCCTCGGCGTAGCCGAGCTTTTGCGCGTCGGCGAGTGCCGTGGCGAAATCGACGCCGCGATCGCGCATCTCCGACAGGATGAAGTTGGTCGTGCCGTTGATGATGCCGGCGATCCATTCGATCCGGTTGCCGGACAAGCCTTCGCGCAGCGCCTTGATGATCGGGATACCACCCGCCACCGCCGCCTCGAACGCGACCATCACGCCACGCGCGTGCGCGGCCTGGAAGATTTCCGTGCCGTGGATCGCGAGCAGTGCCTTGTTCGCGGTCACGACGTGCTTGCCATGCGCAATGGCGGCGAGCACCAGTTCGCGCGCGCGCTCGGTGCCACCGATCGTCTCGACGACGATATCGATCGACGGGTCCGCGACCAGCCCCTCGAAATCGGTGTCGATCGTGGGCGTACCGGCGGCGGGCATACCGGCAGCGGGCGTACCGGCAGCGGGCGTACCGGCGGCGCCGGTGCGCGGGAGCGCGTCGAGCGCCGCGCGGGCACGCTCGACGCTGCGCACGGCGATGCGCGTGATCTCGATGCCGCGGCCGGCGCGGCGCCTGATTTCTTCCTGATTCCGGCGCAGCACCGCATAGGTGCCGCAGCCCACCGTGCCGAAGCCCAGTATTCCCGCTTTGATCGATTCCATTCGGCAGTTCTTTGATAAGGATGAAAAAATGCGCGCCTGCCTTGCCCGCGCCGGTGCTTGGCGCGGTGCCGGCGCTCAGGCCGTATGGCGTTTGCGATAGCCGTCAAGGAAACGGGCGATGCGCTCCATCGCCAGCGCCAGGTCATCGACATTCGGCAGGAAAACCACGCGGAAGTGGTCGGTCCGCGGCCAGTTGAAGCCGGTGCCCTGCACCACCAGCACCTTCTCCTCGCGCAACATGTCGAAAATGAACTGCTGATCGTCGGCGATCGGATAGACCGCCGGGTCGAGCCGCGGGAACAGATACAGCGCCGCCTTCGGCTTCACGCAGCTCACGCCCGGGATCGCGGTGAGCATGGCATGCGCCATGTCGCGCTGCTTGTACAGCCGCCCGCCGGGCGCGATCAGGTCGTCGATGCTCTGATAGCCGCCCAGCGCGGTCTGGATCGCGTACTGGCCGGGCACGTTCGCGCACAGCCGCATCGTCGCCAGGATGTTCAGCCCCTCGATGTAGTCGCGCGCGTGACGCTTGTCGCCGGAAACCACCATCCAGCCCGCGCGAAAGCCGCACGAACGATAGCTTTTCGACAAGCCGTTGAAGGTGATGGTCAGCACGTCGTCGGAGAGCGCCGCCATCGCGGTATGCGTCGCGCCGTCGTACAGGATCTTGTCGTAGATCTCGTCCGCGTACAGGATCAGGTCGTGCTGGCGCGCCAGCTCGATGATCTCCAGCAGCAGCGCGTCCGGATAAAGCGCGCCGGTGGGGTTGTTCGGGTTGATGACGACGATGGCCCGCGTGTTCGGCGTGATGCGCGCGCGCATGTCGTCGATGTCCGGCAGCCAGCCGCTGCCCTCGTCGCACAGGTAATGTACCGGCGTGCCGCCCGAGAGGCTGATCGCGGCGGTCCACAACGGGTAGTCCGGCGCCGGCACCAGCACCTCGTCGCCTTCGTTGAGCAGCCCCTGCATCGCCATCACGATCAGCTCGGACGCGCCGTTGCCGATATAGATGTCGTCGAGTCCGACGTTCGCCACGCGCTGTTTCTGCGTGTAGTGCATCACGGCCTTGCGCGCGGCGAACACGCCCTTCGAATCCGAATAGCCGGATGACGCCGGCAGGTTGCGGATCATGTCCTGGACGATTTCGTCGGGCGCCTCGAAGCCGAACGGCGCGAGGTTGCCGATGTTCAGCTTGATGATGCGCTGTCCCTCCTCTTCGAGACGGCGCGCCTCGTCGAGGACCGGCCCACGGATGTCATAGCAGACGTTCGACAGCTTGTGCGATTTGAGAATGGATTTCACGGCGTCAACACGGTATGGAATACGTTGTTTTACTCTGGAAGGCGGACCGGGGCGACGCGGCGCCCGTGTATCCGGCGCATCGCCCGGCGGCGCCGCGATGCGCCGCCGGACACCGGTGCGGCGGGCCGGCAAGGCGACACGCCACGCACGCGGGAACGCCCTTCGCGCGGGTCGCCGCGGCCGCTCCCCCGGCGCCGCCTCGCGCCGAATCCGGCAGGTTCCGCTGCCGCGAACGCCCGAAACCCGCGCCGGCGGCGCCGTTCGGACCAGGCCACCAAAAGTGCGCAGCCCGCTTCCTCGAAAAGTTATAATTCGAGCGATTATGACAGAATTCCCGCGCCGGACGGCCTCCAGACGGGAGACCCGGGCGGATCGGCTCGAAGGCCGGGCCTGCGCCGAACATCGCCATGCCGCGGACCGCAACAGGAAGATCGCTTTGAAACTACAGCAGGAATCGAATGCGGAACTGAACAACGTCACGGCATACGGACGGGACTACGTCGAGGTCAACAAGGAGCGCTTCACGCACAGCCTGCTGCTGTTCCCGCAGGGGCCGGTCCTGCCCTGGCCGGTCGGCGGGTTCGAGACCCTGCGTCCGGCCGATTTCGACCTGCTCGCGCAAGCGTCGCCGGAACTGGTACTGTTCGGCACCGGCGAGCGTCTGCGTTTCGGTCATCCGCGTCTGTTCGCGGCGCTGTCGGCGCAACGCATCGGCGTCGAGACGATGGACCTGAGCGCCGCGTGCCGGACCTTCAACATTCTGGTTTCCGAGGGCCGGCGGGCGGCCGCCGCGTTGCTGATCGCGCCGGTCTGACCGCGTGCGGCGTCGGCAGGCCATTGCCCGCTCCGCCGCTCCACCCCGGCTGCTGCGGGACCCTTACTGTCGCATCGTCGCTTTCTGCCCACATGGATCATCAAAATTCCTGGTCGCCGCTGTCCCGGGGCGTGTTCTTCCTGCTGATCGCGGCGTTCACCGTTCTCTGGTTCGGTCAGCTCGACATCCGCCACCTGATTCCCAGCGACGAGGGCCGCTATGCCGAGATGGCACGGGAAATGTTCGTCGACCGCGACTGGGTGACGCTGCGCTACAACGGCTACAAGTATTTCGAGAAACCGCCGCTGCAAACCTGGATGACCGCGCTCGCCTATGCCGGTTTCGGCATCGGCGACTGGCAGGCGCGGCTGTGGACGGCGTTGAGCGGCTATGGCGCGGTGCTGGTGGTGGGCTACACGGGCGCGCGGGTGTTCAATCCCGCCGCGGGTTTCTTCGCCGCGGTCGCGCTGGCCGCCAGCCCCTACTGGAACCTGATGGGTCATTTCAACGCGCTCGACATGGGTTTGTCGTTGATGATGACGCTGACGCTGTGCAGCCTCCTGCTCGCCCAGCGCCCGGGCCTGTCGACCGGCGCGACGCGCGGCTGGATGTGGCTGTGCTGGGCGTCGATGGCGCTCGCCGTGCTGAGCAAGGGCCTGATCGGCATCGTCCTGCCCGGCGCGGTGCTGGTCCTGTACTCGGCATTCGCGCGCGACGGCGCCGTCTGGCGGCGCCTCTATCTGTTCAGCGGCCTGCTGATCTTCCTGGCGATCACCGCGCCGTGGTTCATCCTGGTGCAGTCGCGCAATCCGGAATTCTTCGATTTCTTCTTCATCAACGAACACTTTCGACGCTTCCTGCTGCCCGATCACCACCGCGCCGGCGTGCCCTATTATTTCGTGCCGGTGCTGCTCGTCGGTTTTCTGCCCTGGCTCTCGGTCTTCGGTCAGAGCGTGTGGCAGGCCCTGCGCCTGCCGCGGCAGCCGAATAATTTCTCGCCGGTCATCATGATCTGCGTCTGGGCGGTCTTCATCTTCCTCTTTTTCAGCCTGTCGAAATCGAAGCTGGTGTCGTACACGCTGCCGGTGGCGCCGGCGCTGGCGCTGCTGATCGGCCGCTACCTGCCGACGCTGAGCCGCGCGCACTGGCAACGCCATCTCGCCGGCTACGCGGTCTTTCTGATCGCGGCGGCGATCGGCGTGGTCTATCTGTCGAATTTCGGCGACGCACGTACCCCGAACGCACTCTACCGCCACTTCCAGACCTGGCTCTGGATCGCGCTGGCCGTGGCGCTGGCGGGCGTCGCGCTGGCGGCATGGTGCAACCGTTCGTCCTTGCCGGCGGCACCCGCAAAAGCCACGGTCGTGTTCGCCGCCGCCTGGTTCCTGCTTGCCGGCATCGGCGGCAACGCGCACGAGATCTTCGGCCGCGCCAGCTCGGGCGTGCTGCTGGCCCCCGCGGTCAAGGCCGCGATCGCCCGCCTGCCGGCGAACACGCCGTTCTATTCGATCGATCTGCTCGATCACACCTTGCCGTTCTACGTCGGCCATACGATGATCATGGTCCAGCGGGAGGATGAACTCTCGTTCGGTATCGGCGTCGAACCGCAGAAGTGGGTGCCGACCATCGACGCCTGGCAGACGCTCTGGCGCCGCAGCGGCACCGGCCTCGCCGTGATGGCGCCGTCGCGCTACCGGGAACTGGCCGCCGCAGGTCTGCCGATGACGGTGATCGCGCGCGACGAACGCCGCGTGGTCGTGTCCCGTTCGCCCGATGCGGCCCCCGCCATCGCTTCGGAAAACCATTGATGACCCCGATCGCTTTTACCCTGATCGTCACGGGCGTGCTGCTCAACGCCTGCGCGCAGTTGCTGCTGAAGGCCGGCACCAACGCCGTCGGCCATTTCGAATTTTCCCGCGCCAACCTGTTGCCGATCGCGCTGCGCCTGGGCACGCAATGGCCGATCGTCGGCGGTCTCGCCTGCTATGTCGTCAGCGTCGTGGTCTGGATCATGGCGCTGTCGCGCGTCGACGTCTCGCTCGCCTACCCGATGCTGTCGCTCGGCTATGTGGTCAACGCCATCGCCGCGTACTATCTGTTCGGCGAGGCGTTGACGATGCAGCGCCTGCTCGGCATCGGCATCGTCCTGGTCGGCGTCTACGTGCTGGCCCGCACCTGATGCACGCCCGCATCCTCTCCGGGCGCGACCGCCGGCCCCGCCCCACCGGCGCGGGTCGCGCGCGCGCCCTGCCGTTTTGGCCGAACCGCCATTCCCGGCATCGGCCGTCCCCTCCGTGAGCCCACCCATCATGAGCCAGACACCGGAATTCCTTCCCTTCACGCGCCCGGAAATCGACGAAGCCACCATCGCCGGCGTCGTCGACGTGCTGCGCTCCGGCTGGATCACCACCGGCCCGCAGAACCAGCAATTCGAGGCGGCGCTGTCGGCGCGCTTCGGCGGCCGGCCGGTGCGCACCTTCAACAGCGGCACCGCGACGCTGGAAATCGGCCTGCGCATCGCCGGCGTGGGTCCCGGCGACGAAGTCATCACGACGTCGTTGTCGTGGGCGGCGACCAGCAATGTCGTGCTTCAGGTGGGCGCCACGCCCGTGTTCGTCGATATCGACCCGGTCACCCGCAACATCGATCTCGATCTGCTGGAAGCGGCGATCACGCCGCGCACGCGGGCCTTGATCCCGGTCTACCTGGCCGGCCTGCCGGTCGACATGGACCGCCTCTACGCGATCGCCCGGCAGCACGGCCTGCGCGTCATCGAAGACGCGGCGCAGGCGTTCGGCGCTTCGTGGCAGGGCCGCGAGATCGGCAGCTTCGGCGACCTGGTGTCATTCAGCTTTCACGCGAACAAGAACCTGACGTCGATCGAGGGCGGCGCACTGGTGCTCAACGACGCCGCCGAGGCACGGCTCGCCGAGAAATACCGGCTACACGGCGTCACGCGCAACGGCATCGACGGCATGGACGTCGACGTGCTGGGCGGCAAGTTCAATTTGAGCGATGTCGCCGCCCGCGTCGGACTGGGCCAGTTGCCGCATCTGGAGCGTTTCACGCGCGTGCGCCGCGAGTTGGCCCGCCGTTACTTCGCGGGGCTGGAAAACGGCGCGGCCTGCGCGGCCGGCATGGGCCTGCCGCCCGCCGATTTCGACAACAGCAACTGGCACATGTTCCAGGTCGTGCTGCCGGCCCCCGTCGCCGGCGACCCGTCGCGTCCGGACCGCGCCGCCTTCATGACCGAACTCAAGGCGCGGCAGATCGGCAGCGGCGCCCACTATCCGCCGATCCACCTGTTCAAGCTGTATCACGACCTGGGCTTCCGGCCCGGCACGCTGGAACACACGGAGAGCGTGGGCGCGCGCATCGTCACGCTGCCGCTGTTCACCACGATGCAGATGGCCGATGTCGACCGGGTCGCCGCCGCCGTCAACGCGATCTATTCCTCCCCCGCCTCCACCGACAAGCGCTAGCCATGACGCCTCCCGAGCTTTCCGTCATCATTCCGGTCTACAACGAAGAGGCCGGCCTGCGCGCCCTGTTCGAGCGCCTGTACCCGGCGCTCGATGCGCTGGACGCGCGTTACGAGGTCATCTTCATCAACGACGGCAGCCGCGACCGCTCCGCGGCGATGCTCGCCGACCAGTTCGCGCTGCGCGAGGACGTCAGCCGCGTGATCCTGCTCAACGGCAACTACGGCCAGCACATGGCGATCCTCGCCGGTTTCGAGCATGCGCGCGGCGACATCATCGTCACCCTCGACGCCGACCTGCAGAATCCGCCGGAAGAAATCGCCAAGCTGGTCGCGAAGATGCGCGAGGGCTACGACTACGTCGGCACGGTGCGCGCGCAACGTCAGGACTCGGTCTTCCGGCGCAAGGCGTCGGCGGCGATGAACCGGCTGCGCGAGCGCATCACCCGCATCAGGATGACCGACCAGGGCTGCATGCTGCGCGCCTACAGCCGCCGCATCGTCGCGACCATCAACCGTTGCGGCGAGATCAACACCTTCATCCCGGCACTGGCCTACACCTTCGCGCAGAATCCGACCGAAATCGATGTCGCCCACGAGGAACGTTTCGCCGGTGAATCGAAATACTCGCTGTATTCGCTGATCCGGCTCAACTTCGATCTGGTCACCGGTTTCAGCGTGGTGCCGTTGCAGATGCTGTCGATCGTCGGCTTCATCCTGTCGGCCGGTTCGGCGGCGCTGTTCCTGCTGCTGCTGATCCGGCGCTTCCTCCTCGGCTCGGAAGTCGAGGGGGTGTTCACGCTGTTCGCGATCAACTTCTTCCTGCTCGGCGTCGTGCTGTTCGCGCTGGGCCTGCTGGGCGAGTACATCGGCCGCATCTACCAGCAGGTGCGGGCCCGTCCCCGTTATCTGGTGCAGACCCTGCTCGAAGCGGGCGGCGAGCGCGCGACCACCGCGCCGGCCGCGAACGGCAGGTCCGTCACCACGCTGCCGCTGAACGTCGAGCGGCCATTGCCGCGCGCCACGCCGGTCGCGCCGGTCGCGCCGGTTGCGCCGGTTGCGCCGGTTGCGCCGGTTGCGCCGGTCACGCCGGGTTCGTCCGCTGCGCCCGCGACATCCGCCACGCCCGAGGCACCGGCCGCGTCGGCTCCCGCGACGCCGCCGGCCGCCTCCGGGTCGCGCGACGACGCCGCGCTTCGGGACATCCGGGAATGAGCGCCGCCCCGACACCCGCCGCCGGACGACGCGCCGTCGTCTTCGCCTATCACAACGTCGGCGCGCGGTGCCTGCGCGTGTTGCTCGCGCGCGGCATCGATGTGGCGCTGCTCGTCACGCACGAGGACAACCCCGCCGAGAACATCTGGTTCGAGAGCGTGGCCACGGTCGCGGCCGAGCATGGCATCCCGACGATTCGCCCGGGCGCCGGCGACGACGCGCTGCTGCTCGACGCGGTACGCGCCGCGGCGCCCGATTTCCTCTTTTCGTTTTATTACCGCAACATGCTGCCGCCGGCGGTGCTCGCCCTCGCCCCGCGCGGCGCGTTCAACCTGCACGGCTCGCTGCTGCCGCGCTACCGCGGCCGGGTGCCGGTCAACTGGGCGATCATCCACGGCGAGACCGAAACCGGCGCGACGCTCCACGAGATGACGGTGAAACCCGACGCCGGCGCCATCATCGGCCAGAGCATGGTGCCGATCCTCCCCGACGACACCGCGCACCAGGTTTTCGAGAAAGTCACGGTCGCCGCCGAGCAGACGCTCTGGCGGGCGCTGCCCGCGCTGATCGCCGGCACCGCCGCGCGGTTGCCGAACGATCTCGCGCAAGGGTCCTACTTCGGCGGGCGCAAGCCCGAGGACGGCCGCATCGACTGGTCGCGTCCCGCGCAGGACGTCTACAACCTGATCCGCGCCGTCGCGCCGCCGTACCCGGGCGCTTTCTTCGACTTCCCCGAGCGCACCGCCGCGCCGGACGGCCCCGGCGCCCCCGGCACGGGCACCGGGGCCGCTACCCGCCGCTTCGTCGTGGCGGATGCGCGACTCGCCCGGGACCGTCCCGATCTCGCCGATTTGCCGCCCGGCTTGCACCTGGTGGATAATGCGTTTTTCGGAGTGTGCGGTGACGCACACACCATCGCGATCCGCGATCTGCGGCTGAACGGCGAGCCCGTCCGGGCGGACGATTGGTCACGACTCACCTCTCCTATTCGCGACTCATGAAGAAAAAGGTTCTGATTTTCGGTGTCAACGGCTTCATCGGCCACCACCTGTCGAAGCGCATCCTCGAGACGACCGACTGGGACGTGTACGGGATGGACATGCAGAGCGACCGCCTGGGCGACCTGGCGGCGCATGAGCGCATGCACTTCTTCGAAGGCGACATCACCATCAACAAGGAGTGGGTCGAGTACCACGTGCGCAAGTGCGACGTGATCCTCCCGCTGGTCGCCATCGCGACGCCCGCCACCTATGTGCAGCAGCCGCTGCGCGTCTTCGAACTGGACTTCGAGGCGAACCTGCCGATCATCCGTTCCGCGGTCAAGTACGGCAAGCACCTGGTGTTTCCGTCGACCTCGGAAGTCTACGGCATGAGCCCGGATGCCGAATTCGACCCCGAGAGCTCGCCGCTGGTCTATGGTCCGATCAACAAGCCGCGCTGGATCTACGCGTGCTCGAAGCAGCTGCTCGACCGGGTGATCTGGGGCTACGGCATGCAGGAAGGCCTGAACTTCACGCTGTTCCGCCCGTTCAACTGGATGGGGCCGGGTCTGGACTCGATCCACACCGCGAAGGAAGGCAGTTCGCGCGTGGTCACGCAGTTCCTCGGCCACATCGTGCGTGGCGAAAACATCAACCTCGTCGACGGCGGCGCGCAGAAGCGCGCGTTCACCTGGATCGGCGACGGCATCTCGGCGCTGATGCGCATCATCGAGAATCCGAACGGCATCGCCAGCGGCAAGATCTACAATATCGGCAATCCGGCCAACAACATCTCGGTACGCGAACTCGCCGAGAAAATGCTGACCCTCGCGGCGGAATTTCCCGAATACCGCGCGGGTGGCAAGGCCGTGAAAGTGGTCGAGACGTCGTCGGGCGAGTATTACGGCACGGGCTACCAGGACGTGCAGCACCGCGTGCCGAAGATCGACAACACGATGAGCGAACTGGGCTGGCAGCCGACGATGAACATGGACGACTCGCTGCGCGCGGTGTTCGAAGCATACCGGTCGGCGTTCGGCGAAGCGCGGGCCCTGGTCGAATAAGCCCGTGGCGCGAATCGCTCTCAAGATCGACGTCGACACGCTGCGCGGTACCCGGGAAGGGGTGGCGGCGCTGGTGAGCATGCTGCGGCAGATGCAGGCACACGCCACCTTTCTGTTCAGCCTCGGGCCCGACCACACCGGCTGGGCGATGCGTCGGGTTTTTCGTCCCGGGTTCCTGAAAAAGGTGTCGCGCACGTCGGTGGTCGAGCATTACGGCATCAAGACGCTGCTCTACGGCACCCTGCTGCCCGGCCCGGACATCGGCCGGCGCGCCGCCGATGAAATGCGCGCGGTGCAGGCGGCGGGTTTCGAGGTCGGCATCCATTGCTGGGACCACGTCTACTGGCAGGACAATGTGCGCGGGCGCGATCGCGCCTGGACCGACGCGCAGATGCAGAAGGCCTTCGACCGCTTCGTCGAGATCTTCGGCGCGGCCCCGGCCACGCACGGTGCGGCCGGCTGGCAGATGAACGGCCATGGGCTCGAGACGATCGAGCGCTGGGGCATGCGTTATGCCTCCGACGGTCGGGGCGACACGCCCTATCATCCGATCGTCGCGGGCCGCACGCTGAACCACGTGCAGATGCCCACCACGCTGCCGACGCTCGACGAGCTGATCGGCATCGATGGCGTGGACGCGGGCAATGTCGACGCCGCGCTGCTCGCGCGCACCGACGGCTGTGCGACGGACCAGATTTTCACGCTCCACGCCGAACTCGAAGGCCAGAAACTCGCCCCGGTGTTTCGCCGCCTTCTGGAAGGCTGGCAGCGCCAGGGGCATCAACTGGTCTCGATGGCGGAATATTACGCGGCGCTCGATCTGCGCGCCTTGCCCGCCCGCCCCTTCGCCTGGGGTGAGATCCCCGGCCGTTCGGGCGAGTTGATGGTGCAGCCATAAAAACAGGAAAACCCGCTTATGCCGATTGCCCTTGACACCCTGGCGCCCGATTTCACCGCGCCGGCGACGAGCGATGCCACGTTTGTCCTGTCCGCGTTGCGCGGCAGGAAGGTCGTGTTGTTTTTCTACCCCAAGGACAGTACCCCCGGCTGCACCACCGAAAGCCTCCAGTTTCGGGACAACGAACCCGCCTTCGCGGCGGCCAATGCGGTGATCGTCGGCATTTCGCGCGACAGCATCCGTTCGCATGAGAATTTCAAGGCAAAACTGGATCTGCCGTTCGCCCTCGTATCCGACGGCGACGAGGCGATCTGCAATCTGTACGGCGTCATCAAGCAAAAGAAGATGTACGGGCGCGACGTTCGCGGCATCGAGCGCTCCACCTTCGTCGTCGACGCCGACGGCGTACTGCGCATCGAGTGGCGCGGCGTCAAGGTCCCCGACCACGTGGACGAGGTCCTCGCGGCTGTACAAGCGCTTTGAGCCGGGATATAGTTGGATCAACCGGCGCGATCCGCCCGGAAGAAGACGGGCGCCGCCCCCTTTGTCCGATAGCGCCTCGCTTCATCCAGCTACCCACCAGAATTTGTTCCAGGCCATCGCTCCAGCACTGCGCTCCAGCCATTGCAATCCGACCCCGTTCTGTCGTTGCTCGGGAAAAAGCCGCCGCCGCTTCGAGGCATGGCGGCTTTTTGCTTTCACAGGACGCCGTTCGCGGCCGCGTGCACTGCCGCATCCGCGGCGGGAAGCACGCGCGGCCGCGCCGGCGCGCATTTCCGCCGGGCGCCCTGGCGCCCGGTCCCGCGTGAGTCTTCACTTCATCCCATGAAGGAGCCCTTGACCGGCAAACAGGCAATTTCCACGAAACTCCGTGCCCGGCGCCATGCGCCCCGTATCGTCGTCTGGCCCTGGCATGTGTCAGCGGCCACGCGACGCGCACTGTCGATTCGACTCCTCTAGGAGACCCACATGCCTTTGCCTACCCTGCCGTCGAAACTCGGCGATCTCCTGCCCGCGGACCAGTACAAGGCCCGCGCGCGCCCCACCAAGACGGCGAAGAAAACCGCCGCCGAAACACTGGTCGACACGCCTGCCGCAAGCGACGCGAGCATCGAATACCTGCCGAGCGCCAGCGCCGAGCTGGCCGGCATCGCCGCGCCGGCTTCGATGCCGCCCGCGCTCCAGGATCTCGTTGCGCCGGCGACGCAGGCGAGCGACGCGACCGCGGTCGCGCAGCCCGACCGCGGCGCCCGGCCACCCGCGCGCAAACAGCGTACCGCCGCGCTGTTGCAGCAGCAAACCCCGGCGCCCACGGCACCGGCGGCCGGTGCCGCGGCGGCCGATGCCGCGGCGGCCGATGCCGCGGCGGCGGCTGCCGTCCCCGTGCCGGCCGTCGCGGCCACGCCCACGGCGGCCGCGCCCACCGACGCACGACAGCAACGTCGTCAGCCGGATGCGCGACCCGCCGCTCCCCGTCCGGCGCAGGTGGCCACGCCCGGTGGGGCCGCGAACAGCGCCGCCCAGCCGGCACCATCGGTCGTGCCCGACACGCCGGTGCGCACCGCGCTGGACGACAAGCTCGCGCAGCGCCTGCCGCAGCACGGGCGCGATGCGCCGCGCGGCGATGCACGCGAAACCCGTGAAGCACGCGATGCGCAGCGTCCCGCGCAACGCCATGGCCAGCAGCCGGGCGGCCGCGCAGGCGCCGCGCCACGCACCGCACCGCCGCCGGTGCGTGCCAAGCTGTTCGTGCTCGACACGAACGTCCTGCTGCACGATCCGAGCTGCCTGTTCCGCTTCGAAGAGCACGACATCTATCTGCCGATGATGACGCTCGAGGAACTGGACAACAACAAGAAGGGCATGTCGGAAGTCGCGCGCAATGCCCGTCAGGTCAGCCGTCTGCTCGACGGGCTGGTGGCCGGCGGCGCCGATATCCAGGCCGGCCTGCAACTCTCGCGCCTCGGCAACCGCGAAGCCGGCGGGCGTCTGTTCTTCCAGACCACGCTGCAACGCATCGATCCGGTGGAAGGGCTGCCCGCCGGCAAGGCCGACAACCAGATCCTCGGCGTGGTGCGCGCCCTCACGCGCGAGCGACCCGACCGCGAGGTCGTGCTGGTGTCGAAAGACATCAATATGCGCATCAAGGCGCATGCGTTGCAACTGCCTGCCGAGGACTACTTCAACGACCAGGTGCTGGAAGACAAGGACCTGCTGTACACCGGCGTGCTGGCGTTGCAGGCGGACTTCTGGATGCGCCATGCGAAAGGCATGGAGAGCTGGCAGGACGTGCGCACCGGCACGACGTATTACCGGGTGACCGGACCGTCGGTCGCCTCGATGCTGGTCAACCAGTTCGTCTACCTGGAGACCAGCAACGGCGAACCGGCGTTCCACGCGATCGTACGCGAGGTCAACGGCCGCACCGCCCTGTTGCAGACGTTACGCGACTATAGCCACAACAAGAACAACGTCTGGGGCGTGACCGCGCGCAACCGCGAGCAGAATTTCGCGCTGAACCTGCTGATGAACCCGGAAGTCGATTTCGTCAGCCTGCTCGGCCAGGCCGGTACCGGCAAGACGCTGCTCGCGCTGGCCGCGGGCCTCGCGCAGGTGCTCGACGACAAGCGTTACAACGAGATCATCGTCACCCGCGCGACGGTGCCGGTCGGCGAGGACATCGGTTTCCTGCCCGGTACCGAGGAAGAGAAGATGCAGCCGTGGATGGGCGCGTTCGACGACAACCTCGAAGTGCTGCAAAAGAGCGACGACTCGGCCGGCGAATGGGGCCGCGCCGCCACCCAGGATCTGGTGCGTTCGCGTCTGAAGGTGAAAAGCATGAACTTCATGCGCGGCCGGACCTTCGTCGACAAGTACGTGATCATCGACGAGGCGCAGAACCTGACGCCCAAGCAGATGAAGACGCTGGTCACGCGTGCGGGCCCTGGCACGAAGCTGGTCTGCCTGGGCAATATCGCGCAGATCGACACGCCTTATCTGACCGAAGGCAGTTCCGGCATCACGTATGTGGTCGACCGCTTCAAGGGTTGGCCGCACGGTGGTCACATCACGCTGGCGCGCGGCGAACGCTCGCGTCTGGCGGACTACGCGTCGGAGATTCTCTAACCCACCGGGCGCCGGGCGGTTCGTCCGGCGCCAGGACGATGCATCCGAACGATGCATCCGAACGCCATACCCAAGCCCGTTCCGGCACCCTGCCGGAGCGGGCTTTTTCTTTGCCGGCGCGTTTGAAGCTCGCGTTTGGGACCGGCGCCTGAAATCCGCTCGCTAATCCTGCATCGACAGCATCGTTTGCACGCGTTCCGCCAGGGCCTGTACCTGAAACGGCTTCGTGATGACCGCCATGCCGTGCTTCAGATGTCCCTCGCCAAGCGCGGCGTTCTCGGCATACCCGGTAATGAACAGCACCTTCAGCCCGGGCCGCGCGATCCGCGCCGCATCCGCCATCTGCCTGCCATTCATCCCGCCAGGCAGGCCGACATCGCTTACCAGGAGATCGATGTGCGCATCGGATTGCAGGATACGCAGGCCCGTCAGGCTATCGGCCGCCTCGATGACGCCATAGCCCAGCTCCTCCAGCACCTCCACCAGCAGCGCGCGCACGGTCGGCTCGTCGTCGACCACGACGATCGTTTCTTTTTTCCCGGACCGGATCAGCGCACCGGGGCCGCGCGGCTCCGTACCGCACGCTTGATCGCCCTGATACCGCGGCAGATAGACGCACACGGTGCTGCCCTTTCCCAGTTCCGAATGAATATGGACCTGACCACCGGACTGCTTGGCGAAACCGTAAATCATCGACAACCCCAGCCCGGTTCCTTCGCCGATGGGCTTGGTCGTGAAGAAAGGGTCGAATGCTTTCGAGATGACGTCGGCGGACATGCCGGTGCCATTGTCCGACACGCGTAAAGAGAGATAAGGTCCTTCGGCGAGGCCATGGGCGAACGCCGCCTGTCGATCCAGCCATTCGTTCGCGGTAGCGATCGTGATACGGCCGCCATCCGGCAATGCGTCGCGCGCGTTGATGCACAGATTGAGCAGCGAATTTTCCAGCTGCGAGGGGTCGACCCGCACACGCCACAAGTCGTCGGCTTCGCGTACCACGACATCGATCGCGGGGCCCACGGTGCCGCGAATCAATTCCGTCATGTCCGCGACGAGCCGGTTGACGTCGACCGGCTTGGGATCGAGCGTCTGCTGCCGCGAAAATGCCAGCAGGCGGTGCGTCAGCGAAGCGGCGCGTTTGGCGGCGCCCTGTGCCGCGGCGACATAGCGTCCCACTTCGCCGTGCCGGCCCTGATCGAGCCGGACCTGCAGCAACTCCAGACTGCCGCTGATGCCGGCGAGCAGATTATTGAAATCGTGCGCCAGCCCTCCGGTCAATTGCCCGACCGCCTCCATTTTCTGCGCCTGGCGCAACGCGTTCTCCGCCGATTGCAGGGCCTCCTCCCGTTCCCGCTGCGCGGTGAAATCCCGGCCGACCGCGTAGATGCTGCCGTCGTCGGGGCGGGTGGACCATGAAATCCACCGGTAGGTCCCATCCTTGTGACGGTAGCGATTGTCGAAGCGGGTATGCGAGCCGCCCCGTGCAAGGGTGCGCGCGCCGCTGCGCGTGCGTTCCATGTCGTCGGGATGCACGAGCGTGAATATCTCGGTACCGACCAGCTCGCTCTCCTCCCACCCCAGGACTTCTTTCCAGGCCGGATTCGACGCCGCCACCACGCCATCGAACCCGCAGCGCAGCATGATGTCGGACGAGAGTTCCCAGAGGCGGTTGCGATCGCGCGTACGCTCCTCCACGCGCGCTTCCAGCGTCTCATTGAGACGGCGCAATGCCTGCTCGCCCCGCACTTGCTCGGTGATTTCGACGCCCTGATTGAGCAGTCCGACGATGTGGCCGCCTTCGCCGCGAATGGGTGCCGCGCTGAAATTCCAGGTGGTTTTTTCAGCCTGCCCGCGCCGGATCATCGGAATTTCCACGTTGTTCTGTGAGAAGCCCTCGCCCGTCGCCATCGCGCGATAGAACGGCGCGCTGACCTGGTCCCACGCGCTGCCCCATACCTCGTCGACCGGCATGCCCAGTGCCCGTGGATGCCGGTCCGCCATCGAGGGAATATACGCATCGTTGTACAGCATGCGCAGTTCCGGGCCCCACAGGATGGTTCCCAGCATGGGGGAATTCAGGCAGGCCGAAACCGCCGAGCACAGCGACTGCGGCCAGGTTTCGGGCGCGCCGAAGGATGTGCGTGCCCAATCGTGGGCGCGCATGCGCTCACCCATTTCGCCGCCGCCAAGGAGAAAAGAAAAAGGTTCATTCATAAAATATCCAGCGTAAGGCGCCAGCCCTCCGTGCTTGGCGGAAAAAGATCCGCCGGCCTCGCCTTGGCACCATCGACAGCATGCGATTATGCCATCGTCGATTCCGAAACGGCCTTGCGTGCCGCACCGCGCGCGTCGCGGCGCGGCACGCCATGCGTTGTTTCTTCAGGGTGCCGCGCACGATCGCTTGCGGCCCTTTCACCCCAAAGCTAAGATAAGTGCGCCGCCCGCCGCAGGACCGGTCGAATGGCACCTCTTCACAGCGATAGCGCATGCCCTGTTCCTCGAAGCTTCCGTTCCACGCGCGATGCCACCTCCTCGTCACCCTGGGCGTGGTGGTCCTGTCGGCATGTTCGAGCGTGCCGCGGGAAGACCGGACCCCGGTGGCGGCGGGCGAGCGCAGCGGACATCTGAAGCTCGACGGCTGGGGCCCGCAATCGCCGCCCAGCGGCTTCCCGCGTTTCGTCGATCACAGCGTCGGCCAGGAGGAGATATCGATGCAGGCGATGGGCCTGGTCGGTGTGCCGTATCGATGGGGCGGCAATACGCCCGCCGCCGGATTCGACTGCAGCGGACTGGTGCGCTACGTCGTCGAGCGTGCCGCCAGCGTCGACCTGCCCCGCACGACCGCCGACATGAGTCGCGAAGGCGTGAGCATCGCGCCCGACGCGGTGGCGCCCGGCGACCTGATCTTTTTCAATACGACCGGCCGCGCACATTCGCACGTCGGTGTCTATGTGGGCGATTATCGTTTCGTCAATGCACCGTCGACCGGCGGCACGGTGCGAATCGACTACGTGACGAACCCGTACTGGGCGAAGCGCTTCGACGGCATCCGCCGCGTCGCGGGCCGCGGCGCGGCGCCGGTGATCGACTCGCCGCTCGCGCCGGCCGCCCCGCCGCCATCGATCATGCCGACGCGGGCGCTGGCCGCCGTACCCGATGCCAGCCTGCACGCGGCGCCCGCCGGAGCGGATCCGATCGCCATGGCGATCGCCCATGCCGAGAATGCCAACCCGGACAATCGTGGCGGTGCACCCGATACGGCGCTGCGCAATACCGTCGAGGACGACCCGATCGCCCGTATCGTCAACCGCGGCTATTGAACGGACTCCGCCCCGCAGCGGCGGAGTCCGCACCACCGCGCCGCAAGCCGCCCTAGAACAGCCAGCGCCCGATCCACCACGCGATGGCAGCCAGTATCGCGGACGCGGGAATGGTGAGCACCCAGGCCCAGACGATCCGTCCGGCCACCCCCCAGCGCACCGCCGAGAGCTTGCGCGTCGCCCCCACGCCGACGATCGCGCCGGTGATGGTATGCGTGGTGGAAACCGGGATGCCCAGCCAGGAAGCGAGGAACAGCGTGATCGCCCCGCCGGCCTCGGCGCAGAAACCGCCGACCGGTTTGAGCTTGGTGATCTTCTGCCCCATCGTGCGCACGATGCGCCAGCCGCCGAACAGCGTGCCCAGGCCGATCGCGAAATAGCACCCCGCGATCACCCAGGCGGGCGGCGCGTCGGCCGTCGCCGAGACGTAACCGGTGGCGATCAGCAGCATCCAGATCACGCCGATCGTCTTTTGCGCATCGTTGCCGCCGTGCCCAAGGCTGTAGAGTCCCGCGGAGAACAGTTGCAGCCGGCGGAATTTCCGGTCGACGCGCGACGGCGGCGTGCGGAAGAACATCCACGACACCGCAAGCATGAAGCAGGAACCCAGAATGAAGCCCAGCAACGGCGAGATGAAGATGAAGGACACCGTCTTCAGCAACCCGTCGACGTTCAGCGAATGCGGTCCGGACTTCGCCAGCGCCGCGCCCACGAGACCGCCGATCAGCGCATGCGAGGAACTCGACGGAATGCCGAATACCCAGGTGATGATGTTCCAGCCGATCGCTCCCATCAACGCGCCGAAAATCACGTATTGATCGATGATCGCGGGATCGATCGTGCCGCGCCCGACGGTCGCCGCCACTTTCAGGTGAAACAGGAAATAGGCGATCACATTCGCCAGCGCGGCGAAGGCGACGGCCTGCTGGGGCTTCAGCACGCCTGTCGAGACCACCGTCGCGATCGAGTTCGCCGCGTCGTGGAAGCCGTTCAGGAAATCGAAGATCAATGCGACCGCGACCAGAATCACGACCGTCCATACCGCCAAATGTATCGATGCCATCAGCGCAGGTCCATTATGCGTTTTCTAGCACGATGCCTTCGATGATGTTCGCCACATCCTCGCACTTGTCGGTGACCTGCTCGAGCAATTCGTAGATCGCCTTGAGCTTGATCAGGGTCTTGACGTCGTCCTCCTCGCGGAAGAGCTTGGACATCGCCGCGCGCAGCACCCGGTCCGCGTCGGATTCGAGCCGGTCGATTTCTTCGCATACCTGCAGGATGGCCGCCGCGTCCTTCATGTCGGCGAGCCGCGCGACCACGTCCTGGACGCGCTCGCAGCACGACACGCAGATATGCGCGAGCTGGCTCGCCTCGGCGGTCAGGCTCTTCACGTCGTACAGCCAGACCGCGGTGGCGACATCCTCGATCAGGTCGATGATGTCGTCCATCGTCGTGATCAGCTTGTGGATCTCGTCGCGGTCGAGCGGCGTGATGAAAGTCTTGTGCAGCAGGTCGATCGTTTCGTGCGTCAGCTTGTCGGCACGCTTCTCATTGATCTGGACGTTCTGCTTGTGAATCTCCGCGCGCTCGATATTGTCGACCAGCGCCTCGAGTTCACGGGCGGCCTCCACCATGCATTTCGCGTGCGCGTTGAAGATCTCGAAAAACTTGCCTTCGGTAGGCATGAACCGACCAAACATAAGGACACCCCGCGGCGGACCCGCGTTCCGGGCCTACCTGTCACAAAAAAGTCGTATTGTAACCGCGGGTGCGCACGCGCGGGTCCCCGGCGTGCAGCAATCTTTTCAACGCGCTTTCGTCGCCTGACGATTCCAGATTGGTCTCATCGTCATGGCGCTTCCGACCTGCTCATTCGTTCTGGAAGAAGGCGTTGCCACCGGCAAAATTGTCGAATTTCGTGAATTGCCCGAGGAAGGTCAGCCGCACGGTGCCGATCGGACCGTTACGCTGCTTGCCGATGATGACCTCGGCGGTGCCCTTGTCCTGGCTATCCGGATTGTAGACTTCGTCGCGGTAGATGAAGAGGATGACGTCGGCATCCTGCTCGATCGCACCCGATTCGCGCAGATCGGACATCACCGGACGCTTGTTCGGGCGCTGCTCGAGACTGCGGTTGAGCTGCGACAACGCCACCACCGGCACGTTCAGTTCCTTCGCCAGGCTTTTCAGCGAGCGGGAAATCTCCGAAATCTCCGTGGCGCGGTTTTCGCCGCTGCTCGATCCGGACATCAACTGCAGGTAATCGATCACGATCAGGCCCAACTGCCCGCATTGCCGCGACAGACGGCGCGCACGCGCGCGCAGTTCCATCGGGTTCAGTCCGCCCTGTTCGTCGATGAAGATCTGCGCCTCGCCCATCTTCTGCACCGCATGCGTGAGCTTGGGCCAATCCTCGTCGGTCAGCTTGCCGGTGCGCAGCCGATGCGCGTCCAGACGTCCGGTCGAGCCCAGCATGCGCATCGCCAGCTGGCTGCCGGGCATTTCCATCGAGAACACGGCGATCGGCAAACCGTATTCGATCGCGACATATTCGCCGATATTCATCGCCAGCGAGGTCTTGCCCATCGACGGGCGGCCCGCGACGATGATCAGCTCCCCGCCATGCATCCCGGAGGTCATCCGGTCAAGATCGACGAAGCCCGTGGGCGTGCCGGTGACGTCGCTCGGATTGTCCTGGTGATACAGCGTATCGATACGCTCGACGACCTGCGAGAGCAGCGGCTTGATCTCGAGAAAACCCTGTTGGGAGCGCGCGCCTTCCTCCGCGATGGCGAAGATCTTCGATTCCGCTTCGTCGAGCAGCTGCCGCACTTCCCGGCCCTGAGGATTGAAGGCTCCGCCGGAAATGTCGTCGGCGATGGTGACCAGTTTGCGCAATACGCCCCGGTCCCGCACGATCTCCGCGTAGCGGCGGATATTCGCCGCGCTCGGCGTGTTCTGCGCCAGGGAATTCAGGTACGACAGCCCGCCCACGTCGTCGGCCTTGCCGGCCAGCGTCAGCGATTCGAAGACGGTGATCACGTCCGCGGGACGGGCGGTGGAGATCAGCTTGCCGATATGCTGAAAGATCATCCGGTGGTCGTACCGGTAGAAGTCCCCTTCCGAGACGAAATCGGCAATACGGTCCCAGGCGGCGTTGTCGAGCAACAGGCCGCCGAGCACCGACTGTTCGGCCTCGATCGAGTGGGGCGGAACCTTCAGGGATTCGAGCTGCGGGTCTTTGGGAGCGTTCATGGGGATCGATTATAGATCGGTCGGACGGCGGACAGCGGGGGCGACAGGCGCATCCGGACATGAAAAAAGGCAAAGGCCGGAGAACCGGCCTTTGCCTTGGCGTCGCGTCTCCTTCCCGGAGGAAGGAAATGTCCTTAGACGGTCTCGCCGATCACCGTGACGTTCACGTCGACGACGACGTCCGAATGCAGCAGAACCTGCACCGGATGCTCGCCCACCGTCTTCAGCGGGCCGTCCGGCAGACGAACCTGCTGTTTCTCGACGGCGATGCCCTGCTTGTTCAGCTGGGCGGCGATGTCCGCGTTCGTCACCGAACCGAACAGACGGCCGTCGACGCCGGCCTTCTGCGACAACTGGATCGTCAGGCTTGCCAGCTTTTCGCCAGCGGACTGCGCGGTCGCCAGCTTTTCAGCGGCAATCTTTTCCAGATCGGCGCGGCGCACTTCGAATTCCTTGATCGCCGCAGCGGTCGCACGACGTGCCACCTTGCGCGGCAGCAGGAAATTGCGTGCATAGCCATCCTTGACGCGGACGATGTCGCCCAGATTGCCAAGGTTCGCGGTCTTTTCCAGCAAAATGACTTCCATTTCTTCTTCTCCTGTGGCGCCGGGCGCTTAGCCCCTGTGCAGATCGGTGTACGGCAGCAGCGCGAGGAAACGCGCGCGTTCGATCGCGGTGCCTAGCTGACGCTGATAACGCGACTTCGTGCCCGTCAGACGGGCCGGCGTGATCTTGCCGTTCTCGCCGATGAAGTCCTTCAGCGTGTCGATGTCCTTGTAGTCGATCTGATCGACCCCAGCCGCCGTGAAACGGCAGAATTTCTTGCGCTTGAACAGCGGGTTCTGCTGTTGACGACGCTTTTCAAACTTCTTTCCAGTGGGACGAGCCATGATCTAGTCCTTTCCTATGTCTTGCAATTCTGTGATGTGAAAAACCAGTGTCCGGGCGTTGCGCCGCCGCAGTGCCAGGAAACCGCCGAACCGGACCGTCTTTCCCAGTTCGAGACGCTGGAGCGCATCGGTGAGCGTCCCTGCCGCCAGCGCGGGCAAGGTCATCTCGACCTGCCGCGCGAGACCGGCTTCGGTCACGCTCGACGCATGCTGCAACAGCACCCCCAGCATCGGGATACCGGCCGGTGTGTAGCGCAAGATCTCGCGCTCCACCACGGCCGCGTCCAGTTCCAGACGATTCATCGTGCAGATCCGAAGATCCGCATGACGGCCTGCGCGAATCCGCGTTCAGGCAAGCACCCGGTCAATTCAGGCAGCCGCCGGTGCGCTGGCGGACTCGGTCGGGCGCGCCGATGCCGACTTCCTGGCTTCTTCGCGCTGCACTTCCTTCATCATCGGCGAGGGCGCGGTTTCCGCCTTCTTCTGCTTGACGATCAGGTGGCGCAGCACGGCATCGTTGAACTTGAATGCATGTTCGAGTTCTTCCAGCGTTTCCTGGCCGCATTCGACATTCAGGCAGACATAGTGCGCCTTGACCAGCTTCTCGATCTGATAGGCCAGTTGACGACGGCCCCAGTCCTCGACACGGTGGATCGAACCGCCCTGGGCGGTGATCGTGGACTTGTACCGCTCGATCATGGCGGGAACCTGCTCGCTCTGATCGGGATGTACGATAAAGATGATTTCGTAGTGACGCGACATACGCGCTCCTTTCGGGTTATAGCCACCCGCCCGTCCAGGACGCCGGTGTGGCAAGGGGAACACGCGAGTATAGCCGACCCCGCGGGAATTGAAAAGGCCGCCGGAACGCGTCGCCCGCTCCCGCGACACACCCGCCGCGCGCGTTCCCGTGGCATGGGGGGCGCGCGTCTCCCGGGTCTGCCTTTGCATTTCGCCAAACGCACCCATATGCGACGGGTCGCACGCATGCAGCACGGGATGCGCTTCGAAACGGTCGGCCTGGACGCGGAGGTCACCGGAAACTTTCCACGTTTTGGTGTATCTTGACAAACTAGTCCATAGACGCGCGCCGATCTAGTCGCGTAACCGGACGCAACAAGGTTATTTCATCCATGAGCGAAAACATCAAACACATCAACGACGCCTCGTTCGACGGCGACGTCGTCAAGGCCGAGAAGCCGGTTCTGCTGGATTTCTGGGCGGAATGGTGTGGCCCCTGCAAGATGATTGCCCCGATTCTCGACGAAGTCGCGAAGGACTACGGCGATCGCCTGCAAATCGCCAAGCTGAATGTCGACGAAAATCCGTCGACGCCGGCCAAGTTCGGCGTGCGCGGCATCCCGACGCTGATTCTGTTCAAGAATGGCGCCGTGGCCGCGCAGAAGGTCGGCGCATTGTCGAAATCGCAACTGACCGCCTTCCTCGACAGCCATCTGTAAGCTTGCGCGTGTGTCTTCGCGGTAAACTTGTTGTGCCAGCGCCGGCGTCTGTTACAATGTGAGAACAGATGTCGGCCTCTAGCCGGCCCGCGTCCAGAGCGACTCTGGCGGCATGATAGAATTAGAACTCCAACGTCTCTACGTCCCCGAGCGCTCGCTCACTTCTTCCTCAATTCGTCGTATCCCCTCCCTGGCGGTCAATCTGTATGCATTTATCCGAGCTAAAATCACAGCACGTCTCCGAACTGATCGAGATGGCCAATGGTCTCGAGATCGAAAACGCGAATCGTCTGCGCAAGCAGGAATTGATGTTCGCGATTCTGAAGAAGAAAGCGAAGACCGGGGAGACGATCTACGGCGACGGAACGCTCGAGGTACTGCCGGACGGATTCGGTTTCCTGCGCTCGCCGGAAACGTCGTATCTGGCGAGCACCGACGACATCTACATCAGCCCCTCGCAGATTCGCCGCTTCAATCTGCATACGGGCGACACGATCGAAGGCGAAGTGCGCGTGCCGAAGGACGGCGAGCGCTACTTCGCGCTGGTCAAGGTGGACAAGGTCAACATGATGCCGCCGGAGGCCTCGAAACATAAGATCATGTTCGAGAACCTCACGCCGCTGCATCCCAACCGGCCGCTGAAGCTCGAATGCGAGACGACCGACGACAAGTCGCGCGGCGCGCTGTCCAGCCGCACCGAGAACACGACCTGCCGCGTCATCGACATGATCGCGCCGATCGGCCGCGGTCAGCGCGGGCTGCTGGTCGCGTCGCCGAAGTCGGGCAAGACCGTGATGCTGCAACACATCGCGCACGCGATCGCGACGAATCACCCCGAAGTGCAGTTGTTCGTGCTGCTGATCGACGAGCGCCCCGAGGAAGTGACCGAAATGCAACGCTCGGTCAAGGGCGAAGTGATCGCCTCGACCTTCGACGAGCCGGCCTCGCGCCACGTGCAGGTCGCCGAAATGGTGATCGAGAAGGCCAAGCGTCTGGTCGAGATGAAGCTCGATGTCGTGATCCTGCTCGACTCCATCACCCGTCTGGCGCGCGCCTACAACACGGTGGTGCCGGCATCGGGCAAGGTGCTGACCGGCGGCGTCGACGCGAACGCGCTGCAACGGCCGAAGCGTTTCTTCGGCGCGGCGCGCAATATCGAGGAAGGCGGGTCGCTGACCATCATCGGCACCGCGCTGATCGAGACCGGCAGCCGGATGGACGACGTGATCTACGAGGAATTCAAGGGCACGGGCAACATGGAAGTGCACCTCGAGCGGCGCCTTGCCGAAAAGCGCATCTATCCCGCGATCAACCTGAACAAGTCGGGGACGCGCCGCGAGGATCTGCTGATCGATCCGGAAGTGCTGCACAAGAAATTGTGGCCGTTGCGCAAGGTCATCTCCGAGATGGACGATATCGTCGCGATGGAGATGCTGCTGGGCAAGGTCAAGGAAACGAAGAACAATTCGGAGTTCTTCGACATGATGCGCCGCTGATTGCGCCGCTGACCGGTCGATCCTGCCGGCGCGGTGTCGATTACGCCGGAATGGCGCGATTTCTGGCATAATCGGCGGCTTCGCCCGGAGCGGGTCCGAACGTCGTTACGCGTTTTCACCGACGCACCGCTCATTTTTCGTTTTTTTCACCGAAGGCAAGTGGCTTGCGGCATGTGCCGGCGAGCTGGCTACCGCCCGACCCAGGAAGTTGACATGAAAGCCAATACGCACCCGAACTACCGCGACGTGGTGTTCCAGGATCTGTCCTCGGACTTCAAGTTCATCACGCGCTCGACGATCCAGACCCGCGACAAGATCACGATGGAAGACGGCAAGGAATATCCGCTGGCGAAGATCGAAGTCTCGTCGGAATCCCACCCGTTCTACACCGGCACCCAGAAGATCATGGACACGGGCGGTCGCGTCGAGCGCTTCCGCCAGAAGTTCGGCAGCCGCGCCACGGGCAAGGTCGCCGCGAAAGACAGCGCCGCGCCGGAAGCGGACGCGCAGGCCTGATTGCCCGCCAGGCGCGCATGAGGGACACGCGTCACGCATGAGGGCCGTGCGCCGGTATCCGGCGCAAGCGTCACCGACTCGGGACGCGTCGAGGGCAGCCACGGCTGCCCTTTTTTATTGTCTGCGCGCCGGACCATCGGAATGGCCGAACGCGGGATCCTTCGAAACGACAGGCTTTTCGTGGTCTGTGCAACGATTTCACTGGCGGGCGATGCGCGCGCTAGAATGCAGGACCTGACGTCCGTTCTCCCGTTCCCCGCCGTCGCGGGGCAGCGGCGGGCGCAAAAGCAATCCAGGCAATCCAAGCAACCTGCACCACGGCCTTATCGCATGACAACCGGCATGAAATCCGTCGTCCGCCTCACCGCCTCCGCGACCCGCCCCCTGCCGCGCGCCGCCCTGCTGGCGATTTGCGTGGTCTATGCCGCATTCGGCCTGTTCTGGCGCGACCCCTGGAAGAACGAGGACGCGACGGGTTTCGGCGTGATGTGGACGCTGGCCTCCGGCCATTTGCACGACTGGCTGTTCCCGAACCTGTTCGGCAAGCCGATGCCCGCCGACGGGCCGTTGAGCTATTGGCTGGGCGCGGGCGCCATCCGTTTGCTGCCGTTCATCGCCCCGGGCAGCGCCGCGCGCGTGGTCACCGCACTGCTGTTTTCGCTGAGCTGCGGTTTCGTCTGGTACGGCACCTATCTGCTGGGGCGCCGCGGCGAGGTACAGCCGTTCAAGTACGCGTTCGGCGGCGAGCCGCTGCCGGGCGACTTCGGCCGCACGATCGCCGATGGCGCCCTGCTGATCCTGCTCGCCTGCTTCGGCCTGGCCGAGCGCGGTCATGAAACCACCCCGCAGCTCGCGCAGTTCCTCTGCGTCTCGATGATTCTCTACGGGATGGCGCGTGCGGTCGACAAACCCGTTCAGGGCGCGATCTTCTGGGGCGCGGGACTGGGTCTGCTCACGCTCGCGGCGAGCCCCCTGCTGCCCACGGTGATGGGCGCCTGCCTGCTTGGCGTCGCCCTGCTCAGCCCGCATTTCCGGGGCCGCACTCTGCTCGCCCTCGGCCTCCCGGTCGCGCTCGTCATTGCCGCGTCCTGGCCGCTCGTGGCCACGTTCTATGACGGCGATGCCAGCCAGCGCTTCCTGCGCGCGTGGATCCACGGCAACTTCGATTTCTACGCCGGGCCGCTGAACAACGTGCTGTTCTACGCGTTGAAGAACCTGCCCCTGTTCACCTGGCCCGCCTGGCCGCTCGCGCTATGGTCCTGGTGGAGCTGGAAAGGCATGCGGCGCGCGCCGCACGTGCTCGCGCCGATGGCGATCATGGTACCGCTGCTGGTGCTGGTGGTGCTGCAAAGCCACCAGACCAACAAACTGTTCATGCTGCTGCTGCCGGGCATGGCGATGCTCGCGGCCTTCGGATTGCCCACGCTCAAGCGCGGCGCGATCAATGCGATCGACTGGTTCGCGGTGCTCAGCTTCACGGTTCTCGGCGGTTTCGTCTGGCTCGTCTGGACAGCGGCCGTGACCGGGCATCCGGCCGCGATCGCCCGCAATCTGGCGCGCCAGATCCCCGGTTTCGAGCCCTCGTTCCGCCTGATCGCGCTGGCGACGGCGCTGGTCGTGACCCTGTGCTGGATGGCCATCGTTCGCTGGCGGCTCGCGACCCGACCGGAGGTGCTGTGGCGCGGCGTGGTGCTCTCGAGCGCGGGCACGACGCTGATGTGGGTGCTGCTGATGACGCTGTGGATGCCCTTCATCAACTACAGCCGGACCTATCGCGACGTCGCCGCGCAGATCGCCGAACATCTGCCCAGCGACTATCGCTGCATCACCCCGGTACGGCTCGGCGACGCGCAGATCGCGTCGTTCGGCTATTTCCAGTCGATGCGCTTCGGCTTTCATGGCGAGGACTGCGACGTGCTGCTGCGGCAGGACGACGAGGACTACTGGGCCCCCGCCGACGTGCGGCCGTACCAATGGAAGCGGGTCTGGGAAGGCCGCCGCGCGGCCGATCGCGACGAACGCTTCCGGCTGTATGTCCGGGTGCTGGAACCCGCCGCGAAACGTGTCCGGTAAGCAGTATCCGCCACGCATCGTGATAGGCCATATCGTCCCGGTGGCTGCGGCGCGCGGGCCGAATCGGGCCTGTCCGGACAGCAAGGGGAGACCTGCCCTTGCTGTCTGACGTCAGGGCCATCCTTCACCTCACCTGGCCGTTGTTGATCGGCCAGCTGGCGGCCATCGCCTTCGCCGTCATCGATACGTCGATGGTCGGGCGCTTCTCCGCGCAGGATCTGGCCGCGCTCGGGCTGGGCGGCTCGATCTACGTCAGTATCTATGTCGCGCTGTTCGGGATTCTCGCCGCGCTGTCGCCGATCGCCGGCAATCTCTTCGGCGCGAAGCGCCTGCCCGAGATCGGCGAGGTGGTGCGGCAATCCGCCTGGCTCTCGCTGGCGCTGGCGGCGCTGGGCATGGTCGTACTGTATTTTCCGGAACCGTTGCTGCGCCTGTCCGACGCGCCGCCGGTGCTGGCCGAACGCGCGACCGGCTACCTGCGCATCCTGTCCTTCGGCCTGCCGGCCAGTCTTGCCTTTCGCATCTACGGCGGCGTGTCGACCGCCATCGGCCGTCCCCGCTTCGTAATGGGCGTGCAGATCGTCGCATTGCTGGTTAAGATCCCGGCGAACTACTGGCTGATCTTCGGCGGCCTGGGCGTGCCCGCATTGGGCGGCCTGGGATGCGCGCTGGCGAGCACGGCGATCAACTGGATCGAGGCGGTGCTGGGGATGATCCTGCTCGCGCGCGGGCAGCCCTATCGGCCGCTGGCGATTTTCGCACGCTTTTCCTGGCCCGATGCGAGGCAACTGGGCGAGTTGCTGCGGCTCGGTTTGCCGATGGGTCTGTCCTATTTGATCGAGGTGACGTCTTACACCTTCATGGCGATCTTCATCACCCGCTTCGGCACGCCGACGCTCGCTGCCCATCAGATCGCCGGCAATGTGGGCGCGGTGCTGTACATGACGCCGCTGTCGATCGGCATCGCCACCGCGACCCTGGTCGCGCAGGCACTGGGCGCGGGGCAGCGCGACCGGGCACGCACGATTTCCCGGCACGGGATTCTGCTCGCGGGCGCGATCGGGCTGGGCTACGCGACGCTCGTCACGGCGACACGGCACGGCATCGCCGGCGCCTACACCAACGACGCGACGGTCGCGCACACCGCCGCGGGCCTGCTGCTGATCGTCGCCGCCTATCATTGCTTCGATGCGGTGCAGGCCACCACATCGTTCGTCTTGCGCAGCTACCGTGTCACCGTCGTGCCCACGGTGATTTATGCCGTCGCCCTGTGGGGCGTGGGGCTGGGTGGCGGCTACGCGATGGGCTTCGACACCCTGGGCGTGCTGCCCGTCTGGTTGACCGGCGCCAACGGCTTCTGGATCGCGAACACCGCGAGCCTGGCGGTCGCCGCAGCCATGCTGGTGCTGTATCTCCGCGTGGTCGTCAGGCGTTAGCCACGGGCGGCTCCAAAGCAAAAACCCCATAACGCATGAGCGCTATGGGGTTTCGCTTTACTGCTGGCGGAGTGGACGGGACTCGAACCCGCGACCCCCGGCGTGACAGGCCGGTATTCTAACCAACTGAACTACCACTCCAAACTTTACACCGTCATCCGTTCGCGGTATCCCGCGGCGGGATGGGAAGCACGCCGGCTTGTTGCCCGACCGCTACTCCGATGTCTGGCGTCCCCAAGGGGATTCGAACCCCTGTACTCACCGTGAAAGGGTGATGTCCTAGGCCTCTAGACGATGGGGACTACACCTGCCTGGCGCCCGTACCCTCTTCGATACGACGATACGTTCGCCTCGATTCCGTATTGATTTTTCGCTTTTACCGCTCTTTGCAAGAAGCGTTTGCTGCGAAAGACCCGTATTATAGTGAGGCTTCTTGCGTTTGTGAAGCATTTTTTGATCGTTTTTTGCACCGATCACCTGCCTGACTTACTTATCCTGCATTACTGCTTATCGCGTTCAAACCAGGCCATGGAAGAAAAAAACCCGCCCAAGTCGTGCTTGAACGGGCTTTTCTTTTGGCGGAGTGGACGGGACTCGAACCCGCGACCCCCGGCGTGACAGGCCGGTATTCTAACCAACTGAACTACCACTCCAAACTTTACATCGTCATCCGTTCGCGGTATCCCGCAGCGGGATGGGAAGCACGCCGGCTTATTGCCCGACCGCCTCCGATGTCTGGCGTCCCCAAGGGGATTCGAACCCCTGTACTCACCGTGAAAGGGTGATGTCCTAGGCCTCTAGACGATGGGGACTAAAACTTTGTCTGGTGGAGGTAAGCGGGATCGAACCGCTGACCTCTTGCATGCCATGCAAGCGCTCTCCCAGCTGAGCTATACCCCCGACAGAGACGAAATTATATGCACCGATCGGCTTGCTGTAAAGGACTTTCGGAAAAATAGTCGTCTTCCACATCGCGCATCCGGCAAGCCATGCCAAGCGACCCGCGCCGGTCGCCCGCGCCGGTCGCCCGCACCGGTCGTCCGCGCCGCTATGCCGTTCGCTCAAACATGCGCGAGCCGGTCGATCACCCGCTCGCGCCCGAACAGCGTCAGCACCGCATCGATCGATGGCGTATGGGTCGTGCCCGCCACCAGCAGGCGCACCGGCATCGCCAGCACCGGCATCTTGATGCCCTGCCCGGCGAGCACCGTTTTCAACGCCGCGGCGATCGCCGGCCGCGTCCACTCGACCGTCTGCAAGGCCTCGCGCAGCGCGGCGACGGCTGGGCGCACCGCCGGGGTCAGATGCACCGCGAGCGCGTCGGCATCCGGCGCGGGCGCGCGATAGAACATCGCGGCGCTTTCGACGAGCTCCTTGAGCGTCGATGCACGGTCCTTGATCAGCGCGACGACGTCGAGCCAGTTCGGTCCCGCGTCGATGTCGAGACCCGCTGCCGCGGCGAACGGCCGGGCAAGTTCGGCGAGCCGCGCATTGTCGGCGGCCTTGAGGTAATGGCTGTTCAGCCATTTCAGCTTTTCCGGATCGTATTGCGCGGGCGACTTGCCCAGATGCGCCAGATCGAACCAGGCGATGAACTGTTCGCGCGAGAAGATTTCCGCGTCCCCATGCGCCCAGCCCAGCCGGGCCAGGTAGTTGACGACCGCCTCGGGCAGATAGCCTTCGTCGCGGTATTGCATGACGCTCATCGCGCCGGCGCGCTTCGACATCTTCTCGCCGGCATCGTTGAGCACCGTCGGCAGATGCGCGTAGACCGGCGGCGTGTAGCCGAGCGCGCGCAGGATGTTGATCTGGCGCGGCGTATTGTTGACATGGTCGTCGCCACGGATCACATGCGTGATGCGCATGTCCGCGTCGTCGACGACCACGCAGAAATTGTAGGTCGGCGTGCCGTCGGGCCGCGCGATCACGAGATCGTCGAGTTCGGCATTGGCGATCTCGATGCGCCCCTTGACGGCATCGTCCCACACCACCGAGCCTCCCGGCGGATTGCGAAAGCGCACGACGGACGCGACGCCGGCGGGCGGCGTCGGCAGCGTCTTGCCCTCCTCCGGCCGCCAGCGGCCATCGTAGCGCGGCTTCTCGCCGTTCGCGCGCTGCGTGTCGCGCAGCGCGTCGAGTTCCTCGGTCGAGGTATAGCAGTGATACGCAAGACCGCGCGCGAGCATCTGGGCCAGCACCTCGCGGTACCGGTCCATGCGCTGCATCTGGTAGAACGGCCCCTCGTCGATATCGAGCCCCAGCCATGCCATGCCGTCGAGAATCGTCTGCACCGCGGCCTCGCTCGAACGCTCGACGTCGGTGTCCTCGATGCGCAGCACGAACACCCCCCCCTTGCTGCGCGCGAAGGCCCATGGGTACAGCGCCGAGCGGATGTTGCCCAGATGGATGAAGCCGGTGGGACTGGGCGCGAAACGCGTGCGCACGGGGGCCTGGCCCGACGCGTCGGTCGGTGCATCGGCCGGTGCGGTGCCGGGATGACGGGACGGGACGGGAGCAGCAAGGGGTTCGGTCATGGCGGAGAAGAAGGAAGCGGAAGCGGAAGACCCGGCGCGGGCGGCGTGAAACGATGCGGCACCTGCCTGGGACACAACGACGAAAGAAAGCGGCAATGAAAGAAGCCCGCGGGACGGCCGACGGCCCTCGCGTGACGAGGCGATTATAGCAGCCACGTCGCGCGCTTCCCGTACCGCGCGCCGCGCGCCGCGAAGCGCGATGGCGCTTACAGTCGCTTGCAATTCCCGCGGCATCCCCGGTGCGCCGCGCCCGGGCGAATTCTATAATGTGGCGCATGCGCCGCGCCGGCCAATGCGTCCGGCCGGGCGCTGCGCGGCATGCCGCCACCTGCCTTGCATACCGTTACCGACGCACCTCGAGACCCGACTTGGCCACACACCCTGCCCTCCCCCCGCCCGCGTCGACGACGCGTCGGCGCCTGAACCTCTCGCTGGCCGGCGGCCTGCTCACGACGGCGTTCGGCGGCATGCTGAGCGCCTGCACCACCGTGGCGCCGTCGCAGCAGGCAGGCGGCGCCGCATCGAACGCGCTCCCACCCGCCCCGGCACGCACGCGCTCCCCGCGCATCGGACTGGCGCTCGGCGGCGGCGCCGCGCGCGGCTTTGCGCATATCGGCGTGATCAAGGCGCTGGAGGCCCAGGGTATCCGGGCCGACCTGATCGCCGGGACCAGCGCCGGCTCGGTGGTTGGCAGCCTGTATGCCACCGGCATGAGCGGCCTCGAACTGAATCGTCTCGCCCTGAACCTCGACCCGGCGTCGCTGAGCGACTGGGCGTTGCCGTTTCGCGCGCGCGGTTTGCTCAAGGGCGTGGCGCTCCAGGCCTTCGTCGAAAAGGCGGTGGGCGGCAGGCCGATCGAGCAGATGCGCCGGCCTCTGGGCATCGTCGCCACCGATCTCGCCAACGGCGAACCGATCCTGTTCCAGCGCGGCAATACGGGGCAGGCGGTGCGTGCGTCGTGCAGCGTGCCGTCGATCTTCGAACCGGTGCGCATCGGCGGGCGCGACTATGTCGATGGCGGTCTGGTCAGCCCGGTGCCGGCCGCGTTCGCCCACAAGATGGGCGCCGACTTCGTGATCGCGGTCGATATCTCGACCCGGCCCGACACGCAGACGACGGCGAGTTCGTTCGACGTGCTGATGCAGACGTTCACGATCATGGGGCAGACGATCAAAGCGTACGAACTCGACAAATACGCGAACGTGGTGATCCGCCCGAACCTGCCGGCGATGGGCGGGAGCGATTTCGAGCAGCGCAATCTGGCGATTCTGGCGGGCGAGGAAGCCGTGGCGCGCATGCTGCCGACGCTACGCGCGAAGCTGGCGGCGGCCTGAAACACACCCACCGGGACACGCTGGCCCTGACAGGACCGATGACCGCGGCATCGGCGGTCACGGTATCGGCGGCACCGGTGGAGACACGCCGTGCCCCGTAAACGACGGAACCGTCCGGCGCATGACGCGACGGACGGTCCGGAGACGCGGCGCGGCGACCGAGGCGCAATCGTCGCGCCCAGGTCGTGCCTACGCGAAAGATCAGTACGACATCCGTGCCGCCTGTTGCAGACGCGCCGCGATGTCGCCGTTGACGTCATCGGAACCGTTGCCCAGCGACACGCGACGCGCGCCACGGAAACGCGTTTCCCAATACCGGTCGTTCATCTCGTCGACGCGGATCGTGCTGCCGGTCGACGGCGAATGCACGAATTTGTCATGACCGATATAGATGCCGACGTGGGAGATCGTGCGTGCGACGGTGTTGAAGAACACCAGGTCGCCCGGCTTCAGATCGTTGAACCGGACCTTCTCGCCGACGCGACTCATTTCCACCGCACGGCGCGGCAGCGTGAAGTTCAGCGTGTCCTGGAAAACATAGCGCACGAAACCGCTGCAATCCAGACCCGAATCCGGCGTATTGCCGCCCCAGCGATAGCGCACGCCGATCAGGTTCAGCGCGCCGACCACGACGTCGCCGGCCTTGCTGGCCACGCCGGCCAGAAAGGACGGACGCGGCGCGTCCGCGCCACTCGTGCCCTGCAGGTTCGCCGACAACGCGGGCGCGCCTTGCGAGGTCGCGTAAGCGGCGGGCAGGGTCTGCGAGGAGAGCGAGGCGGCGGAATTGGTGGCGGGGGGTGCGGCTGAAACTTGCGAGGAAGCGGGTGTGGCGGGGAGCTGGCTCACCATCGTTTCGTCCGCGGTGGCGCTTTGCGCGGCCAGGACGAGAACGCTGGTCAGCATACCCGCAGCGAAGCGGGCGAGAAAATGGTTGGCGGTGCGTAGATGCATCGGTCGGTAATTTTTGCCAAAGAAATAACGGACGGAGAAATCTTTGGGCGATATTACCAGATCAATAACGGTCGTCAACCGCTTTGCCAAAATTTGCAAAAAATACCCGAAGAACAGGTAAATTAAACGCACTTTTTCATTACAAGGCCGCTTTTCGGGCTTTTCCGCGCAAATTTCATTCCGCCTCGCCCCAAAAAACGGGCTAACGCGCCGCAGAAAACAGCGCCCGCGAATACGGATGATGCGGCGCCGCCAGCAACGCGCCGGTTTCCCCCTCTTCCACCACGCGCCCCGCCCGCATCACCAGAATCCGATGCGAGACCGCGGCGATGACGTCCAGGTCGTGGCTGATGAACAGATAGGCCAGGTCGCGTTCGCGTTGCAGGCGGCCCAGCAACGCCAGCACCTGCCGCTGCACCGAGACGTCGAGCGCGCTGGTGGGCTCGTCGAGGATCAGCATGCGCGGCTCCACCACCAGCGCACGCGCGATCGCGATGCGCTGCCGCTGGCCGCCCGAGAACGCATGCGGATAGCGGTGCAGGACATCGGCGTCCAGACCGACCTCGGCCAGGGTGGCAACGACGCGCGCGCGCCGCGTTTCGGCGTCCAGATCCGGCCGGTGCAGCGCCAGTCCCTCCCCGACGATACGTCCCACCGTCTGCCGGGGCGACAGCGCGCTGTAGGGGTCCTGGAACACCACCTGGAGTCCCGCGCGCAGCTCGGTGCGGCGCGCACCCCGGTAGGCGGCAAGCGGCCGGGCATTGAATTCGACCGTCCCGCCGGCGAGCCGCTGCAGGCCGAGCAGGGCCATCGCCAGCGTCGATTTGCCCGACCCCGATTCGCCGACGACGCCCAGCGTCTCGCCTTGGTGCACGACCAGATCGACGGCATCCAGCGCGATCGTCGGCGCGGCGCGGCGCCATCCCGACAGCTTCCCGCCGCGCGGCGTGGCGAACGTCACGGACACCGCGTCGGCGCGCATCACGACCGGCGCGCCGGCTGCGAGCGGGCGCACGTCGCGTTGCGGCAGACTGTCCAGCAGGCGCCGCGTATACGGGTGCGCGGGCGCGGCGAAGATCGACCCGACATCGCCCGATTCGACGATCCGGCCGCGTTCCATCACCGCCACGCGCTGCGCGAAACGCCGCACCAGATTGAGGTCGTGCGTGATCAGCAAGACGGCCATCGGCCGCGTCGTCGCCGCATCGCGCTGCAGGTCGAGCAGCAGATCGACGATCTGCGCGCGAATCGTCATGTCGAGCGCGGTGGTGGGCTCGTCGGCGATCAGCAGCCGCGGCCGGCAGGCGAGCGCCATGGCGATCATCGCGCGTTGCCGCTCGCCCCCGGAGAGCTGGTGCGCGTAGCGCTGCGCGCGCCGCGCCGGCTCGGCGATGCCGCATCGCGCCAGCAGCGCCAGCGTGCGCCGCGCGGCCTGCGCGGCGTTCAGTCCTTCGTGCAGGGTCAGGGTCTCCGCAATCTGCGCGCCGATCGTGAACAAGGGATTGAGCGCGGTCATCGGCTCCTGGAAGATCATCGCGATCTGCGCGCCGCGCAGCCCGCGCAGGGTCCGTTCGCTCGCCTGCATCAGGTCCTGCCCGGCGAAACGCAGGCCGCCCTCGATACGCGCATCGCGCAGCAGGCGCGGAATCGCCATGGCGCTCACGCTCTTGCCCGAACCGGACTCCCCCACCAGCGCGAACCGTTCGCCTTCGCCGATCGAGAAGGTCACGCCGTCGACCACGGTACGCGCGCCGAAGGCGATCTTCAGATCGTCGACCGCCAGCAAGGGGGAACTCATACCTGCCCCCCTGCCCGCGCGAAATCGATGCGGCGCGTGTCCAGCGCGCGCCGCAGGGCATCGCCCATGAACGTCAGCAGCAGCAGTGTGAACCCCAGCAGGCCGAAGGTCGCGGCCGCAATCCACCAGGCGTCCAGATTCGCCTTGCCCTGCGCGAGCAGTTCGCCCAGGCTCGGCACCGAGGACGGCACGCCGAGCCCGAGGAAATCGAGGCTCGTGAGCGCGAGGATCGCGCCGCTGATGCGAAACGGCAGGAAGGTGATGACCGGCGTCAGGCTGTTGGGCAATACATGGCGCCAGATGATCTGCGCGTTCGACAAGCCCATCGCGCGGGCGGCGCGCACGTAATCCTGCATCCGGTTGCGCAGAAACTCGGCACGCACGTAGTCCGAGAGATCGAGCCAGCCGAATACCGAGAGCAGCACCAGGAGCAGCAGCAGCGAGGGCTGGAAAATCGACGCGAAGATGATCAGCAGGTAGAGCTCGGGCAGCGACCCCCATATCTCGATGAGGCGCTGCGAGAACAGATCGATGCGCCCGCCGAAGAAACCCTGGACCGCGCCGGCGGCGATCCCCAGCACGGTGCCCACCGCCGTGAGCGCCAGCGCGAACAGCACCGAGACGCGGAAACCGAACAGCAGGCGCGCGAACACGTCGCGCCCCCGGTCGTCGGTGCCCAGCCAGTTGTCGCGCGAGGGCGGCGCCGGATCGGGCTGCTTCGCGAAATAGTTCAGCGTGTTCGCCGAGTAGCGGTTCGGCGCATACACGACGATGTTGCCCGGCGCCGCGAGGCGTGCACGGATGAAAGGGTCGAGATAGTCGGTCGGCGTCGCGAAATCGCCGCCGAAGGTACGTTCGGGATAGCTCTTCAGCATCGGAAAATACCAGTGTCCCTGGTATTTGACGACGATCGGATGCTCGTTCGACAGCAGATTGCCGGCCAGACTCACGCCGAACATCGTCATGAAGATGACGAAGCTGTAAAAACCGAGGCGCTGGCGGCGAAAGCGCCGCCAGGTCGCGAGCACGGGATGCGCATCGCGGCCGGCACCGTCGCGCGGCGGCCGCTGTCCCGCGCCGCCATCGGAGCTGCCATCGGAGCTGCCATCTGAGCCACCACCTGCCCCAACGTCCGCCCTGCCTGGCGCGCGCGCCGGAAATCGCCGCGTCATGTCAGCGCTCCATCGATTCGAAACGGATCCGCGGATCGATCCAGACATAGCAGAGATCCGCCACCAGCTTGGTCGCAAGGCCGATCAGCGTGAACAGATAGAGCGTACCCAGCACGACCGGATAATCGCGGCGGATCACCGCCTCGTACGACAGCAGGCCCAGCCCGTCGAGCGAGAACAGGGTCTCGATCAGCAGGCTGCCGGTGAAGAAGGCGCCGATGAAGGCGCCGGGAAAACCCGTCACCAATGGCAGCAAGGCGTTGCGAAACACATGCTTGAACAGCACGCGCCGTTGCGGCAGGCCCTTGGCGCGCGCGGTGATCACGTATTGCTTGCCGAGCTCCTCCAGAAACGCGTTCTTCGTCAGGATCGTGAGCACCGCGAAGGCGCCCAGCACCGACGCGGTCACCGGCAGCGCGATGTGCCATAAATAATCGAGCACCTTGCCGCCGACGCTCAGCGACGCCCAGTCGTCCGAGGTCAGCCCGCGCAGCGGAAAGATCTGCCAGAAGGAGCCGCCACCGAAGAGCACGAGCAGCAGCACGCCCAGCGCGAAGCCGGGAATCGCATAGCCGACGAGTACGATCACGCTCGTCACCGTGTCGAAACGCGACCCGTCGCGCACCGCCTTGACGATGCCCAGCGGCACCGATATCAGATAACTCAGAAAGAAGGTCCAGAGGCCGAGACTCATCGACACCGGCAATTTCGAGACGATCAGCGAGACGACGCTCTGGTGATAGTAGTAGCTCTGCCCCAGGTCGAAGCGCGCGAAGCGCTTGAGCATGGTCCAGTAGCGTTCGAGCGGCGGCCGGTCGAAGCCATACAGCGCGCGCAGTTCCGCGACCTGCTTCGCCTCCATGCCGCGGCGCGCGTGATAGACGCTTGCCGCGCCGCCTCCCGACGCCTCGCCGCCGTGCATGCCACCGTGCAATTGCGCCATCATCTGCTCGACCGGACCGCCGGGCACGAACTGGATCACGATGAAGGTCACCGTCACGACACCCAGCAGGGTCGGCACGATCAGCAGCAGTCGTCTCAAAATATACGGCCAGATCATCTGGGGCGGGCGCTCCGGTCAGGATTGAATTGAGACAGACGACGCCGGGAGAGGCGGCGTGCCATGTCGTCTCGGCGGACGGGTTCGTCGCACGGGATCGCGCGAGCAGGCTCGACAGCGAGTCTTCACGCGGGTCTTCATGCGAGTCTTCCGCGAGCCTGGCGGGCGGGCCCGACGACCGGTTTCAGGAATCCGGACGGGTCGACACGGCCGAAGCGCCCGAAACCGCCGCGGCCTTCGGCGCTTCCCACCAGGTCGACAGGATCCAGCCTGCCGCGTCGTAGTAGAGCGGCAGCGTCGTCGGGAACGCCAGCCCGCGCCGATAGACCACACGGTGCACCGGCGAATACCACTGCGGCACCACATAGTACCCGTGCATCAGCACCCGGTCGAGCGCGCGCGCGGCATCCACGAGCGCCGGCCGGGTACGCGCCGCGAGCACCGCCTGCACCAGCGCGTCGACCGCGGGGGAATGGATGCCGACGAGATTCCCGGAGCCGGGAATGCCGGCCGCGGCGCTACCGACGTTATCGAGCAGTTCGTTGCCCGGGCTCTGGCTGCCGGGCCAGGCCAGCGTCGTCATATCGAAATCGAAGTTTTGCAGACGCTGCTGGTAGAGCGCGAAATCGGTGGTGCGGAAATTCACGGTGATGCCCAGTTTCGCCAGGTTGCGCGCATAGGACGCCACCACCGCCCCGAACGCGCCGCCACTGTCGTCCAGTATCTCGAAAACGAACGGCTGACCCGCCCGGTCGCGCAGCGCGCCGTCGCGATAGGTCCAACCGGCCGCCGCCAGCAGCGTGCGCGCCCGGCGCAGATTGTCGCGCAGCGATCCGGGCGGCGCGGTATCGGGTTGCAGCGCCATCGGACCGAACACGGCGGGATCGAGTTGCGCGCGCAGCGGCTCAAGCAGTGCGAGTTCGCCTGCGTCCGGTAATCCGTGGGCCGCCAGCTCGCTATTGGTGAAGAAACTGTCGCTACGGCTGTACTGGTTGTAGAACAGCTGCCGGTTGAGATAGGGAAAATCGAGCGCGAGGTCCAGCGCCTGGCGCACGCGCACGTCCTGGAACAGCGGCCGGCGGATGTTGACGAAGAAACCCTGCATGCCCGCATCGTTCGAATGCTTGAAGACCCGCTTGATCAGACGCCCGTCGTTGAAGCGGCCGCCGGTATAGCCGCGCACCCAATCGCGCGCGAGCACCGCCACGCTGGCGTCGAACTCCCCTGCCTTCAACGCTTCGAGCCGCGCGGCGGGGTCGCCATACAGCTTGTAGACGATCCGGTCGAAATTGAACATGCCACGCCGTACGGGCAGGTCGGCCGCCCAATAACGGGGATTGCGCTGCAGCACGATCTGCGTGCCGCCGCTGTAGCTGGCGATCGTGTACGGCCCGCTGCCGATCGGCTTCTCGAGGGCGATCGCGTCGAACGGCGGATGGCTGCCGTCGGCACGCTGCCCCCACTTCGGCGAGAACACCGGCAGGGCGCCGATCGTGAGCGGCAGCTCGCGGCCGGCATGCCGGAAGTCGAAGCGCACGGTCTGCGGATCGATGACGGTGGCGCGCGACACGTCCGCCCAGACGGCGCGGTAGTTCGGCGCGGCGGCCTGGCTCATCAGCGTATCGAACGAATACTTGACGTCCGCCGCCGTGACCGGGTCGCCGTTCGAGAAACGCGCGGCCGGATTGATATGGAAACGCACGGACAGGCCATCCGCGGCCACCGCGATATCGTCGGCGAGCAGGCCGTAGGCGCTCGACGCCTCGTCCCCGCTGCCCACGGTGAGCGTGTCGAACAACAGGTCGATGCCGGGCGCCGGGTTGCCGCGCAGGATATAGGGATTGAAGGTGTCGAAGCGCGTGATGCGGTTCGGGTTGGCCAGCGTCAGCGTGCCGCCCTTCGGCGCATGCGGATCGACATAGTCGAAGTGCGTGAAACCCGGCGCGTAGCGCGGCGCGCCATATTGCGCGATGGCCGGGGCGGCCCGCGCGGCGCCGCACGCGCCGCCCAGCCCGCCGAATCCGCCAAGTTCGATCACGCAGGCGAGTGCTGTCAGTATCTTGAAAATCTCTGGCTCCTGGGTGCCTGGCGCCCGCGCCATGCGTCGCGCGCCAGGCACAGTATGAGAGAATCGAAGCCGCGCGGCCGCCTGTCCGGCCCGACCGACCAGATCAACTGACCAAAGTATACGGAGAATTCATGGGCTTCCTCGCTGGAAAACGCATTCTGCTCACCGGGCTGCTGTCGAACCGCTCGATCGCCTACGGCATTGCCCAGGCGGCGAAGCGCGAAGGCGCCGAACTGGCCTTCACCTACGTGGGCGAGCGCTTCAAGGAACGGATCACCGACCTGGCGAAGGAATTCGACAGCACGCTCGTGTTTCCCTGCGACGTCGCCGACGATGCCGAGATCGACGCCCTCTTCGTCTCGCTCAAGGCACACTGGCCTCAGCTCGACGGCATCGTCCACTCGATCGGCTTCGCGCCGCGCGAGGCCATCGCCGGGGATTTCCTCGACGGCTTCTCGCGCGAGGGTTTCCGCGTCGCGCACGACATATCCGCCTACAGCTTCGGCGCGCTCGCGAAGGCCGCGGGCGACATGCTGTCGCCTACCGCCGCGCTGTTGACGCTGACCTATCTGGGCGCGGAGCGCGTCGTGCCGAACTACAACACGATGGGTCTGGCGAAGGCGTCGCTGGAAGCCAGCGTGCGCTATCTCGCCGCATCGCTCGGTCCGCGCGGCATCCGCGTCAACGGCATCTCCGCCGGTCCGATCAAGACGCTGGCCGCCAGCGGCATCAAGGGCTTCGGCCGGATCCTCGATTTCGTCGAGCACAACGCGCCGCTGCGCCGCAATGTGACTACCGACCAGGTCGGCAACGTCGCCGCCTTCCTGCTGTCGGACCTCTCCTCGGGCATGACGGGCGAGATCACCCACGTCGATTGCGGCTTCAGCACGGTCGTCGGCGGGATGATCCCCGACGCGGAGTAACTGCGTCTGGGCCAGGCGCGGCCGGCCAGGCGCGGCCGGCCAGGCGCGGCCGGCCGCCGGACCGCGGGTTATCCGTCGATCTGCGCCACCAGCGGCAGATGGTCCGATGCAATGCGCGCCATGGCCGTGCGGTGAACCGCCACGCGCACCAGGCGGTCCGCCGGCCGCACCCAGATGCGATCCAGCGCGAACATCGGAAAGCGTGAGGGAAAGGTGCGCGGCGCCCGCGTGCGCTGGAAATGCGTGACCAGCCAGCGCAACGGCCGTCCCCAGAGAAACCATTCGTTCAGGTCGCCGGTGAGGATGACCGGCATGTCCCGCGTGTCGAACGCCGCCAGCAGCCGCTGCACCTGGCTGCGCCGTTCGGCGGCACTGAGTCCCAGATGGGTGGCGATGAAGCGGATCGGGTGGCCCTGGCAGTCGATATCGGCATCGAGCGCGCCGCGCGGCTCGCGCGAACCGAAGGACAGGTCGATCGCACGTTGCGACATCACCGGGTAGCGGCTCAGCACGGCATTGCCATAGCGTCGCGCGGGCGAGGACAGCGTCGCACCCGCCGCCGCATGAAAACCGGTATGCCGCGCCAGATGCGCGAGCACATCCGGCGTCGCGTCGCCGCCCAGCGGCACCTCCTGCAGGGCAATCACGTCGGCGCCGATTTCCGTGAGCACGGCCGCGATCCGTTCGGGCGCGAAGCGCCCGTCGGTGCCCACCGCGCCATGGATGTTGTAGGTGGCGATCTTCAGAGGCCACGGCGAATCGTGCGCCGCGCGCGTATGCGCGCGCTCGGCGACGCCGCCGACCAGCACGTCGCGGGAATCCAGGCTTTCGATGATGCAACTCCTTGCTTAGACCTTACCTGTTGCGGGCGAATGTTTCTCCCGGCGTTTGAAAAAGCGCTGCAGCAGCACGGACAGACCCACCAGCGCGACGCCGATGCCCGCGAGCACGAGAAACGCACCCCAGGTGGGATGACGGATCGCGCTGACCAGCCGGTTCGCGAACGCGACCGTGACGATGATGCCCGGTCCCATGCCGATCAGCGTTCCCAGCAGAAAGTCGCGCAGCCCGATCTGCGACGCGCCGGCGATGGCGTTGACGACGGAGAACGGCGCCACGGGCAGCAGGCGCACGATGACGACCGCGACCAGACCGCGCCGGGCGAGGCGTTCGGACAGGCCGTTGAGCCGCGACCCGCCGAGCCGTCGCACGGTATCGCGTCCCAGCCAGCGCCCGACCATATAGGTCAACGCCGCGCTCGCCATCGTCCCGGCGAGCGCATAGACGCTGCCCTCGAACGCGCCGAATGCGAGCCCCGTCGCGGCGATCAGCAGCGTGATCGGCACGGCGACCAGACCGCCCGCCATGTAGGCGCCGATGATGATCAGCGGACTGAAGGGCAAGGCGGACACCCGTTGCGTGAGCTGCGCCAGCGCGGCGATATTCAGGTAATGACCCAGCGGCGTCCAGTGCCAGGCCCCCACGGCCACGACGATCAACAAGGCCAGTACGCCCAGCGCCGCAAAACGCCCGCCGAAATGCCCGCCAAAGCGCCGATGCGGCATCTCCGGCATGAATTGCGCGATCAGCTGCTCCGGCGCCATCGGCGTTTCCGGGTCGATCACCGACTCCCCCGGCACCAGGGCGTCGAGATCCGGCGCGACGATGGGGTCGTGCGGCGCGAGCGTGCGGGGCTGCCCGCGCAGGCTCTCGATCGCACCGATCAGCGAGCCGCCCAGCGTCATCTGCCGGGCGACCGTCTCGACCGATTCGCCCAGATGTTCGGCGAGCAGACGGTTGCGCATGCGCGCGATCGCGGCGCCGATGCGCGCGTCGCCGGCGCCGTCGAGCGCGACATTGCATTCGGTATCGAGCACCATCGACCGGTTGTTCAGATTGGCCGAGCCGACGAACAGCAGATCGTCGTCGACCACCATGACCTTGCTGTGGACATTGACGCACGCTACGCCCAGATCCGGTACCACGGGGCAATACATGCGATAGCGCGTGGCGCCGTGTGCGGTCTGCTTCAGGCTGCGGTGCAGACGCGCGCGCAGCACGCCCATCGTGGCTTCCTGCAGCCAGCCGCCCTCGACGCGGCGCGAGAGGATCGCCACCTCCGGCCCCTCGGGTTCGGCCAAACGCCGCAACAAGGCCGCGCCGACGATGCCCGAGGTGAAATACTGGTTCTCGCAAAAAATATGGCGGCGCGCCCGGTTCACCCCGTCCACGTACATCTGGCGAATTTCCTGCACCGGCTGGCGGCCCGCGTATTCCGGCTCGGTGCGGCAGATCGCCAGATCGACATGCTCGATGTCGACCTCGCAGCCACGCGGCCAGGGATCGTGCGCGCTGGCCTGCATCTGGGCGGTGCGCAGCGCGACGCGGCGGCCGTTCGCGCGCAGCCAGCGCTCGCGCACCAGATCGCCGATCGCGGCGGCGGCGGCGCCGTCGAACATCACCTGGACGTCGTGAAATGGCCCATACGCCTGGCCGTTCGCGTCGCGTCGCAGCGGCTGCTGTGCGGCATGCTCGGATGTATCCCAACGCGAGCGCGTCAGATCGAGTCCCCCGACGAAAGCCAGGCGGTCATCGATCAACACCACTTTCTGGTGCTGCGAACCGCCCAACGGATGTCGTCCGTCCTGTCGGAAAATGAAACGCCGGTGCGCGCGCCAGCCCATCTTGAATACCGGCAGCCATTCGCGCTCGAAGGCATAGAGCATGGCGAAGTCCCAGCTCAGCACATAGATGCGCAGATTGCGCCGACGCGCGACGATCGCGTGCAGAAACTCGGCCAGGGGCGCGGGAAATCCGTCGTTGGCCCCGCCAGGGACGAGCTGCATGCGACTGTCGATGTCCCAGCCCAGGATGAAGACGGTCTGCTGCGCATTGACGATCGCCGCGCGCAGCGCCGTGAAATACGCTTCGCCGTCGACCAGCATCCGGAAACGCTCGGCGTGCTCGACGCGCCAGCAGTTGCTGCCCGGCTGGAAAAAGGCGGGCGCCGCAGCCGGGGGAATGTCGGTGGATGTGGCGGACGGCGCGGAAGACGACGTGGGCGGCACGTGTGGCGGGTGGGAAGACGTCATCCGGCTCGATTCATACAAGGTTTTCAAGACAGGCACGCGCGCCACCCGCGCGCTTTCGACGCAAGCGCGCGCAGGAATGGGAGAATGCCGGATTCGCGACGGTACCACACCGCCGCCCGGACCCTGGATTCACATGAAAATCACGACGTGGAATGTCAATTCCCTGAAAGTTCGCCTGCCCCATGTGCTCGCCTGGCTGGCGGCCCATCCGGTCGATGCCCTGTGCCTGCAGGAACTGAAGCTGACCGACGACAAGTTCCCGGTCACGGAAATTTCCGCCGCCGGCTACCGGAGCTTCTACGCCGGTCAGAAAACCTATAACGGCGTGGCGATTCTCGTGCGCGACGGGGTCGAGATCGACGACAGCGACCTGGTGCGCAACATTCCCGGCTTCGAGGACCCGCAGCAGCGCGTGATTGCGCTGACGCTCGACGGCGTGCGCGTGATTTCCGCGTATTTTCCAAACGGGCAGGCGCCCGGCACCGAAAAGTTCGTCTACAAAATACAGTGGCTTGCCGCCCTGCAGGAATGGATCGCGGGCGAACTGCAGCGTTACCCGCAGCTGGCATTGACGGGCGACTTCAATATCGCGCCCGACGACCGCGACGTGCTCGACCCGGCGAAGTGGGAGGGACAGAATCTGGTGTCGCCGCAGGAGCGCGCGGCCTTCGTGGCGCTGACCGGTCTGGGCCTGGTGGACAGTTTCCGGATGTTCGAACCGGCGGACAAGCACTTCAGCTGGTGGGATTACCGGATGTTCGCGTTTCGCCGCAACGCCGGCGCGCGAATCGACCACGTGCTGCTCAGTCCCCCGCTCGCCGCGCGCTGCACGGCCTGCGAGATCGACAGGACCCCCCGTGCGTGGGAACAGCCATCCGACCACGCCCCCGTCACGGCGACGCTGGCCGATGCCGGGGATAGCCAGATCCCGATGGCCGGCGGCGCGTAAGGGTCCGAGCGCCTAGGGTTCCAGGTCCAGTTCCTGGATCTTGCGGGTGATCGTGTTGCGGCCGATGCCGAGCCGCTCGGCCGCCTCGACCTTGCGCCCACGCGTGAAATCCAGCGCTTCCCTGATGACCGCCGCCTCGAACCGGCGCGTGACACGATCCATCACGTCGGGCGCATTGTCGCGCAGCAAACGCGCGACCTCGCTGCGCAGCCCGCCCTCCCAACCGGCCGCCGCGCCGTCGCCCGCGGTTCGCACGGCACCCGCCGCCACCGCGGCGCCCGCCTCCGCCAGGTCGTGCCCGGATACCGGAACGAAGCTGCCCGCGAGCGCCGCACCGTACTCCACGCCGGCACCGGGCATCTCCACGCCGATCGGCGCGCCGCTCTGCGGGCCCGCCGCGTTGGGCAACAGGTCGGGCGGCAGATCCTTGATCTCAATGGTCTGCGCCGGCGCCATCACCGTCAGCCAGTTGCACAGATTCTCGAGTTGCCGGACATTGCCCGGAAACGGCAGCGCGGAGAGAAACGCCAGCGCATTGTCCGTCACGCGCTTGGGTTCGACGCCCAGCTCGCGCGCGCTCTTGAGCAGGAAATGCCGGGCCAGCAAGGCGATGTCGTCGCTGCGTTCGCGCAGCGCCGGCAGCCGCAGCCGGATCACGTTGAGCCGGTGATACAGATCCTCCCGGAACATGCCCTGGCGTACCCGCGTTTCCAGGTTCTGATGCGTCGCGGCGATGACGCGCACGTTCGCGCGCAGTGGATTGTGCCCGCCCACGCGATAGAACTGCCCGTCGGAGAGCACCCGCAGCAGGCGGGTCTGCAGGTCGAACGGCATGTCGCCGATCTCATCGAGAAACAAGGTGCCGTTTTCCGCCTGTTCGAACCGGCCCTGGCGCATTGCCTGCGCGCCGGTGAACGCCCCGCGTTCATGCCCGAACAACTCGGATTCGAGCAGGTCTTTGGGAATCGCCGCGGTGTTCAAGGCGATGAAGGGGCCGCCGGCGCGCGGACTGTGCCGGTGCAGCGCCCGCGCCACCAGTTCCTTGCCCGTGCCGGACTCGCCGGTGATCAATACGGTCGCGCTCGAATTCGACAGGCGCCCGATCGCCCGGAACATGTCCTGCATCGCGCTGGCCTGGCCGAGCATTTCCGGCGCTTCCGAGGGACGGTCGTCCGCCGGATGCTCGCCGCGCAGGCTTTCCTCCACCGCGCGCCGGATCAACTCGACCGCGCGATCGATGTCGAACGGTTTGGCCAGATACTCGAAGGCGCCGCCCTGGAAGGCCGCGACGGCGCTGTCGAGATCGGAGAACGCCGTCATGATGATGACCGGCAGGCCCGGCAGGCGCTCGCGCACGCGCTGCAGCAGATCCAGCCCCGAGCCTCCCGGCATGCGGATATCCGACACCAGCACCTGCGGGCTGTCGAATTCCAGCGCGCCGATCGCGTCGCGGACATTGCTGAAACTGCGCGTCGCGAAATTATCGCGCGCGAGCGCTTTCTCGAGTACCCATCGGATCGATTGGTCGTCGTCTACTATCCAGATCGGCTTCATAGTGTTCTTGAAATGGGCGGTCGCCCGCCCGGGAGACTCGGACCGATGTCCATCGGGGTGATGAGGCGTGAGGTCAACAATGCAGCGGCAGGGTGATCTGAAACTCCGTCTTGCCGGGCCGGCTTTCGCATTCGATGAGCCCGTCGTGCTGCTGGACGAAATTCTGCGCTAGCGTCAGGCCCAGGCCGCTGCCGTCTTCGCGTCCCGAGACGAGGGGATAGAAGATCCGGTCACGAATATCCTCGGGAATGCCCGGCCCGTTGTCCGTGATGCGCAAATCCAGTGCCAATTTGCACTGACGCTTGGCGATCGTCACCCGCCGCGCGATACGGGTACGAAACTCGATCATCGCCGTGCCCTCGGCGATCTGTCCGCGCAGCGCCTCGGCGGCGTTGCGTACGATATTGAGCACCGCCTGGATCAGCTGTTCCTTGTCGCCGCGCAGATCGGGGACCGACACGTCGAAATCGCGCTGGATCGTCAGCCCGCGCGGAAACTCGGCGAGGATCACCGCCCGCACGCGTTCGAATACCTCGTGGATATTGACGTCGCGCACGATGTGCGGATGACGGTGCGGCTCCAGCAGGCGGTCCACCAGCGTTTGCAGGCGATCCGACTCCTTGATGACGACCTGCGTGTATTCCTTCAATTCCCGCGCGTTGGGCAGCTCGTCGAGTTCGAATTCGAGAAGTTGCGCCGCGCCACGGATCCCCCCCAGGGGATTCTTGATCTCGTGGGCAAGATTGCGGATCAACTGCTTGTTGGCGGCGCTCAAGTCGAGCAGCCGCTCCTCGCGGTCGTTGCGCAGCTTCTGCTCGTTCTCGAACAACTCCATCAGCAGATATTCGGGTGCCGATTCCAGCACACCGATGATCGCCTGTACCCGCAGCGGTTCGTGACCCGGCCGTGCCATCACCGCATCGAGGTGGGTCGTCTGGAAATAGTCCTGGGTATTGGCGCTGATGGCGGCGATCGAAGCCAGCGGCGCGTGCTCGCTCGTGAACAGATCGTCCCAGGTCATCTGCACCAGTTGTCGCCGCGACAGTTCGAGCATCGCTTCGGCAGCCAGATTCGCGAACGCGATCCGCAAGTCGCGGCGGTCGAGAACCAGCACCACCGAAGGCAACGCCTCCAGCCCCGGCAACAGGCCGGTTTCGGCCAGCACGGACGGTCCCACGGCCGCGTCCGCGCCGACAGGCGTCACGCTGCGGCCTCGCATCAGTTTTTTGAGCACAATCGGGTTTTTCAATGCCATCATGGAGACCCACAAAGCCGCGGCGGCGGGGTTCGTTCGCTCCCCGGTTGTCGACCGGGAGCGCCAACAAAAAAGGGGGCGGTCGCGCCGTCCCCTTTCTTCCGTACGGCGCTCTGCGGCGAATGCCGGCACTCCCGCCTGGTCTGCCGCGTCGGGCGCCGACGCCGCGCGGACGTCGCGCAGGTGCCGGCCCCCGCCACCGGCGAATTACAGCGAGTAGTACATTTCGAACTCGATCGGATGCGTCGTCATCCGGAAACGCGTCACTTCCTCTTCCTTCAGCGCGATATAGGCATCGAGCATCGAGTCGGTGAAGACGCCGCCGCGCGTCAGGAACTCGCGATCCTTGTCGAGATGTTCGAGCGCCTGCTCCAGGCTCGAACAGACCGTCGGGATCAGCTTGTCTTCTTCCGGCGGCAGGTCGTACAGATTCTTGTCCGAGGCCTCGCCCGGATGGATCTTGTTCTGCACGCCGTCCAGACCCGCCATCATCAGCGCGGAAAACGCCAGGTACGGGTTCGCCATCGGGTCCGGGAACCGGGTCTCGATGCGACGGCCCTTCGGGCTGGAGACGTGCGGAATGCGGATCGACGCCGAGCGGTTGCGGGCCGAGTAGGCCAGCTTGACCGGTGCCTCGAAACCCGGGACCAGACGCTTGTACGAGTTCGTCGTCGGGTTCGTGATCGCGTTCAGCGCGCGCGCATGCTTGATGATGCCGCCGATGTAGTACAGCGCGAACTCCGACAGACCGGCGTAACCGTTGCCAGCGAACAGATTCTGCCCATCCTTCCAGATCGACTGGTGCACGTGCATGCCCGAGCCGTTGTCGCCCACGACCGGCTTCGGCATGAAGGTCGCCGTCTTGCCGTAGGTATGCGCGACGTTGTGCACGATGTACTTCAGCAGCATCGTCCAGTCGGCGCGCTGCACCAGCGTCGAAAACTTCGTGCCCAGTTCGTTTTGACCCTGGCCTGCGACTTCATGGTGATGCACCTCGACCGGCACGCCCGCCTGTTCGAGCAGCAGCGACATTTCCGAGCGGATATCCTGGAACGTGTCGACCGGAGGCACCGGGAAATAGCCGCCCTTGACGCCCGGGCGATGGCCGGTGTTGCCGCCTTCGGTCTTCGCGTTCGACGACCACGGCGCTTCGTCCGAACCGATCTTGACGAAGGAGCCCGACATGTCGGTATTCCAGCGCACCGAATCGAAAATGAAGAATTCCGGCTCCGGACCGAAGTAGGCGGTATCGCCCAGGCCCGTGCTCTTCAGGTAGGCTTCGGCGCGCTTGGCCAGCGAACGCGGATCGCGCTCGTAGCCCTTGCCGTCGGACGGCTCGACCACGTCGCAGGACAGCACGAGCGTGGTTTCCTCGTAGAACGGGTCGACGTAGGCCGTGTTCGAGTCCGGCATGAGCAGCATGTCCGATGCTTCGATGCCCTTCCAGCCGGCGATGGACGAGCCGTCGAAAGCGTGGCCGCTTTCGAACTTGTCTTCGTCGAAGTGCGAGACCGGGACCGACACATGCTGTTCCTTGCCCTTGGTGTCGGTGAAGCGGAAGTCGACGAACTTGACGTCCTCGTCCTTGACGAGCTTGATGACGTCGGCCACGGTTTTGCTCATTACCTATCTCCAGATATGTCTCATGCGACGGCGAGGTCGCCGCCAACGTGTTTGCCGGCCGGCGATTCCAGCCAGGTCGGCGGGTGCCTGCCACGAAAGCATCAATCAGAGCATGAACTATGCCCGTGCACCTAAACGAGGCGTCGCGACCCGCCTGTGGCGGACTCGCCCGTTGCCAGTGGCCCAGGGCATGCCTTCGTGCCTTGTTCGATGCATGCGCAGCCGATCGAATGCACTGCATTGGTGCCAATGCATGCACTTTTTTAAGGCAAGCACCAATATAGGACGAATCGGCGATTTGATCCAGCATGCGCGGAGCGGATTCGGCTCGTCAGGCCCTGCCGGAATGTCGGGAATACGAAAGGCGACGGCAACTCGATCATCAACGAGGCGCTAGAATGGTCCTTTTAGAGTGAGCCACGATGACGACTGTCGATCACCTGCTCGCCACCGCCGCGCAGCGCGCTGCCGACGATGCCCTGCCCTACGCCGGCGCGCTGACGCCGGCCGAGACTTTCGCGTTCCTGGAACAGGTACCGGAAGCGCGTCTGATCGACCTGCGCACCCGCGCCGAACTGGATTGGGTCGGACGCCCGCTGGTGGCGGCCAGCCAGTATGCGCATATCGAATGGATCGACTATCCGGCCGGCGCGCGCAATCCGCACTTCCTGGCGGCGTTGCGGGACATTGCCGCGGCGCATACGCCGATGCTGCTGCTATGCCGTAGCGCCGCCCGTTCCAAGGCGGCCGCGGCTCTTGCTGCGCAGGAAGGCTTCACCGCGGCATTCGACGTGCTGGAAGGATTCGAAGGTGGCAAGGACGCGCAGGGGCACCGCAAGTCCGTTGCCGGATGGTGCTACCGCGGCCTGCCCTGGATCGGCGCCTAGCGAGGCTAGGACGCCCTGGCGGGCGGATCGACCATCTCGCCCCCCAGTGCCTGCACGCCGTCGCGCAACCGGGCGAAGGCCTGGTCGACCACCGCCGCGCCTCCCTTCACGCCCAGATCGATATGGCGGCGCGCATAGACGGCCCCCCGTTCGGCGTCGCCGACGCTGGGCAGGCTGAACGCCCGCACCGTCGGAAATTCGCTTTCGATCGATGCCATCAGCGGCGCGATCGCCGATTCCATCAAACCGAAGACCAGCACCGAGCGTTCAAGGCGCACATCGTGATGGTGCAGCGGCGCATAGTGCGTATCCAGCACCCATTCCATCATCGGCCAGGCCATCACCGGAAAACCCGGCACGAAATGGTGGTTGGCGACGGAGAAGCCGGGAATCCGGTTATAGCTGTTGGGGATGAGCGTCGCCCCGGCGGGAAACGCGCCCATCTGCAGGCGATGCTGATTTTCGGGCGTGCGCATATCGGGTTCGGCGCCGCCATTCATCTCGCGCGTGCGCTGGAAGATCAGGACCTCGGCCTCGGGATGCACCACGAGCGGCACGCCAAGCGCCGCGGCGGCGCATTGCCGGGTATGGTCGTCCGGCGTCGCGCCGATGCCGCCCGTGGAAAAGACCACGTCGTCCGAGGCGAACGTGCGCCTGAGGGTGGCCGTGATGCGCGCGCGTTCGTCGCCCACGTATTCGGCCCAGTCGAGCGCCAGGCCCCGCGCGCCGAGCAGTTCGATGAATTTCGGGAGATGCTTGTCCGCGCGGCGTCCCGACAGGATTTCGTCGCCGACGATGATGATGCCGAAGCCCATGCCGAATCCTTTTCAGTAGGTGAGGTGCCCGATCATTCTACAGAGGCGCGGCCGCCGCGTCGTTCGCGCGCATGACCGACAGCGCCGCCAGGCAGTAGTGGGTAAACCACAGCCCCGAAAACACGAAGATCAGCACGTACAGCCAGATGGAAATCACCGCGACGATGGGAAACAGCACGATCGCGATCAACGAGGACGCCCAGACCATCGCCGGCACCGCCCCCAGCAGTCCCGTGACGATACCCATCGCGACCAGCGGCCAGCGGTGGCGGCGTATCAGGCGCCGCCGCTCGTCCGGCGTCGCGTGCTCGGCGAGCGCGTCATAGCTCATGACGCGATAGGTCAGCCAGCCCCAGAGCACCGGCGGCAGGATCGCGAAGAACGGCGGGATCAGCCACAGCGGCGCGCTCAGCACCATCAGCACGAAGAAGATCGCGGTGACCGAAAGGGAATGCAGCATGCTGCCCAGAAAGCCGCCGCCATGGCGCGGGGTGAGCGCCGCGTAACGCCGGCGGCCCAGATGCGAGACGATCGACGGCATCGACGTCGCGCCGATCACCACCAGAATGGTCGCGATGATCAGCGGGATGGCCAGCGCCACCACCAGGAAAGGCGCGAAGACGAAGTGCAGGCCGCTCAGCCCGATGAAGGCGATCGCGCTCTCGATCGAACCGAGCGCCGGCCATTGCCCGAGCCAGTGCTGGGTCCGTGCGACCGCCCATTCCCAGCCATACCAGAAGAGCAGCCCCCACAGAAGCGCCGACATGACGAAGGGCGCGGCGGTCAGCCACCAGACGCGCGGATGCAGCAGGCCGGCGAGCGCGCGCAACAGCGAACCGAGCAGGTCGTTCATGCGCGCGCTCCCGCGAGACCGTGGCGAAAGGCGGGAATCGCCCCGTCCGGCGCGGTTCCCGCGCTCATCCGTTCGCGCCCGAGCGTTCCTCGTCGTTGCGCCGGCCCCGGCCGCTCAGCCACAATCCGACGCGGTGCGCCGAGCGCCCCATTCCCAGCCACTGTTGCGACCAAAAGCCCTCTCCATAGTTGCGTCCGGCGCCGTGCGGCGTGTCGAGCTGGTCACGGATGCCCGTGGGCTCGATCTGCCGGTTCCACGACACGGTGCGAAACAGCATATCCCACCACGGAAACAGCACGCCGAAATTGCAGCCATACCAGACGCCCTCGTGCCCATAGCCGATCGCATGATGCCGTCGGTGGAACCCGGGACTGACGACCAGTCGTTCCAGCACCGGCCCGAAGGCGATCCGGGTATTGGCGTGCTGCACGCTCTGCGCGATCTGGCTCGCGGCCAGCAGCAGCACGAATTGCGACGGCTGCACGCCGATCAATAACGCGATCGACGCGAAGAAGCCGGCCTCGATCAGCGTGTCGGCGATATGGTTGCGGTCATCGGACCACAGGGACATCTGCCGCTGACTGTGATGCACCGCGTGCAATTCCCACCACCAGCCGAAACGATGCTGCCAGCGGTGGTACCAGTAGCCGGCGAAATCGAGCACGATCAGATAGAACAGGAAACTCGCCAGCGGCCGTCGCGCCATGCCGGGCCACAGGGAATCGAGATCGACATTGTGAATGCCGTGCATGCGCAGCGCTTCCTGCGCGGAGTCGAACAGCGGCTGCAGGAAGAAGAAGAACAGCACGTTGATGACGCCCAGCCGGGTGATCCAGGTATAGATCGCGTCCACCCGCACGCTGCGCCGGTCGGTCCAGCGCTCGGCCGGCCACAGGGCTTCGAGCGGGCGCAACACCGCGTACATCAGGCCGATCTCGCAGATCGCGATGATGAACCAGTACAACGCGTCGTAGGTGTCTTCGTCGTAGTCCATCAAGCCGACCTTGTAGAACAGCGGCTCGACGATGGTGGTGAATATCTCGGTTTGCAACCACGAAACCAGGGTGTCCGCGGCGGAAAACAGGGTATGGAACATGGCACTTCCTCGCTACTCAACCGCCGTTCGGGCCCGTCCACGGCGCGCGATTGAAGAAATAGATCCCGTGCGGCGAGCGTCCCACGGGGATCGTACGCACCAGCTTGCGCGTGGTCAGATCGATCACGCCGACGTGCTTGGCGAAACGAAAGCCCACCCACAGATAGCGGCGGTCCGCGGACAGTTCCATGTCGTCCGGGCCGGGCATCAAGCCCGTGATGTCGCCGGCGTTCGTCAGCGTCTGCTCGTCGATGATCGAGATCGAGCTTTCCATCCGGTTCGACACGGCCACGTGCCGGCCATCGGCCAGCGAGCGGAAATTGTGCGCGCCGCGGCCCGTGTGGATCGTCTTGATCACCTTCTGGTTACGCCAGTCGACCACCGCGACGTAGTCCGCGCCGGTCATGCCGACCAGCATGTATTGGTCGTTGGGCGTCATCCACATGCCTGCCGGCACCGGGCCGACCTTCATTTTCCACAACACCGTCTGCGTCGCGAGGTCGATCGCCGCGATTTCGCCGGACACCTGCAGCGAAATGAACGCGATGCGGCTGTCGCGGGTGAAGGCGATGTGGCTGGGCATGACGGCGAGCGGCAGACGCTTGGCCAGCGTCAGGTTCTGCCCGTCGTAGCGGTACAGATCGACGCGATCGAGCCGCAGGCCCGCGGTCACGAACCACTTCTTGTCGGGCGAGAAACCGATTTGGTACGGGTCCTCGATATTCTCGACCCACCGCTGGATCTGACCCGTCTTGGGGTCGAGAAACACCAGATTGTTCGAGATCGAGTTGGCGACGATCAGCGACTTGTTGTCGGGCGTCGCCATCAGGTGATGCGGCTCCTTGCCCACCGCGAAGGTGCTCGTCACCTTCGCGCTGGCCTCATCGATCAGCGAGATGCTCGCCTCGGCGGAATTGAGGATGATCACGGTGCCGGCACCCGCGCCAGGCAGCGGCGCGGTATCGGCCGCCAGCGCCGGAACGGCGTACGTCGCCCCGCCCAATCCACCCAGGCCGGCGAGCGTCAGGCACGCCGCCGACAGCCCCCGCCTGAGCGCCGGCATGCCGCCGTACGCCGTCCGGGGAGACGTCGCGCGCCGCGCGCCGTCCGGGGTCCGCGAAGAAACGTCGGCGGCGGCTGCCGCGACGGCGAAACGTCGGCCAAAACGACCGAAAAGCGAGAAACGCATGGAATTCCCTAGCAGAAGTGCCGTTATTGTAGAGCTTTTCAGGACGGGTGGAACGCCGCGCAACACATAGAGGGTGTTATGCACCCTTACAGGCCCGCTAGCGTTGCATCGACTCCCAGACCTTGTGCAGACGCTTGACGGAGACCGGCATCGGCGTCTTCAGTTCCTGCGCGAACAGCGATATGCGCAACTCCTCGAGCAGCCAGCGGAACTCGTCCAGACGGGGGTCCGCGCCCGCGCGCCACTGGCTCGCCACGCGCTGGTACTGCTGCTTGAGCGGCGTCAATTCCGCGCTCGCCCGCGCATCGCGTTGCGTGTCGGCCTTCAGCTTGACGATGCGCAATGCAATGCCCTTCAGATAACGCGGAAAATGCGCAAGCTGCGGGTACGGCGTGTCGGCGATGAAACGCTTGTGCACCAGCGCCTGCAACTGCTGCTGCATGTCGTCGTGCGCCGCGACGAAACTTTTCGCCTGCAGCAGTTTTTTCGAGACATCGGTGTATTCGGTCAGGATCGTGCCGACCAGGCGCGCGACCTCCTGCCCCAGCAGCGACAGCCTGCCGCGCCCCTCGTCGCGCCGCGCGGCGAAGCTCGCTTCGTCGTCCGGCAGCGGTTCGGCCAGACAGGCGCGATCGATCGTGCAGTCGATCACCTGCCGGCGCAGTTCCTCGAGCGTGCCCAGCGACATGAACTGCATCGCCATCTGCTGCAGGCCCGCCAGGTTCTTTTCGAGAAACTTCAGCGGCTCGCGCAGTTGCAGCGCGAACAGGCGGCGCAAGCCGGCGCGATGCGTCGGGGCCGCCTCCTGCGGCGAATCGAAGACCTGCACCTCGACATGCGTGCCGCGGTCGACCAGCGCGGGATAGCCGTACAGCGTGTTGCCGCCGCGACGGATCTCCAGCAACTCGGGCAGCTTGCCGAAGTTCCAGCTGGTCAGGTTTTCGTAGAGTGCCGCGTTCGCGCCAGCGCCCGACGTACCTACGCCCGACGTACCGGCGACTGGCACGGCCGCGCCTTTTTCGGTTCCGGTCCTTCGCGCCGACGACTGACCGGCGGTGCCTGGCGCGGTACCGCGCGCGCCCGCGGTACCGGCGTTCGGGCGCGTCTCCCGCGCGCCGCGACCGGGCAGCGCGACGGCGTTGCCCGGGTCCGCGGCGATCGCATCGGCGCCGTCCTCCTCGTCGCCGTCGCGTTGCACGCCCGCCAGCGCGATCTCCGCGAACAGCTGCTGCGCCTGCCCGCCGAACTCCACCCGCAGCTGCGCGAGGTTGCGCCCCATCGCCAGTTGCCGGCCGTGTTCGTCGATCACCTTGAAATTCATGAACAGGTGTGGCGCCAGCGTCTCGAGCTTGAAGTCGGTCGCGCGAACCTGTACCTGCTTCTGCTGGCGGACATCGCCCAGCAATGCATCGATCACGCCTTCGTTCAACGGTGCCCCGCTCGCCACCGATGGCGCGTAGACGCGCGCCGCGTGGCGCTCGACGAAGCCCGCGGCGTATTCCGGCAAAGGCACGCAATGGCGCCGCAGTTTCTGCGGCAGAGATTTCAGCAAGGCCTGCACCTTCTCCTTGAGCATGCCCGCGACCAGCCATTCGCACCGCACCGCGCTGACCTGGTTGAGCGCGAACAGCGGCACCGCGAGCGTGACGCCATCGCGTGGCGAACCGGGTTCGAAATGGTAGGCCAGCGCCATTTCGTGACCGGCGATGCGCACGCGCTTGGGAAACAGATCGGTCGTGATGCCGGCGGCTTCGTGACGCATCAGGTCGTCGCGCGACAGGTAGAGCAGGCGCGCGCCGCCAGGCGCCGCCGTCTCGCCCGCGGTCGGTCCGCGCGATGCCTGCCGATACCACTTCTCGAAATCGACCGTGGTGTACACGCCGGGCGGAATCTGCTGATCGTAGAAGGCGAAGATCAGTTCGTCGTCGACCAGTACGTCCTGGCGCCGCGATTTGTGCTCGAGCTGGGCGATCTCGGCCAGCAGCTTGCGGTTGTGCGCGAAAAACGGCAACCGGGTCTCGAATTCCCCCTCGACCAGCGCCGCGCGAATGAACAGCTCGCGCGCACGCGCCGGATCCTGACGGCCGAACTCGACGCGGCGGCGCTGGTAGATGGGCAGCCCGTACAGCGTCGCGCGCTCGAAGGCCACCACCTGCCCGGCCTTCTTCTCCCAATGCGGCTCGGCAAGCGATTTGCGCAGCAGGTGCGCACCCACCCGTTCGATCCACTCCGGCTCGATCTTCGCGACGCAGCGCGCGTATAACCGGGTGGTCTCGATCATTTCGGCGGCCATCACCCACTTGCCCGCCTTCTTGCCCAGCGTCGAGCCGGGCCACAGATGGAACTTGATCGCCCGCGCGCCGAGATAATGCGGTTCGTCCTCGGCCTTCATGCCGATATTGCCCAGCAGGCCGGCCAGCAGCGAGCCGTGCAGCTGTTCGTAGGTGGCATCCGTTTCCGCCAGGCGCCAGCCCTGCTCGCGCACCACGGTCATCAGTTGCGTGTGGACATCGCGCCACTCGCGCAACCGCAGATGCGAGAGGAAGTTCGCGCGGCAGCTGTCGACCAGCTGCCGATTGGTTTTCTTGTGCTCGACCGCCTCGGTGAACCACTTCCAGATATTCAGCCAGGCCATGAATTCCGAGCGCTCGTCGGCGAACTTCCTGTGCGCGGTATCGGCCGCTTCCTGCGCCTCCAGCGGCCGGTCGCGCGGATCCTGCACCGACAGCGCCGCGGCGATGATGAGCATTTCGCGCAAGGCGCCGTTGTCGCGCCCCGCCAGGATCATCCGGCCGACCCGTGGATCGAGCGGCAGCCGGGCGAGTTCGCGCCCGAGCGCGGTCAGCGCGTTGTCGTCGTCGACCGCGCCCAGTTCGGCGAGCAGCTGATAGCCATCGGCGATCGCGCGGCCCGGCGGCGGCTCCAGGAACGGAAATGCTTCGATATCGGAGAGCCGCAGCGATTTCATCCGCAGAATCACCGCTGCCAGCGACGAGCGCAGGATTTCCGGATCGGTGAAGCGCACGCGGGCGGTGAAATCCGTTTCCTCGTAGAGCCGGATGCAGATGCCGTCCGCCACCCGTCCGCAACGGCCCGCGCGCTGATTCGCGGCGGCCTGCGAGATCGGCTCGATCTGCAACTGCTCTACCTTGTTGCGATACGAATAGCGCTTGACGCGCGCCAGCCCGGTATCCACGACGTAACGGATCCCTGGCACCGTCAGCGAGGTCTCGGCGACGTTCGTCGCGAGGACGATGCGACGCGCGTTCGACGTGCGGAACACGCGTTCCTGCTCCGCGGCCGAGAGCCGGGCGAACAGCGGCAGAATCTCGGTATGGGGCGGATGGTGCTTGCGCAACGCTTCCGCCGTCTCGCGAATTTCGCGCTCTCCGGCCAGAAAGACGAGGACGTCGCCCGGACCCGTACGCGCCAGTTCGTCGACCGCGTCGACGATGCCGTCGATCATGTCGCGCTCGGACTGTCGCGCCCCGCCCCGGCCGCCGTCGCGTCCGCCCTGCTCGGCGCGACGCCGGGCGGCGGCCGCTCCCTCGGCCGGGCCGCCCGCGATACGGCCGCCAGGGCCGCCGCCGGGCTGCGCCGGCACGACATCCGCCTGCACCGGACGATAACGGACCTCGACCGGGTACAGGCGGCCGCTGACCTCGATCGACGGCGCCGGCACGATGTCGTCCGTCGCGTCCGTCGCGTCCGGCTGCGCCGGCGCCTTCTGCGCGTCGGCCCGCATGCCGGCGCTCACCCACACCGGCCGCGCGACGCCGAAGTGGCGGGCGAAACGCGCGGCGTCGATGGTCGCCGAGGTGACGATCAGCTTCAGGTCGGGGCGCCGGGGCAGCAACTGCTTGAGATAGCCCAGCAGGAAATCGATGTTCAGGCTGCGCTCGTGCGCCTCGTCGATGATCAGCGTGTCGTAGGCACGCAGCATCGGGTCGGACTGCGTCTCGGCCAGCAGGATGCCGTCGGTCATCAACTTGACCGACGCGCCGGGCGACAGGGTGTCGTTGAAACGCACCTTGTAGCCGACGATCTCCCCGGGCGGCGAACGCAGTTCGTCGGCGATGCGGCGCGCGGTCGCGGACGCCGCGATGCGGCGCGGCTGCGTGTGCCCGATCAGACCGGTACCGCCCGCGCCGCGCCCGCGTCCCAGCGCCAGGCAGATCTTCGGCAACTGCGTGGTCTTGCCGGAACCGGTCTCGCCGCTGACGATCACGACCTGATGCTGCTGGATCGCGCGGGCGATCTCCTCGCGCCGCGCGGAAACCGGCAGCGCCTCGGGAAACGTGATGACGCCCACGGGATTCGGCGGCACCACCGGGCGCGGTTCTGCGCGCGCCGGCTTCGCGGCGGACCGCCGCGGCAGGTTCGCGACGGCCCCCTCGGCGGACGTGGCGGGGGTGGCATTGCCCGTTTGCGCGGGGGGGTGTCGCTCGGGGCGAGAAGGTTTGGCAGCGTTCGGCATAGCAGCGCATTATAATCGCGCCATGAATTCGCAATCCGATCCCGTCATCGCCGCCGATGCAGCGGCCCAAGCAGCGGCGCACGCATCGTCGCAAGCCCAGTTCGTCGACTGGCTGCGCTCGGTCGCCCCCTATATCCACGCATTCCGCAACCAGACCTTCGTGGTCGCGTTCGGCGGCGAACTGGTCCACGAGGGGCGCCTGAACGCGCTCGTCCAGGACATCGCGCTGCTGCACGCGATGGGCATGCAGATCGTGCTGGTGCACGGCTCGCGGCCGCAGGTCGAGGACTCGATGCGGTTGCGCCACCTGGACTCGCAGTTCTCCGGCGGCATTCGCATCACCGACGCCCCGGCGCTCGAATCCGCGAAGGAAGCCGCCGGCGAAGTGCGGCTGGATATCGAGGCCGCGATCAGCCAGGGCCTGCCCAACACGCCGATGGCGCACGCGCACATCAGCATCGTGTCGGGCAATTTCGTGACGGCGCGGCCGGTGGGCATCGTCGATGGCGTCGATTTCCAGCACACCGGCATCGTGCGCAAGATCGACGCCGATTCGATCCGCCATTCGCTGAGCAACCGCAAGCTCGTGCTGCTCTCGCCGCTGGGCTTCTCGCCGACCGGCGAGGCGTTCAATCTGGCGATGGAAGACGTGGCTGCCGCCGCCGCGATCGCGCTGCGCGCGGACAAGCTGATCTTCATCACCGAGAACGAGGGCGTGAGCGCCGCGGACGGCAAGCTGCTGCGCGAACTCTCCTTCGACGATGCCCAGCGCCTGCGCGAGTCGGGCACGGTGGACGAGAACACGGATTTCTATCTGAAGCATGTCGTGCGCGCCTGCCGCAGCGGCGTGCCGCGTGCCTACCTGATCCCGTCCGCGCTCGACGGCTCGATCCTGCTGGAGCTGTTCACGCACGATGGCGTGGGCAGCATGATCGCCTACGAGAATCTGGAAAGCCTGCGCGAGGCCACGCCCGACGATGTCGGCAACATCATCCAGCTGATCGAGCCGCTCGAAACCGACGGCACGCTGGTACGCCGCGACCGGCATCAGCTCGAACGCGATATCGACCATTTCTCGGTGATCGAGCATGACGGCGTGCTGTTCGGCTGCGTCGCGCTCTATGCCTATCCGCAGGAACGCATCGGCGAGATGGCCTGCCTGACCGTTTCGCCCGAAGCGCAGGGATCGGGCGATGGCGAACGCCTGCTCAAACGCATCGAACAACGCGCCCGCGCGCGCGGCCTGAACCGCATCTTCGTGCTCACGACCCGTACCGAACACTGGTTCCTGAAACGCGGCTTCGTCAAGGCCAGCGTCGACGACCTGCCGGAAGACCGGCGCCGGCTGTACAACTGGCAGCGCAAGTCGCTGGTGCTGATCAAGCCGCTTTGAATCCGCGCAGGCGCCGCGCACGAGGTCGCGCCGCCTGCGTCTCACCCCCTGAAGGAGATTGACATGGCTCGCATCGTCCATTGCGCGAAGCTCGGCATCGACGCCGACGGACTCGACTTCCCGCCCGTTCCGGGCGAACTCGGCAAGCGCATTTATGAAAGCGTGTCGAAGCAGGCCTGGCAGGACTGGCTCAAGCAGCAGACCATGCTGATCAACGAGAACCGCCTGAACATGGCCGACACGCGTGCGCGCCAGTATCTGATGAAGCAGACCGAGAAATTCTTCTTCGGCGACGGCGCCGACGCGGTCAACGGTTTCGTGCCGCCGCCCAGCGCGAACTGAGCGGGCGCCCGCCGCTCAGCCGAAGCGAACCGTCTCGATGCCCGTGGCGGTCGCGAACAGCCCCATGTCCGCGCGTTGCAGCGCGAACACCCCCATCGTCAGCACCCCCGGCCAGGCGTTCACCTGCTGCTCGAATGCCAGCGGGTCGCCGACCGTCAGCCCGCGCACGTCCAGGATCTGATGACCGTTGTCGGTCACGAAGGCGGTGCCGTCAGGGTTTGCGCGCAGTGTCGGCATGCCGCCCAACGCCCGCACGCGGCGCTCGATCAACGCACGCGCCATCGGCACCACCTCGATGGGCAGCGGAAAACCGCCCAGCACCGGCACGCGCTTGGAGGCGTCGGCGATGCATACGAAGACATCGGCCAGCGATGCCAGGATTTTCTCGCGCGTCAGCGCTCCGCCGCCGCCCTTCACCATATTGCCCCGGGGATCGATCTCGTCGGCGCCGTCGACATAGACCGGGACCGACGTGACCGCGTTCGGATCGATGACGGTGAAGCCGTGATGTTCCAGGCGTTGCGTGGACGCGAGCGAACTCGATACCGCCCCCTGGAAGCGGTCGCGATGCGGCGCCATCGCGTCGATGAAGCAGTTGACGGTGCTGCCGGTACCCACGCCGAGCACGACGCCCGCGCCCGTGTGCGCCAGTACATACTCGACGGCCGCCTGGCCGACCTGCCGTTTCAATTCATCCTGGGTCATCGCGATGTTCGAGAAAGAAGGGAGCCGCTAGTGTAGCGAAAGAAGCCGGCTTTTCGGTTGAACACCGCGCTGGGCACGCGCGCGGTCAGCTCAACAGCGAGCTGGGCGACGGGCCATATTGCCCATATACCTGCCCGGCGACCTGTTCCGCGCCCGCCTTGGCGGCTTCCTTCGCCCGCTGCGCGGTGGTTTCCGCCGCTTCCACGCCTTCCTCGATACCCTTACCCACCGCCTTGCCGACACCCGGCGCGGTCAGCGAACTGACCGCCTGTTCGGCGACATCGATACCCATCTGCTTCGCGGCCGCCTTGACGTCGCCGCCGTCGAGCGCGGTGACGCCGATATTGGCCGCGCCGCTCACGGCTTCTGTACCCGCCGACGCCGCCGCGGCAAGCTGACTCAGACCGGGAATCTTCAAATCGGCCACCACGCTGAGCAACTGCGAGGCGATGTTCATGACCACCTTGACGATGCTCAGCAGCACCTTCGCGATCTTTTCGCCGATCACCTTCGCATTGCTCTTCGTCGTCCCGTCCTTATTGACGTACGGGTCGGTCGTCGTCGGCAAGCGGTGGTCGGTCGGCAGCGACGAATAGCCCTTCTCGCCGAAATCCTTCATGATGCCGGCCTCGGTGCCATGCCGCGCCTGTCCGCTCGAGGTGAAGCCGTCGATCTTGCCGTCCTCGGTCACATCGGTGGAACGCGCGGTGCCGTCAGAGGCCGCCGAGCTCTTGACGTAGTTGACGACCTCGCTCGCGCGATAGGCGGCATCCGCGCGTTGATCGGGCGTCAGCGACGGGTCGGTCCAGTCACCGCACTGCTTCTTGAGATTGCTCAGGATGCTCTCCTGATTTCCCATGTTCTTCAGCGTGGTGTTGCTGTTGACGATGTCCTCGGCGCTGCGGGTGTCGCCGCTCGGCCGGACATCCGTGCTGCTTGGCATCGTGGTGTCGCTGCCGGAATCCGTGCTGGTGTCGGTATCGGTGCTGGTGTCGGCGCTCGTGGCTGAGGTGGTGGTGCCCTGGGCGGCGAGGTTGGCATCAACGGCCGTGGTGAGGCTGCCGTCGGCGGCGAGACTATTGCTGACGGCGGTGTCGATGCTGGTGGCGGTGCTGTTGTCGGAGGCCGTGGTTCCGGTCGTCGTCGTCGGGTCGAGCGCATCCTTGCTCTCCACTGACGCGCTTTCGCTATACACGGAAGACTGGCTCGACGCCGTCGACACCGAATCGTCGCTCATGGTCGAATCAGTATCGCTGGAAGCGCTCGACGCCGTGTCGGACGTGGACACGCGCGACGATGTCGGCAAGAAGGTGGTGGAGACCGGTCTGAAGGAGATTCCCCCCGCCGCGATCGCGCCGCCGGCCAGGGCCGCGCCCCCGGCCAAGGCGCCGACCGTGATGGCGCTGCTGCTGCCGGCTGTCGTGCTGGCGTCGGGTCGGACGACCGTTCCCTCGCGCAGCGAGAGGCCTTGCGAATGACTCGTGCCGAGCGATTCACTGCCCGATGCCGCGCCCTGGGCAATGGTGGACAAGCCGACATGCCCGAGGCCATTGCTGGAGGACGCTTCGCCGCCCTGCGACAAACCCATGGGACGGGTGAAGGTGCCACCGTTCATCCATACATGAATCGCCTCGTTCTTCTCGTCCAGACCGGAGACATCGTCCGCGCTGTTTAGGCCCGACGAGGATGCGTCGGCGGATGAAATGCGGGGGTTCGAAACGACATCCATTGGGATTCTCCTGGATCGGCACTGGCGGAAGAAGGGCGCGTGGCGCGCGCCTGCGTTCGCTAGCACTCTAGATCCCCGCGCGCGCGACTCCCCTGCCGATAACGAAACAAGCCCCAAAAAACCGAAAATAGCGCAGCGCAGCGCGGCTCGCTGCGACCCGGGACGACCGTGCCTATTTCTTGGCGAGACGCTGCCGCACGGCCTCGAACAGGCACACCCCGGAAGCCACCGAGACATTCAGGCTCTCGACGCTGCCCAGCATCGGAATGTGCATGACCTCGTCGCACAGATCCCGCGTCAGGCGGCGCATGCCTTCGCCCTCGGCACCCATCACGATCGCGACCGGACCCTCCAGACGCGTCTCGTAGACGCTGGCCGTCGCGTCTCCGGACGTGCCGATGATCCAGACGCCGGCATCCTTCAACTCGCGCAGCGCGCGGCTGAGGTTCGTCACGGTGATATAGGGCATGGTTTCCGCCGCTCCGCTCGCGACCTTCGCCGCCGTGGCGTTCAAGCCGACCGCACGGTCGCGGGGCGCCACCACCGCATGCGCGCCGGCAGCATCCGCTACCCGCATGCAGGCACCCAGATTGTGCGGATCGGTCACGCCATCGAGCACCAGCAGCAAGGCGGGACCCTGCACGACATCCAGCAGTTCGGTCAGGGACTGCGCGAGTGGCACATCCGGCGCAAGCGCCACCACGCCCTGATGCTTGAGGTTGCTGGCCATGCCGTCGAGCCGCACGCCCTTCGCGGCGATCAGACGCACGCCCTGCTCCTTGGCGGTCGCCAGGAATTCCTTCATCCGGCGGTCCTGCCGATCCTGATCGTAGTACACCTCGACGACGGAGGCGGCATCGTGCCGCAAGCGCGCGGTGACCGCGTGAAAACCGTAGAGGATCTTGGATTGGGCCATGCTGGTGTCCTGCAAAAAAATAAAGACGCCCGCCGGCGTGAACCGGCAGGCGATAGATGACATCATGCGGCGCGGCTTCCGTGCCGCTTCAGCGTAGATCCGCGCAGATCAAAGCGACTCAGCGCTTGCGGCGCGAGCGCGAACGGCCGCCCGGTGGCGCATCGCCCGCAGGGCGCCCGCCGCCGTTACCGTTACCGTTGCTGCCACCGCCCTTGCGAGCCGCGCGCGCAGCCTTCACCTCGGGCGTGGGTGCGCTCGCGGCTTTCTTCGACGGCTTGCCGCCGGGCATGCCGGCCGGCCGCTCGGGGGTATCGGTGACCAGACGGAAATCCATCTTGCGTGCGTCCAGATCGACCCGGCCGACCTGGATGCGCACGCGATCGGTCAAGCCATAGCGCATGCCGGTGCGCTCGCCGCGCAGTTCGTTGCGAACCTCGTCGTATTCGAAGTAGTCGGTGCCCAGTTCGGAGACATGCACCATCCCTTCCACGAACAGCGAATCCAGCGTTACGAAGATGCCGAAGGACGCCACGCCGCTCACCGAGCCGCCGAACTCCTCGCCCAGCTTGTCCCGCATGAAATAGCACTTGAGCCAGGCCTCGACATCGCGCGAGGCCTCGTCGGCGCGCCGCTCGTTCGACGAGCAATGCAGGCCGAGCGCTTCCCAGATCGCCGTGCCGGCCGCCGCTTTCGTGCGCGTCGGCTTCTTCACGGCAACCGCCGCGCTCGCCGCGTTGGCGGCGTTCTTCGCCTCGGCGGCTTTCTGCGACTTGCGCATCTTCGACGACACCGCCGTGTTCAGCGTCACGCTGCCCGCGTCCGGTACGTACTTGCCGCCCGCGAGGATCGCCTTGATCGCGCGATGCGTGAGCAGATCGGGGTAGCGCCGGATTGGACTGGTGAAGTGCGCGTACGCCTCGTAGGCCAGGCCGAAGTGGCCCAGATTCTCCGGGCTGTAAACCGCCTGCTGCATCGAGCGCAGCAGCATCGTCTGCAGCATCGGCGCATCCGGCCGATCGCGAATCTGCTGCACCACCGCCGCGAAATCGCTCGCGTGCGGCGTGTCGCCGCCATTCAGCGTCAGGCCGACGCCGCGCAGGAAGGTGCGCAGGTTCTCCAGCTTGTCCGCGCTCGGGCCGGCATGCACCCGGTACAGGCCCGGATGCTTGTTGCGCTTGAGGAAATCGGCGGCGCAGACGTTCGCCGACAGCATGCATTCCTCGATCAGCTTGTGCGCATCGTTGCGGGTACGCGGCACGATCTGCTCGATCTTGCCCTGCGGATTGCAGACGATGTACGTTTCGGTCGTGTCGAAATCGATCGCGCCGCGCCGCTTGCGCGATTCGAGCAGCACGCGGTACACCGCATGAAGATCCTGCAGATGCGGCAGGATCGCCGCACGCTTCGCCGCTTCCGGACCCTTGGTGTTCGACAGCACGGCCGCGACTTCGTTGTACGTCAGGCGCGCGGCGGAATGGATCACCGCCGGATAGAACTGGTATGCCTTGACCTCGCCCTTCGCGGTGATCAGCATGTCGCAGGTCAGCACGCAGCGGTCCACCGCCGGGTTGAGCGAACACAGCCCGTTCGACAGTTTCTCCGGCAGCATCGGAATCACCCGGCGCGGGAAATACACCGAGGTGCTGCGCTCCAGCGCGTCGACATCGAGCGCCTCGCCCGGCTTCACGTAATGGGACACGTCGGCGATCGCGACCAGCAGGCGATAGCCGGTGGTGCGTCCGATCTTCACCGGCTCGCAGTACACCGCATCGTCGAAGTCGCGCGCGTCCTCGCCGTCGATCGTGACCAGCGGCACGTCGCGCAGGTCGACGCGCTGCTTCAGGTCCGCGGCGCGCACCTCGTCGGGCAGCCGCGAGGCCTGCGCCTGGGCCGCGTCGGAGAAGATGTGCGGCACGCCGTACTTGCGCACCGCGATCTCGATCTCCATGCCGGGATCGTCGATCTCGCCGAGCACCTCGACGACCTTGCCGACAGCCTGCGCGTGCCGGCTCGGATAATCCTGGATCTGGATGCTGACGACCTGTCCGACCTTCGCGCCATGCAGCGCGTTCGCCGGGATCAGCACGTCATGGCCGATGCGCTTGTCCTCCGGCGCAACCACATAGGCGCCGTTTTCCTGGATCAGGCGGCCGATCACGCGCGTCACCGCCCGCTCGGTGATCTCGACCACGTGTCCTTCGGGACGCCCGCGCCGGTCCTGCCCGGTGATGCGCGCCAGCACGCGGTCGCCGTGCATCACCTTCTGCATTTCCTGGTGCGACAGGAAGAGGTCGTCGGTCGCGTCGTCCGGAATCAGAAAGCCGAAGCCGTCGCGATGCCCCTGCACCCGGCCCGCGACGAAACTGTCCGCGTTCGCGAGCTGCACGATGCCGCGCGCGTCGATGCGCAACTGCGCGTCGCGCTCCATGGCGTTGAGCCGCTTGAAGAAGCCATCGCGCTCTTCCTGCTTGATCGACAACGCGTCGGCGACGGCGTCGCCGGTCAGGGGCTCGGTGGCGGTCCGCAAGGTTCCGAGGATTTCCTCGCGGCTGGGCACCGTATAGGCGAATTTGATGGCGGGCTTGTCGGTGCTTCTGTCCCGGGACTGTCGGCTTTTCACGCGGATGTGTCTTACCTGATCGAAAACGGGGAGGATGCGTGCGGTCGCGTGGGCAAGATCATCTTGCACCGTCACGGAATAACCGTCATGCGGCGGCACGTACTGGCTGAACATTCTAACACCAGCCTCGCCCCTGCCCCGATTCCTATCGTGCGACGACGGTAAAACCGCCGTGGATGCGCTGTCTATGCGGTCCCTCGGCCATGCACGCGAAATTATTTGACAGCGGTTCAAAGGTCTATATAATGGGCACCTCGTTGGATGCAGTCAGAAACAAGCGCAGCAAGTTGGCCCAGATGGCGGAATTGGTAGACGCGCACGGTTCAGGTCCGTGTGCCGCAAGGTGTGGAGGTTCGAGTCCTCTTCTGGGCACCAACGATGTTCCTGAAGCACCGATGATAGGATGTTTTACCGTCAAGCCCGCATCAGCGGGCTTTTCTGTTTAAAGTGTAGGGCCGACATTTTTCGGTTTTGCAAAAGCCCAGATGGCGGAATTGGTAGACGCGCACGGTTCAGGTCCGTGTGCCGCAAGGTGTGGAGGTTCGAGTCCTCTTCTGGGCACCAATTTCAAAAAAGGTCCGCGCATGCGGGCCTTTTTTTTCATCCGGTTTGGTTTTTGCCCGGAAAGGGCGCCTGCGCGCTCCACGCTCTCACCTTCCCTTCTCCTTCCCCTTCTCCCGCCGCTTCCCTTCCGAAATGCCCGCGCCCGCCTGCGGCGACAATTTCGCGAACATCGGCCAGGACACGGCGACCATCACGGCGACCGTCACGAACGCGCAGGCGAAATCGAGACGCTGCGCGTGCGCCTGTCCCGTGAGCCACATCGTGCACTGCATCGATCCCGCCGCCACCGCCACCCCGACCGCCTTCATCAGTTGCTGCGCCGTGCCCTGGAACGACGTCGCCGCCGACAATTGCGCTGGGGGAACATCGGCGAATGCCAGCGCGCCCATCGACGCGAAGCCCAGCGAGCGGCTCAGTCCGCCGAGCAGCAGGAGCGCGAAAATCGCGCTTTGCGGCCAGGATGCCGACAAGGTCGCACAGACCAGCAGCATCGCCGCAAACGAAAGGCTGCTCCCGATCAATACCGCCCGTACCGACCAATACCGCAACGCAAGGGACGTCATCGGTCGCATGCACAGGGACCCCAGCGAACTCGCAAGCGTGATCACGCCGCTGCGCCATGCGCTCAGCCCGAAGCCGAGTTGCAGCGTGAGCGGGACGAGAAACGGCAAGGCGCCCGCACCGGCGCGAAACAGGCTACCGGCGACGGTCGAGACGTGAAACGTGGGAATGCGCAGCAGCGAGAAATCGATCGCGGGATGCGCCGTGCGCCGGCAATGCCACACGGTCAGGCAAAAACACAGCAGGCCGGCGAGAATACAACACAGCGCCACGCCGAGTGGCAGCACGCCGCGCCCGAATGTCTCGATACCCACCATCAGGCTGGTCAGGGACACGCCGATCAGCGTCATGCCGATCAAATCCGGTGCCGGCGGGCGCGGCGCGGCGGTGTCAGGAATCAGTCGCCAGGCGAGCAGCAGCCCGACGGCGCCCACCGGCACATTGACCCAGAACACGCTTTGCCAGCCCAGGCTGTCGGTCAGAAAGCCGCCCAGCGGCGGCCCGAGCACCGGGCCGATCAGCGCCGGCATCGTCAGCCAGGTGGTGGCCGAGAGCAATTCCTCGCGCCGCACGCGGCGAAACAGGATCAGGCGCCCGACCGGCACCATCATCGCGCCGCCGATGCCCTGCACGATGCGCGCGGCGATCAGTTCTCCCATGCCGGTCGAGACGGCGCACAGAACCGAGGCCAGCGTGAAAGTGGCGATCGCGCACAGGAAGACCCGTTTCGCGCCGTAGCGGTCCGCCACCCAGCCGCTGACCGGAATGAAGACCGTCAACGCGATGAGATAGGAGGTGATCGCACTGCTCAGGCTTACCGCGCTGGTCTGCAGTTCGCGCGCCATGCTCGGCAACGCGGTCGCGACGATCGTCGCGTCGACGTTCTGCATGAACAGGGCGCTGGCGACCACCGCCGCCACCAGGCGGAATGCATGTTGTTCTTCGACAGTGTCCACGTTTCCCAGATTTCGGAAGTCAGGCCCCCGACATCATAACGTCGTTTCGGCGTCGGTTCCGCGTTTGCTTCCACATTCGGCCCCGCGTTCAGCCCGCCCGCAGCGGCATCGCGTCGGCCGCGCTATGCTGAAGGTTCCCCGCCGTTTTCCCCTCACCCTTCACGGAGCATCCCGAATGCGCTACAACAAACTTGGCCGTACCGGTCTTTTCGTTTCCGAGCTATGCCTGGGCACGATGACCTTCGGCGGCACCGACGGCATCTGGAAAAACATCGGCGACCTGCAGCAAGGCGATGCCGAGCGCCTGGTCGGCCGCGCGCTGGACGCCGGCATCAACTTCATCGACACCGCGGACGTGTACTCGGGGGGCGTTTCGGAAGAGATCACCGGACAGGCCCTGAAGAACCTGAAAATCCCGCGCGACGACGTGGTGGTGGCAACCAAGGTCTTCAGCGAAACCGGTAAGGGTCCGAACGCCCGCGGCAGCTCGCGTTTCCATATCATCGACGGCGTCAAGGCCAGCCTCAAACGGTTGCAGCTCGACCATGTCGACCTGTACCAATTGCATGGTTTCGACCCGGCGACGCCGATCGAGGAAACCCTCGGCGCGCTCGACACGCTTGTCAAGCATGGGCATGTGCGCTACATCGGCGTGTCGAACTGGGCTGCCTGGCAAATCGTCAAGGCGCTCGGTATATCCGAACGCCACGGTCTCGCCCGCTTCGAGAGTCTGCAGGCGTACTACACTCTCGCCGGGCGCGATCTGGAACGGGAACTGGTGCCGGCGCTGCAAAGCGAAGGCCTTGGCCTGATGGTCTGGAGTCCGCTGGCCGGCGGCCTGCTGAGCGGCAAGTACAGCCGCGAGCAGGAAGGCGAGGCCGGCAGCCGCCGCACGCTCTTCGATTTCCCGCCGGTGAACAAGGACCGCGCATACGACTGCATCGACGTGATGCGCGAAATCGCCGAAACGCACAAGGTCTCGGTCGCGCAGATCGCCCTTGCCTGGTTGCTGCACCAGCCGGTGGTGACCAGCGTGATCGTGGGCGCCAAGAAGATCGCGCAACTCGACGACAACATCGCCGCGTGCGACGTATCGCTGAGTGCCGAGGAACTCGAAAAGCTGGGCAAGGTCAGCGCGCTGCCGCCCGAGTACCCGGGCTGGATGTTCGAGCGTCAGGGCGAATACCGCCGCAAGCAGCTTGCCGGCGCACGTCACCCCGTCTGAGTCCGCTCCGAGGCCGTGCCCGAGGACGGACCATGGCCCGTCCCGCCGCCATCTCTCCCGCCGTCATCTCAGTAACCGCGTTCGCGCTCGTACAGGTGCGGAACCGGCATGCCGGCACGGTGCGCGGCGATGGCCGCCGCTGCCTGCCGTGCCTTCGCGCGGCGCGAAACTGCGGAGGCGACATGCGGAGTGACGATCACGTTCGGATGCCGCCATAGCGGATGGTTCGCGGGCAACGGCTCGACATCGAAGACGTCGAGCATCGCGCTGCCTACCTGCCCGGTGTCGAGCGCCGCGAGCAAGGCCGCCGGATCGAGCTGGCTGCCGCGCCCTGCGTTGACGATCGCCGCGCCGTGCGGCAGGCGCGCGAGCAGCGACGCGTCGACGATGCCGCGCGTTTCATCGGTATCGGGCAGGAGATTGACCAGAATCTGCGAACGGCTCAGGAACGCGTCGAATTCACCGCGCCCGACGTAGCACTGCACCCGATCCAGGGATTTCGGCGAGCGGGCCCATCCGATCACCTGGAAACCGCTCGCCGCCAGCCGCGTCGCCGACGCGCGCCCCAGTTCTCCCAAGCCCATGATGCCGACGGTCGTCTCGCTCGCCATGCGCCCGGTAAGGGACGCATCCCAGCGCTGCTCGCGTTGCGCCGCGACGATGCGGGGCAGATCGCGGCTCAATGCATAGGCGGCCATCGTGACGAAATCCGCCATACGCTCGCCCGTCTCGCCGGTGACCATCCGCACGATCGGCACGTGCCGGGGCACGGTCGCGTCGGCCAGGATATGGTCAACGCCCGCCGCGCTGCTCACGATCAACTCCAGATTCTGGAACTGCGCCAGACGGCCGGCATTCGGTTCCCACACCAGTGCATAGCGTACGCGATCGGGCGCGACCGTCGGGTCGTCCCAGCCGCGCACTACCAGATCGGGGGCAAGTTCGGCCAACAGCGATTGCCATTCGGGAATCGCCTCGGCACCGCCGGACTTGATCAGCAAAACCATTCCTGCACACTCCGTGAAAGCACCCAGCGAGCGGGCTGGCGACGGGTATTTCGACGCCCGCTGCGACGCCCGCCTCGCTCCCGGCGCTCGCTCGATGCCTGATCCTGCGGTCCAGCGCGCGTTCCGCTGGGCCCGCTTTTCGTTGATGGTCGTCCAGTCTACTGAATTCAAATATCACGTCAAATAGCGTGTCGCATCTTCGCGCTCACGGTGTTTTCTTCCCGACCCGACATCCCGACCCGACATTCGACGCGCGGCGCACGTGATCGCCGCTGGCGGCGCAGGTGGCCGCCCCCGACTGGGAATCGTCCCGATCGCCAGCCCCGGGCGCGCCAGGATCGACCCGCAGCCATGATTTGCCTTATCCTCCACGCTGGCGGGCCATCCGGATGCCGATATGCGACGCGTGTCCGCTCCCGCCCGGCCAAGCAACATTGCAAAGGAAAGACAAACGATGAAGAGGATGCACAGCGAATCCCGGCGGGTCCTGGCCCGGGGACGGCGTGCCGTACGCGGCGCGGTGATGGTGGCGCTATGTTGCACGGCGTCCGTTTTGATCGCCGGCACCGCGGCGCATGCCGCCGCCGACACGTCCGACCGCGGCGCGGCCGAGGGCGCAGCCAAGGACGCGGCCGACATGACCTCCCCCGTGGGCGTCTGGCGCACGATCGACGATCACACGCACGAGGCCAAGGCGCTTATCGAGATCACGCGCGACCCTTCCGGCGCGCTCACCGGCCACATCCTGACCGGTCTGGGCCGCAACCACCATCCCGACAAACGCTGTACGGCATGTACCGATGAACGCAAGGATCAACCGATGCAGGGTTTGACCATCATTCGCCATCTGCGGCAGAACGGCGATTTATGGGAAGGAGGCGAGATCCTCGATCCGGAAAACGGCAAGACCTACCATTGCCGCCTGCAACTCGCCGACCACGGCGAGCACCTGATCGTCCGCGGCTACCTGGGCGTCCCCCTGCTCGGCCGCTCGCAGACCTGGATTCGGGACACCGCGCCGGATCCGACCGCCAGGCGCTGACAACCGGCGGCCCCGACGGCTCCGACGGCTTCCTCTTCGCGCTTCCGTACCGTCAGGCTGCGCCTGCCAATTCCTGCGAACGCGCCCCGGCGGGCGCACGGGTCGCCTTGCGAACGCGGCCCTTCCCGGCGAGAGCGGTTCCCGTAGCCGTCGCGCTGCCGGGTTCCGCCGTGGCCACCGTCCGCCGCGTGGCGATTTTTCCGACGGCCGGACCACGCACGGCGGCTTTGCGGGCGAGCGCCTGGCGCGGCACCACGGCCTCGGCGGGTATCCGCCGGGCTGCAAGCGCCCGCGCATCATTCGCCGGTTTCGCGGAGGGACGTGTCGTGGGACCCGTCTGCTTAGCGGAGGGCGGCTTCGCCCCTTTCCGGCGGCTTCCGCGCCCGCCCGGTGCGGCCTGCCGACTGGAAGTCGAATCGGCCTTTATCGTCGATCTGGCCGCTTTGGTTGCTTTGGCCGCTTTGGTTGCTTTGGTTGCTTTGGCCGCCTTCAACACCAGACGCGCCCGTGTGCCACTACGGATGCGTGCAGCGACAACCTCGAGGAAGCTGTCCGCCGCGGTACCGAACAGGGTGTGGGCGATACGATGCAGCACACCGGCGTCGTACCAGGCCTTGAAGCTGCGGTGGCAGGTTTGATACGACGGGTAGCGGCGCGGCAGCGTCTGCCAGGACGCACCGCTGTACATCACCCAGATCGTCGCGTTGAGGCAATCCCGCCGACTCGTCATCGGGCGGCCTCGCGGATCCCGCGTCGGGTTGTACTTGAGCTCCGGGATCAGGGGTTCGACGCGTGCCCATTCTTCATCCGTCACCTGTCGGTAAGGTTGCATCACTTTCTCCTGCTGGCTGAACGATCCGGCCGGGGACGGGCAGCCACCGCGGCGGGTCGCCGTGGAGCCTTGCGGATCGTAAGGAGAAAGTTATCGGCGGCGCAACTATTTAGAAATAGGATACGTCGGAATTTCTAGATAATACGCAGGCAAACGTCCGCGCCCGCGCACAGGCGGGCGCGGGCTCTCTCAGGTCAGCGACGTATCGACCATTCTTCGTTCGGACTCCAGATATTCGCGCGACTGCATTTCGGTGATGCGCGAGACGGTCCGCGTAAACTCGTTCGCCATCGAGCCTTCCGGATAGAGCGCGTCCGCGGCGACCTCGGCCGACATGATCAGCTTGACCTTGTGATCGTAGAGAACGTCGATCAACCAGGTGAAACGCCGCGCTTCGGACGCCATGCGCGGCGACATCTGCGGCACGTCCGACAGAAAAATGGTATGAAAACGGCTGGCCAGTTCGAGATAATCGTTCTGCGAACGCGGGCCACCGCACAAGGTCGCGAAGTTGAACCAGACGACGCCGTCGGCCCGGCGCAGCGCGTGCAGCTCCCGCTTCTCGATATTCAGGATCGGGCTCTCGTCGGGCACGGCGGCCAGTTCGCGGAACGCCTGCCGCATCGACTCGTCGGCGGCCGCGCCGGTCGGTGTGTGATAGGCGACGACCTGCGACAGGGTACGGCGACGATAATCGATACCAGCGTCGACATTGAGCACGCTCAGATGCGTCTTGATCAGTTCGATCGCCGGCAGCAGCCGGTCGCGGTGCAGCCCGTCCGGATAGAGCGTGTCGGGCGCGTAGTTGGACGTCATCACGAACTGCACGCCATTGCGAAACAGCGGGTCGAGCAGACGGTACAACATCATCGCGTCGGCGATGTCGGAGACGTGGAATTCGTCGAAGCAGATCAGCCGGAAGCGCTTCGCGATGCGCACGGCAAGCTCCTCGAGCGGGTCCGCCCGCCCTTTGAGCCCTTCGAGTTCGCGGTGCACCTCGCGCATGAACTCGTGGAAGTGCAGACGCGTCTTGCGCGTGAGCGGCACGACCGAATAGAAGCTGTCCATCAGGAAGCTCTTGCCGCGTCCCACGCCGCCCCACATATAGACGCCCTTGGGCAAAGCCGGACGGCTCACCAGGCGCCGGAACACGTTGGCACGCTGCCCCTTGTACGTTACCCACTCGTCGTAACACTGCTGCAGCCGCGCCACCGCGGCACGCTGCGCGTCGTCGGACTGGTAGCCGCGCGTCGCTAGCTCTTTTTCGTAGTATTCGCTGACATTCATGCTGTAGGCCTCCGGCCTGCTTCGGCCTGCTTTTGCTTGCTTCCACTTGTCAAGCCCGAAAATGAAGAAGGCGACCCCGAAGGTCGCCTTTGCTTGTCACATGCGCAAGGGTTAAATGTACCGCATTACATGTTCAGCGCGCGCTTGTCGACCGCCAGCGCCGCCTCGCGCATCACCTCGGACAACGACGGGTGCGGATGGCAGATCCGGCCGATGTCTTCCGACGCCGCCTTGAACTCCATCGCCACCACCGCCTCGGCGATCAGGTCCGATGCGTTCGGACCGACGATGTGCACGCCGAGGATTTCGTCGGTCTTCGCGTCGGCGATGACCTTGACGAAACCGTCCGACGACCCGATCCCCAGCGCACGGCCATTGGCCATGAACGGGAACTGTCCGGCCTTGGTCTCGCGGCCCGCTTCCTTCAACTGCTGCTCGGTCTGACCGACCCAGGCGATTTCCGGCGAGGTGTAGATCACCCACGGAATGCAGTTGTAGTCGATATGCGGCTTTTGCCCGTCGATGATCTCGGCCACCAGCACGCCTTCGTCCTCGGCCTTGTGCGCGAGCATCGGCCCGCGCACCACGTCGCCGATCGCGTACAGATTCGGCAGCGTGGTGCGGCACGACGCGTCGACGTCGATGAAACCGCGCTCGTTCGGCGCGAGGCCGATGTTCTCGAGTCCCAGACCATCGGTGTTCGGCACGCGGCCCACCGAGACGATCAGACGATCCGCCTGCAGCGTCTGCGCCTGTCCATCCTTGTCGGTGTACTGGATCGACACGCCCGCGTCGCTGGCGCTGACCTCGCCGATCTTGGCGCCCACATGGATTTTCAGGCCCTGCTTCGTCAGCTGCTTCTGCGCTTCCTTCGCGACGGACGTGTCCACCGCGCCCAGGAAGGTCGGCAGCGCTTCGAGCACCGTGACGTCGGCACCCAGACGGCGCCACACCGAGCCCAGCTCCAGGCCGATCACGCCGGCCCCGATCACCGCGAGCTTCTGCGGCACCGAGTCGAAGGCCAGCGCGCCTTCGTTGTCGGACACGATCCGGTTGTCCACCGGCAGGTTCGGCAGATGCCGTGCCTTCGAGCCGGTCGCGATGATCACGCTACGTCCCGTGACGGTCTGCGCCTCGCCCTCGCCACTGACCTGGATCTGATAGCCCGCGTCGCTTTTCGAGACGAAACCGCCCTGCCCCTTGAGCCAGGTGATCTTGTTCTTGCGGAACAGGAACTCGATGCCCTTGGTCATCTTCGAGACGATGCCGTCCTTGCGCGCCTGGAGCTTCGCCAGATCCAGCGCCACGCCCGACACATTGATGCCGTGGTCGGCCAGGTGATGCTGGACCTTTTCGTACTCCTCCGACGAGGCCAGCAAGGCCTTCGACGGAATGCAGCCGACGTTCAGGCAGGTGCCGCCGAGCTTCATCTCGCCCTGCGGATTCTTCCATTTCTCGATGCAGGCAACCGACTTGCCGAGTTGCGCCGCACGAATCGCGGCGATGTAGCCGCCGGGACCGCCGCCGATGACGACGACGTCAAATTCTTGTGACATGAACGTTCCTTAGATGTCGAGCAGCAGACGTGCCGGGTCTTCGAGCGCTTCCTTGATCGCGACCAGCGCGAGCACGGCTTCGCGGCCGTCGATGATCCGGTGGTCGTACGACATCGCCAGATAATTCATCGGCCGCACCACGACCTGGCCGTTCTCGACGACCGCACGGTCCTTCGTCGCATGCACGCCGAGGATCGCCGACTGCGGCGGGTTGATGATCGGCGTCGAGAGCATCGAACCGAACACGCCGCCATTGGAGATCGAGAAGGTACCGCCGGTCAGGTCTTCGAGCGAGAGCTTGCCGTCTTTTGCCTTTTGACCGAATTCGGCGATCTTCTTTTCGATGTCGGCCACGTTCAGCTGGTCGGCGTTGCGCAGGATCGGCACCACCAGGCCGCGCGGCGAACCCACTGCGATGCCGATGTCGAAGTAACCGTGGTACACGATGTCGGTGCCGTCGACCGAGGCGTTGACGACCGGGTACTTCTTCAGTGCGTGCACAACCGCCTTGACGAAGAAGGACATGAAGCCCAGCTTGACGCCGTGTTCCTTCTCGAAACGGTCCTTGTAGCGGGCGCGCAGATCCAGCACCGGCTGCATATTGACTTCGTTGAAGGTGGTGAGGATCGCGTTGGTCTGCTGCGATTGCAGCAGACGCTCGGCCACCCGTGCGCGCAGGCGCGACATCGGCACGCGCTGCTCCGGACGACCGTCGAGCCACTGCTCGCCGCTCGCCGGTGCTTTCACCTGCGCAAGCGACGGCGCGGGAGCCGCCGGCGCTGCGGCGGCCTTCGGTGCGGCGCCCAGTGCGTCGCCCTTCGTGACACGGCCGTCACGGCCATTGCCCGGCACTTCGTTGGCGTTCAGGCCCTTCTCGGACAGGATCTTCGCAGCGGACGGCGAAGCGGTGCTGGAGGTCGGCGTAGCGGCGGCAACGGCGACATCGGCCTGCGTCGCGGCGGGCTGCGCGGCCGGAGCCGGGGCGGCGGGTGCCGGGGCGGCGGGTGCCGACGAGGCGGGCGCCGACGCGCCGGCCTTGCCTTCGGTATCGATACGGGCGATCACCTGATCGGCGCCGACGGTCGCGCCGTTCTGCTCGATCAGTTCGACCAGCACGCCGGCGGACGGCGCCGGCACTTCCATCACCACCTTGTCGGTTTCGACTTCGATCAGGATTTCATCCTGGCCGATCGGATCGCCGACCTTCTTCTTCCACTCGATCAGTGTCGCTTCGGCGACGGATTCCGACAATTGTGGGACCTTGACTTCAACGATAGCCATATTTCTCTCTGAACAGAAAATGCAAAATGGGGATTGGGCCCGGACGCCACGCGGGGCGTCCCCGCGTGGTGCGTCCGGCGGCGCGGATCATCCGCTCGTCGCTTTGCTTGTGGGCCTTGCAGCCGCGCCTTACTTCGTCAGCGTGCTCTTCAAACGGCCGAACGCGCCCTCGATCAGCACCTTCTGCTGCTCGTAATGCTTCGCGTAATAGCCGACCGCCGGCGACGCCGAAGCCGGACGACCGCTGTACGCCAGCTTCTGCCCTTCCTTCATGCCGTCCAGCAGATGGTGCTCGACATAGAACCACGGGCCCTGGTTCTGCGGCTCGTCCTGCACCCACACGACCTCGGTGACGTTCGGGTACTTGTTCATTTCCGCTTCGAACGCCTTGTGGGCGAAGGGATACAGCTGCTCGACGCGCAGGATCACGACGTGGTTCGCGACGGTTTCGCGACGATGCGCGATCAGATCGTAGTAGACGCGGCCCGAGCAGACCACCACCCGCTTGATCTTCGACGCTTCGACGACCACCTCGTTCTTGTCGGCGATCACCGGCTCGAAGGTGCCGGTGGCCAGCTCGTCGAGCGAGCTGATCGCTTCCTTGTGGCGCAGCAGGGACTTCGGCGTGAAGATGATCAGCGGCTTGCGGAACTGGCGGATCATCTGACGGCGCAGCAGATGGAAGATCTGCGCCGGCGTGGTCGGCTGCACCACCTGCATATTGGTCTCGCCGCACAGTTGCAGGAAACGCTCGATACGCGCCGACGAGTGCTCCGGACCCTGGCCCTCATAGCCGTGCGGCAGCAGCATCGTCAAACCGGACACCCGGCCCCACTTCACTTCGCCGCTGGAGATGAACTGGTCGATCACGACCTGCGCGCCGTTCACGAAGTCGCCGAACTGCGCTTCCCAGGCGACGAGCGTGTTCGGCTCGGAGGTCGAGTAGCCGTATTCGAAGCCCAGCACCGCTTCCTCGGACAGCACCGAGTCGATCACGGTGAAGCTCGCCTGATTCGGCGCGACGTTCTGCAGCGGAATATAGGTGCCGTCGTTCCAGCGTTCGCGATTCTGGTCGTGCAGCACCGAATGACGATGGCTGAAGGTGCCGCGGCCGCTGTCCTGGCCGGTGAGTCGCACCGCATAGCCTGAGCAGACCAGCGACGCATACGCGAGATGCTCTCCCATGCCCCAATCGAGCGGCTTGTTGCCCAGCGCCATCTCGCGGCGGTCGCTGATCACGCGGCCGACCAGCGGATGCACCTTGAAGTCTTCCGGAATGCGGGTGATCGCATCGCCGATGCGCTTCAGCTCGGCCAGCGGCACCGTCGTATCGGCGGCGTCGGTCCATTTGCGGTTCAGGAACGGCACCCAGTCGAGCGCATACTGACTCTTGTAGTTCGACAGCACCGGGTCGACCGTGTGGTGACCTTCGTCCATCGCGGTACGGTAGGCCTTGACCAGCTCATCCGGACCGTCGGCCGGCAGCACCTGCTGCGCGACCAGCTTCTCCGCGTACAACGCGCGCGTGCCCGGGTGCTGCGAGATCTTCTTGTACATCAGCGGCTGCGTGACCGCCGGCGTGTCCTGCTCGTTGTGACCCAGCTTGCGGAAGCAGACGATGTCGATGACGACGTCCTGATGGAACTCGGCGCGGTAATCCACCGCCAGTTCGATCGCGAACACCACCGCCTCGGGATCGTCGCCGTTCACGTGCAGCACCGGCGCCTCGATCATCTTGACGACGTCGGTACAGTACAGGGTCGAGCGCGAGTCGCGCGGATCCGACGTGGTGAAGCCGATCTGGTTGTTGATCACGACATGCACGGTGCCGTGCGTGCCGTAACCCCGGGTCTGCGCAAGGTTGAGCGTTTCCATCACGACGCCCTGGCCCGCGAACGCGGCGTCGCCATGGACCTGCACCGGCAGCACTTCGCGGCCCTCGAGGTCGGCGCGGCGGTCCATGCGTGCCTTCGCCGAACCTTCGACCACCGGGTTGACGATTTCGAGATGAGACGGATTGAACGCGAGGGACAGGTGGATCGGGCCGTGCTCGGTGGCGATATCGCTCGAGAAACCCTTGTGGTACTTGACGTCGCCGGCCGGCAGATCGTCGACGTGCTTGCCTTCGAATTCGGCGAACAGGTCCGCCGGCATCTTGCCCAGCGTGTTGACCAGCACGTTCAGACGACCGCGGTGCGCCATGCCGATGACGACTTCCTGCACGCCGCGCGACGCGGCGTGGTGCACCAGCGCGTCCATCGCCGCGATGAAGCTTTCGCCGCCTTCGAGCGAGAAACGCTTCTGGCCCACGTATTTCGTGTGCAGGTAGCGCTCCAGGCCTTCGGCCGCGGTCAGACGTTCGAGAATGTGCGTCTTCTTCTTCGCGCTGAAATTCGGCGCCGAGCGGCGGCGCTCGAGGCGCTCCTTGAACCAGCGCTTCTGCTCGGGGTCGCTGATGTACATGAATTCGACGCCGAGCGTGCCGCAGTAGGTGTCGCGCAGATCCTGCAGGATCTGCCGCAGACTGGCCTTCTCATAGCCGAAATACAGGTTGTTCGCGCTGAACTCCTGGTCCATGTCGGCTTCGGTGAAGTCGTAGAACCGGGGTTCGAGTTCGGGAATCGGCGCGCGTTCCTGGCGTTTGAGCGGATCGAGATTCGCCCAGCGCGCGCCGAGAAAGCGGTAGGCGCCGATCAGCGACTGCACGAATACCTGCTTGCCGGCGGTGGCCAGACCGGGCTCGCCGATGCGGGGCAGGAAGGCGTTCGAGCGCGCGCGTTGCGCGAACGACTCGATGATGGGCGTGTGCGCGACATCGTTGGTCGCGCTGCCGTCCACGCCGGGCACGTGCTGGAGGGCGTCGAAATAATCGCGCCACGTGTCGGGCACGGCCGCGGGATTGTTCAGATATTCCTCGTACATCTCTTCGACGTACGGAGCATTTCCGCCGAACAGGTAGGAGTTCGACCGGGATTGCTTCATCATTTTTACGCTCACTTTTCTTCGAGTTTCTCGAGAAATAGCGGGTTACAGAACCCTTCCGCGACACGGCCTGACCGTTAAGCGGATGCGAATCAAGTTGTGCTGGAAAGGACCGAGCTACACCGCGAAGCATAGCATGATTGGCCGTGGGCCTGCGTCACGCCGTCGCATCGCGGCGACAGAAAAGCCCGGCCCGCGTGACGATGCGCATTGCCGAACGGCGAGGATCCAGGCGGACGAGGCCCGACCGCGGCGGCACGATCACCCCGTATCGCCCCGTAAACGAAAAGCCCCCGGCGGCGGATTTTTTGGAATCCGCCGCCGGGGGCTTTCCCGCCCGGGGCGCTCATCTGCTGCGTCCCGGTGCATCGTTCAATGCACCCGTCTCATGCAAAAGCTCAGTCGCGGCCGGCGCGCTTGCGCTCGTGTTCCTTCAGGAAGCGCTTGCGAATCCGGATCGACTCGGGCGTCACTTCCACCAGCTCGTCGTCGTCGATGAATTCCACCGCGTATTCCAGCGTCGTCTTGATGGACGGCACGAGACGCACGGCTTCGTCGGTACCCGACGAACGCACGTTGGTCAACTGCTTGCCCTTGATCGGGTTCACCACCAGGTCGTTGTCGCGGCTGTGGATGCCGATGACCATGCCTTCGTACAGGGGGTCGCCCGGTTCCACCAGCATGCGGCCGCGGTCCTGCAGCTTCCACAGCGCGTAGGCCACGGCGTCGCCGTCGTCCTGCGAGATCAACACACCGTTGCGGCGCTCGCCGATCTTGCCTTCCTTGGCCGGCTGGAAACCGTTGAAGGTATGGCTGATCAGACCCGTGCCGCGCGTGAGCGTCAGGAATTCGCCCTGGAAACCGATCAGACCGCGCGCCGGAATCAGATATTCCAGGCGCGTGCGGCCGCGACCGTCGGAGACCATATTGGACAACTCGCCCTTGCGGCGGCCGAGTTCTTCCATCACGCCACCCTGATGCTCGTCTTCCACATCGACGGTCAGGTTTTCGTACGGCTCCATCTTCACGCCGTCGATTTCCTTGATCACCACGCGCGGACGCGACACGCCCAGCTCATAGCCTTCACGGCGCATGTTTTCGATCAGGATGGTCAGGTGCAGTTCGCCGCGGCCCGACACCTCGAACGAACCTTCTTCGTCGGTGTCCTTCACGCGCAGCGCCACGTTGTGACGCAGCTCGCTCGTGAGGCGGTCGCGAATCTGACGGCTCGTCACGAACTTGGTCTTCTTGTCCCGGCCGGCGAGCGGCGAGGAATTGACCATGAAATTCATCGTCAGCGTGGGTTCGTCGACGCTGATCAGCGGCAGCGGCTCGGGCGTGCCGACGTCGCAGATCGTGGCGCCGATGCTGACGCCCTCGATGCCGTTGATCAGCACGATGTCACCTGCCTGGGCTTCCTGCAACTGGACGCGGTCCACGCCGCTGAAGCCTTGCACCTGGTTGATCTTGCCGCTCTTCGGCGCGTCGTCGGCGCCGAACTGATAGGTCACCGCCTGGCCGGGCTTGACACGGCCACGGTTGACGCGGCCGATGCCGATCTTGCCCAGGAAGGTCGAGAAGTCGAGCGAGACGATCTGCAGCTGCAGCGGCGCGTCCGGGTCGGCCGGGCGAACCGGCACGTGCTCCAGGATCGCGTCGAACAGCGGACGCATGTCGCCTTCGCGCGCATCCTGATCGAGGCTCGCATAGCCGTTCAGCGCCGAGGCGTAGACCACCGGGAAGTCGAGTTGCTCTTCCGTGGCGCCCAGCTTGTCGAACAGGTCCATGGTCTCGCCGTGGACCCAGTCCGGACGCGCGCCCGGACGGTCGATCTTGTTGATCACCACGATGGGACGCAGACCCATCGCCAGGGCCTTCATCGTCACGAAACGCGTCTGCGGCATCGGGCCGTCGACGGCGTCCACGAGCAGCAGCACGGAGTCGACCATCGACATCACGCGCTCGACTTCACCGCCGAAGTCGGCGTGTCCCGGCGTGTCGACGATGTTGATGTGCGTGCCTTCGTATTCGACCGCGCAGTTCTTCGCGAGAATCGTGATGCCGCGTTCTTTTTCGATATCGTTCGAATCCATCACCCGCTCGGCGGTCTGTTGGTTCTCACGGAAGGTGCCCGATTGACGGAGCAGTTTGTCGACAAGCGTCGTTTTGCCATGGTCGACGTGGGCGATGATGGCGATATTGCGAAGCGCGCGGCTCATTGAGGAACTCGGAAGCGTGGAAGCGTGGAATCGGTACGTGCGGGACGTATAGGGACGGTCAGGAGCGTGTGTAATTGCGAACGCGATGGCAGACGCGGCGCCGAAGCCGATGATCGACCCCGATGGCACCGCCGATGACAAAGCGAATCGGACATTGTTGTACGCCGACGCTGTCACAGAGATGCTGGCCTAGCGCACGCCCATTCCGGAACAAGCGATTATAGCACGGTATTCGGGCTTTGCTAAGCACGCGTTTGCCCGCGAGGCAATGTCGCCGGACGATCACACGGGCAAACGCACATTGCCTGCCACGGCATCCATCCTTATAATGCGTGACCTTTCAATCATTGTCATTGCACGCATCTTGCATTCGAAAACCGATTACCCGGATGCGCCGCCGCGTTCCGCGCGGCCTTCAGCGCCACCACCGTCCCGGTCGCAGCCGTACGCGGACGAGTCGGTCTGCTATCTGCTTTCCCGGGTGCGCGCGTTGATGACATCCGAGGTGCAGGCCGCGACGCTACCGCGTTTCCAGCTGAACAGCACGCAGGCGAGCATGCTGATTTTGCTGCGCCGGGGGCAACGCAGCGGCGCCGATCTCGCGCGGGAGGTCGGCCTCGACGCCAGCGCCGTGACACGTCTGCTCGACAAGCTCGAGAGCCGCGGCCTGGTGGCACGTACCCGCAGCGCGGCGGACCGGCGCGTCGTCGATGTCGCGCTGAGCGCGGCGGGCCATGCGATGCTGGAGGGGTTGCAGCCTATCTACACCGACATGCTGGAAAAAATATTGGCGGGTTTCACGCCGGACGAGGCCGACGCGCTGCAGCGTCTGCTCAAAAAAATCATCCTCAATCACCAAACGTGTACCGGAAAGTGAGCGCCCGCGTGGCGGCGACCCCGACGGTAGACCGGTTTCACGCACTGGCCCAAGCCATGAATCCACCTTCCCTGTCTTTTCGCGCCCGCGCGCGGCTGTCGCGCAGCGCGGGCGCGCTGCTGCTGGCCACGGCGGGCCTCGCCTCCCTCGCCGGCTGCGCGAACTATGCCGGCATTCGCAGCGACAAACAGCCGCTCGATGTCGCACGGATCGACACCGCGCAAAGCCTGCCGACGCAAGGCGGCCAGTGGCCGACGATGAACTGGGCGGCCGACTTCGGCGATACGCAACTGAGCAGCCTGATCGCAGAAGCGCTGGCGAACAACCCGTCGATCGCCGAGGCCCGTGCGCGCCTGGACCGCGCCGCCGCCTACGCCGCCGGCGCCGACGCGCGACGCTATCCTCGGGTCGACGGGCACTATTCGGTGAAGCGGGAACTGTATTCGGGCAACGCACTCTATCCCGAACCCTATGGCGGCAGTTGGTACACCGAGAACAACGCCTCGCTGTCCGCGTCGTACGAACTCGATCTGTGGGGCAAGAATAGCGCCGGTCTCGCGCAGGCGATCTCCGAGCAACGCGCGAGCGCGGCCGAGGAGCAGGAATCCCGGCTCGCGCTGGCGACCTCGGTCGCGCAGCAGTACAACGCGCTGGCACGCGAGTATGCGTTGTTCGACGTCGCCCAGGCCGAGGCGCGCGAACGCCAGGCGCTCGGCCAGATCAGTGCCGCGCGCTTTTCCGCCGGGCTCGACACGCAGGTCGAGACGCGCGTGTCCGACACGCAGATCGCAACCAGCAATACCCTCGTCTCCCAGCTTCAGGGAAGCATCACCGTCATGCGCTATCAGTTGGGCGCGCTGCTCGGCAAGGGGCCGGACCGGGGGCTGGCGATCGCCCGTCCGCAGATGCAGCCGTTGCCGGTGTCGGCGCTGCCCGACAACGTGCCCGCGAACCTGTTGTCGCGGCGCCCGGACATCGTCGCCGCGCGCTGGCGCATCGACGCCGCTACGCAAGGCGTGACCATCGGCAAGGCGGACTTCTATCCGGATATCAATCTGTCGGCAGCCGCCGGTTTCGATGCCTTCGGCTTCGGCCATTTCCTGCAGTTCGGCAGCCGGCAGATCCAGGTGGGTCCGGCGATCGATCTGCCGATCTTCGACGCCGGCGCGCTGCGCGCCCGACTGAAGGACCGGTACGCGACTTTCGATACGGCCGTCGCGACCTACAACGACACGCTGGTGCGCGCGTTGACCGAAGTCGCCACGCAGATCGCGCAGATCCGCTCGATCGAGCAGCAGCAGCACGACGCGCAGGCGGCCTACGACGCCGCCGCGAAGGCCTATCAGCTCGCCGTGATCCGCTACCAGGGCGGCCTGTCGACGCAACTGCAGGTACTCGACGCGGATCGGGCGCTGCTGCAGCAGCGCCAGACGCTGGTGACGCTGGCGTCCCAGCGGCGCGACCAGCAGATCGGCCTGATCAAGGCGCTGGGGGGCGGCTTCGACAGCGCGCCGCCGCCCCGGCGTGACGCCCTCGATGCAATGACCTCGCCTACATGATCTCGAATAAGAACCGGAGCACACGATGAGCACCCCCCAACCGGCCGCCGGGACGCCGACGTCCCCGCCCAATCAGACGTCCAATCAGACGCCGAATCAGACACCCGGTCAGGCGCCCAATCCGCCGCCCGCCAAGCCCAGTGGCCGCCGCAAATGGTGGTTGCTGCTGGTCGCGCTGATCGTGATCGTCGCGGCCGTCGCCTACGGCTTTTATTACTTCCTCGTCGCGCAGTTCCACGAGGAAACCGACGACGCCTACGTCAACGGCAACGTCGTGCAGATTACGTCGCAGGTCATGGGCACCGTGATCGCCGTCAACGCCGACGATACGCAAACCGTCAAGCAAGGCGATCCGCTGGTGCGCCTGGACGACGCCGACGCCAAGGTCGCGCTGGAACAGACCGAGGCGAATCTGGCGCAGGCGGTGCGGCAGGGCCGCACGCTGTATGCGAACAACAACGCGTATTCGGCGACCGTCGCCGAGCGCCAGTCCGACCTGGCGAAGGCCAGATCGGATCTGCAACGGCGCCTCGCGATCGCGCAGACCGGCGCGGTGTCGGGCGAGGAAATCTCCCACGCGCGGGATGCGGTGCGCAGCGCCCAGGCGGCGGTCGACGCAGCCCAGCAACAGCTCGTGTCGAACCGCGCGCTGACCGACCGCCTTACCGTGAGCAACCAGCCCAACGTCAAGCTTGCCGCCGCGCGCGTGCGCGACGCTTACCTGAACTACGCCCGCAACACCCTGCCCGCGCCGGTCAGCGGCTATGTCGCGAAACGCGCGGTGCAGGTTGGCCAGCGCGTGTCGCCGGGCACCCCGTTGATGGCGATCGTGCCGCTCAACGGTGTCTGGGTGGACGCCAACTTCAAGGAAGTGCAACTGCGCCACATGCGTATCGGCCAGCCGGTCGACCTGACCGCCGACGTTTACGGCGGCAAGCAGGTGTTCCATGGTCACGTGCAGGGTTTCTCGGCGGGTACGGGTAGCGCCTTCGCCCTGCTGCCGGCGCAGAACGCGACCGGCAACTGGATCAAGGTGGTACAGCGCCTGGCGGTGCGCATCGCGCTGGATCCGCAGGAACTGCAGGCGCATCCGTTGCGTATCGGCCTGTCGATGAATGTCGACGTGACCATCAAGGACCAGGAACACGACCAGCTCGGCAACGTGCCGAACACCGTCTACCAGACCGATGTCTTCGCGCAGTACGGCGCGCAGGCGGATGCCGAGATCGCGCGCATCATCGCGGCCAATATCGGCAATACCCGCTCGTGAACGCCTAGCGCCATGGCCGCCACCGCGCCCCGCGCCCACGAACCCCTGACCGGCGGCGCCCTCGTGCTCGGCACGGTCGCCGTGTCGCTGGCCGTTTTCATGAACGTCCTCGACACCTCGATCGCCAACGTGTCGATTCCGGCGATATCGGGCGACCTGGGGGTGGCGTCCGACCAGGGCACCTGGGTGATCACCTCGTTCGCCGTCGCCAATGCGATCTCGGTGCCGCTGACCGGCTGGCTCACCCAGCGTTTCGGCCAGGTGAAGCTGTTCTTCATCTCGATCGTGCTGTTCGTGATCGCGTCCTGGTTGTGCGGCCTTGCGCCCACGCTGCCCTTCCTGCTCGCCGCGCGCGTGCTGCAGGGCGCGGTGGCCGGGCCGATGATCCCGCTATCGCAATCGCTGTTGCTCGGCAGTTACCCCCGCGCCAGGGCGCCGATGGCGCTGGCGCTCTGGTCGATGACGACCCTCGTCGCGCCGGTCGCGGGACCGATCCTCGGCGGCTACATCTCGGATAACTATTCCTGGCCCTGGATTTTCTACGTCAATGTCCCCGTGGGCATCGTCGCGGCCGTCGCGACCTGGTTCGTCTACCGCAGCCGCGAATCGGCGGTCCGCGCGCTGCCGATCGACAAGCTGGGCCTGTTCCTGCTCGTCGTCTGGGTAGGCTGCATGCAGGTGATGCTCGACAAGGGCAAGGACCTCGACTGGTTCAGTTCGCCGACCATCGTGGTCCTTGGCCTGATCGCGCTCGTCGGGTTCGCCGTCTTCGTGATCTGGGAGCTCACCGCCACGCATCCGGTGGTCGACCTCTCGCTGTTCGCGAAACGCAACTTCACCGGTGGCACGATCGCGCTGGCGGTCGGCTATGGGCTCTATTTCGGCAATCTGGTGCTGATTCCGCTCTGGTTGCAGACGACGCTCGGCTACACCGCCACCAACGCGGGCCTGGTGCTCGCGCCGGTGGGTGTCTTCGCGATCCTGCTCTCGCCGCTGGCCGGGCGCCTGCTGACCCGCACCGACCCGCGCTACATGGCCACCAGCGCCTTCGTCATCTTCGCGATCGTATTCTGGATGCGCTCGCGCTACACGACCGATGTCGATACCTTTTCGCTGATGGTGCCCACGCTGATCCAGGGCGCCGCGCTCGCGGGCTTTTTCATTCCGCTGGTGACCATCACCCTGTCCGGCCTGCCGGGCGAGCGGATCCCGGCGGCGTCGGGGCTGTTCAATTTCGTACGGATCATGTTCGGCGGCATCGGCTCGTCGGTGTTCACGACCGCGTGGGACCGGCGCACGTCGCTACACCACGCCCGCCTGATCGAACAGGCCACGCCGTACAACCCGACCTTCACGCAGGCGATCGACCGGATGCAGTCGCTCGGCATGTCGCATACGCAGGCGCTGGGCGCTTTCAACGCCGCGCTCGGCCAGCAGGCGTCGACGATGGGCGTGGACGACCTGTTCTATCTGTCGGCCGGGATCTTTCTCGCGCTGATCGCGCTGGTCTGGATCACCCAGCGGCAGAAAGCGGAAGGCGACGCGGGGGCGGCGGCCTCGGCCGCGCATTGAACGACGCCGACGGCGCCCGTCGGGCAGGCATGCCTGGCGACGCCTTCCGCGCGCCGCAGGATGTCGCGCCACTCAGGCGCCGTCCGTTCCCACCAGACGCTCCGGCGCCAGACGTCCGGCAACCAGCGTCGCCGTGCCCAGCAAACGGTCGTTCGCCCCGTAGACGCGGACCCGGCCGATGTCCTCGGTCGCCGGGTCGAGCGCCGCGCTGGCCGCCGGGTTGGCGATGCCGCCGTCGGCCGCCCCGGATGGCGATGGCCAGCGCATCGGCGCGTGCGCATCCAGACGCAGGCGTTGCCCATGACGGAACCGCACCGCGAGTTCGGCGCTCAGCAGAACCGCGGGGTAGCTGGACAGCAACGCATCGATGGGTTGCAGCAAGCCGCCCGGGTCGAGCGCCGGCACGAAGCCGGCAGTCTCGCCGGGTGCCGCCGGCGCCAAAGCGGGGTCGCCCGACGGCTCGTCGACGCGCCCCCCCGCCATCTCCGGCCCCCGCGCGCCGTGCAGCTCATCCGCCGCATCCGCCGCATCCGCCGTATTCGCCGCATCCGCCGCCCTTCCCGCCGCGACATCCGGCAGCATCGCCCGGCCATCGCCCTCCAACCGGTCCTGAAGCGCCTGCAGCGTCACCGCCTGGTCGAGCGTGAGCGCGCCCACGCGCGTGCGCCGCAACGCGCGCAGATGCGCGCCGCACCCCAGCGCCTCGCCCATGTCCTCCGCCAGCGTGCGGATGTAGGTGCCCTTGCTGCAATGCACGCGCACGCGCACCTCCTGCGCGCCGGCCAGTTCGGCGGCGTCCGACAGGCGTTCCAGCGCGTGGATCGTGACCCGGCGCGCGTCCCGCTCGACCGTCTGTCCCGCTCTCGCGTACTCGTACAGCGGCTTGCCGTCGCGCTTGATCGCCGAATACATCGGCGGCACCTGCTCGATGTCGCCCCGAAAACGCGCGATCACCGCATCGACCGCCGCCAGATCGCACGTCACCGGGCGCGTCTCGACGATCGCGCCCTCGGCGTCGCCGGTGTCGCTGCGTTCGCCCAGCCGCAGGGTCGCCTCGTAATACTTGTCGGCGTCCAGCAGGTCCTGGGAAAACTTGGTCGCCTCGCCGAAGCACAGCGGCAGCAGGCCCGAGGCCAGCGGATCGAGCGTGCCGGTATGCCCCGCCTTCTTCGCGCGCAGCATGCCCTTCACGCGCAGCAGCGCATCGTGGCTCGACAGACCGATGGGCTTGTCGAGCAGCAGCACGCCGTCGAGCACGCGCCGCGGCGGACGCGCGGCCCGCGCGACGCGCGACCGGAGACCGTTGCGCGCGCCCCGCGGCGCACGCGTCGCCGCGCGGTCTTCGTCGTCGGACCGGTCTTCCCCGGTGGGGGGGGTGGTGTTCTCCATCGTGCGTCTCAGTCGTCCCTTGCGCGCGTCGAATTCGCCTGATCGATCAACTTCGAGATCTCGAATGCGTTTTCGAGCGTCTTGTCGTGATGGAAATGCAGCGTCGGCACCGTATGGATATGCAGACGCTTGAACAGCAGATTGTGCAGATAGCCCGATGCGTCGTTGAGCGCTTTCTGGGTGGCCTGCACGTCCTCGGACAGCGTCGTGAAGAAAATCTTCGCATGCGCGTAATCGGGGGACAACTCGATGCTCTGGATGGTCACCAGGCCGACGCGCGGATCCTTGATCTCGCGCATGATCAGTTCCGACAGATCCCGCTGGATCTGATCGGCGATCTTGGTGGAGCGCGCACCACCGCTGCGTTGTTTCTTGTTCGCCATCGAACGCCTCCAAAAACCCGGCGGGGCCGGGTACTACCGGGACCCGGCAGGACCGGGTCCAGCAAAAAAAAGGGGGCCGCGGCCTCGGCCGCGCCCCCCGGGACATCGGTACCCGCGTTCGCTTTACAGCGACCGCGCGACTTCCGTCACTTCGAATACCTCGAGCTGGTCGCCCTCGGTGATCTCGTTGAAATTCTTGACCGACAGACCGCACTCGAAGCCCTGACGCACTTCGCGCACATCGTCCTTGAAGCGCTTGAGCGAATCGAGCTCGCCCGTGTGCACCACGACGTTGTTGCGCAGCACGCGGACCTGCGACGAGCGCTTGACGACACCGTCGAGCACCATGCAACCGCCGACCGCACCGATCTTCGGCACGCGGAACACCTGCCGCACCTCGACCAGACCGATGACTTCCTCGCGCTTTTCCGGCGCCAGCATGCCGGACATCGCCGCCTTCACCTCGTCGACCGCATCATAGATGATGTTGTAGTAACGGATGTCGACGCCGTTGCTCTCGGCCAGCTTGCGCGCCAGCGCGTCGGCACGGGTGTTGAAGCCGATGATGACGGCCTTGGACGCGGTCGCGAGATTCACGTCCGACTCGCTGATGCCGCCCACGGCGCCGTGCACGATCTGCACGCGCACTTCCGGGGTCGACAGCTTGAGCAGCGACTGGATCAACGCTTCCTGCGAGCCCTGCACGTCGGCCTTGACGATCAACGGCAGCGTCTGCACCTCGCCTTCGCCCATGTTCTCGAACATGTTCTCGAGCTTCGCCGCCTGCAGCTTCGCGAGCTTCACGTCGCGGAACTTGCCCTGACGGAACAGCGCGATTTCGCGCGCCTTGCGCTCGTCCGGCATGACGATGACTTCCTCGCCCGCGCCCGGCACTTCCGACAGACCCTGGATCTCGACCGGGATCGACGGGCCGGCTTCCTTCGTCGGCTTGCCGGTTTCGTCGAGCATCGCCCGCACGCGGCCATAAGCCGAACCCGCGAGCACCACATCGCCACGGCGCAACGTACCCGACTGGACCAGGATCGTCGCGACCGGGCCGCGGCCCTTGTCGAGCTTCGCCTCGATCACGAGACCCTTGGCCGGCGCTTCGATCGGCGCCTTCAGTTCGAGGACTTCGGCCTGCAACAGCAGGTTTTCCAGCAGATCGTCGATGCCGGCGCCGGTTTTCGCGGACACGCCGATGAACGGCGACTCGCCGCCGTACTCTTCCGGCACCACGCCTTCGGCCACCAGTTCCTGCTTGACGCGCTCGACGTTTGCGTCGGGCTTGTCGATCTTGTTCATCGCGACGACGATGGGCACGCCGCCCGCCTTCGCGTGGGCGATCGCTTCCTTCGTCTGCGGCATGACGCCGTCGTCGGCCGCGACCACCAGGATGACGATGTCGGTCGCCTTCGCGCCCCGCGCACGCATCGCGGTGAACGCTTCGTGGCCTGGCGTGTCGAGGAAGGTGACGACACCGCGCGGCGTTTCGACGTGATATGCGCCGATATGCTGCGTGATTCCGCCTGCCTCGCCCGCGGCAACCTTCGCGCGGCGGATGTAGTCGAGCAGCGAGGTCTTGCCGTGGTCGACGTGACCCATGACGGTGACGACGGGCGGACGCGCGAACGCTTCCACGTTGCTCGGCGCTTCGCCTTCGTTCACCAGCAACGCTTCCGGATCGTCGAGCTTGGCCGCCAGCGCGCGATGGCCCAGTTCCTCGACGACGATCATCGCGGTTTCCTGATCGAGCGGCTGGTTGATGGTGACCATCTGCCCCAGCTTCATCATCACCTTGATGACCTCGGATGCCTTCACGGCCATCTTGTGCGCGAGATCGGCCACCGAGATGGTCTCCGGCACGTGCACTTCGCGCACGATCGGCTCGCTGGGCGCCTGGAAGTTCGAGCGGTCGTCGTTGTGACGGTTGCCGCCGCGACCCTTCGGGCCACCGCGCCAGTTGCGATCGGCGCCGCCGGACGCGTCGCCGCGCGTCTTCAGGCCACCGCGCCGTTTCGCCGCGTCGTCCTGCCAGCTTCCCGCCTTGCCTTTCTTGCGATCGTTCGACGGCGCGGCCGTCGTCGTCGACGGCGCGGCAACCGCCGTCTTCGCTTCCTTCTTCGGCGCGGCGGCTTCGCCTTCCGGACGCGCCGGGCGATGCAGCGTGCCCTTCGCGTCGGCGGGCTTCGCGGCTTCCACCGGCTTGACCTCGACCGGCTTCGGCTCGACGACCTTGGCCTTGCGCGGCGTGTTCATCATTTCGCGAATGGCGGCCGCTTCCGCTTCCGCGGCGGCGCGGCGACGGGCGATCTCGCCCTGCTCGGCGCGGGCCGCCTGACGTTTTTCCTCGGCGGCGCGCTCGGCCGTCTCGCGGGCTGCGTCGGCTGCCTTCTTCTCGGCGGCACGTTGCGCTGCCGCGGCTTCGTCGCGACTGGTCTGTTCTGCGCTGGTCACTGTGTCTGCTCCAGCACCCGCGGCACGCGTCGGTTCGCCATGTCGGGTTGCTGTACGTTCAGCTTCAAGCCGTGCGGCTTGCGCTGCGGCATCGGCGGCACGCTGGGCGGCCTCCTCCTCGGCACGGCGACGCCCTTCCTCCGCCGCGGCTTCGCGAGCGTGGCGTTCGGCCTCCTCGCGTTCGATCGCTTCCTCGCGCAGACGCAGTTCGGCCGCCTGACGTTCGAGCGCCTCGGCTTCGCGGCGTGCGTCTTCCTCGCGCCGCGACAGCTCCGCCGCCGCCGCGAGATCCGCTTCGCTGGTATCGACGGCCGGGCTTTCTTCAGGCAATTCGTCGTCGCGCTTGACGAAGACGCGTTTCTTGCGCACTTCAACCTGAATGGTGCGAGCCCTGCCGGTCGCGTCGGACTGCTTGATCTCCGACGTCTGCCTGCGCGTCAGCGTGATCTTGCGCTTGTCGGCATCCGCGTCCGACCCGTGCGATCGACGCAGGTGATCCAGCAGCCGCGCCTTGTCCGTTTCGGACACGACATCGTCGGCGCTCTGCTTCTGGACACCTGCCGCTTGCAGCTGCTCCAGCAATACGCCGGCAGGCATTTTAAGTTCCGCGGCAAATTGGGCTACGTTGTTGCTCGCCATTCATCCCTCTTGGAAGCAAGGAGCCAGACTCCTTGCGGTTGACTGTGCACATATGTGTGCTTAATACGGATTCAACTGCGCATCATGCGGGCCTCATCGCTGACTCGTGCATCCGGACCATGCGGCCCGGGTTTATTCGTCCGACTGGAACCAGTGTTCGCGCGCCTTCATCACCAGCGACGTCGCGTCCTCGGTCGACAGATTCGTCAACTCGACGATTTCGTCCACCGCCAGCTCGGCCAGGTCGTCGCGCGTTTGGATCTCGTTTTCCCGCAGCTTCGCCAGCAGTTCGGGGGTCATGCCGTCGAGCGTTTCCAGCTCCGGGACGATGCCCTCGGCCTTCTCCTCGTTGGCGATCGCCTGCGTCAGCAATGAGTCGCGGGCGCGGTTACGCAATTCATGAACGGTGTCGGCATCGAACGCCTCGATTTCGAGCATTTCGTTCAACGGTACGTAGGCGATTTCCTCGAGACTGGTGAAGCCTTCGTCGATCAGGATGTCGGCGACTTCCTCGTCGACGTCGAGTCGCGCCATGAACAGCTCGCGCAATCCCGAACGTTCTTCGGTCTGCTTGGCAGCAGACTCGTCCGGCGTCATTATATTGATCTGCCAGCCGGTCAGTTCGCTGGCGAGCCGCACGTTCTGGCCGCTACGGCCGATCGCGATCGCCAGTTCGGATTCGTCGACCACGACATCCATCGAGTGCTTTTCCTCGTCGACGACGAGAGATTGCACCGCGGCGGGCGCGAGCGCGCCGATCACGAACTGCGCAGGATCCTCCGACCATAGCACGATGTCAACATTTTCGCCACCGAGCTCATTGCGCACCGCCTGCACCCGGGAGCCGCGGATTCCGACGCAGGTACCGATCGGATCGATCCGCTTGTCGTACGCGACGACCGCGATCTTCGCGCGCATCCCCGGGTCGCGGGCCGCGGCCTTGATCTCCAGCAGACCCTGCTCGATCTCCGGTACTTCGAGTTCGAACAGCTTCATCAGGAATTCAGGCGCCGTGCGCGAGAGTTCGATCTGCGGACCCCGCGCGGTACGGTCGACCTTCATGATGAAGGCCCGTGCGCGGTCGCCAACCCGCAGGTTTTCCTTCGGGATCATCTGGTCGCGGCGCAGCAGCGCCTCGACCCGACCGGATTCGACGACCAGATTGCCCTTGTCGAGCCGCTTCACCGAACCCGTCATGATCAGGTCGCCGCGCGCGAGGAAATCGTTCAGGATCTGCTCGCGCTCGGCGTCGCGGATGCGCTGCAGGATGACCTGCTTGGCCGCCTGCGCGCCGATGCGCCCGAACTCGATCGACGCGACCGGTTCCTCGATGAACTGATCGATCTCGATTTGCGGGTCCTGCTCTTTCGCCTCGAACAGCAGGATCTGCTTGTCCGGCTCCTGCAGGCCCGCCTCGTCCGGCACCGCCAGCCAGCGACGATAGGTCTGGTGCTCGCCGGAAGACCGATCGATTTCAACCCGAACGTCGACGTCGCGGTCGTAGAGCTTCTTGGTGGCGGACGCCAGCGCGGCTTCGAGCGCCGCGAACACGACGTCCTTGTTCACGTTCTTCTCGCGAGCGAGCGCATCCACCAGCATCAGTACTTCGCGACTCATTGTTTGCGGCTCCTAAAATCAACGTGGGGGACCAGGCGCGCGCGATCGACATCAGCGATCGTAAAATCGAGCACGGCGAGCCCCGTCTTGCCTTCAAATTCCAAACCGATGGTTTCGCCCTGGGGCGATTGCAGCACGCCGACGAACTTCTTGCGCCCGTCGACCGGGCGCTTCAGCGTCACCGCCACTTCCAGGCCGGCGAAGCGCGTGTAGTCGGACAGCTTTTTGAGCGGCCGATCGAGGCCGGGAGAGGAAACTTCGAGGCGATCGAAGTCGATGTTCTCGACGGTAAAGACGTGCTGCAGCTGGCGCGTCGCCTTTTCGCAATCCTCGATCGCGATGCTGACATCGCCGCTCGGATGGTCGATGAAGACCTGCAGCAGCCCGCCCCCCGAACGTTCGAGGTCGACAAGCTCATAGCCCAATCCGGCCAGAGCCGTTTCAATCAGTTCGGTCAGTTGCACAAATACCCCAGTAAATCCTGGCCGGGGCGCGACGCCGCCCGCTGCCGGCGCGGCGCTTCGTTCCTGCCCCGCACGTGCCGTCGGGACCCCATGAGCGATGTCCGACATGCGGATCGCTCGCCTCGGGTCCGACCTGTCTGATGCGAGATCGACGCTGCCGGCCGCGCTGTTTCGTAGCGAAAAATACCCGTGAAAGCGTTGCAAGAAAACGCTTTCCAAGTGCTTCGCACAAATTTCGCGCAAAAAAAAATGGGCGCACGCCCATCTGCTTATCACTTCCCGCCGGCCTCGCGGACGACGGGTCCTTCGTTCCCGCCCAACCTGCCGGTCGACGTTTCCGCCCGGACTGGTCCGCCGCGTCCCGGCTGGCTCGTCCTGCTCGATGGAGAAGGCGGCCAGCCGGGAAACTCAGCCTCGGCGACGCTAGGATTCTACGCTTTTTCGCGGGCAATAGCAATCCAGCAGCGTCCGGGTGGCGGTGTCGGCCACCTCCTCACACGCTGACTGGCACAGGTCATCGGTGCCGAAAAGACGCGACGCGACGCGCGTCCGGAAGCGTCCGGAAGCGTCCGGAAGCGTCGTGAACGCGTCAGCGACCGCGACCGCCGCCGTGTCCTCCACCGTGGCCGCCGCCACTGCCGCCGCGCCCGCCATTGCCGCCGCCATTGCCGCCACGCCCTCCGCCGCCATTACGGCCGCGGCCGCCGGGAGCGGCTCCCGGCGTGGCAGGCCGCGCGGGTTTGGCGCGCACATTGCCGTTGACCTCGCGCACCGGCCGGTTGGGGTCGGCGGCGCGCGAATGGTCGCGCATCGGGAAGCTCGCCGTGGCATGACTCGGCACGCGTGCGCCGCCCCCGGCTTTTCCCCCCGCTGCGCCGGGTCCGCCCGGCCCGCCCGTGGCGCCCGGCGCGCCATACGGACGGCGCGGCCGGACATTGCCGTAACTGTAGCGGCCGGCATTGGTCATTGCGCCGTTCTCGGGGACGATGACGCCCAGGAACGACTGCATCGGATCCGGCTGGCGCTTCGCGGGCGCCGCGGCGGCGCGCGAGGCGCGGCCTTCGTCGCCGGTCGCGCCCTTGAGCCCTACCATCGACATCAATGCGCGGACCTGCGACTCCTCGAGTTCCTCGTAGCGCCCGCGGCGTACGGCGCGCGACAACGTGATCGGACCGTGGCGCGTGCGAATCAGACGGCTCACCGTCAGACCGACGGCGAGGAACATCCGGCGCACCTCGCGGTTGCGTCCTTCGGCGAGCGCGACGTGATACCAGTGATTGGTGCCTTCTCCGCCACCGTCCGAGAGACGCAGGAAGCTCGCCGGACCGTCGTCGAGTTCGACGCCGGACAGCAGTTGCTGGCGCGATGCCTCCGACAGCTCACCGATCACGCGCACCGCGTATTCCCGCTCCACGTTGTACCGCGGATGCATGAAGCGGTTGGCGAGATCGCCCGACGTCGTCAGCAGCAGCAGCCCTTCCGTGTTGTAGTCGAGGCGGCCGACGGCGAGCCACTTGGCGGTCTTCATCGACGGCAGCTTGTCGAACACCGATGCCCGGCCTTCCGGATCGGAATGACTGACGATCTCGCCCGCGGGCTTGTGATACAGGAGGACGCGAGGCGGCTTGCTCGCAAGTTTGCGGCGCACCGGCTTGCCGTTGATGCGGACCTGATCGGCCGGCAGGATACGTTGACCGATATGCGCGGGCTCGCCGTTCACCGTTACGCGTCCGGCAACGATCAACTCTTCCATTTCGCGGCGCGAGCCCATGCCGGCCTCGGCCAGCACCTTGTGCAGCTTCGGCGCGTCGTCGTCCGGCGCGAGCACGCGCTTGACGGGCGCGGGCTTGCGGCCGCGACCCGGCAACGGCGCCCGCAACGACGCATCCGTATTGTCGGCGTCGAACGCCGGTGAGGTGACATAGGCGAACAGGTCGCTGGTATCGGCGACCGCGGCATCCGGCCGGGCGGCCTCGCGTGCGCGCGGCGCACGCGCGCCACGCGGCGCCGGGGTCGTACCGGCAGGTGCGTCGGCACCGGTTCGCGCGCGCGGCGTACGCGGCGCGCGCGGGCCCTGGGCGCCACGGCGCGGCGGTGCCGCGGCGGCGCCCTCGCCCCCTTCGGCCAGCGCACCGCCCGCCGCCTCGTGAGACGCATGCGGCTGTGGCTGCGCGGGATCGCCCGCCTTGTTCTTGCCGCCGCCGGCACGCCGCCGCGCGATCAGACTGCGCGGTCCGCGGCGCAGGCCGCGACGCGGGCGTTCTTCACCCGTGTCCTGCGCGGCGCCCTGCATGCCATCGTTGCGGCCAGAGTTTTCGCGCCGTGCGCCACCGGTGTCGTCCGCCTGCTGAGGGGCGTCGCTGTCGTGGGTCTGCTTCAAAAGCACCTCTGAAATGAATGAAGGGTCCGCGTCGTCCATGACGTGCGCGGCGTCCGGTCCCGAGCGGGGTCCCGGGAGCGGCAAGGTTTTAATCCGGCGTATCCGTATCCGGCGCATCGGGCGATCCGATGACGGCCGGGTCGGCCTGCTCGACCACCGCCGCGAACGTCGGCCCGGACGGTGCGCCGTCGACGGCTTGCGCCGGATCGAGCAGCGGCGGGAGATCGCCTAGCGATTTCAATCCCAGGTCGTCGAGGAAATGCCGGGTGGTCGCGTACAAGGCGGGCCGCCCCGGAACATCACGGTGACCGATGACTTCGATCCAGTCGCGGTCCTCGAGCTGCCGGACGATCTGAGTGTTGACGGTGACACCGCGGATTTCCTCGATGTCGCCACGCGTGACCGGCTGTCGATAGGCGATGATCGCCAATGTTTCCAGCACGGCACGCGAGTATCTGGGCGGTTTCTCGGGCATGAGCCGGTCGAGGTGGCGCTGCATCGCGGGCGTGCTCTGAAACCGCCAGCCCGATCCCAGCGCCACCAGTTCGACGCCTCGCCCCGACCAGCGTTCCGCCAGCGCCTGCAACAGGGAACGCACCGTGTCCGCCGATATCTCTTCGTCGAACAGACGTCGCAGTTCGCCGAGCTTGACCGGCTCGCGGGCACAGATCAGCGCGGTCTCGAGGACGATCATCGCCTCTTGGGTATTCATGAAACCAAGGTCGGACCCTTTGGGTCGTATACGAACAACCTGGACCGGCGCGCGGGAATGGCAGGCGCAGTGACCATAGCCGATCGATCGTTGTGGTACGAAAGCGTTGTGCAGCCGGCGTACGAGCGGAAACGCGCGCGTCGTGGACCGGGGTCTGGAGCGCAGCGCCAGCAGCACCCGCGCGAGGCAGAAGGAACGATGAGCACGTCGTCAGGCACCGGACGGCTCGCATCTTCCACCATCTTACAAAAAAAACCGGCGAGGGTAAAGCCCCGTCTCGCGGCCGCTTCGCGCGACGCGTGACGCGCACGGTCGCGGCAGCCGGGGCGTCAGGTCCCGGCGGTGCCCGGATGCGCTTCCAGGAAACGCGTCAAGCGCCGCACGCCTTCGTCCAGACGGGACATGTCGCTGGCATAGCACCAGCGCACGAAGCCCTCGCCTTCATCGCCGAAAGCGGCACCGGGCGCGAGGCCCAGACCCGCGTCCCGCACCAGTGCCTTGCACAAAGCCAGGCTATCGACATGGCCGGCGATGCGGAAGAACAGATACATCGCCCCCTCGGCGGCACGCACGTCGACGCCCGGCACCTGCGACAGGCCCCGCGCGAGATGATCGCGCCGGGCGTGCAATTCCGCGCGCAACGTTTGCGCCACCGTCTCGCCCTCGCGCACCGCCGCGAGTCCCGCACGCTGCACGAAATCCGGCGCGCAACAGGTATTGTATTCGGCCAGCTTGCCCCAGTCCCGCATCACCGCCGCGGGCGCGACCGCCCAGCCCAACCGCCAGCCCGTCATCCGCCAGGCTTTGGAAAACGAGTTCACGGCGATGACGCGTTCATCGCGCGCGGCGAGATCGAGAAAGGACGGCGCAACGTCGTCCGCTCCGTAGTAGAGGCGTTCGTACACCTCATCGGCCAGTATCCAGATGCCGCGACGGCGGCAGTGATCGAGCACGACCTGCTGCTGGGCGCGCGGCATGACCCAGCCGGTCGGATTGTTCGGCGAGTTCACCAGCAACACCCGGGTGGCGGGCGTGAGCGCGGCGAGCAGCCGGTCCAGATCGAGCGTCCAGCCCTGCGGGCCGTAATCCAGCGAAACGGTCTCGACCGCAGCGCCGAGCAATGTCGGGATCTCGACCAGGTTCGGCCACACCGGTGTCACGGCGACCAGCCGGTCGCCCGGGCCCAGCAGCAACTGGGCGGCCAGCATGATGGCACTGACCCCGCCGCTGGTCACCGCGACGTTTTCACTGTCGGTGGCGCCGTGCAAGCGCGTCGCATACTCGGCGAGCGCGGCGCGCAGCGGCGCGTTGCCCATGTTGTGCGTGTAGAAAGTGTGCCCCTCGGCGATCGAGGCCCGTGCGGCGTCGCCGATGAAGGCGGGCGTGGGTTGATCGGATTCGCCGAACCAGAACGGCAACACGTCCGCCAGCCCCAGGCCCGCGTTCGCGACTTCCCGGATTTTCGACGCGCGCAGCGCGGCGACCGCGACGCGCGCGACCGGCGATGTCGACACCGACGGCGTAATGGACGCGACGGACTCGACGGACGCAGCGGACGCGACGGATGGGACGGCAGGGTTCATGTGCGGGTTCCTGGACGATCCTTCGCAAGCGAGAGGAAAACCGGCATGGTAACAGGTGCGTACAGGTGCCGGCGCGGTGCACGCAGGTACCGGCGCCGCGCGCTCACGGGCCCTTACCGGGCGGCACGAGCACCGGTTTGCCGTCGCGCCATTCGCCCACCAGCGACCAGACCGCGTCCGCCGCCGGGGACAGCGAGCGCGCGCGGCGGCGCACGCGGGCGATGGTCCGCTCGCCGCGCGGCACGAGTGGAATCGCGACCAGGGAGGCATCGGCGGGCAGCGGCAGCGACAACGAGGGCAGCACGCTCAGACCGACGCCCGCCTCGACCAGCCCGAAGACCGTTGCCGACTGCGCCAGCTCCTGCACGATGTGAACGTCGACGCCACGCTGGCGCATCAGCCGGTCGATCACCGGCCGGCTCCCCGACGTGCGATCCAGCATCACCAGCTTGATGCCGGACAGCGCCTGCCAGTCGACTTCGGTGCGGGCCGCCAGCGGATGGTCCGAGCGGCAGATCAGCACGAAGGAATCGCGCATGACATCCTCGACGATCAGATCCTCGCTTTCGAAGGGACCGATGATCACACCAAAATCGGCTTCGCCGGAGCGCACCCTGGCGATCACGTCCTGCTGCACGTCGTCGCGCAATACCAGGCTCACGAAGGGATAGCGCACCTCGCAGAGGGCAAGGCATACGGGCATCAGGCGGGCGGAGACGGTCGGACTCGCGGCGACGACGACCCGGCCCCGCCGCTGCTCGCCGATTTCCCGGATTTCGCGCAACGCGCCGTCAAGATCGGTCAGCAAACGGGCGGCCGTGGCCTGCAGATTGAGACCCGCGCCGGTCAGCTGTACGTCGCGCGTGGTCCGATCCATCAGGCGCAACCCCAGCTCCCCCTCCAGTTCCCGCACGCCCCGGCTCACGGCGGACTGCGTCAGGCCGATCTCGTCGCCCGCGCGGCTGAAGCTGCCGTGCCGGGCCACCGACACGAAAATTCGCAACTGCCGCAACGTTACGTTCATAAGTTTTTCGGGCACAACGCTTTTTATTGACGGGTGATAGTAAAGCATATCCGCCGCGACGCGCCGTTCCCGATGCGTCCGCGCCGGCGCGCGCCCCTGAAAATCGCCTGCGATGGTGCAAGGGCCGGGGCGGATCGCGCACGCCCCCGGTGCATGCACGACATTGGTGATTGTCCCGATAGTCCGACATCCCGGTTCGAGCGCATCCTTGCGGCCACGCCATGCCTTTTATAACAAAGGCTTACGTTCTTCTTCAGGCACTTTTCCCGCACATGGCACGGCTGATGCTTTACTGGTCATAGACGCAAACCGAACGCCGAGGATGCAGAAGTCGCGATGCTGCCGCTGCATCGAGTCGGTTCGAACGAGCCTCGGTATGACGCAGGGCCGGAACGGGGAGGCACGCACGACAGGTGCCGAACGAGTACGGCGGACCCGATTTGTTTCGTGAGGTGAGACATGCTGTTTGATGACCTGAAAGACCACGAGTGGGAACTGGTTGAGATGCTGTTCAGCGATGAGCCGAAACGCAGCGAACGCCGCGGTCGTCCGCGCGTCGAGCCACGGGCCGTCGTGAACGCGGTGCTTTGGGTGCTCAGCACGGGCGAAGGCTGGTCCAAACTGCCGGGTCGCTATCCCTCGCCCCCTACCTGCCGGCGCCGTTTCGACGAATGGCAGACCGACGGTACGCTGACGGAAATGGTCAAGCTGCTGGCCTGCTCGGGCCGCAGCGTCTCGCTGCGCGGTCGCGCCGGATCGATCGCCGTGAAGCCGCCTGCACCGCCCAGCCGCGACCGTCTGCGGGGCGCCTTCTGGACCAATCCCGAATCCTGGCGCGCGCCCGCCAAAATGGCCTGACGCCTCCCGCATCGGCCGCCACGCGAGCCGGTAGCGGCGCCCCGCGTCCACGGCAGCTGCGAAAGCGCGGCGGCGAGGGCCCCCGCCGCCGATACATTTGTCACCAACATTTACAGCACGCCCGTGCCGGGTTCCGTAAAGTCATCGTATACCGTGTCCGTCTCACGAGCGGACGCAATCGCCTCCCCGAGGCAGGAGGAATACGATGTCACGCTCACTTCGAATCGCCCTGGCGATCGGCGCACTGAGCGCCGCAGCGACCGCGCTTCCCGTTCAAGCCCAACTGCATGGCGACTGGCCAAGCGACACTCCGTGGTCGACGGCCGTCGACAGCACGTCGGCGCATGTCGAGCACGGCGGTGCGCGCCCTTCGCCGGCATCGCTCGGCGCGCCACGCGGCGACCTGCGCCGGGACGTGGCGGAAGCATCCCGCGGTCTGCCCCCGCACCGTAACCCGTAGCACGCATGCGGGCCATCCAGCCCGGCGGATGGCCCGATCCGAAAATTCCTCGAACAAGCGGCGCGTCACACCCTCTAGAATGCGAGCACGCATTTGCCGACGGGTTCCCATGATTCTCTTTGAAATCGCGCTGCTCCCCTTCCTGCTGCTTGGCGTTGCCGCATGCTGGCACGCCGCCTTTGCGGGAGACACCGGGAAGGCCACAACGCCCCGCTTCCTGCCACCCGGAACACGGGCGCGCGCTTTCGCGCGGCGCCATCTGGCGCTGCCGAGCCTGTCCGCGGCGGCCTGGATCTGGCTGAACGGCACGGGACTGACCCTCCCGCTTTACGACCGCATGCTGCATGTCGCGCAATGGCCCGCCACGGCGACGCCGCCCTCCGCGACGATCGTCCTGCTGGGTGGCGGCACCGAGCTGACCGGCCCGCGCGGCGCGCCGCGCCCCCAGGGCGACGCGATCGAAAAGATCGCGCTGACCGCGCGCCTCTACCATCAAGCGAGCGCGGCACGCGCGCCGACGGGGAAGGAAACGGGATCGGCAACCGTGCGGGTCATCGTCAGCGGCGGCAACCCCCAACACCATGGCGTGACGGAAGCGGACAATTACGCCCCGGATCTCATCGCGCTCGGGGTTCCGGCCGCGTCGATCCTGCGCGAACGCCGCAGCCTCAACACGTACCAGAACGCGAAATTCGTCCGGGCGCTGCTGCCCGATACGCGGGACGACCCGATCGTCCTCGTGACGACGGCGCAGCACATGCAGCGCGCGCTGCTGTATTTCAAGCGTTTCGGGTTTTCCGCCCTGCCGGTGACGCCTCCGCCCTACCCGCCGCGCTACAGCTGGCTACCGACGGCCCGCGGTCTCGATCGCGCCGGCGGGGCCGTGCACGAACTGATCGGCATTGCGCAGTTTCACGTTTATCACGCGCTCCATATCTACTGAACGCACTACCGGATGCACTGTAGGACGCACTGCAGGACGCGGCATGGCGGCATGGCGGCATGCCGGCCCGCTCGCCATCGGCCCTGCTCCCGCTTCTGAGCGATAATGAAGGCGGGCGTGGCATGCCCGTTGCCCACCGGGCGATGGCACCGCGCGCCCGATCACCCCCATACACAGGACGGTCCATGCCCACCGGTTCGGTGTGCAAACGGATGCGTCCGGCGAGGAGCCTGCCCTGAGCAATATTGAATTCGACATCGAATGGACCGATGACGCGCTGAAGAAGATCCAGCGCCTGATGCCCTCGACCGGCCAGAAATCGGCCGAGCCGCCGCAGATCGCGCTGCCGCCGATCGAATGCCTGCCCGCCGAGGGCGACGTGCTGTTCCTCGGCCCGGCCGACAACAAGCAGCCGTTCATCGTAGTCGAGCGCCAGTACCACCACGAAGGCGGTCCCGACTGGACGATCGTCCTGATTCTGGACATACCCGAGACGGAGTGACCCGTTGCGCCGTGCGCGTTTGCGCCGTGCGCGTTTGCGCCGTGCGCGTTTGCGCCGTGCGCGTTTGCGCCGTGCGCGTTTGCGCCGTGCGCGTTTGCGCCGTGCGCGTTTGCGCCGTACGCGCTTGCGCCGTGCGCAGAGCGGCACGGCGCGATCGTGGGCGACTCGTTACAGATTGCCGACGATCAGGCGCATGATGCGCTGGGCCAGTTGCGAATTGTCCGGCTGCCCCTGGGCGTTGAGGATCGACACACGGGTCGAATTGGGCGTCAGCGCGCGGACGTTGATCGCGTACTGCGTGGCGACCTTCTCCTTCTTGCCGTGGAACACCTGATTCCAGAAGCCCTGGGCCGCGGTGCCGAGATCGTTCGGATCGACATAGCGCATCGCGTACAAACCATGCTCCCGGTCACGGCCGTCGACCGTGAAATTGGCCCGGTCGAGCGCCGTACCGACGCGCGCCCAGGCGCGATCGTAGTCCTCGGCGAGCTCGACGCCACCTTCCGTGGGTGCGACGCCGGCCGGCAATACCGGAGGCGGCACCACCGGCTCGTCGCCGGCGACCGGTTTCGCGCGCCCCTTCACCGCGGGCGCCGGTGCCGGCATGCTGTCCGGTCCCACCGCCGCGCGCTTCGGCCCCTCGGCGAGCGCACGCTGCAGACGGCCGAGGTAGTCGGCTTCCAGGCCGGGATCGTTCGGCCGGGTTTCCCACTGGCTGCCGTCGTTCGACATGCCCGTCAGTACCTCGTGCAGCCCCTGCTGGCTGATGAAGACATACGTCGCGCCGTTCGGACCTTTCTCCAGGCGGGTACGGAAGCGGTTGCGCTCGCCGGTCACATACGAGTTGTTGACCGCCATCGTCAAGGTATTGCGGATCAGCCCCTGGTCGAGCCGCGCATGCGTTTCGAGCCAGTCCGTCTGCATGACGCCCTGCTGGCGCGAATCCTCGGTCAGCACGAAGCCCTGTTCCTGCCAGAACGCACGGATCCGCTCCCAGAGCTGCTGGGACGGCAACGCGGTGACGACCAGCCAGCGCTGGCTGCCGTCACGTTCGATGTGCAGCCCCTGGCTCGGCGGCAACACCGTCGGGGAAACGATCGGCGGCGTACCGGGGCTGGTCTTGTATCCGGACAACGAAGCGTCGCCACCCGCAGGCGCGTCGGTACGCGCGGGCGGATCGGTCAGCAAGTCCGGTGGAATCGCGAGCGACGGGGCCTTCGGCTGCTTGCCGGTGCTCTTGTAGTCGATGGCCTGGGGATCCGGCGTGCCGCACGCCGAAACCAGCGTGGCCAACACCAGCGCTGCGCTGGCGTAGTGAAGCGAACGCGCCGCTGCCCGGCTGAGCGAACGGCGGGCGGGCCGATTCGACCGACCCTCGATAGATGACACTGACTGACGTTTCATGGAATCCTTTGACTGGCTCCACGGCCTGTTTCCGCGGGGATCAACCGGGCATTTTACCGATGTCCTCCAGTCAGGTGCCAAAAACTTGCTCGACATGTCAATTACCGGCGATTTCCGAAGGGCCGCCGGGCGCGATGAAGGCGTCGAACGGCACGCGCTGCATCCGCGGCGCGCGTTGCGAACCACTCGGAAGATCCGCCTCGAAGGCACCGCACAAGGCCGCCAGTCCCCGCAGATTCGCGGTAAAGCGCGCATAGCCGCGCAGATCGTCCTGCGCGAAGGTGACAAGGCCCGCAGGCGAGAGAAACAGGAAAACGTCCAGCGGCGCCGCGTACGGCGCCGCTGCGTGACGCGCCGCCGTGAGCAGGAAGCCTGGCTGCGCGTCGATCACGCGGGCACCCACATGGCGCAGCCCGGGCCATGCCTCGCGAATCAGCATCGCCATGTCGGCGCCCCAGACGTCGACGAAACGCTCTGCATCCATAGTGCGTGATTTGCCTGGCATGTGTGTCGGAGAACGGGAAGGGATCTCCATTGCGCCGCGCCAAAAGAATGCTGTCAAGGCACGCTAACGTGCGCCAGCGCACCGACGCGTGCACCAGAATGAGGACCCCATGCCGCGACGCGCATCCGCACTGCCGGCGCGCGCGACAAATTGCGCGGGCGACGACCGCGCACAAACCTTGCTTTATGCTCTCGACTCGCCAGACAGGGCGTTTCTTGCCCGGAGAACACCATGCTCGAGAATCCCAGGGACGTCCACCACGCGGGGACCCGCCGATGATCGGTTTTGCCCTCGCCGAAGACCTGCCCACGCCGCCGCGGCCGCTGATCGATGACGACGGCCGCCGGCGCACCGTCCGCTACGGCGGCCTCACGCTGTTCAGCGCCTTCGAGCCGATCTTCAGCGTCTCGCACATGCGCGCCGCCGGCTACGAGGCGCGGCTGCGCGCGCACGACGAACTCAATCAAAGCGTCTCGCCACTGGAGGTGTTCGGCCAGGCCGCGCGCCTGGGCGACCTGCTCGAACTCGACCGCCTGAGCCAGTCGCTGCACCTTGCCAATTTCCGCGGGCTGGAGCAGGAACAGGGTTGGCTGTTCCTCAACATCCATCCCGCCGCCATCGCCGACTTCCGCCACGGGACTGCGCTCATCGAGGAAATGAAGCGCCTCGACATTCCGCCGCAACGCGTGGTCCTGCAAATGCTCGAACAACCCAATCTCGATCCACGGCGGATGCTCGAAACCGTGCAGCTGTTCCGGCGTCACGGCTTCCTGATCGCGATCGACAGCTTCGGCGCCGGACATTCGAATATCGACCGCGTGTGGAAAGTCCAGCCGGATATCGTCAAACTGGACCGCAGCATGGTGTTGCAGGCCACGCAGCAGCCCCACGTGGCGCGCGTGCTGCCGGGCCTGGTCGCCCTGCTTCATGAGTCGGGACGACTGGTACTGGTCGAGGGCATCGCCAGCGAACAGGAAGCCCTGATCGCGATCGAGGCCAATGTCGACTTCGTCCAGGGCCACTACTTCGCCCGGCCCAGCGTCAGCGCAACGGATCCCGCGGCAGCTTATCGGCGCTTCGATCAGTTGATCGATCAATACCGGCTGCGCACCGCGGAACGCGAGCGCGACGAGAAGGACGAACTGGCGCCCTACGTGGCGGCCGTGGCCCTCGCCGCACGGCATCTGACCGAAGGCGCGCCGGTGGAGAACGCGTGCGCGCCCTTCCTGCGGCTGGCCGACGCGGCGCGCTGTTTCATACTCGACGAACGCGGGCGGCAGACCGGCGACAACCTGTTGCCGATGCGGCCCCTGCGGCCGCGCGCAAAGCGTTTCATGCCGCTGCTCAGTTCGGAAGGCGCGCGCTGGGACCGGCGCCCCTATTTCCAGCGTGCGGTTGCCGGCAGCGGCGAGGTACAGGCGACGCGCCCCTATCTGTCGATCAACGAGGCCCATCTGTGCGTCACGCTTTCGGTGGCGTATGCAGGGACCGATGGCCACACGCACGTCCTGTGCGCGGACATCGACTGGACGCGCCACGATCGCTCCACGCATGCACCGGTGGAGCTGGCGGTACGCTGACGCGCGTGGGCCGATTTCGGCGTCCGCGACTACCGGATGCTGCGCAAACGGGACGGCCCGGTATCCCGCCGCGCCGGATTGCCGTCGCCGCACGGCGTTGTTGCGACCGGGCGCGCGCCCATCAGCAACACGCCGGCCAGTTGACGCGCCAGCGCCTCGGTAGAGACCACCAGCACCCGCACCGAGAGCGGTTCGACCAGCGCACCGAGGGCCAGCCGCGTTTGCGAGCGGCGTTCGACCTCGCGCTCGATCGCCACCAATCCCAGACAGCGGGCCTGCAGTTCCCTGGCGTGCGCACGGATCCAGCAGCGCCGCGCCTGGCGGTCGGCCGGGCTCTCTACGGTATGGTCGCCATCATCCACGACGACGAAGGGCTGCCCCGCCGCCAACAAGCGGCGCATCGCCGCACACCAGGCAAACGCATGACCCGGATCGCCGGATCCGGCGAGCAGAACCACGGAAGGCGCGCCGTCATCGCGCGTGGGACGGGAAGCTGCGATCGAAGCGTTGCTGAGGGTCATGGCGGAAGCCCGGTCGAATGAACAATGGATGCAGTTTAATGAGAATAATTCTCATTATCAACATATTGTCGCGTTCTGCCTTCACGTCACGGATCGCTCGCCACGCGCCGCCATCGCGCGTCCCGATGCTGCAACCCGGCGCCGGTGCACGGCATCCGGCAAATTATACCGAAACGTCCTGGCAAAGCCTGTCGGCGCTTTCCCCTGCGATGCTTGAAATTATTTTCAAGTATCTGTTTTTAATAGTAATTAATCAACTGGTTTGAATATTGCTTATACAATTGAAGTCCGCGATCCATCATGCCACCGCTCGGGGGTGTCAGGCTGGCGGTAGAAAATCAAACACACACTAGGAACGCATCATGACCGTTGGAACCATTCTGCTGATCATCCTGATCCTGTTGCTGATCGGCGCCTTTCCGGCTTGGCCGCACAGCCGCAGCTGGGGCTATCGTCCGACCGGCTTCGTCGGCATCGTAGTGATCATCGTCATCATTCTGGTACTTACCGGCCGCCTGTAAGTCCGCGGGGCGCCGCCTGGCGCCTCCCCCTGCGCCAGGCGGCCCGATGCGTGTCACACGCACTTGCCATCCTGGCCACCTCCTGCACGCGGCGCACGCTTGCCCGCCGATGCTTCCAGCAATTTCTTCAATCGGCCGTTCTCCTCACCCACGATGGTTGCCGCCGGTGACCGGGCGACCTGCCGCGTCACGCGTTTCGCCTCGCGGGTCAACTGCTTGAGAAATTCCGTCAATGCAACTTCGTCGCGCTTCAAGCCGCGCTTGCCGCGGCCGAGCGGAACGGAGGCACTGTCCGACTCCGCATTCAACCTGCCCGATTCGTAGTATTCAAGCACGGCGGGATGCACGTAGCAGCGCCGGCAGACGGCGGGCGTGTTACCTAGGCGCGTCGCGATTTCCTTGATGGTACCGACGATATGATGGCGGGCGTCGGCCACCGTATCCCACGCCCGGGCACGTAGCGCCGCCAACGCAAATACGGTCCCGGCCCAGGTGCGGTAATCCTTGGCGGTGAACTCGCCGCCCGAGCAGACACGCAGGTAGTCGTTGATCGCGGACGAGTCCACCGTATGGCGCTCGCCGCCGTCGTCCAGATACTGGAACAACTCGTGTCCCGGCAACTCCATGCAACGCTTGATGATGCGCGCGACCTTGGGATCCGTGACCGCGACGTCGTGGTGGACGCCGCTCTTGCCGCGAAACTGAAACCGCACCGCCCCCGCCTGGATCTTCACATGACGGTTACGCAAGGTCGTCAGGCCGAAAGAATGGTTCTCGCGTGCATAGTCGGCATTGCCCACCCGGATCAAAGTGGTATCGAGCAACCGCACCACGGTGGCCAGTACCTTGTCGCGCGGCAGACCGCGCAGCGCCAGATCGCGGCTCACGCGCGCGCGGATACGGGGCAGCGCCGCGCCGAACGCCAGCATCCGTTCGTATTTGTTGGCATCGCGTGCTTCACGCCACCGCGGATGATAGCGGTACTGCTTGCGACCTCGTGCGTCCCGGCCCGTCGCCTGTAAATGACCCCGGGGATCCGCGCAGATCCATACATCCCGGTAGGCAGGCGGAATGGCCAGCGCATGGATCCGTGCAATTTCCGCCGGCGCATCGACCGGCCGTCCGTGCACATCGAAATAGGCGAATGCACCGCGCACGAGCCGCCGCGTCAGGCCAGGCCGACTATCGTCTACGTAGTGGAGATCCGCCGGCAGCGCTTCCGCACAGGGCGGGCAGGCAGCGTCGGCGATTGGGCGCGCCACAGGGCGCGCTGAGGGGGTTATCTTGGCCACGATCCTATCCTGATGGCTGTCGCACTAGCAAAATCTACGCCCAAATGCCAAACTGCCCTGCTCGACCGTCGCGGGATGTGACGCAACGTCGCGGACCGGAACGCGACACTTTCCTCGCGTGAAACATCCGGGCGACACAGTGCGAAAACCCGCACAAGCCGTGTAACGGCGTGTAAAAGGCGAGCACGCGATGTCAGTTTTACAGCGGGCGAAGCGGGGTGACGCCGGCGCTCCCCACGGAGCAATGGCATCGACTGCGGGTTTCGCCTGAGGCCATTCTGGCATGACGATTGCTTACACAATAACGAAGAAGTATTATTAATCGACGCCGCGTCGTGACTCCCCAGGGAGCGACGCTGGATCCAGCCCCGGAGACTATCTTGCCAATTCACGTACTTCTGGTTGCCTCCGAAGCGCTGCCGCTAGCGAAGACCGGCGGGCTGGGCGATATGCTGAGCGCATACGCCCCGGCCTTGCAGGAAGGCGGCGTCGATGCAACGATCATCCTGCCCGGCTATCCCGAGGCGATCGCCCGCGCCGACAAGGTCGAGCACGTCTGCATGCTCGAGGGACTGCCCGGCGGCGACGCCGAGCTGCTGCGCGCCCGCATGCCCGACACCGGAATGCCGGTGCTGCTGGTCAGGGCCGATGCGTTATATGACCGCAGCAGCCTTTACCAGGATCCAAATGGTGCAGAGTGGGCCGACAATGCGGTGCGTTTTGCCACGCTGAGCGCTGCCGCGGTGCGCGTGGCGCAGGGTGTGCCGGGCGTGCGCAAGGTCGATCTGGTGCACGCGCACGACTGGCACGCCGGTCTGACGCCCCTGCTGATGAAACTCGCCGGCGTCACGACGCCCAGCGTCTTCACGATCCACAACCTCGCGTTCCAGGGAAACTATCCGCTCGAGATGGGCGCGCAACTGGGCATTCCGGCGGAATTGCTGACCGCCGATCCCCGTTCGTCCGACAGCATCGAGTTCTACGGACAGTTGAGCTTCATGAAAGCCGCCATCCGCTATGCGGATCGCATCACCACGGTGAGCGAGACCTACGCGCGCGAAATCCTGACGCCGCGTTTCGGCCATCTCATGGAAGGCGTGCTGCAGGAATGCGCGGCGAAGGTCTCCGGCATCATGAACGGCATCGACATCAACACCTGGGATCCGGCGCGCGACCCGATGATCCCGCGGCACTTCGGTATCGACGAAATGCGCGGCAAGCACGTCTGCAAGCGCGAGTTGCAACAGGTCTTCGGCCTGCCGACGGACCCGTTCGTACCGCTGCTGGCGATCGGCAGCCGCCTGACCTGGCAGAAGATGGGCGACCTGGCGCTCGACTCGATCGAGGCCCTGATGCAAAATTACCCGCGTCTGCAGGTGGTCGTGCTGGGCAAGGGCGAGGTACGTCTCGAGCAGGCCATGATGCGCCTCGCGCAGCGCTATCCGGACCGCGTTGCGGTGTATGTGGGCTACGACGAGCGGCGCGCGCATCTGCTGCATGCCGGCGCCGACATCCTGCTGCATGGCAGCCGTTTCGAGCCCTGCGGCCTGACGCCGATGTACTCGATGCGCTACGGTACGATTCCGGTGGCGTCGCGCGTCGGCGGCCTGGCCGACAGCATCGTCGACCAGGGTCCCAACCTGTCGGTGCATACCGCACCGGACGTCAAGCGCACGGGCGCGCCCTTCCCGCGCGCGGCAACCGGCTTTCTGTTCGACGGCGAGACCGCGGATGCCATGACGCAGGCGGCCAGCCGCGCGATCGAAGCATTCATGCGGCCCTCGTCCTGGCGCAACCTGCAACGCAACGCGATGCGCGCGGACTTCACCTGGGACGCACCGGTAGCGCGCTACGCGGCACTGTACGCGGGCCTGTGCGGTGAACGGCCGAGCCGATCGCTACCGAAAGTGCGGGCGTCGGTAGCGCGCCAGGTCGCCGCGAACGATCTACGCGACCGCCGGCGCGCGCACACGCCGGTGCTCGCGCAACGCACCGCGTAGGTGCGGCGGCGGAACCGCCGCATGCGACACAATACGACAAACAGGCGACATTCAAGACCGGTGGTCGGAGACACAAACGAAGTAGCAACGCCCCTGCGACTGCTTCCTTTGCCCCGCATCGTCGAGTCACGTGATAAACGTGGCGATCTTCCGGGCAAGCAGTCGCGTGTTCGACCAGGCCGAACATGCGCTTTCATGCCGCGACGGATCGCCCTTAACAGGAGACATCCGGCCGATGGACCTCGATAGCGCCTTCGCTCCCCGCATTTATTACATCCACCCCCTGCTTCTCGGCTCATTGACCGACTGGGGTCCGCATCTGGACCGCGCCGCGGCCATGGGCTTCGATCACGTACTGATCGCCCCGCCATTCCTGCCTGGAGACGCGAACGATCTGTTCGTCACCCAGGACCATCATCGCCTGCACCCCGCTCTCGAAGACGACGGAGATGCGAACGCCTGGCTGGGCAGGCTGGTGGACGCCACGCGCGCGCGCGGCATGTCACTATTGCTCGACGTCGCGCTCGACCGCATCGCCGCCGAATCGGGACTGTACCGCGACCAGCCGCACTGGTTCCATCCGCCTGGCGGCCCCGAACGCCGGATCGACCCGCGCGCGCCCAGCCAGGAGCACGTCGCGTTCGCCGACTTCGGCAATCCGGAGGCGACCGACCAGTTGATCGACTGGTGGTCCGGCCAGTTGCGCGGTTACGCCGACGTCGGCGTCGCGGGTTTCCGTTTCGACGCACTGCGCGGCATTCCCGCCCACGTGTGGCGCCGCCTGGGCGCGGCGCTGCGTGAGAGCCATCCGCCGACGCGCCTCCTCGCCTGGACACCCGGTCTGGGACGCGACGAACTCGCGGCCCTCGAGGACGCGGGTTTCGATTCGGTCTTCTCGTCGGTGCGCTGGTGGGATTTCCGCGCGGACTGGCTGGTCGAGGAACAATCGGCGCTCGCCCGCGTCGCGGCGCCGATCGGTTTTCCCGAAGCGCCGTTCGACAGGCGTCTGTTCGCCGATCTGCCCGCCACCGCGAGCGTGGCGGTCGTCGAACGCGCCTATGAACGCGCGCTGAGCACGGTGGCCGGCATCGGCACCGGCTGGCTGTTGCCGATGGGTTTCGAGTTTGGCGCATCGCAGCCCTTCCGGCGCGATCACACCGCGGCCAACGGCCCCCGCAACGTAGCACGCGACGAGTTCCGACAACTCCTCGCCCAGCCCCGTTTCGACCTGCAGCAGCGGATCGCCGAATTGAACCGCCTGATGCAGAGCGTCCCGGTGCTCGGCAGTGCCGGCGTACTGAGCGCGCTGACCGGACCCGATGCGCGGGCCACCGCCCTGCTGCGTACCAGCGGACCCGACCCGCGCACGGCCGAACGTGCGGTGTTGATCGTCGTCAACCCGGATTTGCAGCAGGAAACGATCGCCAACGCCCATCACTTCATCGAAGGCATTCCCGGCGAGTTCACCCTGTTCGCGCCGCTGCAGTCGCTCGGTTCCGGCAGCGACCACGGCGCCGAATCCGCCTCGTCCTCCGATACCGGCCGTTTCGCGACCCTGCGGCCCTTCCGCCTGGCGCCCGGCGCGATCCGCCTGTTCGACGCGCATCGTTCGCCGGCGATCGTCAATGCCCCGGCGCACGGCAACGCCGCCGACGCGGCGACGGATCGCCGTTCGACGATCGATGCCGTGCAGGTGCCGCGCATCGCCATCGAGGCGGTCAGCCCGGCGGTCGACGGTGGCCGCTTTCCGGCGAAACGCGTGGTGGGTGAACGCGTTCCGCTCGAAGCGGACATCTTCATGGACGGGCACGACAAGATCGCGGCGGTCGCCCTCTGGCGCGAAGCGGGCACCGAGGAATGGCGGGAACTGCCGTTGCGGCCGCTCGGCAACGACCGCTGGGCTACGCGCTTGCCCCTGCTGCGCCTGGGTGCCTACGAGTTCACGATCGAAGCATGGCGCGACACCTTCGGCACCCTGGTCGACCATATCGTCAAGAAACAGACCGCCAAGCAGGACGTCGCGCTGGAGATCGAGGAAGCCCGCCTGCTGTTCGAATCGATTCTGAACGCTGCCGCCCCTGTCGGCGCGGCCGGCATTGCCGGCGAGGAAGAAGCGGCGATGACGCCGGAAGTCCAGGCCGCGGACCGCAGGGCGGGCAGGAAGCCCGCCGTCAAGGCTGCCGTTCCGAAAACCGTTGCCCAGCCCGAGACCGTCCAGCGCGCCATCACTGCCCCGACCGCGGCGCTGCAGGATGTCATGCGGGAATTCGCCGTCGCCTCGGCCGAACGCAAGCTGGCGATCGTGCTCGACGACGCGACCCGCGCAGCGGTCGCGCAGACCCGGCACCGCGATTTCCAGGTGCGCCACACGGCCGTGCTGTCGATCCAGGCCGAACGCGCGGCCGCGCGTTATGCGAACTGGTACGAACTGTTCCCCCGCTCGCAATCGGGCGACCCGCACCGCCACGGTACGTTCATCGACGTCATCCCGCGCCTGCCCGACGTCAGCGCGATGGGCTTCGACGTGCTGTACTTCCCGCCGATCCATCCGATCGGCTTGGCCAACCGCAAAGGCCCGAACAACACGCTGACGCCGGGGCCCGACGACGTCGGCAGCCCCTACGCGATCGGCTCGGCGGACGGCGGCCACACGGCGATTCATCCGGAACTCGGCAGCTTCGACGATTTCAAGAGCCTGCTCAACGCCGCGCGTTGCCACGGTCTGGAACTCGCCCTCGATTTCGCGATTCAGTGCTCGCCCGATCACCCCTGGCTGCAGGAGCATCCGACCTGGTTCGCCTGGCGCCCGGACGGCACGCTGCGCTATGCGGAAAATCCGCCGAAGAAATACCAGGACATCGTCAACCCCGACTTCTATGCGGCCGACGCGGTGCCCGAGCTGTGGCTGCAACTGCGCGACGTGGTGCTGTTCTGGATCGGCGCCGGCATCAACATTTTCCGCGTCGACAATCCGCACACCAAGCCGCTGCCGTTCTGGGAATGGATGATCGGCGAAGTGCGCCGCCGGCACCCGCAGGTCATCTTCCTGTCCGAGGCGTTCACGCGCCCCAAGGTCATGAACCGGCTGGCGAAGGTGGGTTTCTCGCAGTCCTACACGTATTTCACCTGGCGCGAAACCAAGCAGGATTTCGTCGACTATCTGACGGAGTTGACGCAAACGCCGGTGCGCGAGTATTTCCGGCCGAATTTCTTCGTCAACACGCCGGACATCAATCCGCGCTTTCTGCAGCGCTCGGGACGCGCCGGCTTCGTGTTGCGCGCCGCGCTCGCGGCGACGCTGGCCGGCGTCTGGGGCGTCTACAGCGGCTTCGAACTGTGCGAGGCCGCGGCCCTGCCGAACAGCGAGGAATACCTGGATTCCGAGAAGTACCAGATCCGTAGCTGGGACTGGCAGCGCCCGGGCAACATCATCCGCGAAATCACCTTGTTGAACCGCATCCGCCGCACCAATCCGGCGCTGCACACGCATCTGAACATCACGTTCCTGCCATCGTCGAATCCGAACGTATTGTTCTTCGAGAAAGCGACCGAGAACCGCGACAACGTGCTGCTGGTCGCCATCTCGCTGGTGCCGGAAGGGATACAGGAATCGAACGTGGAAGTGCCGTTGTGGAAATGGCAGCTGCGCGACGATGACGCGCTGCTCGCCGACGACCTGGTCAGCGGCGAACGGCTTGAACTGCGCGGCAAATACCAGACCATCCGTCTGGATCCGCAGGCCATGCCGTTCGCGATCCGTCGGGTGTTCGCGCCTGCGATTCCGGGACGCATCCCGGGCGGCGTCGGCCGCATCGACGCCGACGAAGAGGACTTGGGAGCAGCACAATGAAACACCAGAAAGTGGCTTTATTGAAGGACGACGCGCTGTGGTACAAGGACGCGATCATCTATCAGCTTCACGTGAAATCGTTCTTCGACTCGAACAACGACGGCGTGGGCGATTTTCCCGGTCTGCTGTCCAAGCTCGACTACATCGCCGAACTGGGCGTGGACGTGATCTGGCTGCTGCCGTTCTACCCGTCGCCGCGGCGCGACGACGGCTACGACATTTCGGACTACCGCGGCGTGCATCAGGATTACGGCACGCTGAACGATTTCAAGCGTTTCATCCACGAGGCGCACGCACGCGGGCTGCGCGTGATTACCGAACTGGTCATCAACCACACCTCGGATCAGCATCCGTGGTTCCAGCGCGCACGCCTGGCCAAGCCCGGTTCGAACCACCGCGACTACTATGTCTGGTCCGATACCGACAAGAAGTACGAGGACACGCGGATCATCTTCAACGATACGGAAACCTCGAACTGGACGCATGATCCGGTCGCCGGCGCCTACTACTGGCATCGCTTCTATTCGCACCAGCCGGACCTGAACTTCGACAATCCGAAGGTGCTGCAGGAAGTGCTGTCGGTGATGAAGTTCTGGCTGGAAATGGGCGTGGACGGGCTGCGGCTCGACGCGATTCCGTACCTGGTCGAGCGCGACGGCACGAACAACGAGAACCTGCCGGAGACGCATACGGTCTTGAAAAAGATCCGCGCGAGTCTCGACGCCGCCTTCCCGAACCGGATGCTGCTGGCCGAAGCCAATCAATGGCCCGAGGACGTACAGGAATATTTCGGCCAGGGCGACGAATGCCACATGGCGTTCCATTTCCCGCTGATGCCGCGCATCTACATGGCGATCGCGAGCGAGGACCGCTTTCCGATCACCGACATCATGCGGCAGACGCCGGAGATTCCGGAAGGCTGTCAATGGGCGATCTTCCTGCGCAACCACGACGAGCTGACGCTCGAGATGGTGACCGACAAGGAACGCGACTACCTGTGGAACACGTATGCGAGCGACCGCCGCGCGCGCATCAACATGGGCATCCGCCGGCGTCTCGCGCCGCTGCTGGAGCGCGATCGCCGACGCATCGAGCTGATCAATTCGCTGCTGTTGTCGATGCCCGGTACGCCGGTGATCTACTACGGCGACGAAATCGGCATGGGCGACAACATCCACCTCGGCGACCGCGACGGCGTGCGCACGCCGATGCAGTGGTCGTCGGACCGCAACGGCGGCTTCTCCCGCGCCGATCCGGAGCAACTGGTGCTGCCGCCGGTGATGGGCTCGCTGTACGGCTTCGACGCGGTCAACGTCGAGGCGCAGAGCCGCGACCCGCACTCGCTGCTGAACTGGATGCGTCGGATGCTGGTCACGCGTCGCGCGAAACAGGCGTTCGGCCGGGGCCGGGTGCGCTTCCTCAAGCCCGCCAACCGCAAGGTGCTGGCCTATCTGCGCGAACTCGACGGCGAAGCGCCGCTGCTGTGCGTGGCGAATCTCTCGAGCGCGCCGCAAGCGGTCGAACTCGATCTGTCGGAGTTCGCCGGACACGTGCCGGTGGAGTTGACCGCGGACTCCGCCTTCCCGCCGATCGGCCAGCTGACCTATCTGCTGACGCTGCCGCCATACGGCTTTTACTGGTTCAATCTTTGTGCGGGCGCGGCACGTCCGACATGGAGCACCATGCCTTCCGAACAACTTTCCGAATTCGTCACCTTCGTGGTGCGCAAGGGCGTGCAGCTGCCCAGCGCCGACGCCCAGCAGCGCACGCTCGAAACCGAGGTCCTGCCGACCTATCTCGGTATGCGCCGCTGGTTCGCCGCCAAGGACGCGAAGCTGCTGGCCGTGCGCCTGCCGTATTACACGTTGATGGCGCCGGGCATCGCCAACCTGATGCTGGCCGAGGTCGAAGTCGATCTGCAGACCAAGCAGGGCACGCGCACCGACCGCTACTTCCTGCCGATGGGCATCTGCTGGGACGGCTCGACCACGTCGCCCCTGCCCCAGCAACTGGCATTCGCCCGTCTGCGCAGCGGACGCACCGTCGGCCATCTGACCGACGCGTTCGCACTGCGCGAACTTCCCGAGGCGATGCTCCGGATGCTGCGCGAGAACGCGCGCGTGCAGACGCCGCAGGGCGAAGTGCGCTTCGAACCGAGTTCGGCGCTCGACGCGGTGAAGTTCGCCGAACCGCTGGAGATCCGCTGGCTGTCGGCCGAGCAGAGCAACAGCTCGCTGGTGATCGACGAACAGGCGGTGCTCAAGCTGGTGCGCCGCATCGTGCCGGGCATCCACCCCGAGGCGGAAGTCAGCCGTTACCTGACCGAACGCGGCTTCGCCAACACCGCGCCGCTGCTCGGCGAGGTGGTGCGGGTCGACGAACACGGCACGCCCAACACTCTGGCGATCCTGCAGGGATATATCGAGAACCAGGGCGATGCGTGGAACTGGGCGCTCGATTATCTGCGCCGGGTCACGCACGACCTCGCCGTGGCGGTGTCGATGGACGCCAACACCAACGCCACGCCGGCGCGCAGCGAGGAGTATCACGATTCGATCGAGAACTACGGCGCGATGGTCGGCTCGATCGGCAAGCGTCTGGGCGAACTGCACGCGTTGCTCGCGCAACCCAGCGACAATCCGGCGTTCGCGCCCGAAGTGGCGAGCGCGGCCGACATCAAGGGCTGGGTCGACGAGACCCATGCGCTCCTGAGCGAATCGCTCGACATCCTGACGCACAGTCTCGACAAACTCGATCCCGACGGCCGGGCGCTCGCGGAGAGCCTGCTGGCGCGACGCGTGAAGCTGCTCGCCGCGGTCGGCAAGATCGTCGGCAAGAAGCCGCAGGCGCTGAAGACGCGCATCCATGGCGATTTCCACCTCGGCCAGGTGCTGGTGGCGCAGCTCGACGCCTATCTGATCGACTTCGAGGGCGAGCCTGCGCGGCCGGTCGACGAGCGGCGCCGCAAGATGAGCCCGTTCCGCGACGTGGCCGGCCTGCTGCGTTCCCTGTCCTACGCGGGCGCCGCCGCGATGCCCGCGGAACTCGCGCCGCTGCCGGCCACCGATCGCCGGCGCGCACTGCTCGAGCGTTTCAGCGCCCGGGCGCGCGAACACTTCCTGGAAGCCTATCGCCAGGAAATCGCCAAGGCACCGCAGCCGCTTGCCGACGCGGCGACCGAGGGCGCGTTGATCGATCTCTTCCTGGTCGAGAAAGCCGCCTATGAAATCCGTTACGAAGCCGCCAATCGTCCGACCTGGCTGAACCTGCCGATTCGCGGCCTGGCCGCGCTGGCCGCCCGCCTGCTGGGCGACACCAGTACCTCGGCCGCCTCCGACGTGGCGGGCAATACTGAATTTGACGGAGATGAAGACCATGCAGGATAAGGCCCCGCGCGAGTTGCAGACGCCACCGGCCATCGAGCCGGCGTCCCCCATCGAGACGGGCACCGCGACCGCCGTGTCGCCGGCGACCGGCCTCGGTCAGCACGACATCGATGCGTTGGTCGAAGCACGCCACTGGGATGTATTCGCCGTACTCGGCGCGCATGCCAACGAGGCCGGCACCTTCGTGCGCGCGATGCTGCCCGGCGCGCAACGCGTCACGGCGATCGACACCACGGGCAAGACACTCGGCGAGCTGACGCTGCTGCACCCGGCGGGCCTGTTCGCCGGGCCGGTGACGTTCGATTCGGCACCCGGGCAGGCAGCGGGCAGCACGCCCTACCGCCTGCGCATCGAGTGGGCCGGCGGCACGCAGGAAACCGCCGACGCCTATGCGTTCGGCACGCTGCTGCCTGACCAGGATCTGGAACGCCTGTCGTGGGGCGATCCGGCTGGCGTCGAGCTCTGCCTGGGCGCCCGGGTGCTGACGATCGACGGCGTGAGCGGCGTGCGCTTCGCCGTCTGGGCACCGAACGCGCGGCGGGTCTCGGTGGTGGGCGACTTCAACGGCTGGGATGGCCGCCGGCAGCCGATGCGGCTGCGCCAGCGCTTCGGCGTCTGGGAAATCTTCGTTCCGGGCATCGGCGCAGGAACGCGCTATAAATTCGAAATCGCCGCGGCCGACGGCCGGGTCCTGCCGCTCAAGGCCGACCCGGTCGCGCGCCAGACCGAGCGTCCGCCCGCCACCGCCTCCATCGTCGCCGCCGACGACGCGGACGTCACCTGGACCGACGCCGAATGGATGGCCGGGCGTGCCGCACGGCAAACGCCGAGCGCGCCGATCGCCATCTACGAGGTGCATGCCGAATCATGGATGCGCCTGCCGGAAGAACAGAACCGCGCGCTGAATTGGGAAGAACTGGGCGACCGGCTGATCCCGTATGCGAAATCGCTCGGCTTCACCCACCTGGAATTCCTGCCGCTGGCCGAGCACCCGTTCGGCGGCTCGTGGGGCTATCAGCCGCTGGGACAGTTCGCCCCGTCCGCGCGTTTCGGTTCACCGGAACAATTCGCGCGCTTCGTCGACCGTGCCCACAACGAGGGGCTAGCGGTACTCGTCGATTGGGTCCCCGCGCATTTTCCGAACGATGCGCACGGCCTGATCGAATTCGACGGCACGCCGCTTTACGAGCATGCCGACCCGCGCGAGGGCTACCACCCCGACTGGAACACCTGGATCTACAACCTCGGGCGCAACGAGGTCTCGGCGTTCATGCTGGCCTCGGCGCTGTCCTGGCTGAAGCGTTTTCACGTGGACGGGCTGCGCGTGGATGCGGTGGCGTCGATGCTCTATCGCGACTACAGCCGCAAGGAAGGCGAGTGGGTGCCGAACAGCAACGGCGGCCGCGAGAACTACGAGTCGATCACCTTCCTGCGCCGGCTGAACGATGAAGTGCACGCGCATGCGCCGGGCGCGATCACGGTCGCCGAGGAATCCACGTCCTGGCCGGGGGTGACCGCGCCGGTCGCCGAAAACGGTCTGGGTTTCGATTTCAAATGGAATATGGGCTGGATGCACGACACGCTCAATTTCATGCAGTGCGACCCGCTCTATCGCCAGTATCATCATCACGAGATGACGTTCGGCATGGTGTACGCGTACTCCGAGCGTTTCGTGCTGCCGCTCTCGCACGACGAAGTGGTGCACGGCAAGGGCTCGCTGCTCGGCAAGATGCCGGGCGACCGCTGGCAACGTTTCGCGAACCTGCGTGCCTATCTCGGCTTCATGTGGGCGCACCCCGGCAAGAAGCTGCTCTTCATGGGCGGCGAATTGGGCCAGCTCGCCGAGTGGAACCACGACGCGATGCCGCACTGGCATCTGCTCGACGACGATCTGCACGCGGGCATCCAGCGCGTGGTGGGCGACCTCAACCGCCTCTACACGAAAGAGCCGGCCCTGCACGCGAGCGACAGCGATCCGGACGGTTTCTTCTGGCTGGTCGAGAACGACTCGGCCAACAGCGTGTTCGCCTTCGCGCGGCGCGAAGGCGACAGCACCGTGGTCGCGATCACGAACCTGACGCCGGTGCCGCGCGAACACTACCGCATCGGCCTGCCGCACGAGGGCTACTGGCGCGAGGTGCTCAACACGGACGCGGCGCTCTATGGCGGCACCAACCTGGGCAACGGCGGCGGCGTGCGCGCCTCGGCCGAACCCGCGCACGGTCAGCCCTGGTCCGCGACCTTCACCCTGCCGCCGCTCGCGACGCTCATCATCGCCTCACCCTGAGCCTGCGCGCGGGCGTCTGCATGAGGCCCGCGCATTCTGCGCGGCCGTTACGTCATGTTGCACGGCGGCATGCGTTCACCGCCGCCGGGCGGCGGCATGCGTGTGCGGCCGGTATCCGCCAAGGAGTGTTCGATGATTCCGGACCGTTTGTTTTCCGGCCAGCCCTATCCACTGGGCGCTACCTGGGACGGCCTCGGCACCAACTTCGCGGTCTTCTCCGCGAACGCCACGGCGATCGATCTGTGCATCTTCGACCCGTCCGGCAAACGCGAGATCGCGCGCCTGCGGCTGCCCGAATGCACCAACGAGGTCTGGCATGGCTATCTCCCCGACGTCCATCCCGGCCTGCTCTACGGCTATCGGGCGCATGGCCCCTACCAGCCGCATCACGGGCACCGTTTCAACCCGAACAAGCTGCTGCTGGACCCCTACGCGAAACAGTTGCAGGGCGCCCTGCGCTGGTCCGACGCGCTGTTCGGCTATCGGCTGAATTCCAACCGCGAGGATCTTTCGTTCGACCGGCGCGACAGCGCCGCGGGCATGCCGAAATGCGTCGTGGTGAATGACCATTTCGACTGGAACGAGGACCGCCGCCCCGCGCGGCCGTGGTCCGATACCGTCATCTACGAGGCCCATCTGCGCGGCATTTCCGCCAGCCGCGCGGAAGTCCTGCCGCCCCAGCGCGGCACCTTCGCCGCGCTGGCCCATCCCGCCTTCATCGATCACCTGCTGGCGATCGGCGTCACCGCGCTCGAACTGATGCCCGTGCACGCCTTTTTGCAGGACCGCTTTCTGGTCGAGAAACGCCTGCGCAATTACTGGGGCTACAGCACGCTGTCGTTCTTTGCCCCGGAGCCCTCCTACCTCGCGCAGGGCTCGGTCCCCGCGACGAACGCCTCGCTGTCGACCCTGCCGCCTCTCAACGAGATGCGCGTCGCGATCCGCAAGCTCCACGCCGCCGGGATCGAAGTCATCCTCGACGTCGTCTACAACCACACCTGCGAGGGCAGTGGGCTCGGGCCGACGCTCTCGTGGCGCGGGTTGGACAATGCCAGTTACTACCGGCTCGTGCCGGGCGACGAGCGCCGCCATATCGACGATACCGGCTGCGGCAACACGGTCAACATCTCGCACCCGCGCGTGCTGCAGATGGTGATGGATTCGCTGCGCTACTGGGCCGAGGCGTTTCGCATCGACGGCTTTCGTTTCGACCTCGGCGTCACGCTGGGTCGCGAAGGCACGGGCTTCGATCCGGGCTCGGGTTTCTTCGACGCGATTCAGCAGGATCCCGTACTGTCGCGCCTGAAACTGATTTCGGAGCCCTGGGACCTGGGTCCCGGCGGCTATCAGCTGGGCTGCCATCCGCCAGGCTTCGGCGAATGGAACGATCGCTTTCGCGACGGTGCGCGGCGCCTGTGGCGCGGCGACCCAGGCCAGCGTCCCGAGTTCGCCGCGCGCCTGACGGGCTCGGCCGACCTCTTCCAGCGCCGGCACCGGCGGCCATGGGCCTCGATCAACTATATCGCCTCGCACGACGGGTTCACCGCGACCGATCTGGTGACCTACTGTCACAAGCACAACGCCGCGAACGGCGAGGACAACCGCGACGGCCACAACGAAAACTGCAGCGCGAACTGGGGCGTCGAGGGTCCGAGCGACGATCCGGCCATCGTGCAGCGCCGCTCGCGGGTGCTGCGCGCGATCCTCGCGATGCCTTTCGTCTCGCTTGGCACCCCAATGCTCGCCGCCGGCGACGAATTCGGCCGCAGCCAGCACGGCAACAACAATGCGTACTGCCAGGACAACAGCCTGTCCTGGGTCGACTGGCAGGCGGCCGCCGGTGCCGAACAGCGCGCCCTCACCACCTTCGTCGCCGAACTGGCCGCGTTGCGCCGCGCCTATCCCGTACTGCGCGACCCGCACTTCCTCACCGGCACGCACGCGCTGGCGCCCGGCCTGCACGACGTCGCCTGGTTCGACGACCAGGGGCAAACGATGACGATCGACGCATGGAACGACGCCACGGGGCGCACCCTCATCTGTCGGCGCGTCGGGGCATCGGCCAGCGGGCGGCTCGACGTCCTGCTGCTGCTGTTCAACGCAAGCGACGCCGATGGGGTTTTCACGCTGCCGCCGCCGGCCTACGACTGGCGAATCGTGCTCGACACCGCCGAACCCCCCCGTTCCCGGGCCGACTCGCCGGCCTGGGCGCCGCCCGTGGACAATACCTGCTTCATGCATGCGCACGCATTGACCATCCTGGCCGCGCGTGCCGTACGCCCTGCCGCGCAGACCATGCCGGGCGTCACGAACCCGTGAAAGGCACGTCATAGCCGGGGTCACGTCGCGCGGCAATGGGAGCGGGCACGGAATGTGCAAACCTGGATTCGCAAACATCAGGGCGCCACGTGCGTAGTGCGGTGGCGAGGGCCCCGCAGGACACCAGGCGCCAACGAGGGAGTAAGAGGATGTCCGAACATACTATCGACGCAAACCGTCACCATTTCACCCGCACGCTGCCATTCGGCGCCCAGATGATCGGCGCGGAGCGCGCGCGCTTTCGCCTGTGGGCACCCAGCCGCGACACGGTCGCGCTGGAAATCGACGGCCAGCCCGCGCGCGCGATGACCGCCGGCGCCGGCGGCTGGTTCGAAATCGAAACCGATTGCCAGCCCGGCGCGCGCTACCAGTACCGCTTCGACGAATCGCTCGTCGTGCCGGACCCGGCGTCGCGCTTTCAGCCCGACGACGTGCATGGCCCGAGCGTGGTGGTGGACCCCACCAGCTACCACTGGCAGCATCCCGAATGGCACGGTCTGCCGTGGGAAGAAACGGTCCTGTACGAACTGCACGCGGGCGCCTGCGGCGGTTACCGCGGCGTCATGGAAAAACTGCCCGCGCTGCGGGCGCTAGGCGTCACCGCGGTCGAACTGATGCCGCTGAACGATTTCCCGGGCGCGCGCAACTGGGGCTACGACGGCGTCCTGCCCTTCGCGCCCGACGCGACCTATGGCTCGCCCGACGAGCTGAAAGCGCTGATCGATACCGCGCACGGTCTGGGCATGATGGTGTTCCTGGACGTGGTCTACAACCACTTCGGCCCGGACGGCAACTACCTGCACGCATACGCGGAACCGTTCTTCAAGGCCGGTACCCACACGCCGTGGGGACCCGCGATCGACTTCGACCGGCCCGAGGTGCGCGACTTCTTCTTCGAAAACGCGCTGTACTGGTTGATGGAATACCGCTTCGACGGCCTGCGCCTGGACGCCGTTCATGCGATCGACAACGACGGCTGGCTGCGCGAGCTGTCCGAGCGCGTGCAGTCCAGCGTCGAAGACGGCCGTCATGTGCACCTCGTACTGGAAAACGAGCGCAACACGTCGAGCCTGCTGGTTCAGCATTTCCAGGCGCAATGGAGCGACGACGCGCACAACACGATGCACGTGCTGCTGACCGGCGAGACCGAAAGCTATTACGAGGCATTCGCCGAGCAGCCGCTGCACAAGCTCGCGCGCGTGCTCGGCGAGGGATTCGTCTACCAGGGTCAGGCTTCCCCGATTCACGATGGCGAAACCCGGGGCGAGCCGAGCGCTTCCCTGCCGCCGACGGCCTTCGTTTTCTTCCTGCAGAATCACGATCAGGTAGGCAACCGCGCCTTCGGCGAACGCTTGCGACTCCTGACCAACGACGATGCCCTGCGCGCGGCTACCGCGTTGATGCTGCTTTCGCCGCAAATTCCGATGCTGTTCATGGGCGAGGAAAACGGCGCGCGCGAACCGTTCTTCTTCTTCACCGGATATTCCGGCGAGCTCGCGGATGCGGTCCGCGAGGGACGCCGCAAGGAATTCGCGAAGTTCGCCGCCTTCAACGACGAAGCGCGTCGGGAGGAAATTCCGGACCCGAACGCCGAGAGCACCTTCGAGCGCTCGCGCCCGCGCTTCGTGCCGGCCGACGCCGTCGCGCAGGCCACGGGCACGCCTACCGACGACGATGCGCAGGCCTGGCTCGCGTTCTACCGCGACGCGCTCGCGGTCCGGCACCAGCACGTGATTCCCGGTCTGCATGGCGGCGCGCAGCCGCTTGGCGCCGAAGTGTTCGCGGCGTCGGACGCCGATCCCCGCGCCGGCGCCATCATCGCGCGCTGGCGGCTTGGCACCGGCGCGATTCTCACGATCGCCGTCAACCTGTCGGCCGATGACGTAGCGGCGCCCGCGGTGTTGGCCACGCCCATCTATCAAGTCCCGGCACAGGCCGGGGCGGCGCTTGCCGCGGGACGCGTGGCGGCGCACAGCTGCGTGGTCACGCTGGAGAAGCTGGCCGGCGATGCCGCACGAACCACGGAGCCGCCACAATGAACGATCGCACGCCGGACCACGAACCCGATCACGCACCGGCCCTGCCGCCGGGCATCGCCACGCTCGCCGAGCGCGCTGGCTTTCAGATCGACTGGGAAGACGCGCATGGCGCGGCGCAACGCGTTCCCGACGCGATGCTGGCGACGCTGCTCGAACGGCTCGGACTGCCCTGCCGCAGCGAGGCGACGCTGCGCGAGAGCCTTGCCACGCTGGACGCCGAATCGCCCGCGCGGCGACTGCCGCCCCTGCTGACCGCGGTGGTCGGCGAAGATATCGTGCTGCCCGCCGGCCTGGTGCCGGCCCACGCGCCCTATAGCGTCGAGCTGGAGAATGGCGAGCGTATCGAAGGTACCGTCGCCGCCCTGCCCGGCACCGCCGCGGCGTCATCCGCCGATGCGGCCACCGCCGCCACCGCCGCCACGGTCCGGATCGCGCCGATCGACCGCGCCGGCTATCACACCCTGAAACTGGCCGACCGCGAGGTACGCCTGGCCGTCGCGCCGCCGCGTTGTTTCAGCGTTGCCGATGCGTTGGCCCATGCGCCTGCCGCCTCGGGAGCCGATGCGACCGAGGCCGCCGGCGCCGTGGGCGCGCTGCCCGCGCATACGCCGCATGTGCAGTTCACGCCGCGCGTGTGGGGCATCAGCGCCCAGGTCTACGGTTTGCGCCGCGAGGGCGACGCCGGCGTGGGCGACTTCACCGCCTTGCAGATGCTCGCCCGCCAGGGTGCGCAGGCGGGCGCCGGCGCGGTGGCGATCAGCCCGATGCATGCGATGTTTTCCGCCGACCCCGGCAAGTTCAGCCCGTACTCGCCGTCGAGCCGCCTGTTCGTCAACGTGCTGCATATCGACCCGGCGGCCCGGTTCGGCCAGGAGGCCGCACGCGCCGCCATCGCCTCGCTGGACCTGTCGCCGACGTTGAGCGAGCTGGAAAACGCGCCGCTGATCGATTGGCCCGGCGTTGCACGGGCCCGCCTCGCCATCCTGCGTGTCCTGTTCGATCAGGCGCGTGCCGGCAAGGACGCCATGCTCGACGACTTCAAGCGTTTTTGCGAGGCCGGCGGCGACGCGCTCGAAAACCACGCGCGCTTCGAGGCCCTGCACGCGCACCTGATCGCACAGGCGGCCGAGGCGAAAGAGCCCAACGGGACGGGTGCCGAGTCGCCGTCGGAAGATGCTCCGAATCCCCGTGACTGGCGCCGCTGGCCCGCCACGCTGCGCGATGTCGGCAGCCCGGACGTAAGCGCTTTCGCGACCGCCCACCGGGACGAGATCGACTTCCACCTGTTCCTGCAATGGCTGGCCGACGCCGGCCTGGCGGATGCGCAGCGCGCCGCGCGCGAGGCGGGCATGCCGATCGGCCTGATCGCCGATCTGGCCGTGGGATGCGATGCCTCCGGCAGCCAGACCTGGAGCGATCCGGCATCGATGCTGCAGGGATTGTCCGTCGGCGCCCCGCCCGATCTTTTCAATCAGGCCGGCCAGGCCTGGGGCCTGACCACCTTCTCGCCCCGGGCGCTGGTGAATGGCGGTTTCGCCGCCTTCATCGATATGGTGCGTCATGCGTTCGCCCACGCGGGCGGGATCCGCGTCGATCACATCCTCGGCCTGCGACGCCTCTGGCTGGTTCCGGAAGGCGAATCCGCGCGCAACGGCGCCTACCTGCTGTATCCGATCGAGGATCTGCTGCGGCTGCTGGCGCTGGAGTCCTGGCGCTACCATGCCGTGGTCATCGGCGAGGACCTCGGCACCGTGCCGGACGGGCTGCGCGAGCAGCTCGCGGGCGCCGGCCTGCTGGGCATGCGCGTGCTCTGGTTCGAACGTACCAGTCCCGAGGTCCCGGGAACGGATGATGCGGTCCTGGGTGCCCGTATCGGTGGCCCGTCCGACATCGCCGACATCACCGATCTGAGCGATCTGGCCGGCCTCGGGGCCGTCACCGATATCGCCGGCATCGTCAGCCTCTCCGACGAAAACGACGAAAACGACGAAAACGACGAGGCCGGCGAGGCCGACGCGCACGAGCCCGAGGCGCCGGAAGCGGACGCGCCGCAGGCAGAGGCGGACGAGCCGGAGGCGGAACTTGAAAGCCTGGACGCCGACACCCCCGACGCACCGGACGCGGGCGACGATGCGTCCCTCGCGAACCGTGTTTCCGAAGTCCGCGACCCGTTCGTCGCACCGGATTCCTGGTCCACCGACGCGATCGCCATGACCACCACGCACGACCTGCCGACCATCGCCGGCTGGTGGGCGGGACACGACATCGTCTGGCGGGAGCGCATCGGTCAGTCCAGCGGCGGCCAGGAAGGCGTGCAGCGCGAGCAGACCGAGCGCCTGAGCGACCGTGCGCTGCTGTGGCGCGCCTTGCGCGACGCGGGGATCGTCCCCGCCGGTACGCCCGAGCCCGAACACCCGCCGGTGGATGCGATCCTGCGTTTCGTCGCGGCCACCGCGGCGCCGCTCGCACTGTTCCCGCTGGAAGATCTGCTGGGGCTCGCGGACCAGCCCAACCTGCCTGGCTCGACCGACGAGCATCCCAACTGGCGCCGTCGCCTGCCTTTCTCCCTGAACCGGCTGCTTGGCGCCGATCCGCATGCGGATCCGGTGCACGGGCGCCTCCGACTCATCGACTCGACTCGTCACTCGCACCGTTCATGACTTCCCCGATCCCGACTCCGAACCCGACCCCGCCTTCGACGCTCCAGTCGACCCTGCGCCTGCAGTTCCACAAGGATTACACCTTCGCCGACGCGTTGCAGTCGATCGACTACTTCGCCGCGCTGGGTGTAAGCCACCTGTACGCCTCGCCGATCACCACCTCGCAGCCGGGGTCGACCCATGGCTACGACACGGTCGACTACACGCGCGTGAACGCGGCGCTGGGCGGCGAGGACGGACTGCGCCAGCTTGTCGCGGCACTGCGCACGAAAGGCATGGGCCTGATCATCGACATCGTGCCCAACCACATGGGCGTGGGCGGCGCCGACAATGCGTGGTGGCGCGACATCCTCGAATGGGGACGACATGCCGCGCACGCGCGCTACTTCGATATCGACTGGCATTCGCCGGACCCCGCGCTACGCGGCAAGGTGCTCGCGCCCTTTCTGGGCGAATCGTTCGGCGACGCGCTGGCGGGCGAGAAGATCGTGCTGCATTTCGATGCCGCCGACGGACGTTTCTACGCCGACTACTACTCGCATCGTTTCCCCATCTGTCCCACCGACTACCCGCGCATCCTGGAATCCGCCGCGGCGCCCGAACTGCGGCGTCTGAGCGAGCAGTTCGAACGGCTCGGCAACGCGCCCGAAGACCAGGCGCAGGCCGAGCAGAGCCGGCACGCGCTGCGCGATTTCGCCGCGAGCGACAGCGGTCGAAAGGCCGTCGACGCGGCGCTCGAAGCGTTCGCCGCCGGCACCCCGACCGGGCGCGAGGCCCTGCAGCGCCTGCTCGATCACCAGCATTACCGTCTGTCCTCCTGGCGCGCGGCCGCCGACGAGGTCAACTGGCGGCGCTTCTTCGACATCAGCGCGCTCGCCGGAATGCGCGTCGAACGCGCGGAGGTTTTCGACGCCAGCCACGCGCTGGTGCTGCGGCTCTACGCCGAGGGTCTGATCGACGGCGTACGCATCGATCACGTCGACGGCCTGGCGGAGCCGCGCGAATATTGTCAGCGTCTGGCCGCACGCCTGGTAGCGGCGCACGCGCAGCGCCCCGCGGCGTTACGCGCGATGCCGCCCTATCTGGTCGTGGAAAAAATCCTCGCCCGCGGCGAAGCGATGCGCACGGATTGGCAGATCGACGGCACCACGGGCTACGACTTCATGAACGACGTCGGCGCGCTGCTGCATGACGCGAACGGCGCGGCGCCGCTCGCGCAAACGTGGGCGGAAGTCTCCGGCCGCTCGCCGAGATTCAGCGACGAAGCGCTGCCGGCGCGCCGCAAGGTGCTGGCCGAAAACCTCTCGGCCGAACTCGACCGCACCGCGCGCGCCCTGCACCGCATCGCACGCGACAACCCGTCCACACGCGACTACTCGTTCACCGCGATCCGCCGGGTACTGACCGAACTCGCCGTGCATTACCCCGTCTACCGGATCTATCCGGTCGAACTCACCCGCAGCGTGGAAGACGAGAAGTACTTCTCGGTCGCGCGCGACGGCGCCCGGGCCGCCCTGCGGCCGGCGGATCATGCCTTGCTCGATCAGATCGACGAATGGCTGGGCGCTCCCGCGAAGCACGGCGCCAAACCCGGCAAGCCGGGTGCCGGCAACGCGGTAACGCCGGACGACGACGCCGCGGGCGAAGACGGGTTGGAAAGCGCACCGGACAAGACCCCGCGCGACCCACGCATCGCGCAACGCCGCATCGCACTGACGTTGTTCTCGCAACTCACCTCGCCGGTGGCGGCGAAATCGGTCGAGGACACCGCCTGTTACCGCTACGGCCGTCTGATCTCACGCAACGAGGTAGGCGCCGACCCGGACGATTTCGCCTTGTCAGTGCCGGCGTTTCACGCGATCAATGCGGACCGGGCGGCCCATTTCCCGCATGCGATGCTTACGACCGCGACGCACGACCACAAGCGCGGCGAAGACGTCCGCGCGCGAATCGCCGCGCTGTCGGAGCTGCCCGCGCAATGGGCCGCGACGCTGCACCGCTGGTCCGCGATGAATGCGCCGGCGGCCGACGGCGGCCCGGGCCCGGGCTTCGAATCGATGCTGTATCAGACGCTGCTCGGGTGCTGGCCGGCGGACCTGTCGGCGGACGACGCCGAGGCCATCGCGGCGCTTGCCGAGCGCGTGGCGGCGTGGCAGGAAAAAGCCTTGCGCGAAGCCAAGCTCGACACCGACTGGTTCGCGCCGAACGAGCCGTACGAAAAGGCATGTCGGTCCTTTCTGAACGCGATCCTGGCGCCGCAGGCGCGCGCCGGGTTTCTGCAGGCGTTGTCCGACTTCGTCCGCGCGCTCGCGCCCCTGGGCGTGATCAACAGCCTGCAGCAAACCTTGCTGCGGCTGACCTCGCCGGGCATTCCGGACCTGTACCAGGGCACCGAATTGTGGGACATGACGCTGGTCGACCCGGACAACCGGCGGCCGGTCGACTACCCGCTGCGCGCCCGCTTGCTGGAACAGGCAACCGCCCTGCCGGCGGCGCAGATGCTCACGCACTGGCAGGACGGACAGATCAAGCAGACCGTGATTCATCGCGCGCTGCTGCTGCGCCAGCGCGTGCCGGCGCTGTTCCTGGAAGGCGACTACCTGCCGCTGGAAGTGACCGGCACGCATGCGGGGTCGGTGCTGGCGTTCGCACGGCGTCATGGCCCGCACTGGGCGATCACGGTGGTCACGCGGCTGGCGGCGCGGCTGCTGGGAACGGACAAGCAGATCGATGCACTCGGAGACGGCGCCAGCGTGGCGGCCACGCTGCCGCGCGTCGACGCCGCGGCCTGGGGCGATACCCGGCTGGTGCTGCCGGCCGCGTTGCAGGCAACGGCGCTGTTCGATCACCTCGGACAGGTACAGCATCGCTTGCAGCGCGCAGCCGGAAATCAGGCGACGCTGGAGATCGGCGCAGTGTTGGCCGCACTGCCCGTCGCGCTGTTGTCGACCGTGGAAGCCTGAAGCAGGCAGGGCCGGGAACGTCCGGGGAAACGCAGCCGGTCGTCACCCCGGCCCTCCCGGCCCTTCCCTCGCCGTGGCCGGCTAGCCCGTCTGTCGCCCTGTGAAATGCAGGGCGATACGGCGGCGTCCGTCCACGAGCTCCTCGTCGGACAGCTCCCCGTCGTGCGCCACGACGACGCGCGTGGGCAGCGCCAGCGGCAAGGCGCCGTTGTCGAGATCGATGGGCGTCTCGGTGAAGATGCCGCCCGTCTTCGGCGCGGCACCCGGCGTCGCGTCCGCAGGCGCCGGCGCGAATACCGCGGCGATCTCGACACGTCCTCCCGCGATCTTGCCCAGCAACTCGACCGTCCCGCCCGCCGCCACGGTTTCGACCGCGTACGCGAGCAATGCCCAGATCGCCTGCCCGAAGCGCGCGGTGTCGAGATTCGCGCTCACGCCGTCGAGCGCCAACTGCGGCGCGATGGCGACGTTCCGGGCGCGGGCGACCGTGGCGCGAATGTTGGCCACTTCCGCCTCGATCAGGGGCTGCATCGGCGCGCTCACCTGATGCAGCACCAGATTGCGCGTGGCCGAACGCGTCCGGTCGATCACGTCCTCGATCAATTTCACCTGCTGCTCGACACCGGTACGGATCCCGGCGATTGCGCGCGCGATGCCGGGGTCTTCGCTCGCCAGCTTGCGTTCGAGTACATGCGCCCAACTGTGAATCGCATTGAGCGGACCACGCAGATCATGGGAGACGATCGAGAGTACGCGATCGCGCATGAACACGGCGGCTTCGGCGGACACGCGCGCGGCGTGCTCGATGTCGTAGTCCTGCTGGATATCGCTACTGGTGGCGCCGATGCCTGGCGTTCCCTCGTCGTGTCGATCAAGGGCGCTGGGTTCGGGGGTCGTCTTCGACAAGGTGGAATCTCCTCTGAGCAGTCTCGGCCATTATATGCGGCACAGGGAAACTCGTGGCCGCACTTCCGATACAACCGCCGTTTGTTCCGACACGGCCGCCATTTGTCGGGTTTTCGGTCAATCCGTGCCTCGGCATGCGCGGTTCGTCGCGGGGCGATCAGGTAAGATGAGCGTTTATTCACAGGAGAAGCGCATGTCCGTCACGACCGAATCCGGCCTGCAGTACGACGATCTGACCGTCGGTGAAGGCGCCGAGGCGAAATCCGGCGACAACGTCACCGTTCACTACACCGGCTGGCTCACCGATGGACAGAAATTCGACTCCAGCAAGGACCGCAACGCGCCATTCAAGTTTTCGCTCGGCTCCGGCATGGTGATCCGCGGCTGGGACGAAGGCGTGCAGGGAATGAAGGTCGGCGGCGTACGGCGCCTGACGATTCCCGCGCAACTCGGCTATGGCGCGCGCGGTGCCGGCGGCGTGATTCCGCCGAATGCGACGCTGGTCTTCGAAGTCGAATTGCTCGCCGTCTGACGCATGCCGGACCAGGCACCGGCGCGCGCGGTGCACGCGACCCCGTCCGCCGATCCGCACGTCGATCCGCTGCATGCCGCGCTGGACGGCTGCATCCTGACGCCCGACGGCTGGATCGACGGTAAACTGCATTTCGACACCGGCACGGGACGCATCGGGCGGATCGAGGGCACGCCGGCCAGCCCGGCGACCCCGTTTGCCGCAGCCGGCCGCCCGAGAATCGTGCCGGGCTTCATCGATCTGCATGTGCATGGCGGCGGCGGCGCGGACTGCATGGAAGGCAGCGCGGCGTTGCGCGCGATGGCGCGCCTGCACGCACAACATGGCACCACCAGCCTGCTCGCGACGACGATGACCGCGCCGCGCGCGGTGCTCGACGTCACGCTCGCCGAGCTGGGCCGTGTCTGCCGGGAAGCGCCGGGAGACGGCGCCCGGGTGCTCGGCATTCATCTGGAAGGCCCCTATATCAATCCCGCGCGTCTGGGCGCGCAGCCCGACGCGGCCGCGGTACCGGTGCGCGACGAAGTCCTGCATTACCTGTCGCTCGCTCCGGTGCGGGTCGTGACGCTCGCCCCGGAAATCCAGGGCGACCTCGCGCTGATCGCGCTGCTCGCCGAACGCGGTATTCGCGTCCAGCTGGGGCACACCGTCGCGAGCTACGAGCAGGCGGTCGGCGCGCTCGAGCACGGCGCGGCGGGCTTCACGCACCTCTACAACGCGATGTCGCCGCTGCTGCACCGCGCGCCCGGGGCGGTCGGCGCCGCCCTCGCCCATGCCCGGTTCTCCGAGGTGATCCCCGATCTCCTGCATGTGCATCCCGGCGCGATCCGCGCGGCACTGCGCGCGATTCCCCGGCTGTACTGCGTCACCGACGGCACCGCGGCATGCGGCATGCCCGATGGCGACTACAAGCTCGGCAGCCAGACCGTCAACAAATGCCTGGGTGCCGTGCGTCTGGCCGACGGCACCCTCGCCGGCAGCACCCTGACGATGGACCAGGCATTGCGCAATCTGGTCGCCATCGGGCTGTCGCTCGCCGATGCGTCGGCGCGCGTGTCGCGCTATCCGGCCGAGTATCTCGGCCTCGGCGAACGCGGCAACCTGGTGGCCGGCGCGTTCGCCGACATCGTCATCCTCGATGCGGATCTGGCCGTCGCCGCCACCTACGTCGAAGGGCGACGCGTGCCGGCCTAGGCCGCCGCGGCCACCGCCGGGCTGACGATCGCGCCCGCGTTCGGCAGGCGCCCGCGCGAGCGACCGGAACTCAGGTATTCGGCGATCGAATCCTGCGTCACCTCGCCCAGATAGGCGCCGTCCGCGTCGATCACCGGCAGCCAGGAAGCGTTGAACTCGTACATCCGCGACAGCACCACGCGCAGATTTTCATCCGGCGCGGCGGTCGTCGAGAACGCCTTGAGCCAGTCTCCGGCGACACCGCCCGCGGCCCGGGCATCGCGCCGCCGGAGGTAACCGATCGCACGGCCACCGGCGTCGGTCAGCGTCAGATAGCGCGCGTCGGCGTCGTCCATCAGGGCCAGCGCCCGCTCGAGCGACGTGTGCGTGGGCACCGTGCGCGCGGGCGTGGCCGCATCGCCGGCACGCACCAGCAGCAGGCGCTTGAGCGTGCTGTCCTGCCCGGTAAAGGCGCTGACGAAGTCGTCCGCCGGGTGTGCGAGCAGGGTGTCCGGATGGTCGAACTGCACCAGCCGGCCGCCCCGGAACACCGCCACCTTGTCCGCCAGCTTGATCGCTTCGTCGATGTCGTGGCTGACCATGATCACGGTCTTCTTCAACTGCCGCTGCATCTGGAAGAACTCGTTCTGGATCGACTCGCGATTGATCGGATCGACCGCGCCGAACGGTTCGTCCATCAGCAGCACGGGCGGGTCCGCCGCCAGGGCCCGGATCACGCCGATGCGCTGCTGCTGCCCGCCCGAAAGTTCGCGCGGATAACGCGTCAGGTAGCGGTTCGGGTCGAGCGCGACCATCGACATCAGTTCGCGCGCCCGCTCGCGGCAGCGCTTCCTGTCCCAGCCGAGCAGACGCGGCACGACCGTGATGTTCTCCTCGATCGTCATGTTCGGGAACAGGCCGATCTGCTGGATCACGTAGCCGATATGGCGGCGCAGCGTCACCTCGTCGACCTGCGCGGTGTCCTCGCCGTTGACCAGCACCCGGCCGCCGCTGGGCGTGATCAGGCGGTTGATCATCTTCAGCGTGGTCGTCTTGCCGCAACCCGACGGCCCCAGGAAGACGCAGATCTCGCCCTCCTCCACCTTCATGTCGACCGCGTTCACCGCATGCACCTCGGTGCCGTCCTTTTGCCGGAAAGTCTTGGTCAGCCCTTGTAGTTCGATCATGATCGTTGAATTCCCCTGGGCGTCAGCGCCCGTTGCAGTCGCGCGAGCAGCAGGTCGACGACGATCGCGAGCACGCTCACGAGTACCGCGCCCACGGCGACCTTGGTCATATTGCTCTGGCTGATGGCATGCAGGATCAGCACGCCCAGCCCGCCGGCGCCGATCACCGCGGCGATCGTCATCACGCCGATGTTCATCACTACCGCGGTGCGCACGCCGCTGAGGATGCCGGGCACCGCCAGCGGCAGATCGACATACCGCAGGCGCTGCGCGAAGGTCATGCCGATGCCGGTGCCGGCCTCGCGAATGCCGGGGTCGACATCGACGAGCGCCAGATGCGTATTGCGCATGATCGGCAGCAGCGAGTACAAAAACACCGCGACCACCGCGGGCAGGGTGCCGATGCCCTGGCCGATCAGCGAGAACAGCGGGATCATCAGGCCGAACAGCGCGATCGACGGCAGGGTCTGCAGCACCGTGCCCACGGCCAGCATCGCCGAGGCCAGCCCGCGATGCCGGCTCATCAGCACGCCGACCGGCACGCCGACGAGGATGGCCGCGCCCACCGCGAGGCCGACCAGCTCGACGTGCTGCAGGGTCAGGTGAAGCAGTTCGGGCCAGTCGGCGCGAAGAAATGCGACGAGATTCATGCGTAGGTCCTCATTGCGAAATCAGTTGCTGCTTGCGCAGAAAGTCGTGCGCGACCCGGGCGATCGATTGCTGATCGATGTCGACCCGCGCGTTGAGCGCGGTCATCGTCGGCGTGTCAAGCTTCGCCGCCAGCGCGTTGAGCTGCGCCGCGAGCGCCGGATGCGCGTCGAGGGTTGCCTGACGCACCACCGGCGTCGCGCGGTAGGCGGGAAAATAATGCTCGTCGTCTTCGAGCAGTTGCAGACCGAACCCCTGCACGCGCCCGTCGGTGGTGTAGACCACGCCGGCCATCACCTGCCCGTTCTTGAGCGCGGTATAGACCAGCCCCGGGTCCATCTGCTTGATGTCGCGCCGGCGCAGCGCGATGCCGTACTGCTTCAACAACGGCCGCAGCCCGTCCGAGCGGCCGGCGAACTCGGCGTCCATCGCGATCAGATGGCGCGTCTTCGGCGCGTCCCGGCGAATCCGGGCGGCGAGATCGGACAGGGTGCGCATGTCCCCCGCGGTGGCGCGCGGCAGCGCGATCGCATAGGTATTGTTGATCGCCGATTCATCGAGCCATACCAGGCCACGCGCGGCATCGAGCGTTTTCACGCGCGCATAGGTGGCGGCCGCGTCCAGCCGGTCATTGACGTGGTTGTAGAGGATCAGCGACGTTCCGGTGTACTCCCATACGACGTCGAGCTGCCCGCTGACCTGCGCGGCGCGCATCAGCGTGCTGCCCAGGCCATTCTTCAACACCGTGCGGTAGCCAAGCGCATCGAGGTACTGCGCGGTGATCGACGAGAGGATCAACTGCTCGGTGAAATTCTTCCCGCCCACCACCACCGGCGTGTCGGCGCCCGCCGCATCCGCCGCCCGCGCGGCGCGCAGCGGCAACCCGACCGATAGCGCCGCGATCAGGGACAGCCACAGAAAATAGTGCTTCAACCCATGCTTTTTCATCGATTCGTACTCCTATGTCATTTCGTGCAGCGTGCAGCATGCCGGTGTCGCGATCCCGCAGCGCGGCCGACGGCGTCGGCCGCCGTCTTCAAAGCGCGCCGCCGCGTCCGGCGAGCGCGCCGCGTGTCAGGGCGACGACGAGCAGATCGAGAGCCAGGGCGAGCAGCGCCGTCGCCACCGCGCCCAGGAGCAATTCCGCGTGGTTGTTCAAATAGATGCCCGGGAAGATCAGGGTACCGAGACTGTCCGCGCCGATCAGGAACGCCAGCGGCGCGGTACCGACGTTCACCGCGAGCGCGGTACGCACGCCCCCCATCAGCATCGGCAGGGCATTGGGCAGCTCCACGCGAAACAGCGCCTGCGTGCGCGTCATGCCCAGGCCCGTGGCCGCCTCGCGCATCGCCATCGGCACCTGACGCAGCCCTTCGTAGGTGTTGCGGGTGATCGGCAGCACCGATGCCAGCCAGAGCGCCAGGATCGCGGGACCGCTGCCGATGCCCAACACCGCGAGCGCGAGCACCAGCACCGCCAGCGAGGGAATCGTGTTGCCGACGTTGAAGATCTGCATGAGCCGTTCCGCGTGGCGCACGAACCGGGGCCGGCTGAGCAGGATGCCGGCCGGCACGCCGGTCGCAATGGCCGCAAGCATCGACCAGCCCACCAGGAAGAGATGCGCGCGGAGGTCGAACCACAACTCCTCGTGATAGGTACGCAATGTGTTCGGACCGACCCAGGCCAGCAGCGCCGCCAACAATACCGCGACGGCGGCGACGGACAGCCCGAGCCGGTAGCGATTCCCCGCCTTGTGCGAGAGGTTTTTTTCCATTTCCATTCCGAGTGGGCGAGTCCGGTCGACGGCGTGCCGAGGCATGCCGGAAGAACCGGAGTCGCGCTGACAATGCATGACAGACAAGACTGCCCTGCCGAGCCTGTTCGCCGATGACGAGCCGATCACCGGACAGGCCGGTACGGCTCACGACGAAACGGAAACCGTCCTGAAGACGGCGATTGAATTGCCTTCGGACCGATGTCCGGCGGCAACGCTTCGACCTGCGAAGCGTGTCATGCTGGCGTTCCACCGCGCACAGAAAACGACCCTGGCGGGCTGAAGCGATTGGATTTCGTACTGTTCGTAGAGGCAGGATTGTAACCGATTAGTACATTGCTGTCCAATGCCATCGGAGAATCTCGGAATTACCCGAGCATAATCAGGTAATTGGCGATTTTGTAAAGGAAGACTAATCTTAAATACGACCGCATTTCCCTTGACGCATCGCCGCTTCCTGCGGGGCCGCTGACGGGATCGCCGGGCCCATGCGGTATCGTTCAAATAAGCATGACGAATCATTCGTTGCGCCCGCCTGCCGACGAAACGGCGGCGACGGGGAGAGATGTCGGTGCGCTCGCGCCGCGCGGTGCAGGGCGCACCGGCGGCGGCAATGCGGCGCGTCCGCCTAGACGGCGGCAGACAGCCCGCGGTCCAGATCGGCGCGCACGTCGCCGGCGTTTTCCAGGCCGACGGCCAGGCGGATCAGCCCTTCGGAGATCCCCGCGGCGGCACGTGCCTCGGGGGTGACGCGGCCATGCGTGGTACTGGCCGGGTGCGTGATCGTGGTCCGCGTGTCGCCCAGATTCGCGGTGATCGAGCAGACCTGCGTCGCATCGATGACCCTCCAGGCGTTCTCGCGCTGCAGCTCGGGCGTCGCGCCCGCGACCTCGAACGCCAGCACCGCCCCGCCCGCGCTTTGCTGCCGCATCGCGATGGCATGCTGCGGGTGCGACGCCAGGCCGGGATAGAACACCCGCGACACGCCCGGATGCGCTTCCAGCCAGGTGGCGATCTCCAGCGCGTTCGCCGACTGCCGTTCCATGCGCAGGCTCAGCGTCTCCAGGCCGCGCAGCAGCACCCAGGCGTTGAACGCCGACAGCGTCGGCCCGGCGCTGCGCACGAAGGGAAATACCTTATCGATCACGAACGCGCGCGAGCCGACCACCGCGCCGCCCAGCACCCGCCCCTGCCCGTCGATATACTTCGTCGCCGAATGCACGACGACGTCGGCGCCCAGCGCCAGCGGACGCTGCAGGGCCGGCGAGCAGAAGCAGTTGTCGACGACGAACAGCAGGCCGGCGGCGTGCGCGATCTCCGCGACGGCCGTGATGTCGGCGACTTCCGTCAGCGGATTGGACGGCGTCTCCAGGAAGAACAGTTTCGTTTCCGGGCGAATCGCGTCGCGCCAGGCCGAAAGATCCGTCGCATCGACGAACGTTGCGGTGATGCCGAACCTGACGAGGATGTTCGCCAGCAACTGCATCGTCGAGCCGAAGATGCTGCGCGAGCTAACCAGGTGATCCCCCGCCTGCAGGGCGGACATCATCACCGACAGGATGGCGCTCATGCCGGACGAGGTCGCCAGACAGGCTTCCCCGCCCTCGAGCGCGGCCAGACGGCTCTGGAACATCGCCACCGACGGGTTCGTCACCCGCGAGTAGGTGAACCCGTCGTCGGCGTTGGCGAAGCGATGCGCGGCCTCGGCGGCACTCTTGAAACAAAAGCTCGACGTCAGGAACAGCGCCTCGGCGTGTTCGTTGAACTCGGTGCGCAGGCTGCCGGCGCGCACCGCGAGCGTCTCGAAATTCAGGCTCCCGGCGTCGCCCGATGCCGGCAGATCCGTGGGCCGGCGGGTGGATTCGTCGTTCATGCGCGTTCAGTCTCCGGCGAGTTGCAGATGCAGTTGCGAACGCACGCGCTCGAAATCGTTGCCGCCGTCGGCCGCCTCGCGGTCCTGCTGCGCGTTGGGCGCGAGCCGCGCGCGTTCGAGCACGTCCAGGTATTCCGAATTGATGTCGCCCGTGATGTAGCAGCCGTCGAAGCAGGACGCATCGAAACCCCGCAACGCCGGATTGATGTCGCGCACCGCGCGCTTCATGTCCTCGACGTCCTGATACACCAGTCCGTCGGCCCCGATCAGGCGCGCGACCTCCTCGTCGGTGCGGCCGTGCGCGACCAGTTCGCCGCGCGTCGGCATGTCGATGCCATAGACGTTCGGGAACTTCACCGGCGGCGCGGCCGAGGCAAAGATGACCTTGTTCGCACCGGCGTCGCGCGCCATCTGGACGATCTCGTGACTGGTGGTGCCGCGCACGATCGAGTCGTCGACGATCAGCACGTTCTTGCCCTTGAACTCGATGCCCATCGCATTGAGCTTCTGGCGCACCGATTTCTTGCGCACCGCCTGGCCCGGCATGATGAAGGTACGGCCCACGTAGCGGTTCTTGAAGAAGCCCTCGCGATACTCGACGCCGAGCCTGTTGGCGACCTGCATCGCCGCCGGACGGCTCGAATCGGGAATCGGCATGACGACATCGATGTCGCCCCGCGACATCTCGCGCTGGATCTTGCTGGCGAGGTAGTCGCCCATCTTCAGCCGGGCGTTGTAGACCGGCACGCCGTCGAGACAGGAATCGGGCCGCGCCAGGTAGACGTATTCGAAGATGCAGGGGTTGAGGCTGGGCGCCAGCGCGCATTGCTGCGAATGGAACTCGCCGGCGAGATCGATGAAGACCGCCTCGCCCGGGGCGACGTCGCGCACGAATTCGAAGCCGATGCCCTCGATCGCCACCGATTCCGACGCCATGATCCACTCGGTGCCGTTCGGGCCGTCGTTGCGGCCGATGCACAGGGGCCGGATGCCGAACGGGTCGCGGAACGCGAGCAGGCCGAAACCGGCCACCAGCGCGACGATGGCGTACGAACCCTTGACACGCCGGTGCACGCCGCTCACCGCGCTGAACAGCGCATCGGGTTCCAGCGTGTAGCCCGGGCTGGCCGACTGCAGCTCGTGCGCGAAGACGTTGAGCAGCACCTCGGTATCGGAACTGGTATTGATGTGCCGGCGGTCGATCCGATACAGTTCGTCCTTCAACTGCGCGGTGTTCGTCACATTGCCGTTGTGCGCGAGGATGATGCCGTAAGGAGCGTTCACATAGAACGGCTGCGCTTCCTCCTCGCTGCTCGCCGAACCCGCCGTCGGGTAGCGAACCTGGCCGATCCCCGTGGTGCCGGGCAGGCTGCGCATGTTGCGCGTGCGGAACACGTCGCGCACCATGCCGTTCGCCTTGTACATATGAAAGTTACGGCCATCGACCGTTGCGATACCCGCCGCATCCTGACCGCGATGCTGGAGCAGCAGCAGGCTATCGTAGATCAACTGGTTGACGGGAGACTTGGAGACTACGCCGACGATGCCGCACATGGCAGGAACCATCCCTAAAAGAAAATGCAAAACGTCCGCGGGCACGGCTGGAACGCCAGCCGCGCCCGCGCAAGAAACTTACCGGAAAACGTTCGCGCCGCCGTCCACGGCTCGGGCGCGCCCTGCACGCTTCACGGCCGCGGCGCGATCGGATCGCCCTGCATGGCGGGGTCCGACGCGCGCGGCGGCCCGCTGCGCGCGTCCACCCGTGCATAGGCCTGGAGCGGCGCCGGCAGGAAGGGCCTCGCGCTCAGCACGCCCTGCTCGACATAGGTCCGCAGCAAGGCATCGCGCCAGAAAGGCAGCGTCGGCAATTCGGTGAATCCGGCCGCGACGTACAGTAGCAGCACCAGCAGCAAACCGCGCCCCAGGCCGAACAGCAGCCCCAGCGAGCGGTCCACCGAGCGCAGCCCGCTCGCCTCGGTCAGACGGCCCAGCAAGGCATTGCCGACACCCGCGATCAGGATCACCCCGATCGTCACCGCGGCGAATCCTACCAGCCATTGCGTCAACGCGCCGCCGGGCCAGTTCGCCGGAATCCACGGCGCGATGCGCGCGGCGTAGCGTGCGCCCAGCACGAAGGCGACGATCCAGCCCACCAGCGAGAACGCTTCGGCGATCAGCCCGCGCCACGCGCCCCGCAAGGCGGAGAGGACGATGACGGCCAGCACCGCGTAGTCGAACACCGTGAGCATTCCGCCCGTCGCCGCCGCGTTCGCCATGGCACTCACCGGGTCCGGGGCCATGGCCGGTCATCCGGGATGTCACGGATAAGTCCGATGGCCCCGATGGCCCGCCTTGTAGAAAGCGTCGTCGATGCGCGGTCACGACGGCCCTGGAGGAACACGCTCTAGCGCCCTGCCTGCGACAGGCCGGCCTGTCGGACCTTGAGCACCGCCGCCTGCGCCACCGTGCGATCCGCAAACGGACCCGCGCGCAGCATCACGCGCATCGTGCCGTCCGCCTGTTTCGTATGCTCGACATATGCGGGCACGCCGATGTTTTTCAACTTGCCGACCCAGTCCCGCGCCGCGGCCTCGCTCTCGAAGTTGCCGAGCTGCACGACGTAACGGCTGCCGGGCGTCGCAGGCGTGGGCGGCAGCGTGGCCGCGGTGGCGGACGCGCCCGCCGACGTTGGCCGTGCAGGCTTCGCTGCGGCGGTGGCGGACGATTTCGACGCCAGACTCTGCACGGCTCCCGTCTTCGCGACAGTGTCCGCTCCGCCCACGCTGCGCGCAGCGCCGTTCGTCCGGCTGGCCGAACCGCTGCCCGTCCCGGTGGCGACCGCCGTATTCGCCGTATTCGCCGTATTCGCCGTATTCGCCGTATTCGCTGCCGGCGTGCCGGTTTTCGCCGAATTCGCGGCGTTCGCCTCCGCGCCGCCCGGCACCGGGGCGTTGCCACGCAGTTCGGTCGTGCCGGGCGCCGCGTCGGGCGCGGCGGCCTCGCCCGGGTTCGCGATGCCGGCATCCGCGTCGCCGTCCGCGACCTTGCTGCGCTTGGCGCTCGCGGCCGGGGCGTCCTGCGCGGGAATCGAAATCGCGATGTCGCCAGTGACTGGTTTGGGATGCGCATCCAGCACCATCGGCAGGATCACGACGGCGGCCAGCACCAGCGCGACGGCGCCCACCAGCCGGCGGCGCGCACGCTGCTTTTCCGGCAGGGTGGGATCGAGCATCGCTTCCTGGCCGACCTTGCGCCCGGAACGCTCGCGTGCGGCCGATGCCCGTGCGATGCGCGCCACGCTTTCGTCATCGTCGCTACCCGCGTCCCGCATCTCGGACCGCGCAGCCCGCGTCGACCTGCCGCGACGCGACGTCGAATTCGGCACCGAATCCGCCGTCGCATCCCCCCTCTTCCTGCCGAACGAAAAAATGCCCATAAAGCTCAGCTGAATCCCTCTGCCCCAGGTCTGACCCAGGCCGTTGTGGTCGGACGATGCGACCATTTGACGCACGCGCGAGACCGTCCCGAAAAGGAACGGCCCGCTTCAGTGCTGTTGCAACCTGCGGTACGACATCACACCGGCGACGGTGACGAACGAACCGAAGACGACGATTCTATCACTCTCCGTCACCCGCTCCAGCGCCGCCTTGTAGGCCAGTTCGGGTGCGGCGAATTCGCTCACCGAATGATCCGGCGTCGCGAGCGCCGCGGCACCCAGCGCGTCGCGCGCCACCGCACCGAGGCGCGCCGCGCTGGCCGCGCGTGGCGTCGGCAGATCGGTCACGTACCAGTGATCGATGTCGTCCTTGAGCGTGGCGACGATGCGCTCGATGTCCTTGTCTTCCATCGCGCCGAACACGGCATGGGTGAACGGGAAATACCCCATGCTGCCGAGATTCTGCGCCAGCACCGCCGCCGCGTGGGGGTTGTGGGCGACGTCGAGAATCGTCGTCGGCCGTCCCGCCAGCACCTGGAAGCGCCCCGGCAGGTCGACCGTCGCCAGGCCGTTGCGCACGTCCTGCGCGGTGACCGGCAGGCGCGCGCGCAGCGCCTCCAGCGCCGCGAGGGCCGCGGTGGTGTTGAGCAACTGGTTCGCCCCGCGCAGCGCGGGAAACGCCAGCGCCCGGCGGTTTGCCGAGCGCCCGAGGTAGGACCACTGCTGACGGTCCCCTTCGATCGTCTCGTAGCGGAAATCCCGGCCCACCAGCCAGAGATCGGCGCCCAGCGACTGCGCGTAGCGAATCACGCTCTCCGGCGGCAGCGGGTCGCCGACGATCGCCGGGCGTCCCGCGCGGAAGATGCCCGCCTTCTCCAGGCCGATCTCCTCGCGGGTGTGGCCCAGGTACTGGGTATGGTCGATATCGATGCTGGTGATGACCGCGACGTCGGCGTCGACGATGTTGGTGGCGTCCAGCCGGCCGCCCAGGCCCACTTCCAGGATCGCGACGTCCAGCCCCGAGGTCGCGAACAGCCGCAGGATCGCCAGCAGCGTGAATTCGAAATACGTCAGCGACACCGGTTCGCGCAACCCCGCGCGCGCGCGCTCCACCGCCTCGAAATGCGGCAGCAGCGCCGCGTCGCTCGCCGACTCGCCGTTCACCCGCGCCCGTTCGTTGAACGTCAGGAGATGCGGCGACGTGTGGCACCCCACCTTGTAGCCGCCCGCGAGCAGGATCGACTCGAGCAGCGTGCAGGTCGAACCCTTGCCGTTGGTGCCGGCCACGGTGATCACCGGACAGTCGAGCGTCAGATCGAGCGCCTCCTGCACGCGCCGCACGCGCGCGAGACCCATGTCGATGCCGACCGGATGCGCGGTTTCCAGATGGGCGAGCCAGGCCGCGAGCGTCGGGAAGGTGCGCATATCGTCAGACCGGTGACGTGGTCACGGGGTCCTGCATCTGGCGGCCCAGCAAGGCAATCAGGCGCGCCACCTCGTCGCGCATCCTGCGCCGGTCGACGATCATGTCGATCGCGCCCTTTTGCAGCAGGAACTCCGAGCGCTGGAACCCCTCCGGCAGCTTCTCGCGCACCGTCTGTTCGATCACGCGCGGGCCCGCGAAGCCGATCAGTGCCTTGGGCTCGGCGATCACGACATCGCCGAGAAAGGCGAAGCTCGCCGACACGCCGCCCATCGTCGGATCGGTGAGGATCGAGATGAACGGCAGTTTCGCCTCCGACAGCCGCGTGAGCATCGCCGTGGTCTTCGCCATCTGCATCAGCGACAGCAGGCTTTCCTGCATCCGGGCGCCGCCGGACGTGGCCACGCAGATGAAGGGTGCGTTCTGTTCCAGCGCATTCTGCGCGCCACGGACGAAGCGCTCGCCCACCACCGAGCCCATGGAACCGGCCATGAAGGAGAATTCGAAGCAGGCCAGCACCGCCGGCTGCGTATGGATGGTGCCGCCCATGACGACCATCGCATCGGTCTCGCCGGTGTCGTCCATCGCGTCCTTCAGGCGCTCCGGGTATTTGCGGCTGTCCTTGAACTTCAGCGCGTCGACCGGCACGATCTCCTGACCGAGTTCGTAACGGCCCTCGGCGTCGAGCAGCGTGTCGATGCGCGCGCGCGCCCCGATGCGCATGTGATGGTCGCACTTCGGACACACATACATGTTCGCCTCGACATCAGTGCGATACAGCACTGCCTCGCACGACGGGCACTTGATCCACAGGCCTTCGGGAATGCCGCGGCGCCCGGCCCGGTTGTTCTGTTGAATCTTGGGCGGCAGCAGTTTATCGAGCCAGCTCATCAGTGGGACTCCTGGGTTCTCGCCGGGGCGTCCAGCGCCGCACGGACTTCTGCGATGAAACGGGTCAGCGTCGGCACCGCTTCGACCGGCGGCGCCTCGCTGAGCAACTGCACGATCCGGCTGCCGATCACCACCGCGTCGGCGCTTTCGGACACCGCCCGCGCGGTCTGTGCGTCGCGAATGCCGAAGCCCACGCCGATCGGCAACGGCACCGTTTCGCGAATGGACGGGATTCTACCCGCGATCGCGGCGACGTCCAGGTTTCCCGCGCCCGTGACGCCCTTGAGCGACACGTAATAGACGTAGCCGCTGGCGATCTTGCCGACCGCGGCGATGCGCTGCGCAGACGACGTCGGCGCCAGCAGGAAAATGGGATCGATGTCGGCCTCCCGCATGATCCGGGCGAAATCGACCGATTCCTCCGGGGGATAGTCGACCACCAGCACGCCATCGACGCCCGACGCGCTGGCGGCCGCGGCGAACTCGCTCACGCCCATGCGCTCGATCGGATTCGCATAGCCCATCAGCACCACGGGCGTCGTATCGTCGTCGAGCCGGAAACGCCGCACGTCGGCCAGCACGTCGCGCAGCCGCACGCCGTGCGACAGCGCCCGCTCCGAGGCCCGCTGGATCACGGGGCCATCGGCCATCGGGTCGGAGAACGGCACGCCGAGCTCGATCACGTCGGCGCCGCCGGCGGCCAGCGCATGCATGAATTCCACGGTGCGCGCCGGATCCGGGTCGCCCGCGGTGATGAAGGGAATCAAGCCCTTCCTGCCCGCGGCCCGAAGCGCCGCGAACCTCTTTTCAATACGAGACATGAGTGGGAATCCCAGAAGAAGATGCGCCATCGTCGGCGTCGTCGTCATACTCGGCGAGCAAGGCATCGCCGGCTGCTGCGGCACCGGCATGGCCGGCGGGGTCGGGGGCACCCGCGCGCAGCGATGCCTGCAGCGGTTGCGCGGACGGCTCGCTCAGCGCCGCGAGCCGCTGCCGTGCCAGCGCGCAATAGTCGGCGTTGATCTCGTACCCGAGAAAATGGCGGCCCTGCCGCGCGCAGGCCACGGCCGTCGTGCCGCTGCCCATGAAGGGATCGAGCACGGTGCCCCCCGGCGGGCAACTCGCCAGCACCATGCGTTCGATGATCTCCAGCGGTTTCTGCGTGGGATGCGCGACGCGCTCGCCGTGCTGGCGATGCAGCCGCGACACGGACCACACATCCTTCGGGTTATAGCCCATTTCCAGCCACTTGCTGCCCGCGAAAAGCTTGCGCGAACGCGCCTTCTTGGTGGCCGCGTCGTACGGCACGCGTACCGGATCGAGATCGAAATGGTAATGGCGGCTGCGCACGAACAGCCCGATATTGTCGTGCACCGAACTGAAGCGCCGCGTCGTGCCGCCCATGCTCGGCACGCGCCGGTCCCAGACGATCTCGTTGATCATCGTCATCCGGCGCTTGAGGAAACTGAAGATTTCCGGCGCGAACTGCCAGCTGCAGAAAATGTACATCGAGCCGCTGGGTTTGAGCAGCGGGATCGACATTTCGAGCCAGTGCTCGGTCCATTCGAGGTGATCGTCGGCGTCGAGCTTGTCGGAATCGTTGCCGTAATCCTTGCCGAGCCCGTACGGGGGATCGGCGATGATCAGGTCGACCGATTCGCGCGCGATCGAGCCGACCTCGGCGCAGTAATCGAGATTCTCGATCACCGACGACGATGGCGGGCGGAGGAACGGTCCCGTAGACACTAGAAAACGATGCCGCCGCGTTCGGCGACGGTATGCATGTCCTTGTCGCCCCGGCCCGACAGATTGACCAGCAGCAACTGATCTTTCGCCAGCGTGGGGGCGATCTTCACCGCGTGGGCGATCGCGTGGCTGGATTCGAGCGCCGGGATGATGCCCTCGATCCGGCAGCAGTCGTGGAACGCGGCGAGCGCCTCCTCGTCGGTGATCGTCACGTACTTCGCGCGGCCTAGATCGTTCAGCCAGGCGTGCTCCGGCCCCACGCCGGGATAGTCCAGCCCGGCCGAGACCGAGTGGGTCTCGATGATCTGACCGTCCTCGTCCTGCAGCAGATAGGTGCGGTTGCCGTGCAGCACGCCGGGCGAACCGCCGGTGATCGATGCCGAATGCCGGCCCGAGTCCATGCCGTCCCCGGCGGCCTCGACGCCGATCAGTTCCACGTCCGGCAGATCGATGTACGGATAGAAGATGCCCATCGCATTCGAACCGCCGCCCACGCAGGCGATCACGCTGTGCGGCTGGCGCCCGGTCATCTCCGGCATCTGCACCTTGCACTCGTCGCCGATCACGCGCTGGAAGTCGCGCACCATCATCGGATAGGGGTGCGGACCGGCGACCGTGCCGATGATGTAGAAAGTATTCTCGACATTCGACACCCAGTCGCGCATCGCTTCGTTCAACGCGTCCTTCAGGGTCTTCGACCCCGACTCGACCGGGATCACCGTCGCGCCCAGCAGTTTCATCCGGTAGACGTTGGCCGCCTGGCGGCGCACGTCCTCGGAACCCATGTAGACGATGCATTCCATGCCGAAGCGCGCGGCGATCGTCGCGGTGGCCACGCCGTGCTGCCCGGCGCCGGTCTCGGCGATGACGCGCGTCTTGCCCATGTGGCGCGCCAGCAGGGCCTGGCCGATGACGTTGTTGATCTTGTGCGCGCCCGTGTGATTCAGGTCCTCGCGCTTGAAGAAGATCTGCGCGCCGCCCAGCTCCGAACTCCAGCGCTTCGCGTGATAGATCGGCGAGGGGCGGCCGACGAAGTGTTTCAGCTCGTAATGGTATTCGGCGAGAAACGCCGCATCGTTGCTGTATTTCTCATACTGGCGCTTCAGCTCGTCGAGCGCGTGCACCAGGGTCTCGGCGACGAACACGCCGCCGTAGCTGCCGAAATGGCCGCTTGCATCGGGAAAATCGTACATGGTCACTCCAGTGAGTCCGGCTCGTGCCGGACATCGTCGGACCCGCGTCGGCAACCGCGGGTGTTCGGAATCGGGCGAAGGCATCGGTGGCGCGTGTGCCCGACGGGAACCAGGGGGCGGCGCGCAATACTCACGCCGCGTCCCGGTCCGCCGCGCGCACGGCCTGCACGAAGGCCGCCATGCGCGCGGCATCTTTCACGCCTTTCACCTGCGCGTCGCCCGCGGCTTCGATGCCGCTTGATACATCCACCGCGTAAGGGCGTACCCGGCGAACCGCGTCAGCGACGTTTCGCGCGTCCAATCCACCACCCAAAACGACCTGATGCCCGAGTTCTTTTGGAATGCATGACCAATCAAAAGGATGACCGCCGCCGCCATAGCCGTCGACCAGTGCATCGAGCACCAGCCCACGCGCGGCGGCATAGAGAGACACGTATTTTAGCAAATCGGCGGGCGTCGTCGTCGATCCGATGCGAAGCGCGCGAATCCAGGGCAAACGCGCGGCGTCGGCGAGGCGCGCGCACTGCGCCGGCGTCTCGTCGCCATGGAACTGCAACAGCGACAACTGCCCCGCTTCCGCGGCCCGGCAGACGCTCGCCGCGTCGGCGTTGACGAACAGACCGACCGTCGCGACGAACGGCGGCAGACGGCGCGCGAGCGCCGCGGCCTGCGTGACGCTCACCGCGCGCGGGCTTTTCTCGTAGAACACCAGGCCGATCGCGTCGGCGCCAAGCCGCACGGCGAGATCGACGTCCGCCGCGCGGGTCATGCCGCACAGCTTGATGCGGGTACGATGCGCGCCATGCACGCCGGATACATTGCTCGCGCGATGCCCGTCGTCCGCGTCGCGGGCGTCATCCGTGTCGTGCGAACGGTTCAATTCGGCCATTGCCAGGTTCCCGGGCGCGCCGCCAGATTCGGCGCAGGTATCTCGAATTCCGCCGGATAGCCGACGCGGCTCAGATACAGGCCATCCGGCATGAAGGTGGCCGCCGCGCGGCGGCGGTCGCCGTGTTCGAGCAGCGCGTCGATCCAGGCCGGCGCCTGCTTGCCGCGTCCCACCGCGATCAGACACCCCACCAGGTTGCGCACCATGTGGTGCAGGAACGCCGATGCGGTGAAACGGAAGTGAATGAAGGGACCGTTCGCCGCCACCAGGATCTCGTGCATCGTTTTTACCGGCGATTTGGCCTGACACTCCGACGAGCGGAATGCCGAGAAATCGTGCCGGCCGACCAGCCGCGCCGCCGCCGCGCGCATCGCGTCCACATCCAGCGGAGTATGCACCCATCCGACCCGGCCGGCGAGCAGCGTCGGATTCACCGGATGAACGTAGAGCACGTAGTCGTAGCTGCGCTCGAACGCCGTGAAGCGGGCATTGAACGCGGCCGGGACCGGTTTCGCCCACTGCACCGCGACGCCGCGGGGCAGAAAATTGTTGACGCCGCGCACCCAGGAAAAGTCGCTGCGCGTCACCGTCGTGTCGAAATGGACCACCTGGTTGAGCGCGTGCACGCCGGTATCGGTGCGGCCCGCCGTCACCACCCGCACCGGGTGGCAGGTGAAGGCGGCGAGCGCCTTCTCCAGCGCGTCCTGGACGGTTCGGCCATCGGGCTGGACCTGCCAGCCGCGAAACAGCGAGCCGTCGTACTCGATTCCGGCCGCGATACGCGTCACGGGCGCAGCGGTGTCGACCCCATGGGCCCTTGCACCCGTTTCGGACGTTTTCAGTATTGCATCAGACATCGGACGACTGGGCCCCTTTGGCACGACCGCGGCGCCGGCCTGCCGTCCTGCGCGGCCGGTCCACGGCAACGGCGGGCGCGGACGGTTCGTCGAGATTGAGGTCCAGACCCGCGAACGACGCCGGCAGCCGCGCGGTCGGGGCATTGAATATATCGAACCCGGCAGGCGGCGCCTCGGCCACGTGCGACGCCCTGTCGACATCGACAGGGCGTGCAACGGGCATCGAGGACGTCGGAATTGCCGGTTCGTTCTCTTCCGGCAGCGACAGATCGAACGCGTCCAGCGCCAGCGGCGCGCGTGCCGGCTGCCGCGCCGCGTGTTCGGCCAGCGCGGCGAACGGATCGGCGCTGTACAGCGGATTATCGGGATCGACGACGCGGCCCAGCACGGCTGCGCGCCGCCACAGTTCGCCCTCGGCGTCGGTCTCGTCCCACAACGCATGCGCGAACGACTCGACCTGCGCGCGCTCGCCGCGCCGCGCATGCCATTGCAACAAGCCGAACAGCGCGCCGACGTCGCGCGGCGCGCGCGCCAGTTGTGCCTGGAGCGCCGCTTGCTCGCGGTCGCCGAATTCGAGACCGCGCAATGCCTCCAGCGCCGCCATCTCGCGACGGCCTGCCTCGTCGCCGCTCCGGTGAACGGGAGCCGGGCCCGGTACCTGTCCCGCGCTGCCGCTGCGGACCATCGGCCCGGCGGTCGGAATGGATGGCGCGGGCGATGCGGCCGGGGCCGGCGGCACGGAGACCGTCGACGGCACCGCAGTCGGCGTCGCGGCGGTCAACAGCGAAGCGACCGAAGGCGCGGCAGCCGAACGCGCCGCGTGCGCCGACGAGGCGACCGAGGTCGTCACCGTCGGCGGCGGAACGACGGGGAGCGCCGCTGCCGACGGTACCGCCTTCGAAGACACGCCTACTGGCGCGATGGCGGCCGGTACGACGACGGGCGACGGCGCAACGACCGGAGGCACCACACCCGACGATGCGGCCGCCGGCATCGCGGGAGACACGACACCGCTGCGTGCGGCGCCGACCAGTTCGCGCTGGCGGCGGCGTCGCTGCCGCCGCCGCGCCCGCATCACGCACAGCGCCAGCGCGGCAATCGCCAGCGCCGGGAGCAGCCAGGGCGCCCAGCCGGCCAGTACCGCTGCGGACATCCCCGTCACGCGTCCAGCAGGATGCGCAACATCCGCCGCAGCGGTTCGGCCGCACCCCACAGCAACTGGTCGCCGACGGTGAAGGCGGACAGATACGCATTGCCCATCGACAGCTTGCGCAGCCGCCCCACGGGCACGCCGAGCGTGCCGGTCACGGTCGCCGGCGACAAATCGCGGATCGTCGCCTCGCGCGTGTTCGGCACCACCCGCACCCAGTCGTTCGCCGAGGCGAGGATCGATTCGATCTCGTCGAGCGGCACGTCCTTCGTCAGCTTGATCGTCAGCGCCTGCGAGTGACAGCGCATCGCGCCGATGCGTACGCACAGCCCGTCGACCGGCACCGAACCCGGCTGGCCCGCGATCCTGCCCAAAATCTTGTTCGTTTCGGCGCCGCCCTTCCATTCTTCCTTCGACATGCCGTTGCCGAGATCCTTGTCGATCCATGGAATCAGCGAGCCGGCCAGCGCCGCGCCGAAGTGCGCGGTCGGCATGGCCGCGCCGGTCATCGTTTCCAGCACCTTGCGGTCGATGTCGAGGATCGCCGAGGACGGCTGCGCCAGCTCCGCGCTGACGGCGCCATGCAGCGCGCCCATCTGCGCGAGCAGTTCGCGCATGTTCTGTGCACCCGCGCCCGACGCCGCCTGATACGTCATCGCGGTGGTCCACTCGATCAGGTTCTCGCGGAACAGGCCGCCCAGCGCCATCAGCATCAGGCTGACCGTGCAGTTGCCGCCGATGAAGTTGCGCGTGCCGTCGCGCAACGCATGATCGATCACGTTGCGGTTGACCGGGTCGAGGATGATGACCGCGTCGTCGTTCATCCGCAGCGTCGAGGCCGCGTCGATCCAGTAGCCCTTCCAGCCGGCGGCACGCAGTTGCGGGAACACCTCGGTGGTGTAGTCGCCGCCCTGCGCGGTAATGATGATGTCGCACTGCTTGAGCGCGTCGATCGACATCGCGTCTTTCAGACGGGTCTCGTTTTTGGCGAACGACGGCGCCGCGCCGCCCGCGTTGCTGGTGCTGAAAAACACCGGTTCGATCAGCGCGAAATCGCCTTCTGCCTGCATCCGCTGCATCAGCACCGATCCCACCATCCCACGCCAGCCTACGAGACCTACCGTCTTCATCGCATCACCCACTCGTTATGATCGGCCGGCGGCCCCACCGGCCGCCGCTTGCCACTTCTGCCATGCCCTGCCCTGCGCGCCGTTACAGCGCGGCCACCACCGCATCGCCCATCTCGCGCGTCCCGACGCGCTGCGTGCCCTCGGTCCAGATGTCCGCGGTGCGCAGTCCCCGGGTCAGCACCTTCTTGACCGCGTGCTCGATCCGCTCGGCCTGTTCCGGCTTGCCCAGCGTGAAGCGCAGCATCATCGCCGCGGAGAGGATCGTCGCCAGCGGATTGGCGATACCCTTGCCGGCGATGTCGGGAGCCGAGCCGTGCGAGGGTTCGTACAGCCCCTTGTTGTGCGCATCCAGCGACGCCGACGGCAGCATGCCGATCGAGCCGGTCAGCATGGCCGCCTGGTCCGACAGAATGTCGCCGAACATATTGCCGGTGACGATCACGTCGAACGCCTTCGGCGCGCGTACCAGCTGCATCGCCGCATTGTCGACATACATGTGCGACAGTTCGACGTCCGCATAGTCGCGGCTCACCTCGGTGACCACTTCCCGCCACAATTGCGACGTTTCGAGCACGTTCGACTTGTCGACGCTGCACAGCTTGCGCCCGCGCTTGGCGGCCGCCTGGAACGCGACATGCGCGATGCGCACGATTTCCGGCTCGCTGTAGCGCATCGTGTCGAAGCCTTCGCGCGCGCCCGGGAACAAACCGTCGGGCGATTCACGGCGGCCGCGCGGCTGGCCGAAATAAATGTCGCCGTTCAATTCGCGGATGATCAGGATATCCAGCCCGGACACCACCTCCGGCTTCAGCGACGACGCCGCCGCCAGTTCCGGATACAGGATCGCCGGGCGGAAATTCGCGAACAGCTGCAAGTGCTTGCGCAGGCCCAGGATCGCCTGCTCGGGGCGCAGTTCGCGCGCCAGCGTGTCGTACTTCCAGTCGCCCACGGCGCCGAACAGCACCGCGTCGGCGGCCTTGGCCAGCGCCAGCGTCGCCTCGGGCAACGGATGTCCGCTCGCCTCGAAACCCGCCCCGCCCACCGGCGCCTCTTCCAGCGCGAACGACTCGCCCAGCGCGTGCAGCACCCGGGTCGCCTCGGCGACGATTTCGGGACCGATGCCGTCACCCGGCAATACCGCGATCTTCATGATGATTTTCCTGTAGGTCTCTTTGCGGGGCGCCCCGCATGGCGCCGCACGCCCATGACGTCAGCCGACGACGCGGTTCGCCAGCCAGGGCTGGCGCAGCAGGCGCTCGGCCTCGAAACGCTTGATCTCGTCCGCATGCCGCAAGGTCAGCGCGACGTCGTCGAAGCCGTTGACCATGCAGTACTTGCGGAACGCGGCGATCTCGAACGGGTATTCCACGTTGCCGTCGATCGTGCGCACCGTCTGCGCCTCGAGATCGATCGTCAACTGGAAGCCGTTGAACGCGAACGTATCCCGGAACAACCGGTCGATCTGCGTCTCGCTCAGCGCGATCGGCAGAAAGCCGCTCTTGAAGGAATTATTGAAAAAGATATCGGCGAAACTCGGCGCGATCACCGCGCGAAAGCCGTACTGTCCTAGGGCCCACGGCGCGTGCTCGCGCGAACTGCCGCAGCCGAAGTTCTCGCGCGCCAGCAGGATGGTCGCGCCCTGATAGCGCGGCTGGTTCAGCACGAAATCCGGGTTCAGCGGGCGCTGCGAACAATCCTGCCCCGGTTCGCCGTGGTCCAGGTAACGCCACTCGTCGAACAGATTCGGACCGAAGCCGGTGCGCTTGATCGATTTCAGGAACTGCTTCGGGATGATGGCGTCGGTGTCGACGTTGGCGCGATCCAGCGGCGCCACCAGGCCGGTATGAACGACAAATTTTTCCATGACTGATCCACTCCGCGCGGCGCGCCGCCGAAATGGCGCGCCGAAATACGTTTAGCCCATCTGCCGGATATCGACGAAATGCCCTTCGATCGCCGCCGCCGCCGCCATCGCCGGACTGACCAGGTGCGTGCGGCCGCCCGCGCCCTGCCGCCCTTCGAAGTTGCGGTTCGACGTCGACGCGCAGCGCTCGCCCGGGTCGAGCCGGTCGGCGTTCATCGCCAGGCACATCGAGCAGCCCGGATCGCGCCATTCGAAACCCGCGTCGACGAAGATCCTGTCGAGTCCCTCGCGCTCGGCCTGCGCCTTCACGAGGCCCGAACCCGGCACGACCATCGCGACGCGGATGTTCGGCGCGATCCTGCGGCCCAGGCGCTGCACCACATAGGCCGCGGCGCGCAGATCCTCGATCCGCGCATTCGTGCACGAGCCGATGAACACCTTGTCCGGGCGGATCGATGAGATCGGCGCATTCGGTTGCAGCGCCATGTACTTCAGCGCCCGCTCGATCGCATCGCGCTTGACCGGGTCCTTCTCGTTCTCCGGGTCCGGCACCCGGCCGTCGATCGAGGTCACCATCTCGGGCGACGTGCCCCAGGTCACCTGCGGCACGATCGTCGCCGCCTGCAACTCGACGACGCGGTCGAAATGCGCATCCGGGTCGGAGACCAGGGTGCGCCACTGGCGCTCGGCACTCGGGAACTCGGCGTCGGACGGCGCGAACGGACGATGCCGGACGTACTGGATCGTCGTGTCGTCCACCGCCACCATGCCGGCGCGCGCGCCCGCCTCGATCGCCATATTGCACACCGTCATGCGCCCTTCCATCGACAGCGCGCGGATCGCCGAACCGCCGAACTCGATCGCATAGCCGTTGCCGCCCGCGGTGCCGATCTTGCCGATGATCGCCAGCACGATGTCCTTCGCGGTGCAGCCGCGCGGCAGCGTACCGTCCACGCGCACGAGCATGTTCCTGCTTTTCTTCTGCAGCAGCGTCTGCGTGGCGAGCACGTGCTCGACCTCGGAGGTGCCGATGCCGAAGGCCAGCGCGCCGAACGCGCCGTGCGTGGACGTATGCGAATCGCCGCAAACGATCGTCATGCCCGGCAGGGTCGCGCCCTGCTCCGGTCCGATGATGTGCACGATGCCCTGGCGCAGGTCGTTCATCTTGAACTGGGTGATGCCCGCCGTGTCGCAGTTCGCGTCCAGCGTATCCACCTGGAGTTTCGAGATCGGGTCGGCGATGCCGTTCTCGCGTCCCGTGGTCGGCACGTTGTGGTCGGACACGGCCAGATTGGCGCTGATCCGCCAGACCGGGCGCTTCGCGAGTTTTAGACCCTCGAACGCCTGTGGACTGGTGACTTCGTGCAGCAGTTGACGGTCGATGTACAGCGTCGCCGTACCATCGTCTTCAGTGCGGACCACATGCGAGTCCCACAGTTTGTCGTACAGGGTCTGGGCCATCTCGAGAAGCGGATGTTTTTACCGCATATTGGGGGGGGACTTCGGATTATGCCATAGCGGGCTATGGGTGATTCGGCCGTCCACGGTCGGGAGGCGAATTTACATGCGCAGGCAATCGTTGCGATTGCCTGTGGGGAGGCGGTCCAGGTGACCGGCGGGCGCCGTCGTGAACCGCGGCGCCCGTGCGTGGATCAGCGTTCGCCGACCGGCTTGGCCTCGCGCGACGTCTCGCCGATATACAGCTGGCGCGGGCGGCCGATCTTCTGGTCCGGGTCCGCGATCATTTCGTTCCACTGCGCGATCCAGCCGACGGTACGTGCCATCGCGAAAATGCAGGTAAACATCGACGTCGGGATGCCCAGCGCGCGCTGCACGATGCCCGAGTAGAAATCGACGTTGGGATAGAGCTTGCGGGCGACGAAGTATTCGTCTTCCAGCGCGATCTTCTCGAGTTCCATCGCGAGCTTGAACAACGGGTCGTCATGCAGGCCCAGTTCGTTCAGCACCTCGTGGCAGGTTTCGCGCATCAGGCGCGCGCGCGGGTCGTAGTTCTTGTAGACCCGGTGCCCGAAGCCCATCAGCTTGACGCCGGAGTTCTTGTCCTTCACCTGCTTGATGAACTCGGGGATGCGCTCGACCGAACCGATCTCCTCGAGCATGTTCAGCGCGGCTTCGTTCGCGCCGCCGTGCGCCGGGCCCCACAGACACGCGATGCCCGCCGCGATGCAGGCGAACGGATTCGCGCCCGACGAGCCCGCCAGCCGCACCGTCGAGGTCGATGCGTTCTGCTCGTGGTCGGCGTGCAGGATCAGGATACGATCGAGCGCGCGCACCAGCACGTCGTTGACCACGTATTCCTCGCACGGGTTCGCGAACATCATGCGCATGAAGTTCGCGCTGTACGACAGGTCGTTGCGCGGATAGACGAACGGCTGACCGATCGTGTACTTGTACGCCATCGCCACCAGCGTCGGCAGCTTCGCGATCAGGCGGATCGCCGACACGTCGCGATGATGCGGATCGTTGATGTTCAGCGAGTCGTGATAGAACGCGGACAACGCGCCGACCGAGCCGGTCAGCACCGCCATCGGGTGCGCATCGCGCCGAAAGCCGCGGAAGAAGAAGTGCATCTGCTCGTGCACCAGCGTGTGCTTGGTCACCAGTTCGACGAACTCGTCCTTCTGCTCCTGGTTCGGCAACTCGCCCTTGAGCAGCAGATAGCAGGTTTCCAGGAAGTCGGCCTTGACGGCCAGATCTTCGATCGGGACGCCGCGATACAGCAGTTCGCCCTTGTCGCCGTCGATATAGGTGATCGCGGAATTACAGGCCGCGGTCGACATGAATCCCGGGTCGTACGTGAACTTGCCGGTCTGGCCGTACAGCTTGCGGATATCGATGACATCCGGGCCCACGGTGCCCTTGTAGATCGGCATCTCGACGCTGGGCGAGTCGTCCGAGAACGATAGGGTGGCTTTTACGTCTGACGGCGTCATGAGCTTCTTCCTTTGATCAAATTAAGTGTCGCTGAGTGTCACGTCAGGCTGCGCGCAGCGCCGCAAGAACGCGTTCGACATCGGGTATCGCCAGCGCGCCCTGGGGCGCGCTTTTTTCCAGCAACAGATCGAACAGATCGGTATCGGGCAGATCCAGCAACAGGGTCAACCCGGCGACATCCGCGTCGCTCAGGTCGTGCTCGTGCCGGTCCAGGAACCGTTGCAGGATCAGATCGTTTTCGAGCAGACCGCGGCGCGCGCGCCAGCGCAGGCGCGTGCGCCGTAGCGGATCGGCCTGGTGCGGCGTGTCGTCGTAGGCGCGGGTTGCCATCGTCGACCTCAAACGGCCCGGCGGAACATCAGTTCCTTGATCTTGCCGATGGCCTTCGTCGGGTTCAGGCCCTTCGGGCAGACATCGATGCAGTTCATGATCGTGTGGCAGCGGAACAGACGATACGGGTCCTCGAGATTGTCGAGACGCTCGCCGGTCGCCTGGTCACGGCTGTCGGCGATGAAACGGTACGCCTGCAACAATCCGGCCGGGCCGACGAACTTGTCCGGGTTCCACCAGAAACTCGGGCACGCGGTCGAACAGCACGAGCACAGGATGCACTCGTAGAGTCCGTCGAGTTCGTCGCGTTCCTCGGGCGTCTGCAGCCGCTCCTTCTCGGGCGGCGGCGTGTCATTGATCAGATACGGCTTGATCGAATTGTACTGATTGAAAAACAGCGTCATGTCGACGATCAGGTCGCGGATGACCGGCAGACCCGGCAACGGCCGCAACACGATTTTCTCGGGCAGGTCGTTCATGTTGGTCAGGCAGGCCAGACCGTTCTTGCCGTTGATGTTCATCGCGTCGGAGCCGCACACGCCCTCGCGGCACGAACGCCGGAAACCGATCGACTCGTCGACCGCCTTCAGCTTGACCAGCGCGTCGAGCAGCATCCGCTCGTGCGAATCGATCTCGATTTCATAGGTCTGCATCCGCGGCGCCGCGTCCTGATCCGGGTCGTAGCGATACACTTCAAAGATTCGTTTGCTCATGATCCAATCCTTTCTGGGTCCGGTGCGGGAGAGCGGAATCCGCCCCCCCGGCAATCAGAAGGTCCGCGCTTTCGGCGGCACCGATTCGACAGTCAATGGCGTCATCTTCACCGGCTTGTAATCGAGCCGGCCGTCCGCGCTGTAGAACAGCGAGTGCTTCATCCAGTTTTCGTCGTCGCGCGTCTCGTAGTCGCGATGCGCATGCGCGCCGCGGCTTTCCTTGCGCGCCTCGGCGGCGATCATCGTCGCCTTCGCCACCTCGATCAGGTTGGCCAGTTCCAGCGCCTCGACCCGTGCGGTGTTGAACACCTTCGACTTGTCCTTCAGGTGCACGTGCTTGCAGCGCTCGATCAGCTCGCCCATCTTGCCCACGCCTTCCGCGAGCAGCTCCGAGGTGCGGAACACGCCGGCATGCGCCTGCATGGTCTTGCGGATGTCGTTGGCGATGTCCTGCGAATACTCACCGGAATTCGTGCCCTCGAGCTGCGCCAGACGCGCGAGCGTGAAATCGGCGGCGTCGTCGGGCAGCGGCTTGTGGTCGCCGAGCTCCGCGATGTGTTTGACGATGTGATTGCCCGCCGCGCGGCCGAACACCACCAGATCGAGCAGCGAATTCGTGCCCAGCCGGTTCGCGCCATGCACCGATACGCACGAACACTCGCCCACCGCGTAGAAGCCGTGCACCGGCGCGTCCGGCGCGCCGTTCTTGCCCACCACCTGACCGTACATATTGGTCGGGATGCCGCCCATCTGATAATGAATGGTCGGCACGACGGGGATCGGCTCGCGGATGCAGTCGACATTCGCGAATTTCATCGAGATCTCGCGGATCGACGGCAGCCGCTTCATGATCGTGTCCGCACCGATATGCGACAGATCCAGCAGCACGTAGTCTTTGTTCGGGCCACAGCCGCGCCCTTCCTTGATTTCCTGGTCCATCGAACGGGAGACGAAATCGCGCGGCGCCAGATCCTTCAGCGTCGGCGCATAGCGCTCCATGAAGCGTTCGCCGTCCGAGTTGCGCAGGATGCCGCCCTCGCCCCGCACGCCTTCGGTGATCAGCACGCCCGCGCCCGCCACGCCGGTCGGGTGGAACTGCCAGAACTCCATGTCCTGCAGCGGCACGCCGGCACGCGCCGCCATGCCCAGGCCGTCGCCGGTATTGATGAAGGCGTTCGTCGATGCCGCGTAGATGCGTCCCGCGCCGCCGGTGGCGAACAGGGTGCACTTGCCTTCGAGGATGTAGACGTCGCCCGTCTCCATCTCCAGCGCGGTCACGCCCAGTACATCGCCTTCGCCGTCGCGGATCAGGTCCAACGCCATCCATTCGGTATAGAAATGGGTCTTGGCCTGCACGTTCTGCTGATACAGCGTGTGCAGCAGCGCGTGACCGGTCCGGTCCGCCGCGGCGCATGCGCGTTGCACCGGCTTTTCGCCGTAGTTCGCCGTGTGGCCGCCGAATGGCCGCTGATAGATCGTGCCGTCCGCGTTACGGTCGAACGGCATGCCCATGTGTTCGAGTTCGTAGACCGCGTTGGGCGCCTCGCGACACATGAATTCGATCGCGTCCTGATCGCCCAGCCAGTCCGACCCCTTGATGGTGTCGTAGAAATGGTAGTGCCAGTTGTCCTCGCTCATATTGCCCAGCGAGGCGCCGATGCCGCCCTGCGCCGCCACCGTGTGCGAACGCGTCGGGAAAACCTTCGAGAGCACGCACACCGACAGCCCGGCACGCGCCAGCTGCAACGAAGCGCGCAGTCCCGAGCCGCCGCCGCCCACGATCACGACGTCGAATTTACGACGGGGAAGCGAATTCTTGATTGCAGCCATGCTCAAACTCTCCAGAGAATCTGTACAGCGTAACCGGCGCTGGCGATCAGCCAGACGATCGTCAGGACCTGGAGGATCAGGCGCACGCCGGCGGCCTTGATGTAATCCATCCAGATGTCGCGGATCCCGACCCACGCGTGATAGAACACCGACAGCGCGGTGACGAAGGTCAGCAACTTCATCCACTGATGCGCGAAGATCGACGCCCAGCCGACGTAGGAAAAGTCATGCGCGGCGAAGAACCAGAACAGCAGCACGACCGTGAACACGGCCATCACGACCGCGGTCACGCGCTGCACGAGCCAGTCGAACAAACCGTAGTGGGCGCCGACGACCAGGCGCTTCGCGCCAATATTGTTTTTACCTGCCATCTCAGAACACCCCGAACAGTTTGAGCGCGATGACGATCGTCACCAGCGTCGACGCCACCAGCACGACCGTAGCGGTATTGCGTCCGCCTTCCTTGTTGACGAAGCGGTGGGTGTCGGCCAGCAGGAAGCGCAATCCGGCGAAAAAGTGGAAGGTGAAGGCCCAGGCGAGCACCAGGACGATCAGTTTGACGATCACATGGCCGAAGAAGGCCTTGAGCGAGGCGAAGCTGATTTCGGAGGTCAGGCTTTGCTCGAAGAGATAGAGCGCGAACGGCAACAACAGGAACATAAGTCCGCCGCTCAGGCGGTGCAAGATCGAAACCTTGCCGGCAAGCGGTAATCGATACCCGCCGAGCTGCGCGATGCCGATGTTCCTGAACTCCGGCCGCGGTTTTTTTACTGCTTCAGGCATTGCTAGACCCCAAGTTGTAACGGATGCGCAATTTTAGCGCTTTTTGCCAAACGCGCTGCGACGTTTCAGCGCATAGTCTTGCAATGTAACCGCAATAATGCGGCATTGCCCGCGTGACCCCCTTACGTACCGGCCGCCGGCGGCCCGCTTCAGGGCGACTGGACCGCCCGCCGGCCGGGATCAGTTCAAATCGTTCTGATAGTGATAGTGGTCGGTCACGTACCAGCCGCGCCGGATCTCCACCGGCCGGTCCCCGTACGAAAACGCGCTTCGTTCCACGCTCAGCAGTGGCGAACCCACGGCCACGCCCAGCACGGCGGCGACCGGCGCCTGCGCGGCGACGGCGCGCACCCGCTCGCTCGCGCGCACCAGCCGTGTCCCGAACTCGGTTTCCAGCAATGCGTAGAACGGCCCCTTGTAGCCGGCAAGACGCTCCATCGTGAGACCGCGAAACGTCGCACCCGGCAGCCAGATCTCCTCGAACACCGTCGGCCGCTCCTCGAAGCGCAGCACGCGCTTGATCCGCAGGACGGGGGTGGCTGCGGGCACGTCGAGCTGCCGCGCGATTTCCGCCGGCGCGCGCACACGCCTGCACTCCAGGAATTCGCTGACATGGGGCCGCATCTCGCCATCGTCGGGCAACAGCCGCAGAAAGCGGAACTGGACGCGATCCTCGTTGTGGGTGGCGACGAACGTGCCCTTGCCCTGGCGACGCAGCACCAGATTTTCCGCCGCGAGTTCGTCGATGGCCTTGCGCACGGTGCCCTGGCTCACGCGGTAGCGCGTCGCGAGTTCGATTTCGCTCGAGATCATGTCGCCCGGGCGCCATTCGCCGGATTCCAGACGCTGCGTGATGAGGGCCTTGATCTGGCGATACAGGGGACTGAAGGTAGGCGAGATGGCGGCGTTTTCCGGTTTTGCTTCGGTCCGCGGCAAGTCAGGCTGGACATGCTCCGGCGGCGTATCCCGGGTCCCATCCTGTCTCTCTTCCCCGCCAATGGCGGCGAGGCCGATGGCATGCGGGTTGGGCGGCGTGGCGATCATCGTAATATTTCATCACGAACGGCGCGGCCGCGTCCAATGAATTGTCATGCATGCATGACGGAATTTTGCAGTCTTATATAAGACATAAGATAAGGTTTGACTTTCCACGAATCGGATCCTAAACTCCTTCGCGACTGTGGTGACCAACGGCGCGCGTGGCGATTCCGCCGGCACGCGCCTAGAATAGAGAGACAGGGCCGGCCATTGCGCCCGCCCCTGCCGAAGCCGCTGGACCTGCGGGCAGAACGCGCCCCCGTCCCGCCACTTCGCGCCGGGGCAGGAAACGCTGGCCGGCCTCGGAAAACGCCCACCCATGCCCGTTTTTGGAGAGATTTTCATGGCTAATGCCCCGAAGCGCGTCGCCGTCACCGGCGCCGCCGGTCAGATCGGTTATTCCCTGCTGTTTCGCATCGCCAGCGGCGCGATGCTCGGCCCCGACCAGCCGGTCATCCTCCAGCTGCTCGACCTGCCGCAGGCACAGGGCGCGGTGAAGGGCGTGGTGATGGAGCTGGAAGACTGCGCATTCCCGCTACTGCAGGGCGTGGTCGTCACGGACGACCCGAAGGTTGCGTTCAAGGATGCCGACATCGCCCTGCTGGTGGGCGCGCGGCCGCGCAGCAAGGGCATGGAGCGCAAGGATCTGCTCAGCGCCAACGCCGAGATCTTCACGGTGCAGGGCCGTGCGCTGAACGAGGTCGCGAGCCGCGACGTGAAGGTGCTGGTGGTGGGCAACCCGGCGAACACGAACGCGTACATCGCGATGAAATCCGCGCCGGACCTGCCGAAGAAGAATTTCACCGCGATGCTGCGCCTGGACCATAACCGCGCGCTGTCGCAGTTGTCGGCGAAATCCGGCAAGCCGGTCGCCAGCATCGAGAAGCTGATCGTCTGGGGCAACCATTCGCCGACGATGTATCCGGACATCCGTTTCGCGACCGCCGACGGCGCGGGCCTGAAACAGCTGATCGACGACGACGCCTGGAACAACGACGTCTTCATTCCGACCGTCGGCAAGCGCGGTGGCGCGATCATCGAGGCGCGCGGTCTGTCGTCGGCGGCCTCGGCGGCGAACGCGGCCATCGATCACGTGCGTGACTGGGTACTGGGCAGCCAGGGCAAGTGGGTCACGATGGGCATTCCGTCGTCGGGCGCCTACGGCATTCCCGAAGACATCGTTTTCGGCATGCCGGTGACCACCGAGAATGGCGAGTACAAGTTGGTCGAGGGCCTGGAGATCGACGCCTTCTCGAAGGAAAAGATCGCCAAGACACTCGATGAACTGCGTGAAGAGCAGGACGGCGTCAAGCATCTGCTGGGTTGATTGCCGCAGGTGAACGGAGCGCCGCCGCCCGGTTCGCCGGCGCGGCGGCGCAATTCGGCCCGAACGGGCCTGGTGCTCCGCCATGTGACCCCTCTCCGCCCAAGGCGGCACGCGGTCATCCCGGGCCGAGCTGTCGAGCCGACGCCATGCGCGTGCTGCAACCCGCTCAAGTGCTGTACGACGGCGATGCGCCGCCCATCCTGCTGCCGGCCTGCGATCATTACGCGGGCAGCGAAAAGCTGATGCGCCGTTCGCTCGCGCTGCAACGGCAACTGGGCCCGGTGTTCGACGTCACCCTCGACTGCGAGGACGGCGCCGAGGTGGGCCACGAAGCGGCGCACGCCGAAATGGCCGCGTCGCTGCTGGACGGCAGCGACAACGCGCACGGCCGCGTCGGCCTGCGAATCCACGATTTTCGCCATTCCGCCTGGCGCGACGACGTGCGCATCGTATTGCAGCACGCGCGACGCGCGCCGGCTTACATTACGCTGCCGAAGGTGCGCGGCGTGGCCGAGGCCGCGCAGATGTGCGCGTATGTCGAAACGGCGCGGTGCCATGCCGGCATCGGCCGTGCGATTCCCATCCACGTCTTGATCGAGACGCACGGCGCGCTGGCCGACGCGGCGGCGATCGCCGCGTTGCCGCCGGTCGAGGCGCTGAGCTTCGGCCTGATGGATTTCGTCTCCGCCCACCACGGCGCGATTCCGGACAGCGCCATGCGCTCCCCCGGACAATTCGAGCACCCGCTGGTGATGCGCGCGAAGCTGGCCATTGCCGCGGCATGCCATGCGCATGGCAAGGTGCCCTCGCACAATGTCAGCACCGCCTTGCGTGATCCGGACGCCGTCGCCGACGATGCGCGCCGGGCACGCGATCAATTCGGTTTCACGCGGATGTGGAGTATCCACCCGGAACAGGTCGCGCCGATCGTCGCCGCGTTCGCGCCTCACGACGACGACATCGCGCTGGCCACCGACATTCTCGATGCCGCGACGCGCGCCGGCTGGGGACCGATCCGGCATCGGGACCGCCTGCACGATCGCGCCAGTTACCGCTATTACTGGTCGGTCCTGCGGCGCGCGCGGCGGGCGGGCCGGCCGCTACCGCCGCGCGCCGCGGACTTTTTTCCGGCAGCCGACGATGCGCAATGACAACGCCTGGCGTACGCTCCGGGGCCGGCGGCACGCAAATTTCAAGAGAGCGGGCACCGAATGCGCCAGAATAGCGCCTGCGTTCGGAAACACCGGCCTGGCTCCGCATTCCGCGGCGCCTGTCGGGCTTCGATGCTCCCCCGTGGCACGACTCTCAAACGACACATCTGAAAGGTTATTTTGAAAATGAAGAAAGTGATGGCCGCAGTTCTCGCCGGCGCCTGCATGTTGGCAGCGAGCGGATTCTCCACGCAGGCATTCGCGCAGATCACCATTACCGGCCCAGCGGCGGCGAAGAAAAAAGCCCCGAAGAAAGCCCCCCAGAAAACCGTGAAGAAGAGCGAACGCCGCGCCTCGCGCCACGCTGGCCGCAAAACGGCCGTCGCCGCCGCGCCGGTTGCCGCGACGATGCCCGCCGGCGCCGAGAAATGGCGCTGCGACGACAACGCCAACCTCTTCCTGGCCGGCGACATGAAGCGCGACCAGATCCTCACGCTGTTCTGGGACGGCCGCAACTACAAGCTGCCGCGCGTGCCGACCACGACCGGCGCGGACCGTTTCTACGATCCCGCATCGGGCATGGATCTGGTGGTGATTCCCGTCAAGGCCATGCTGTTCAACGACCGCGGCGACCGTACCCGCCTGGCCGACGAATGCAAGACGACGGCGATGCTGGAACAGAACGCTCCCGCGCCGACGCAGGCGAACGAGTTGCTGCCCAACAAGTAACGCACAAAAAATAAGGCACCGCACCCGGTCCCCGCATTCCGCGGGAACCGGGCCGCGGACCACTCCTCCCCTCGAGACACGCGGTAACGACGCGTCAACACCAAGGACAAACCATGGCCCACAATCTCCACCAAACGCTCAAGGAATTCGACAGCGGCGCCGGCACCGGCAAGTATTATTCGCTGCCACAGCTCGGTAAATCGCTCGGGATCGACGTGTCGCGCCTGCCGGTCTCGATCCGCCTGGTGTTGGAGTCGGTACTGCGTAACTTCGACGGCAAGAAGGTCGCCGAGGAACATATCGAGCAACTCGCTCGCTGGCAGCCCAACGCGAAGCGGACCGACGAGATTCCCTTCGTCGTCGCACGCGTCGTGCTGCAGGATTTCACCGGCGTGCCGCTGCTCGCCGACATCGCGGCGATGCGTGGCGTCGCCCAGCGCGCCGGCAAGGAGCCGAAGTCGATCGAGCCGCTGGTGCCGGTCGATCTGGTGGTCGACCACTCGGTCCAGATCGACTACTTCCGCCAGGAAAACGCGCTCGATCTCAATATGAAGCTCGAGTTCGAACGCAACAAGGAACGCTATCAGTTCATGAAGTGGGGGATGCAGGCTTTCGACACGTTCAAAGTCGTGCCGCCGGGCATCGGCATCGTCCATCAGGTCAATCTCGAATACCTGGCGCGCGGCGTGCACAAACGTGCCGACGGCGCCGATAGCGTCTACTATCCCGACACGCTGGTCGGCACCGACAGCCACACGACGATGATCAACGGCATCGGCGTGGTGGGCTGGGGCGTGGGCGGCATCGAGGCCGAGGCCGGCATGCTCGGTCAGCCGGTGTATCTGCTGACGCCGGACGTCGTCGGCGTCGAACTGACCGGTCATTTGCGCGAAGGCGTGACCGCGACCGATCTCGTGCTGACCATCACCGAGATGCTGCGCCGCGAGAAGGTCGTCGGCAAGTTCGTCGAATTCTTCGGCGAAGGCACGGCGTCCCTCTCGGTGCCCGACCGCGCGACGATCGGCAACATGGCGCCGGAATACGGCGCGACGATGGGCTTCTTCCCGGTCGACGACAAGACGATCGACTATTTCGAGGGTACGGGCCGCACGCAGGAAGAAATCACCGCGTTCGCGAATTACTTCAAGGCGCAGGAACTGTATGGCGTTCAGGCCTCCGGCTCGATCGACTACACCAAGGTCGTGAGTCTCGATCTGGCGACGGTCACGCCGTCGCTGGCGGGCCCGAAGCGTCCGCAGGACCGCATCGAAATCGGCAGCGTCAAGAGCACCTTCACGGACCTGTTCTCCAAGCCCGTGGCCGACAACGGTTTCGCCAAGGCCGCCGCGCAGCTCGACCAGGCGTACAAGACGACGGACGGCATCTCGGTGCACAACGGCGACATCCTGATCGCCGCGATCACTTCGTGCACCAACACGTCGAACCCGAGCGTGCTGCTGGCCGCCGGCCTGCTGGCCAAGAAGGCCGTCGAGCAGGGCCTGACGGTCGCGCCGCACATCAAGACGTCGCTGGCCCCCGGCTCGCGCATCGTCACCGAGTACCTGACCGCCACCGGCCTGCTGCCCTACCTGACCCAGCTTGGCTTCAGCCTGGCTGCGTATGGCTGCACGACCTGCATCGGCAATGCCGGCGACCTGACGCCGGAGCTGAACGAGGCCATCACGTCCAACGACATCGTTGCGGCGGCGGTGCTGTCGGGCAACCGGAACTTCGAGGCGCGCATCCACCCGAACATCCGCGCGAATTTCCTCGCGTCGCCGCCGCTCGTGGTCGCCTACGCGATCGCCGGCAACATCACGCGCGATCTCATGACCGAGCCGGTCGGGCGCAATGCCGAGGGCAAGGACATCTTCCTCGGCGATATCTGGCCGACCAGCGAGGAAGTGCAGTCGCTGCTGAAATTCGCGCTCAATTCCGAGGTGTTCCGCAAGAACTACTCGCAGCTGACCGAGGAAGGCGACCTCTGGAGCAAGATCGAAGGCGCGGACGGCCAGGTCTACGACTGGCCGAAGTCGACCTACATCGCCGAGCCGCCGTTCTTCGGCGACGATTTCAGCATGACCCCGGCAGCGTCGATCGCGCCCGTCACCGGCGCGCGCGCGCTCGGCATTTTCGGCGATTCGGTCACCACCGACCACATCAGCCCGGCGGGTTCGATCAAGGAAAGCTCGCCGGCCGGCGTCTGGCTCAAGGCGAACGGCGTGAAGAAGGTCGACTTCAACAGTTACGGCTCACGCCGCGGCAACCATGAAGTGATGATGCGCGGTACCTTCGCGAACGTGCGGATCAAGAACCTGATGATTCCGCTGGACGAGAAAGGCGTGCGCATCGAAGGCGGCCTGACGATTCACAAACCGAGCGGCGAACAGCTGTCGATCTACGACGCGGCGATGCGCTATGTCGAGAGCGGCACGCCGTCGATCGTCTTCGGTGGCGAGGAATACGGCACGGGCAGCTCGCGCGACTGGGCGGCGAAAGGCACGCAATTGCTGGGAGTGAGAGCCGTGATCGCCCGCAGCTTCGAGCGTATCCACCGTTCGAACCTCGTCGGCATGGGCGTGCTGCCCCTGCAGTTCAAGGACGGCGAGAGCGCGCAATCGCTGGGCATCACCGGCGACGAGACCTACGATATCGAAGGTCTGGGCGACAATTTCGTGCCACAGCAGGAAGTGACGCTGGTCATCCATCGCGCCGACGGCAAGACCGATCGCGCGGGCGTTCTGCTGCGCATCGATACGCCGATCGAAGTCGATTACTACAAGCACGGCGGCATCCTGCCGTACGTTCTGCGCCAATTGCTGGCTGCCTGAGCCCGCATGCCGCAACCGCCCCGAAGGCGGTAACGGCGGCCGCGACACGAAACGACCCGGCTCGCCGGGTCGTTTGCATTCCGGGGACGGGGCGCCTGCCCTGGCAAGCATCGCCACGGACGGCGCGATGGCGGGAAAAGAAAACCCCTATGCGCGGTTAGGATTAAAATACGAGGTTAGCCTATAGGAACGAACCTCTCAGTCATGCGCCCGCGTACCGCAAAACGAATTCCCGCCGACGCCGAAAAGCTGGTCGGTCTGTCGCTGGCCCTGTATGCCTCGGGCAGCCGAGTCGAAGACCGCTTCTGGGAAAATCGTCTCGACGCCCTGCTCACCCGGCTGCTGCGTGCCGGTCAGCAGCCGACGCTCGACGCGGCGCTCGACCAGCTACAGCAAAAGCACGCCGAAGCCTATGGCGCGTTGGCCGATCTCGCCGAGACGCAGAGCGAATCGGTGCAGATCGAACACGAAGGCCAGCTCTGGGACGTCGTCCTGGTGGCCGCGCCGATTCTCGCCTGGACGCGTTTTCTGATTCCGTCCGGACCGCTGAAGCGCGATGCGCTCGACGCCATCGCCAATCAGTTCCAGGCCCATCTGGCCGCCGCCGGCACGCGTGTCGCGCTGGTTCCCTATCTGTACAGCATCGACCAGTTGCCGCGGGCGCATACGGATGCGTTCCGTCTGACGCAGCAGCTCGCGCAGTCCGCCCTGAGTGGCGCCCCGCCGCGCGTGGGTTCCGGTGGCATGCCGGAGAGCGCGCCGATTCTGGCCGATCCTCGCTTCCTGCTCGGCGTGATCGCCGCGCCCGCGGGTGCCGCGTTGTTTCACTGGCAGGAAACGGGCAGCGGCAGCGACGAGGCAGCGCGGGGACAGCGTATCGAACGGGTCCACTGTCTCGAACAATGGCGTGATCAGGCCGGCCCCACCCTGGCCAACGTCCTGCCGGGTTGCGAATTCGAATGCCTGCTGCCGGACGCCTATCATTCGGCATGCCGCGATGCCGACGAACGCATCCGGCCCCACACGATCCGCACGGCCGTGCGCTATCTCGAGGAAACGCTGCAGACCAGCGCGAGCGAGTTGCGTGCGGTGGTGGGCGGCTTTGGCGAACAGCACGTGGACGAATACCGTGTCGGCTTCACCCGCCGGGGCAGCAATGCGGTGTTGTATGGAGTGGTCTGGCCGCTCTACGGCCGGGAAAGCGATGCCGAGGCCGATGCTGCGGCGTTGCAGGAAGGCGACGGGCCGCCCCCGGATGCTCCGCTCGAAGCCATCGTCGGCCTGCTGCGCGAGACGGGGGTGACCGATATCCGGCGCCACCCCGGACGCTTCGATCCCGACTACTGCGAGGATTGCGGCGTGCCGCTGTATGCGGACCCGGTGGGCGAAGTGGTGCATGCGGAGATGCCGGAGGACGCGGAACCCGCGCAGCAGCATTTCCATTGAAACCATGAAAAAAGCGCGTCGACCGGTAGGTCGACGCGCTTTTTTCCTTTGGGCCTACTGCCCGTGAGGCAGGATCACCAGCCCGGCTGCGGGCCGTAGACCGGCACCGGCGGCGCGCACGCGTAGCCACGGCCATAGGCATCGTAGCAATACTGCGGCGGTGCGGCGTAGACCGGCTGGGCATAAGCCGGCTGGGCATAGATCACCTGCTGACGTGGCGCGCTCGCCACGGCGGAACCGACCAGCAGGCCCGCGACGGCGCCGACGACGGCCGCGCCGGCATAACCCCCGCCGCCACCGCCCCACCCCCCGCCGCCGCCATGCCAGCCCTGCGCGCTCGCCTGTCCGGCTGCCGCCATCCCACCCGCCAACATCAGTGCCATCGCAATTTTTTTCATTTCCTGGACTCCTGAAACCACCACGCTTGTACGGAAGCGCATGGAAATCATTCTCCAGCAATTCACCGTACGATTGTGTAGGGATTCATTACATCACATTACGTCCCAGCCTCATGTATGTCCGTTTGTATCGGCGCAGCCACGACAGGTACCCGCGCGTGTTGCCCATGAGCGCGCCGCGCGGCGGACACTCTGGGTGGATCCGGAAAGTACTGCCGCGGCACCGGGCACAGGAAGACAGAACTGGTTGCGATTGTTACCAACTGTAGCAACCGCGGCATCGCGCGCTGCTATTGTTCGCCCATCGGTCTTCCAAGACCCGTTGCAGCGGCGCTCGCTGCACCTCGTAGATGCTGACCCTGTAAGACACAAGGAGAATGGTATGCGTAAATTCCTGACATTGACTGCGATCGTCGTGGCGGCCAGCACCCTGGGCGGTTGCTGGTGGGGCCCGCCCCCGGGCTGGGGCGGCGGTGGCCACGGCGGTCCCGGCGGTTATGGCGGCGGTGGCCCGCACGGCGCGGTTGCGGTGCCGGGCGCGCCGCACCTCGCCTGAGCGGGACTTCACACCCAATGCTGACGCCGGCAGCCCGCTGGTAGCCCCGACGTGAGCCTGCCCGCCGCCAAATGTGCGGGACCACGCCACGCGGCGCGTGACATGGCGTAACGCGACAGCATGATGCGATACACAGAACGGGGCGCCCCAGCGGGCGTCCCGTTCCGCGTTTACTTTCGCTGCGCGTAGTCCTGCCACAGCACCATGAGGATCGTCATCAGGGCCGGTCCGACGAACAGGCCCAGCAGGCCCAAGGTCCCGAAACCGCCGAGGATGCCGAAGAGCACCAGTAGAAAAGGCAGCCGCGACGAGCCGCCGATCAGCATCGGCCGGATGAAATGCTCGGCGACGAAAACGATCACCACACCCACCACGAGCAGCACGATCGCCGCGACCGTGGAGCCCTGCGCGAGCAGATAGAGCGCGGCGAGGATGAAGATCACCGGCGCGCAGAACGGCAGCATCGCCGCGACCGCGCTCAGTGCCGCGAGCAGCACCGCATGCGGCACGCCCGTGAAGAAGTACGCCACGCCGAGCAGCACGCCTTCGCCCAATCCGACCAGCACCAGGCCGCTCACCGTGCCGCGCACCGAGATCGCCATCCGGGTGGCGAGGCTCGCGCCATCGTCGCCGAAGGCGCGTCGCGCCGCGCGCAGCAATTGCACGCGCAAAGTCGGGCCGGCGGAGAAGACGAAGAACATCACCATCAGCATGAAGCCGAACGTCACCAGCGCATGCACCAGTTGCTTGCCGAAATGGCTGCCGTACATCAACAGCGAGCCGCGTGGCAGGCGCCCGAGCAAGGCCCCTCCCGAATGCGGATCGGCAAGATTGGCGCGCCACCAGGCGGTGACCTGCTGCGAGCCGAAGGGCAACTTCGCCAGCCAGTCGGGCGGCGGCAGGCCGTCACGCTCGATGGACTGCATCTGTCCATAAAAATTGTGGATCTCGCCGCTCAGATTCGCCACGCCGAAAACCAGCGGCACCACGAACACGATGGCCACCAACACCACCAGGACCGCGGCAACCAGCCGTGGCCGGCTCTGCAGCACCGGCCAGCGCCCAATGCGTTCGAACAGGGGCCAGAGCGCGATCGACAGCACGCCGGCCCACAAAACGGCCGGCACGAATTCATGCACAACCCATATCGCGAGCACGGTCAACGCTGCATAAAGCACGCTGAGCGCGGTATGCTGCCGGTGGACGGCCTCGGTGTGCGGCATGTCCGCGTCGCTCATACGGCCTCCGGCGCACGGCATGGGATTGTGCGCAAGGGCATGCCGGCGACGCCGGATCGAGGCGTTTGCAGGGCAGAAATACCCCGATCCGCGATAGTCAAAAACAATCGTTTCATTTTATTTAATTAACTTTTAAAATGGGAGCCGGTGGCACATACTGTGTCCATCGAATCACGTTTAACTTCAACCAAACGGAAAAGAGATGCCGATCATCAATTCGCAAGTCAAGCCTTTCAACGCGACCGCTTTCCATAACGGCAAGTTCGTTCCCGTCACCGAGGAAAGCCTGAAGGGCAAATGGTCCGTCGTCGCGTTCTACCCTGCCGACTTCACGTTCGTGTGCCCGACCGAACTGGAAGACCTGGCCGACCACTACGCAGAGTTCCAGAAGCTGGGCGTCGAAGTCTACGGCGTTTCGACCGACAGCCACTTCGCGCACAAGGCATGGCACGACACGTCGCCTGCCATCGGCAAGATCACCTACCCGCTGATCGGCGACCCGACGCACATCCTGTCGCGCAATTTCGACGTGCTGATCGACGAAGAAGGCATGGCCTATCGCGGTACCTTCCTGATCGACCCGGAAGGCAAGGTCAAGGTCGCCGAGATTCACGACAACGGCATCGGCCGTGACGCCAGCGAACTGATGCGCAAGGTCAAGGCCGCGCTGTACGTCGCCGCCCACCCGGGCGAAGTCTGCCCGGCGAAGTGGAAGGAAGGCGAAGCCACGCTGACGCCGTCCCTCGACCTGATCGGCAAGATCTGATCGTCGCGATCCGCAACACGCAGTCTACGCGATAGTCCGGCGCAGCAGTTCGGCCGGACGAACCGGCCGGAAAACAGCCGGCCATCGCCACCTTGGACGAACCGTCCAGGGGCCCCCCGGGCGCGCCGCCCCGCGCGTAGCGCCCGAACGCGGCCCTCGTCCTGTGCCTCGCTTCATCATTCTCACGGAATTTCACAAGCCATGCTCGACTCAAATCTCAAAAATCAGTTGAAGGGCTATCTCGAACGGGTCACGCTGCCGATCGAGATCGTCGCATCGCTCGACGACAGCGAGAAGTCGTTCGAGCTGCAGGGGTTGCTGCGCGAAATCGCCGACCTGTCGGCTCATATCACCGTGACGGAGCGGGCAGACGACGAGCACCGCAAGCCGTCCTTCTCGATCAACCGTCCGGGCGCCGATGTCGGCATCCGCTTCGCGGCAATCCCGATGGGACACGAGTTCACCTCGCTGGTCCTGGCACTGCTGCAGGTCGGCGGCCACCCGATCAAGCTCGAACAGGATGTGATCGAGCAGATCCGCAATCTGGATGGCGACTTCGCGTTCGAAACCTATATCTCGCTGTCGTGCCAGAACTGTCCGGAAGTCGTTCAGGCACTGAACGTGATGGCGCTGATCAACCCACGCATTCGCAGCGTGACGATCGACGGCGCCCTCTTCCAGGACGAAGTCGAGAAGAAGGAAATCATGGCGGTCCCCACCGTCTACATGAATGGCGCGGTCTTCGGCCAGGGTCGCACCAGCGTCGAGGAAATCCTCTCGAAGCTCGACACAGGGGCGGTGGCCCGCAAGGCCGAGGCGCTGGCCTCGAAAGAACAGTTCGATGTCCTGGTGGTGGGCGGCGGACCGGCCGCAGCGGCCGCGGCGATCTACGCCGCGCGCAAGGGCATCCGCATCGGCGTGGTCGCCGAGCGCTTCGGCGGTCAGGTGCTGGATACTCTGGCGATCGAGAACTTCGTGTCCGTGCAGGAAACCGAGGGACCGAAATTCGCGGCGGCGCTGGAGCAGCACGTCAAGAGCTATAACGTCGACATCATGGACCTGCAGCGCGCCGAGAGTCTCGTGAAGGGCCCGAAGAACATCGAGATCAAGCTGGCGAACGGCGCCGTGCTGACCGGCAAGACCGTCATCCTGGCGACCGGCGCGCGGTGGCGCGAGATCAACGTTCCGGGCGAGCGCGAATACCGCAACCACGGCGTGGCCTACTGCCCGCATTGCGACGGGCCCCTGTTCAAGGGCAAGCGCGTCGCGGTGATCGGCGGCGGCAACTCCGGCGTGGAAGCGGCGATCGATCTCGCGGGCATCGTCTCGGATGTCACGCTGATCGAATACGGCACCGAGCTGCGCGCCGACGCGGTGTTGCAGAAGAAGCTGCGCAGTCTGAGCAACGTGACCATCATCATGAATGCGCAAACCAGCGAAATCACCGGCGACGGCAAGAAAGTCAATGGCCTGGCATTCAAGGAGCGCAGTTCCGGCGAGACGAAGCACATCGCGCTCGAAGGCGTCTTCGTGCAGATCGGTCTGGTGCCGAACACCGAGTGGTTGAAGGATTCGGTGGCACTGTCCAAGCATGGCGAGATCCAGGTCGACGCCAAGGGCCAGACATCCGTGCCGGGTGTGTTCGCAGCAGGCGACGTGACGACCGTGCCGTACAAGCAGATCGTGATCGCCGTGGGCGAAGGCGCGAAGGCCGCGCTGTCCGCCTTCGACCACCTGATCCGTCACTCGGACAGCGAAGAGACGGCCCCGGCCGTGAAGGAAGCGGTCGCAGCCTGATCGCCGAAGCCGCGACACCCCGCCATCCGGGGGGGTAGCGCAGCCGTGAAAAAGCCGGTCTTCCTGCGAAGGCCGGCTTTTTTTTGGGCATGTGGCGCACTTGACGGGGGCCGAGATTTCTTCATCCTATAGGAATCATCCTATTCACTTAATAGGTTTGCCATCCTATGTTTGATGAATCAAATTAACCAAATCACAGCGCGAGCCACTACGCGAGCCACCGCGCAAGTCCCATCGCGAGCCCCAGCGACCTTCGCGATGGTCGGGTCCGGCCTTTCCGCCACGTTGAAATCCATCATGCGACAGACCTCACTTGACACGGCGATTGCGTCCCTGAACCTGTTGAGCTGCCTGCGCCGGCAACCCGAGCGCCAGCAGTTGTTCCTCGAACACAAGGCCCGCGCCATCGCCGACGTCGTCACCCTGGCGTTCGACGAATCCGACGCCGAACGCCAGGAAGCGTTGTTCTCTCTGGTCCGCGTGATCGACCTGATCTGACGCGTCCCGGCACCGGCCTAGAAGCGGTGACGAATACCCACGGTCGCCGCAACCTGGCTGTTCGTCGAGGACGCGGTCAAACCGTTGATGCTCGCCGTCAGGCCCGAGTCGCCGGTGCCGCTGACGTGCTGGTAGATCCCTTCCATATAGACGTCGGTACGCTTGGACAGCGCGTACGCGGTCTGCACGCCCACCTGGTTGTACTTCGGATCCACGCCGTCGAGATGCGCATCGGTGAAGGTATAAGCCGCCGACAATGACCAGGCGGGTGTCAGGTTATAGCGTACGTTGGCTTCGTAGTTCGTGAACCGCGCGCTGCCGTTGCTCAGCGTCAGGCCATTGGTCGTGCCCGAGGACGAGGCACTGATGCCGGTCGCGCCGTCCAGATGCGTCTGGGTATAGACAAATCCCACCACCGCCGGACCGAATGCGTAATTGATCGCGCCGCCGAAGGTGCGCTGACGTGCCGCCGTGAAGGTCGCGTCGGACGACACCGCGCCGGTCGAATTGAGCGTCGTGCCCGAGTTGTTCAACTGCAGGTAGCCACCGGCAACGTTGAAGCCGCCGAAAGTGTACGATGCGCCCGCGCTGTAGGCCCGATTCGTCGCAAAGCCGTCCGCGTCGTTCGAGAACCCGTACAGGCCGCCGAATTTGAAGCCGTTGTAATCGACACTCTGGTACTTGACGGAGTTGCTGATCCGGAAAGAATTGTCCAGATTGTCGTTGTCGAACGGGTGCGCGAAGTAGGTTCCGCCCGAACCGGTTCCCGTGAGCGACATCGGGCCCATGTAGTCGACGACGGAGTCATATTGCCGGCCCAGGGTGACCGTACCCGCCTGGGTGCTCGACAGGCCGACATAGGCCTGACGACCGAACTCACGGCTGTTCTGGCCCATGGTGCCATTGGCGATGCTGAAACCATTTTCCAAAACAAAGATGGCCTTGAGGCCGTTGCCCAGGTCCTCCGACCCGCGCAGGCCCCAGCGGCTGCCATTGACGGCGCCGCTCGTCATCGCGAAGTTCTTGCTGCCCGCCGAATTGTTCGTGTAGGTCACGCCCGCATCGATCAAGCCGTACAGGGTCACGCTGCTTTGCGCGTGCGCGGCGCCGGCCATCGTACCGAGCACACCCAGGGCCAATAGGGACTTCTTCATGCCATTTCTCCAGAAATACAGGGTTTCGAACGGAGCCATTACACCGTGCCGGGCCACGCGTGACGAGAGGGCCGGGATCGGCAATCGATTACCAATCGTTCGCAGCTTGCAGCCGTGTAACGCAGACCCGGACAACCCCCTGCGAAATGGGGTGCGACGCGCATCGTCGTCATGCACCGTTACGCACTGTCATATTGCGGAAGACGCGCAAGTTCGTGAAAGTGACGAAAAACCAACGTTTCTATGCGTGACGTCATGTCCTGTGGATCGCCTTTGCCCGGCATCGCAACGCAGAAAACACGTGGCGATCCCGCGCGCCGGACAAAAGGCGGCGCGCAGACCGTGGGAAATGACCGAGAAATACCGTTTTGATCCCCGGATGGTTTTTTTCTCGAATCGTTACAGTCACGTTGCGTAACCCCACGCAGCACTCCCCAAGAGGACCGTAACGTGAATTACCTGAAAGGAATCGCGCTCGGCGCGATGACCGCCGCGATCGTCAGCGCTGCCCCCGCGATGGCGCAGGAAGTGTTTGTGCAAGGCGGCACGCAAGGCGGCGGCATCGGCGCGGCGCTGGGTCTGACCAGTTGGGCGGGCCTGCATACCGATATCGACGGTTTCAACGTGACCCACGACTTCCATGCGGGCGACAACGAGTTCCACGGCACGATGCACGTACGGCACGCGGGCCTGTATCTGGACCTGTTCCCGTTCGCCGGCAGCGGTTTTCGGGTCACCACCGGCGCGCTGTTCAACCGCGACCGCCTCGAAAGCGACGCGGTGCCCGAGAACGGCTACTACTCGCTCGACGGCACGCGTTTCCCGGCAGCCTTGCTGGCCGGCCAGACGGTGTCGATGCAGGCGCGCTTTCCCACGGTCATGCCCTATCTGGGTCTGGGCTTCGGTCACAAGCCGGTCAGCAAGGGTCTGGGCTTCGTCGCCGACATCGGCGTCGCCTACGGCCGGCCGCGGGTGAGCTTCTCCGGACCCGAAGCGCTCGCGGTGCTGGGCGGCTCGGCCGTGGTGGACGAAGAGAACAAGATTCGCGACACGATCCAGCACTATCGCCTCTACCCGGTGGTACAGATCGGCATCAGCTATCGTTTTTGACGGTGTGATTCCGCATCAGGTTGATGCTCAAGTTCGGGATCGATCTGCCGCTATAGAGGAACCGTAAAATACGGTAGACATCAAGAGGAATCACTCGCATGTTCTTTCAATCGACACTCGCGTCCAGGATCGCAACCGGATTCGCCACGCTCCTGCTTTCGCTGGTGGTGCTGACGGGGGTCGGCATCGTTCAGGTCAACAAGATCAACAACAGTCTGATCACGATCAACGACGTCAATGGCGTGAAAGAACGTTACGCGATCAATTTCCGCGGCAGCGTGCACGATCGCGCGATCGCCGTGCGCGACATCCTGCTCGTGCCGGCGAGCGAGTTGCCCACGGTGGTCGACCACATCGCGCAACTCGAAGCGGTCTACCAGCAATCCGCAGAGCCGATGGATCGGCTGTTCGCCGCGGGCACGGGCGTCTCCCCGGCCGAGCAGGAACAGTTGCAGAAGATCAAGGCGGCCGAAGCGCGGACCATGCCGCTGGTGCATCAGGCGATCGCCATGCAACAGCGCGGCGAGACCCCGGCAGCCATCGCGCTCGTGCTCGCGCAGGCACGCCCCGCCTTCATCGAATGGCTCGCCTCGATCAACGGCTTCATCGACATGGAGGAAGGGCTGAACAGCACGCAGACCGCGGCGGCGCGCAGTGTCGGCGTGAACTTCCAGTATCTGATGGTTGGCCTGAGCATCGCCGCCATCCTGCTCGGTTCGGTCATTGCCTGGCGCATCACGCGTCATATCACGCTCGCGCTGGGCGGCGAGCCGCAGGACGTGAAGCGGATCACGACGGCGATCGGCGACGGCAATCTGGCGCTGCCCCTGAACCTGCGTACCGGCGACACCGACAGTATCCTCGCCTCGCTCGGCCGGATGCAGACTGCGCTGCGTACCGTGGTCGACGATGTGCGTGAACATGCGGACGGCGTCTCCACCGCCAGCGGTCAGATCGCCCAGGGCAGCGCCGACCTGGCAAAGCGTACCGAGGAACAGGCTTCGTCGCTGCAACAGACCGCCGCGTCGATGGAACAGGTCGCGATCACCGTGCGCAATACCGCCGACAGCGCGCAACAGGCTCGCACGCTGGCGACCACCACCGCGACCGAGGTCGAGCGCGGCAGCACGATGGTGCAGGGCATCGTACGTACCATGGCGGGCATCACCGCGGAGTCCAACAAGATCGCCGACATCACCTCGGTGATCGAGGGCATCGCCTTCCAGACGAACATTCTCGCCCTGAACGCCGCGGTCGAAGCCGCCCGCGCCGGCGAGCAGGGTCGGGGATTCGCGGTGGTGGCCACGGAAGTGCGCTCGCTCGCGCAACGCTCCTCCAGCGCCGCGAAGGAGATCAAGGGATTGATCGGTGCCTCGGTCGAGCGCGTGCACACCGGTGCCACCGAAATTCACGGCGCGGCGGAAGCCATGGCGCAAATCCTCAGTTCGGTGCGGCGCGTGAACGACATCGTCAACGATATCGCGCATGCCTCGGCCGAACAGGCGAGCGGCGTCGACGGCGTCGGCCGGTCGGTATCGCATATGGACGAAAGCACGCAGCAGAATGCCGCGCTGGTCGAGCAGACGACGGCGGCGGCGCAATCGCTGGACGAACAGTCCCGGCAACTGCGCACCGCAGTGGGCGTGTTCCGCACACGCTGAACGTCGCGCGCTATTTCGCCAGGGCGTCCTCGTGCATCTTCTGCGCGACCGCCCTGTAGTCGTAGGTCGGATAGAACTCGGTGCGATAGCCGCCCCATGCGGTCGTTTCGATCGCGCGGTTGACCTCGCGCAATTTCTCCGCGGGGACCCGCAACGTCACCACCTGCCCGATGCCCATCATCACGTACCACGACACGACCTGTACGCCGGGGGGCGGGAACGTCTTGAAATAGCCCTGCTCGGCGAGCTGCTGGTTGATCCTGGGTAGCGGCCTGGATTCGTCGTGCCGCAGGAAGATGGTCAGCAGGAAGGTACCGTCGCCTACCGGCACGGGCGGCGACGCACCGGTCGCGGCCGGGCTGCCTTGCGCCAGCGCGGACAGCGGCAAGCCCACCGCCAGGGCGAGCAAAACGCCCGCGAGCCAACTCGTTTTCTTCGACATGGGTAGATCCTTCGGTGGCGGGGAAAAGGTCGCGCCGCGCTGCCGCCTGCCGCGCGGGGAATGTACCTTCCCATGATCGTTCAAAACGCCCGCGCCGGCTGACACCCCGATCTCGCGATTCGATCCCGCATGCCGCTGAACCCCCGCCATCGCTTCGACGCTGCTTCAACGCCGTATGACGCCTTGCGTGCGCCCTGCGATATCCATGACGTATGCGACATGGGTTTCGTATGTATTGTACTTTCCGCGTAACAATTCGTAATCTGGGAGCGCACCATTCCATAACATGAATAAACGGGGACACGGGCGCCGCAGGCGGCCGGGTCACTCCAAGGAAGGAGACACGATGAGAATCCACCCGATCCCGGTCCTGATCGCCGGAACGCTGGGCCTGGCCGCGTGCGGCGGCGGCAGCACCACACCCTCCGAACTCGCCGCCGCCGCGGCCCTGGTCAAAGCCAGCTCGCAGGCCAAAACGCCCACCGCCGCCTGCTCGGCCCTGCTCGGCGCGCGCCTGCCGGCGGCGGCGATCGGCGAGCCGACGACCGGGGCGGTCGTCACGGCCGCCACGCTGGTCGAGGGTGGCGCCGAGTACTGCCGCATCAATGGCACGATCGCACCGGTCGATCCCACCGCGGAGAACATCACCTTTCAGGTCAATCTGCCGACCCACTGGAACCACCGGGCGCTGCAATACGGCGGCGGCGGCTTCGACGGCACCCTGATCACCGGCGTCGCGGCGCTCGACATGGCACCCACCGGCTCTGCCACGCCGCTCGAACGGGGCTATGTCACGTTCGGCGACGACTCGGGCCATCAGAGTTCGAGCATCACCAACGGCACCTTCGCGCAGAACGACGAACAGCTTGCGAACTATGGCGGCCTGGATCTGAAGAAAACTCACGATGTGGCCCGCGCCCTGATCTTCGCGCGCTACGCGACGCAGCCCACCCATACCTATTTCTTCGGCAGCTCGACCGGCGGCCGCGACGGCCTGAGCGCGATCCAGCGCTGGCCCCTGGACTACGACGGCATCGTCGTCAACCGGCCGGCCCTGGCCTATACCGGCCTGCGGCTGAGCAATGTGCGCCTGGGCCGCGCGCTCTATCTGAACAATGGCGTGGGCTGGCTCGACGTGGCGAAGACCGTGCTGCTGGAAAACGCCGTGATGGCCCGCTGCGACGCGCTCGACGGCGCGACCGACGGCCTGATCGCCGATGTCCCGGCCTGCAAGGCCCAATCCGCTGCGATCCTGGCGTCGCTGCGCTGCGCCGGTGGCGTGGACGCCGGCGACACCTGCCTGTCCGACGCGCAGATCGCCACGGTGGACACGATCGCCGCGCCCCTGGTCCTGCCCTATCCGCTCGCCAATGGCGTGACCGTCTACCCCGGCTACAACCTGCTCGCCGGATCGGTCTTCGCCGGACCCTACACCACGCGCGATCTCGGCACCCGCGCGCAACCGGCGAATCCCGCGACCAAGGCCGACGCGAACCAATGGGTGACGGGCGATCAATGGGTCAAGTATTTCCTGACCCGCGACGCGACGATCGATTCGCTGTCGATCGACCCCGTCAGCCCCGGCACCTATCAATCCCGCGTGCAATTGCTGTCCGCGCTGACCGATGCCACCAATCCGGATCTCGCGATCTTCCAGGCCCGGGGCGGCAAGATCATCATGACGCACGGCCTCGCCGATGAAATCGTCAGCACCGATTCGAGCGCCGCGTATTACGACACCCTGGTCACCCGCTTCGGGAAAACACGCGTCAACGGCTTCGTGCGTTACTTCCAGTTGCCGGGCGTCGGCCATGGCACCGGCCCGTTCGACCCGGCGATCGACTCGCTGCCCGCGCTGGAGGCGTGGGTGGAGCGCGGCGTCACGCCGGATGCGCTCACGATGAGCGATCTGAACACGGCAACGCTCGGCCGTACCCGGCCGCTGTGCCGTTATCCGTCGTGGGTCCGCTACGCGGGCGGCGACGTCAATGCCGCGAGCAGCTTCGTGTGCAGTCCGGCGGCGTGACATCCGCACCGGAAACAGCCGGAAAACGCCTTTTGTTCAGGCTTTTGCCATCCCGAGGATATGACACCATGCAGAGATCCAATTTGAGAAGCGGAGCCTGGCATGGGCAACCTTATTGCAGCAATTGGCCGTTGGCTGAATCCTCCCGCGCGCGGCGTCGTCATGGGTGCGCGCGTGAACCACTTGCACTTCGGTAGCCTCATCCACACGGACGGACGCGTCGAAGCGATCAGTCCGTGGGGCCGAGCGCTGGTCCACTGGCCCCGGGGCGACGGCAGCGAATGGCTTCCTGCCCGCCAGCTCGTCGTGACGGAGTCAACGCCGTTGCGGCACCATTGACGCGGCGCGATGCCCCTGCCGATTTATAGGGCGACCGGACTATAGGGCGACAGCCCCTTCCCGATCCCGGAAACAGCCTTGCCTGCAAAGGTGCGTCACACCCGTTCGCGCTTCGGTGCGTCGCCGGCGATGGATGACGGCGCGGGCCGTGGCTCGGACTTCGGCGCGTCCTGCCCCGTGAGCAACAGATCGCCGGCCACCAGCACCAGCAGCGCAGCCGGCGCCAGCAGGGGCAGACGCAAGCCGGCCGCGAGCGCGCCCACGCCGGCCGCCAGACCGTAGAAGAGCCAGGCGAGACCGGGCAGCAACACCTCGCCCAGCGAGGGGACCTTCTCGCCCGGCCGCCGGCCGAACCAGCCCGAGAGATAGCGTCCGACCAGCGCGTCGCTGAACTTCACCATATTGTTCGTCACGACGATGGTCTGGATCGACACCCCGCCGAATGTCGACACGGTTTCTCCCTGCATCGCCATCGCCAGGCCGAGCAACGGCAGCTCCAGCGGCACGCCCGCCCCGGCACGCAGCCGGACCACGCTCGCTGCCACCAGCACCGCCGCCGCCACGACCAGTTCGACCCCCGGCCGGCGCAGATGCCGCTTCAACAGGCTGGCGACGATGCCGCCGATGAAAAACAACGCCACCGCGAGGCCGATCAGCAAGAAGCGCGGCCACTGACCTCGCGCGAACGTCAGGCCAAGCTCGACCGTGTTGCCGGTCATGATGCCGGGATAGACGCCGCCGATATCCAGGAAACCGATGACTTCGACATAGCCGGCGATCGCGGCCAGCGCGATGACGCGCCGCAGCGACACGAACAAGGGCGGCGCGACGGGAGACGTGACGGGAGACGTGGCGGGTGTCGATGCAGGAACGGGCATGGCGGTCCGTGGGGTTTTATACGATCTTACCTGCCGGGCCCGGTGACCGCCCGGTCGAATGGCGCGGCCGTAACGCTCGAACGCTGGACAGTCCTATGGAGATATTGATATACGTTAGAATCGTTGCCGACACATCTATGAAAAGCGAGGTCGTGCGAACCCATGGCGCATCCGAATCCGCAAAACTTACGGATAGCGAAGGGTCGGCTCAGACCGTCGATCGTCGCCTTGCCGTTCGAGAAAAGCCCGCACCCCGCGGCGCGGGAACTGCTGACCGAGCAGGCGCAGGACGCGCTTGCGGGCATCTCCGAACTGGTCCGCCTGCCCGCGCACCAGGTGCTCTACCGCCAGGGCGAGTCCGCGGACTGCGTCTACAACATCGTCGGCGGCGCGGTACTCACCTACGAACTGTTGGCGAACGGCAACCGGCACATCACGGCGTTTCTCTTTCCGAACGACCTGCTCGGCCTGAGCACGCACGGCGCGTATATCGCCACCGCCGAGACCCTGAGTCCGGTCGTCGCCTACAGGATTCCGATCGATGCGCTGCGCGACACGCTCACCCACGATCCAACGCTCAGCGTCGGCCTGGTGCTCAAGCTCTGCCACGACCTGCGCGATGCGCAGCACCATGCGATCACGCTGGCGGAAAACGCCGCCCATGCCCGCGTCGCCGGCTTTCTGCTCTGGCTGAGGGATGCATTGAAAAGTCCGGCCGACCCGCTCTGTCTGCCGATGGCGCGCCAGGACATCGCCGACTATCTCGGGCTATCGGTCGAATCGATCAGCCGGGCGTTGCACCTATTGGAAAGCGAGGCCGCCATCCTGCGCGTCGGGCCGCGCCAGATCCGGTTGCTCGACCTGGACAAACTGGCGTCGTTCAGCGGATTGGATGCCTGAGCGTCCGGCCGGCTGGAAAGATTCGGCCTGGTCTGGTGGACGTCCATCCCACCAATCTCGCGGGCGTCGGCGCGCGGGTCGTTCTACGCAGGGGCAACTTCGCAGGGATTGACCATGCTCCCCGGAGCATGCCGTCAAGACCGCGCGCGTGGAAGACGGTACGCCGGCCCCCGGTACGCTGATGGCATTGTCGGGGGGCGGCACACGGGTCGCCCCGGGGCGCGTTCCCGCGGATGCCATCGTGTTCCAGACCTTGCAATGCCAGCGCGTGACACCGCAGGGCATGGTCGAAATGGGTACCTTCGACGCCGCGGGGGATAACGACGGCGCAGTGAGCGATCGTTCGATATCCTCGGGACACGCGCCATATCGGAAATGCGCAAAAGAGCGACGCCCGCTCCTGCAACCATCGCCTGTCAGCTGAAATCACGCGACAGTCAGGGGGATCGCCACACAGCGCATGGCGATTAATTCGATCGTTTACTCAAGTAATGGCGAATGAAGTCGATAAAGGGATTTCATCGAGTATAGCCGCATGCGGGAAAGGGCATCCACCCACACCTGCAAACTCAGAAAATCGAATAGTTGCGCCACGAACGAGAACAACAATGAGAATACGACAAGTCGTACGGCAGATATCCTTTAGCGGATTTTCCTGCGCGATACTTCTGACAGCCGGTTGTGCTTCCATTGTCGGCGGAATGCATCAATCGGTATCTGTCCAGACACAGTCGGCCGATGGAAAAATGATTACCGGTGCCAGTTGCAAACTCCAGAACGCGAAAGGCACATGGTATATAAATACGCCAGGCAGCCTCGAAGTGCACCGCGCTTATGGCGATTTATCCATCTCCTGCAGAAAATCCGGCAAGCAATTCGGCAATACAACCGCGATATCATCGGCTCGAGGCTGGATGCTCGGCAATATTGTTTTCGGCGGCTTCATAGGGGCAGGCGTCGATATCGGAACGGGCGCCGGATTCGGCTATCCGGTCGATATCACCGTTTCGTCCGAGAACGACATCGGCTCGCCCGCGGAGTCCGCATCCGTGGCGACGACGACGCCCGTCGCGGAAACGCCGCCCGTCGCGAAAACGACGCCCGTCGCGAAACAATCTCCCGTCGCGAAACAATCTCCCGTCGCGTCATCGTCTGTCTTGATGATGTCGCCCGTCGCGAAGGTCGCGGACGACGGAGCCGATCGAGACGCCAGCGAATTGCCGACCATACGGCGGGAGGTCCCAAGCGGCGTTGCGACGCTGGTTGCCGCACACGCAGATTGGGAAAAACTGTGCAAAACCCGCGGCGCCACGCCCGTTGTCAAAGTGCTTGGCGAATCACAACACGGAACGCTGGAAATCAGACAGGGCGTATTCGTTGCGCCGGTCGAGGACGCCTCTCCGACGTGCACGAGCGGAAAGATTTATGGCACGCAGATTTTCTATACTCCGAACCCGGGATTTCATGGCACCGACCGCCTCCAGTACGAGGTTGCGACTGCTACCGGGCGATTCACCCGCGTGGTGGACATCGTCGTTCAGTGATGTAGATTGCGCTGATTTTCCACGATCGTGGAATGACTGCAGCGCTAAATCGCCCGAGACATCGCACGTGGCGTCGGGCAGAATCGCCGACGCCACGGGATCGCTTCGTTGCATACGTCCGAACGCATCCGCATCCGCATCCGCACCCGCAGCGCGGCCGCCGCAACCCCGTACCGCCCCGCTTCAAAAACGCAGCGTAAACGCATAAAAATAAGAAAACGCTGTTTCAATCGTTTCAGTTCGCGTCCCCTCCCCACCCACCAATGGACCGTCCCCGGGTCCCCTCCCCGCTCATCGCATCGGTACGACGTCTCTCGACCCCGATTCCTCTGATTCAAGTGTTTCACCGAATAATTTTCGTGAGACAGTCGACTGTATTCTGGCCCCACTTCGAGAGTACAGCGCATGGACAAATCGACGGTTTTGCAGCTCATCAAGGAGCGATTCGAATCGCTTTCAAAGCAGGAATGCATCGCCGCGAACTATATCCTCGCCCATCCGAACAAGGTCGCCGTGATGTCGATGCGCGATCTCGCCCGCCTGAGCGCCGTCGCGCCGGCCACCATGACGCGACTCGCGAAGCGGCTGGGCCTGAGCGGCTATGAACCGTTGAAGTCCGCATTCGTGGAAACGATGCGCTCGCAAGGCTCGCCCTACGGCGGTCGCGCCCAAAAAATGGTTCTGCTCAACGAAAAAATCGGCGAGCGGGCGCATGTCCAGGAGTTGATTCACGGCGCCGTCGATCACATCCAGAGAATCTACGAAAAAGACAACGTCGACGCGATCATTCGCGCGGCACGCAAACTTCGCCGCGCGCGTCAGATCCATTGTCTCGGGCTGAGATCGTCGTTTGCCGTCGCGTATCAGCTCAGCCACGTCGCCTCCTACTTCGCCGGGAACGTGCGGCTGGTCGACGGTGCCGGCGATAGCGGCGTCATGACCCTCCTGCATCAAACGTCGACGCAGGACATCGCGCTGGTATGCAGCCTGCCGCGTTATTCCCGGCGCGCCGTCGCGCTCGCGGGTTTTCTGCACAAAAAAGGCGTGCCGATCATCGCCATCACCGATAGTCCCACCTCGCCGGTCGGACGCCTGGCATGCGAGACGATTCTCGTTGGCAACGGCACCGCATCGTTCTTCGACACCATCGTGCCCGCCCTGCTGGTAACCGAGATACTCATCGCCTTGCTGGCGACCGACCCCAAGACCGACACCGAAGCACGCGTCTCGGCGTCCGAGGCCCAGCTTACCGGTCTGGACGAATGGTGGGACGGACGCTAGCGTCAATGCACTTCGCGATCACGGGCGCCTTTCCCGTTATTCACCCCACGAGGAAAACATCAATGAAGCCGATTATCAAAGCGCTGGCCGCCGCGGCGGCCGTTTCGATGCTGGTTGCGCCGGCGGCCCGGGCCGAGACCTTGCTGCAGCACATCGTCAGCAGCAAAACCCTTCGCGTCGCCGTACCAAATGACTACGCGCCCTATGGCTCCGTCGGCCCCGACATGCAGGTGGAAGGCATCGACATCGATACCGCAAAGCTGGTCGCGAAAAAGCTCGGGGTGAATCTGCAACTGGTTCCCGTCACCGCGCCCACCCGTGTCGCCTATCTGCAGACCGGCAAGGCCGACATCACGATTTCCTCGCTGGGTAAAACCCCCGAACGCGAAAAAGTCATCGATTACACCATCGCCTACGCGCCCTTCTTCGATGCCGTCTTTGGCAGAAAAGAACTTCCCGTGAAGGGCTTCGCCGATATGAACGGCAAGACGATCTCGGTTACCCGAGGCTCCATGCAGGATCAGGAAGTCAGCACCAAGGCGCCCGGCGCGGTGATTCATCGTTACGAGGACAACAATACGACCGTCCAGTCCTTTCTCTCCGGGCAAACGCAGATGATGGCGATCGGGACGACCGTCGCGGCCGCGATGGAGAAGCAGCACCCCGGGATGGATCTGGGTTTGAAAGCCGTCCTGTCGAATTCGCCCTGCTATATCGGCGTGCCGAAGGGCAATCCCGACCTGGTCGCGAAACTCAACGGCATCCTGAGAGCCGCGAAGGCCGACGGCACGATCAACGCGATATCCATGAAATGGCTTGGTGCGCCGTCGGGCGACCTGCCCGAGTAACGTTGCATGCAGACAGGCATCCATCCGATTGCGTCGATGGCGCGCTGGCTGACGTCGGTGCGCACCGAGTCGATACCGGCACAGGTCCGATCCGTCGCGAAGCGCGCCTTCATCGACACCGTGGGGGTCGGCGTCGCCGGCAGCGCCCTGCCCGTCGCACGCAGCGCGCGCGATGTCGCGCTCCTGTGCGGCAGCGCGGGCGACGCAACCGTTTTCGGCCCCGTTCATGCCCGACGTCATGCCGCGACGGCGGCATTGGCCAATGGCGTGGCCGCGCACGCGCTGGATTGGGACGACAACAGCTATGCCGGTTTCGTGCATGCCTCGGCCGTCGTCGTTCCTGCCGCGCTGGCCATGGCGCAGGATCGCGCGCGCTCCGGTGCCGCGATGATCGACGCCTATATCGTGGGGGTCGAATGCGAATTCGCACTCGCCACTGCACTCGGGACGGTCCCCTATGACCGGGGTTGGTGGACGACGAGTTTGTTCGGCAGCGTGGGCGCCTGCGCAGCAGCCTGCCATGCGCTGCGACTCGACGTCGTCACCACCCAGGCCGCGCTCGGTCTGGCATTGACCGGCGCGGGTGGCGCCAAAGCGGGTTTTGGCACCGATGCAAAGCCCCTCATGGTGGGGCGCACGGCGCAGGCCGGCATCCTGACCGCGCTGTTGGCGGATGCCGGATGCACGGGTCCCCTGAATGCCGTCGAGGCCGCCAATGGCCTCGCAGGTCTCGTCGGCGATGGACAGTGCGATCGCGACGCCTTCGCCATGCTCGGGCGGGAATGGCGGCTCCTATCGCCGGGCATCGACATCAAGCGCATGCCGGTCTGTCTCTCGTCCCACGCCGCGGTGGATGCCTTGCAGCACATCCTGATCGAGAGGCCGGGCAACGCGCCAATCGATCGCATCGTATGCGACGTTCCACCGATCGTCGTAAAGAATCTCGGATATATCCTGCCGGATACGCCGCAACAGGCGCAATTCAGCATGACGTTCGCCATGGCGGCAACCGTCATCGAAGGCAGTGTCGCGCGCGCGCAGCTGCACGCCTCCATTTTGCGACGCCCGGATGTCATCGCCATGATGCAGCGCGTCCACATGGTATCCAGCGCCCGCTGGGATGACCCCGCTCTTTCCCGCAGCGCCCCCGAGGGCGCGTGGGTACGTGTCGAATTCCGCGACGGCGCCACCGTCGAGCGGTTTTGCGCCATGCCGCCGGGCGCCGGTTCGCGACCGCTGTCCGATCGACAGCTCGACGAGAAGTTCGTCGAATGCGTGAGCCCGGTCTGGGGCCTGCCTGCATCCGGGGATTTACTGGAACGCTTGCGCGCGCTCGATCAATGTTCATGCACCCGCACGCTGTTTACAAAACTGCCGGGTTGGTCCGGCTGAACCGCGGATGTTCCGCAACCGCCCTTTCCGCTGCACCGCAGCGATGCGTGTCGAACCGACTTTATCAGGAGCCTCACCGTGACATTCCCGCTTACCCACCCCCCTTCGAAAAAGCACCAGAGCTTTCTCTGGTCGCCCATCTGTAGCGACCTCGATACCCTCGACGCCCATATCGCCATCCTGGGCATTCCTTTCGGGCAGGCCTACATCGGCGAACACATCAGCAACGACCAGAGCACCGCACCGGATGCGATCCGTGCGATGAGCGATCGCATCTGCCGGGCACTGCACCACTACGACTTCGACGTCGGCGGCCCCATCTATGACAACCGCGCCCTGAAGGTCGTGGACTGCGGCAACGTCCCCATCGACCCGCGCGATCTGAACACCCATGGCCCGCGTTCGGAACTCGCCGTTCGCAAAATACTGAAGGCCGGCGCCATGCCGATCATCCTCGGCGGCGACCATGCCATTCCCATCCCGGTGCTGCGCGCCTACGACGACCAGGGCCCGATCACCCTGATCCAGATCGATGCCCATCTGGATTGGCGCGACGAGATCAACGGCGTACGGGAAGGCCTGTCCAGCCCCATTCGCCGGGCATCGGAAATGGCGCACATCGGCGACATCTTCCAGATCGGCTTGCGCGCCCAGGGCAGCGGCCGCCAGGAAGACTACGACGCGGCGGTGGCATACGGCTCGAACCTGATCCCCGCGTACGAGGTGCACGAAAAAGGCATGCAATCCGTGTTGGACCGCATTGCCGACGGCGGCCGCTACTATCTGACGATCGATGCCGACGGCCTGGACCCGGCGATCGCGCCGGCCGTCGCGGGCCCGGCGCTGGGCGGCATCACCTATGTGCAAATGCGCCAGCTCATTCACGGACTGGTCAAAAAGGGACGCGTGGTCGGCATGGACATCGTCGAGATCACGCCGTCCCTGGACGTCAACAACATCACGTCCATCACCGCGGGCCGCCTGATCGTCAATATGATCGGTGCGGCGGTACGGGCGGACTACTTCGACGCGCCGCGCGTTGGGTGACGGGCAAGCGGAAGGCGACTGCCGTCAACCATGATTGACGACGGCTTCAGCTCACCCGTCCGGCATTCGTCCCGGGCCGGCTTTGAAAGCCCGGCAGCGACGTGCCGGGCCGGGGCCGTTCACACCTTGGCAGATGCCGCGCACTACATGCGCATTCCAGCAACGGCCCTCGTCCACCGCACCCCCGACGGCATCACGCTCGAGGACGCCGCCATCATCGACCTGCTCGCCCGCGGACTTGTCACGTCCCGGGGCATCGTCACGCACGGCTTTAGCCTCGAGGAATGGGACGAGGCCATCCGGGTCGCCGACTCGCTCGACTCGATCAAGGTATTGTTGAAACCGCAGTGACCGTTTCGGGTTACCACCCCGCCGCCACCCTCCAGCGAGCCAGAGACATGCGTTACGTAATCGGCATCGACATCGGTACCCAGAGTACCAAAGCCCTCCTCACCGACACCACCGGACGCATCGTCGCGCATCACAGCGCCGCGTACCGTCCCGACACGCCCGCGCCGCTGTGGGCCGAACAGTGGCCGGCCGTCTGGCTCGACGCGGTCACGCGCACCATCGCGCTGTGCGTCGCGCAGGCACGCGCGCAGGGCATCGACCCCGGGCAGATCGCCGGCCTGTGCATCAGCAGCCTGTATGGCGGCTCCGGCATTCCGGTCGCCGACGACATGACGGTCCTCCACCCCTGCCTGATCTGGATGGACCGCCGCGCGACAAAAGAGGTCGACTGGGTGCGCCGCACGCTCGACGTCGAGCGCCTGTATGACATCACCGGCAATGGCCTCGACAGCTATTACGGCTATACCAAAATCCTCTGGCTGCGCGAGAACCGGCCCGACATCTGGGCGCGCACCCGGTATCTCCTGCCGCCGAACGCCTACATCATCCAGCAGTTGAGCGGCGAACTCGCGGTCGATCATTCGTCCGCCGGCAATATCGGCGGGGTCTACGACATCCGGCGCCGGCAGTGGTCGGACGAAGCGCTGGACATGCTCGGCATTCCTGCGGCGATGATGCCCGCGCGCCTGGTCGACTCCTCGGAGGTCGTCGGCGGCCTGCTGCCGCGCTGGGCAGAGACGCTCGGACTCGCGCCGGGCACCCCCCTCATCGCCGGCGGCGTCGATGCAGCCGTGGCCACGTTCGCCGCCGGCGTCACGCAGGCCGGGCAACATGTCGCGATGATCGGCACCAGCATGTGCTGGGGCTACATCAACCAGCAAACGGACGCCCGTCACGGCCTGGTCAGCATGCCGCACGTTTTCAACGGCCGGGACGACCTGTACGTCTTCGGCGGCGCGCTCACCGCAGGCGCGTCCGTCACCTGGTTCGTCGAGCAGTTCTGTCAGGCCGAAGTCGCCGCGGCCCGCGACACCCCGCACCACGATGCGCACCGTCTTCTCGAAGCCGACGCCGCACAGGTGCCGGCCGGTGCCGACGGCGTCCTCTTCCTGCCCTACCTGATGGGCGAGCGCAGTCCCGTCTGGGATCCGCAGGCCAGCGGCGCGTTCGTAGGCCTGAGCCTCACCCATTCGCGCGCCACGCTCTACCGCGCCGTGCTCGAAGGCGTCGCCTTCGCGCTGCGACACAATATCGAAGCCGGACGGCGCGGCGCGCAATCGCTGGACGCATCGCTGATCGTCGTCGGCGGCGCCGCGCACTCCGACCTCTGGATGCAGATCATCGCCGATATCACCGGCTTTCCGGTGCTGTCGATCGCCGAGGACGTCGAGGCCGCGTTGGGTGCCGCGCTGCTCGCCGCGCTCGGCTCCGGGCTCGTCGACCGCGACGCTGCGAAAAAAGGCTGGGTCACTCTCGTGGAAAGAGCCCGGCCCGACCCGGCGCGCCAGGCGCGCTACGATGACCGGTTCCAGATCTATGCCGATCTCTATCCTGCGCTCAAGCCGCTGATGCATCGTCTGCAGGAACGCTGAACGGGAAGACCCATTTCGATCGTCTACCGGGGTAACGGAAACTGCACCGGCTGCGACCACCCTGTCCGGGTCGCCGCCTGCCGTCGGAACCTTGACGCTGGAGAAAGAAAGAGGGTTCCTTCTGCAATGGCAAATGAAGTCGATAAAGCGATTTCATCGGGTGAGGCCGCAAGCCGAAAGCGGCTACACCAGCAAATTCAAAAAATCGAATAGTTGCGCCACGAACGAGAACAAGAATGAGAACGCGGCGAGTCATACGGCGGCTATCCCTTGGCGGGCTTTCCTGCGTGGTACTTTTGACGGCTGGCTGTGCGTCCATTGTAGGAGGAATGCAGCAATCGGTCTCCATCCAGACACAATCGGCCGATGGAAAAATGATCAATGGTGCCAGCTGCAAACTACAGAATGCGAAGGGCACCTGGTATATGACCACGCCGGGCAGTCTTGTCGTACATCGGGCATACGGCGACCTGTCGATTTCCTGCAAAAAATTCGGCGACCCGTTCGGCGATGCCACAGCGATATCATCGGTCCGAGGCTGGATGTTCGGCAATATCGTGTTCGGTGGTTTCATCGGTGCGGGCGTCGACCTTGGAACGGGTGCCGGATTCAACTATCCGGTCGATATCACGGTTTCGGGCAGGAATAACTTCAACTCGGAGACAGCGTCTTCGTTCGTTGCGAAGGCACCGCGTACAGCGGTTTGGTCGCCGGTCGCCGAAGCATCGCGCGTTGCTCCGTCGTCGTCCACCCGTGCTGAACCGGTACACGCCACTGCGACGTCGGCGCCCACTGCCGCTGCGGCCCCAACCACCACCATGTCGCCACGCCTTGCGGCTTCGGCGCCAGTCGCGAAAGTCGGGCAGGACGACTCCGACGGCTTCGTAACAGAATTGCTCGACGTACAGCGGAACGTTGCAAGCGGTACCGCAACAATGATTGCCGCACATGCCGATTGGCAGCAACCGTGCAAGACCGATGGCGGGTCGCCCATGGTCAAAATGCTCGATGCACCGCGACACGGGACACTCGATATCAAGCAAGGTACCTTCGTCGCGCCAGACGGCGACACGCCCGTGTTTTGCGACAATGGAAAAATCCACGGCACGCAAATTTTTTACGCGTCCGACCCTGGATTTCACGGCACCGACCACTTCCGTTACGAGATCATGACCGCGACGGGGCGATTTTCGCGGGTGGTGAACATCATTGTGGAGTGAGACGGGCAGGCTTGCGAGATAACGACGGTGCGCGCGATCCGCACCCGGCTCGCGCGCACCGCAACGCATGCGTGGGTTTCCACCGGCTCGGGCTCCGCGCGACCCGTACCGACACTGCCCGGCTAGAACAACGCCGCCCCCCACTCATCACCGTAACGATCACGCCCGCACAGGCGTGAAACCGTCGGGACTCCAGTCCTCGAGGTTTCGCGCCTTCTTCAGACTGTCGTGGCAATCCGTCGTGTGCGGCGCCTGGGCACAGGCCTGCCAGATCGTCATGTCGTTTTGCCGGGCATGCAGGGCGAGACGCGAGCGCCAGATCGCACATCGTCCCGGGACACGGCGCAACCGGCATCATTCGAGCACACGTGCATCCCATCCCAATACTGCGGTCCGTGCCACGGCGAGCAGCTCTTCCCGCGTCGCGCCATCGCGCGCCAGGATCGACATACCGCCCTGCACTGCCTGAACGAAGCGCGCCAAAGCATGCACATCGACCGACGCGGCCAGCTCGCCCGCGGCAATCGCCTGCGCGATGCGCTCGGTCAAGCGTGACAATGTCATGCCCCGTGCTGCCCGGACCTGTGTGCCCAAGGTTGCATACCCTTCGCTGCCGACCGCCGACAAGGTCACCATGCAGCCGCGCGGCAAGTCGCTGGCCGCATTCCCCAACGCCTCGGCCGAATCCGTCAGAAAAGCGGTGATCGCCTCGCGTGCCGTCTTTGCCGCCTGAAATCCAGCCCAGACGAAAGATTCAGAGTGCTTGCAGTAATGTGCGAGGGACTCCGCATACAGCGACTCCTTCGAGCCGAACGCCGCATAAAGGCTCTTCGCCCCGATACCCATCGCTTCGGTCAGATCGCTCAGGGAAGTTGCCTCATAGCCCTTTTCCCAAAACAGGCGCATCGCTTCGCGCAACGCCAGGTCACGGTCGAACGCACGTGGACGACCCCGCGCGCGTGTCGCGGTCGTCTTGCTATCCGGAACGAGGGACTGGGTCGAAATTGGTTTCTGCATCGTTCACTGTATAAACCATTTGACTATCAGCGGCAAGACGATATACATTTATGCAACGATCACTGCATAATTGGTGACGCAGACAGCAGCCCTTTACTGAAGACAACTGGAGCACTACTTTGACGGCATTCACCTCCTTGGCAACGGATTTGACAGGCAAGCACGCATTGGTGACAGGTGGTTCACGCGGAATCGGCGCAGCGATTGCATGGGCGTTGGCCGAACGCGGCGCAGATGTCGCCATCACCTATGAGCGGTCCGCGGATCACGCCGCAGAGGTGGTGACCGCGATCGAAAAGCAAGGCCGACGGGCGTTCGCCATCCAGGCCGACAGTGCCGATGCGGCCGCGGTGAAACGCTCGGTCGCGAATGCCGCAGAACATTTGAATGGCTTGGATATTCTCGTCAACAACGCCGGGATTGCGCGGGGCGGCGACTTTGTCGACATGTCGCTCGACGATATCGATGCGTTGTTGAACGTCAACGTGCGGGCTCCGTGGCTGGCGTCGCAGGCGGCCATCCCCCTTCTACCCGAAGGCGGCCGGATCATCACCATCGGCTCTTGCCTTGCCGAGCGCGTAGCGGTCGGCGGCGTGACCGCATACTCGGCGACCAAATCCGCGTTGCTGTCGTTCACACGAGGTCTTGCGCGCGAACTCGGTCCGCGCGGCATCACCGTCAACGTGGTGCAACCGGGCCCGATCGATACCGATATGAACCCCGCCGATAACGGCGATTTCTCCGAGATGAATCGTCGAATGACGGCATTGGGGCATTACGGGAAGCCGGCTGATATTGCCGCAATGGTGACGTTTCTGGCATCGCCTGCCGGCCGCTTCGCCACGGGTGGAGTGTTTACCGTTGATGGTGGGACTAATGCTTGAGTACAAAACGGTCGCGGAGGTCAGCCCAGCGTTCGATCTTTCGCCTTCAGAGATCGAGTAGTAGATAGAAGCTGACGAACGGGCCCTTGGCTTCAGACCCAGGATTCATGCGCTGCCCTCGGTCGCACAGGCGCCAAACGAGCGCTGGTCAGGAACTACGGGCTGTCGCAGCCGTTCACCACGCCGCACTGTTCGCAGCAAAACGGCATGGTCGAGCGCGTGATCTGCACGCTCAAAGAGCCGTGCACGACCGGCATCGCTTCGAGAGCTTGCAGCACGCGAGTCGCACGATCGGAGACTGAAGCCAGTTTACAACCACCGGTACCGGCACCAAGCGTCGGGAATGCGCACGCCCGTACAGGCATTCAATTTAACAGCCTGATGTGTGCAGGTTCCGATGGGTCATACATCCATGGGCAAGAATTTTGTCCACGATAAGATGTCTTTACCGAAGTCCTACTGGTTAGCCCCGTCTTCTCATTCGCCATCATGTCGCTGTCAAGCTGGTGTACGGGCCCATGGCCCACCTACTGTGCTCCGCATGACGTTCCATCGAAGATGTCTGGAACCCTACGCAGTGCCTGACGCGATGCTTGCCAAATCGCTGGAAAACGCCGCCCGAGGATAGGCCATCATGCCGAATCTGTTCAGTCCCTACACGCTCAAGGATGTCACGCTGCGCAACCGCATCGCGATGTCGCCGATGACCATGTACAGTTCCGTCGAGGGCAGGCTCGATGATTATCATGTGAGCTATCTCGGTGCTCGCGCCGCCGGCGGCTTCGGCCTCGTGTTCGGCGAGCAGATGGCGATCACGCCGGATGGGCGCACCACGAAATCCTGTGCCGGGATCTGGAGCGATGACCAGATCGAAGGTCACGCCCGTGTGGCCGCGATCATCGAGCGCATGGGCGGCGTGCCGGCGATCCAGCTTGGCCACACCGGGCGCAAGGGCAGCGAGCTGCCGCCGCACAAGGGCACGAATTCGGAGGGCACCTGGCGGCAGCTGCCGCCCGACCACCCGGACGGCTGGACCTGCAAGGCCCCGTCGGCGATCCCCTATGGCGGCGGTGGCCACACCTACCCGGTGCATGCGCTGACCGTCGACGAGATCAAGGCGCTGCACCAGTCCTATGCCGATGCCGCACGCCGTGCGCTCGAAGCAGGCTACAAGTGGCTCGAGATGCACTACGCGCATGGTTATCTGGGCGCCAGCTTCTTCTCTCCTCTCGCCAACCAGCGCACCGACCAGTATGGCGGCAGCGTCGAGAACCGGGTTCGCTTCCATCTGGAGGCGCTCGACGCGGTACGGGCAGTCTGGCCGGAGCGCTATCCGCTGACCATGCGGCTCGGCTCCGACGACCTGCATCCCGCTGGCACGCAGTTCGAGGATTCCATCGTCGCCATCGGGATGATGAAGGAGCACGGGCTCGATCTCGCCGACCTCTCGCTCGGCTTCAACACCGACGAGATGGTGGCGGCGCCGATGAACGAGGTCGGCTTCATGCTGGAGCGCGCACACCGCGTGCGACGCGAGGTCGGCATCCCGGTGGCGACCAGCTGGAACCTCGGCATACCGGCCAATGCCGATCGGGCAGTGCGCGAGGAGCAGGTCGACCTCGTCATGCTGGGCCGCCCGGCCCTGGCCAATCCGCACTGGCCGGTCTGGGCCGCACGCGAACTCGGCCACGACGATCCGTTTTCCCTGGTGCCGCAGGACTGGGCTTGGTGGCTTCGTAACTTCCGCGGTCACCAGGGCAGCATCGGCTGGCCGGACGCAGGCGCAAAGGCGGAGCAAGCATCCGCAGCGCGTGACCGTATCTGATGTCGCCGTTCAAATTCGCCGGCGACGACTCCGATCAAAACGGAGTGGCCGATCGGGCCGGGGGCCAAGGGCGTTGGTACCGGCTTGAGGGCCGAACGGACCGGTGGCCCCACCCGGTCGACAAGACGCTTCTCCTGGAACTTTTATCCGATGTCCCGTGTTATGTATGTGCCGTGAAGGACTCACATGCCTGCGCGACGTTTCCGGCTGCATTAGATAAGCACGACAGACCATACTAGGGGTATGAGATGGTCAGTAACGCGACTTCACACTATTACACTCCGTGCCGTTGCAAAAGGTAAAAATAATTTCAGCGGATTGCTGGGAAGGGTTATAAACCCATGATGACTGTAAAAACATGCTGCAATTCCGTCTTTTTCATCAACGACCAGCACATACGCAGCAATTTCCGCACATACAGCCCGACCGAGGCAGTTTCTTTGCAACAGCAGAAGGCAAATCAGCAAGGAGTACGCTGGTAGACGCCAAAGTGTAAAACCCGGCAACTCGACCAGCATCAGTCACCGCGACGAAGCATGCCCTAACCCGTCGACGTACATCTTGCGAACTTGCGTTCGAAAATATCGATTCAATGGCTCTGAGCCTGAATCGCCCCAGGGCGATTCAGACCTGCCAACGTTCCACCGAGATTCGCCAGCTGCGCTGGAGCCAGGTGGATTACACAGAAGGCGTCATTCACTTCGTGCCGAGTAAAACAGCGTCCTCGACTGGTGAAGCGGTTGACTGGCCCATTACTCCTCCGATAGCGGCAGTTCTCGACCGAGCAAAAACTATCGGAGTGCGTAGCGAATACGTAGTTCTCGATCGGCATGGGGAACCCAAGCGCGACGCCGCATGCCACGATGCTCGGCGTGACGGTAAGCGACGTGCGGATTCGGAAGACCGACCCTATACCGTGAAGGACATTCGTGCCAAGGCCATGACCGATGCCAAACGGCAGGGGTATGACCTGGATGTTTTGCAGATAGCGGGCGCACACGCGGATCGTGCGACGACAGCGGGATATATCAAATCACGCGACATCCCAGTTTCGACGGTGAAACTTGATCTACCGCTGGCGTCTGAGGTGTAAATTTTTTGAAAACAATTTTCTTTTTCCCATCAATCGTTAAAGCAGCGGCTTATACATATGTTCTTCGTCATAGAACCGCCCGTTGACTCGCAGTGCCCGCGGCGCCATTCCAATCTTCTGGAATCCTTGCGACGCATAAAGGCCTTTTGCAGGAGTATTTTCCGTGTTTACCCATAACATCAATTGAACACATTTCCATTTCTCAGCCACATGCGCTGTCGCTGCCGCCAAAAGCTTTTGGGCAATTCCATGGCCGCGGTGCGAAGGGCCAACGAATACGCCCCAAACCGTCGCCATATGAGCGACTTGTTGCAGTGGTTCGCGACGTATGCCCGTGATGCCCACCAATACCTCGCCGTCGAAAGCACCAAAAACGGCTTGTATCGATGTTTTTCGAATGCGGTCAGCAATCTGTTCCAGCGTCAGAACCATCTGTTCTTCCCGCGTTGGCCATATCGCTGTTGGTGAATTCTCAATTGCAACGAGACGCAATGATTTAAACTGTTCGGCGTCGCTTTCAGTAAGTAGGCGTAATGTGATCATGTCGATGCGTGAGAATTTTTTAAGAAGCCGCGGTAGTCCCCCCATTTTTAACGGTCGTACCGCGATAGTTAACTTCTGCTTTGGCGGGATGCCGCCAATGGCTGTATTCGGTCGTTCGTGATTGTATGACCATAACCACTTGGTCGCATAGTCTTGCAACTCGACGACGGTGTCGAAGTGGTAATGAGCAAGCCAATCTTACCTCACGGTTTTGTTACAGCGTTCGATGTAGGCATTCTGTTGTGGCTTATCAGGCTGTATGAACTGCAGCGCGATGCCAGGTCTTTCGGCCCAGTCTTTCAATGCCCCGCTGACATATTCCGGCCCGTTGTCGCAGCGAATTTTCAGCGGCGTTCCACGCCATTCAATGACTTGATTCAACGAGCGAATCACGCGTCGTGCCGGCAACGAGAAGTCCACATCGATGCATAGTCCTTCGCGATTGGAAGTCGTCGATCACGTCGAACAATCGAATGCTACGGCCGTCTGCGAGCTGGTCGTGCATGAAGTCCATCGATCGACATTCGCTCAGTGCCGTGGGCACGGCTAATGGCTCTGGCTGCTCGCGTACGAGGCGCTTGCGTGGCTTGATACGTGAATTCAGTTCCAGCTGCCGGTATATTCGATAAACCCTTTTGTGGTTCCAGCCGAGCCCTTTGACGTTGCGCAGGTACAAAAAACATAGGCCAAAACCCCAGTTTCGCTGATTGTGTGTGAGCTTCACCAGCCAATCAGCGATGACCTCATTTTCGGCGCAGCGCTTCGACTCATAGCGATAGCAGGTCTCGCCAATACCAAATGTCATGCACGCCAGACGCACGTTCATCCCGCGTTCTCGCACCGCTCGGTGGGCCATCTCTCGTCGGTGAGATGGCCTCACCACTTTTTTTCAAGCGCCTCGCGCACGACCTCCGCCTTCAAGCGTTCCTCGGCATACATCTTCTTCCGTCGCGCGTTTTCGATCTCCATTTCTTTCATTCGAGTCATCAACACCGCATCCATGCCGCCGTACTTTGATCGCCATTTGTAGAAGCTCGCGCTGCTCATGCCATGCTCGCGGCAGAGCTCTGAAACCGGCGTTCCAGCCTCTGCCTGCTTCAATATCGCGATGATTTTGCTTTCCGTAAATCGAGACGTCTTCATGCAAAATTTCCTGTCGGTGCTGCTGCGAGAAAATTCTACCTTGAACGACCGTCATTCTGTGGGGGGACTACCATCCCACAGTCGACAAGGCGCTTTTCCTGGAACTTTTATCCGATGTCTCGGGCTATGTACCGTGAAGGACCCGCTTACTTGTGCAATGCTCCCGGCTGCATTAGATAAGTACTGCAAATCATCTCAAGAGTATGAGATGGTCGATAACGCGACTTTATACTATTACGTTCCGTGCCGTTGCAAGAGGTAAAAATAATTTTAGCGGGTTGCTAGGAAAAGTTATAAACCCATGATGGTTGTAGAAACATGCTGCAATTCCGTCTTTCGCGTCAACGACCAGCGCATACGCGGCAATCTCTGCACATACAGCCCGGCTCAACGCATCGGCTAACAATGCCCCTCCTAATCCCTTACCTTTGAAATATTGATCGACCGCCAAGCGTCCCATCGATATGGCAGGCACAGAAGGATACCGAGGCAACTTCTTTGCAACAGCAGAAGGCAAATCAGCAAGGAGTACGCTGGTAGACGCCAAAGTGTAAAACCCGGCAACTCTCCCAGCATTAGTCACCGCGACGAAGCATGCCGTAATCCGTCGACGTACGTCTTGCGAGACTTGCGTTCGAAAATATCGATCCAACGGCTCTGAGCCACTATCGAACTGTGATCGTTCGATATCGCTGTTCAAAGCAACAACTCTGAAAGTTTCGTCAGTCATTCGGGCCTCAAAAGCTTACGGCGACGCGCCACGGCCCGTACCAACGCCGGTGTGGGGGCCGGAGGGGAAAGCAACGCTTGCGCAAAGCACTCTTGGTCGGCTAACGACAAGCGCATCACCTCGGCTTGTTCAATAGCCTTTTGGGCAGCTTCCTGGACGGCCGCAACAACGAAATCGGTCATGGTTCTACCCTGCAACTCGGCAGCACGCTTCAACAAGGAATGAAGGTCGAGACTGATACGAGCTTCTAGGCGAGCAGTGGCACTTGTGGACATGGTCTAGCTCCTTTTCCAAATTGTACGGCTATTTGCCGTACAATTCCACCTGATAGATGTCTGGCCGATTTTTCTCGTTCGCCAAATGGAAGCGCAGCACTTACAGGAACTGGGGAGGCGTGGCCGTTACGGGTCATCAGGACTGTTCCCAACGCTATGGCTGTCATCCACGTCCTTGAGATGAGACAGGTTGGAACCATGAAGTCACGCGAGCGCGTATCAAAAACTAAAAGTATTAGACACGTCTAATACTTTCACGCATTTCTGCCCTCAAAACTTTAACCCCAGAAACGACAAAAGCCAACATAACCATATGATTATGTTGGCTTAAATCTGGTCGGGGCGAGAGGATTTGAACCTCCGACCACTTGCACCCCATGCAGCATTAGAACGAAAATTTCTCTATTCTTTTCATATACTTACGCTTCATATGTCCAATTTCCCCATTAGCGTGCCTTCCCGACCTTTCAAGGGTTTTCAGGCATTGAATTGGGCTTTATTGGAAGCTCGAGCCTATTCTGGCGCGGGCCTGGGAACGGGCTTGTAGCGTCCTTCGAATATGGCAAAACAGTGCATCAAACGACTGCCGTGGTGTACCGCTCAATGTTGAGCAGTTCATCACCCATTGCGTCTTTCCTAGCTGCGATATCGTAGTCGAGTTGAAGACCAGTCCAGAATCCATCGCTTGTGCCAAAGAATCGAGACAACCGCAGGCCCGTATCTACGCTGATTGCCCGCTGGCCCGCGATGATCTCACCGATCCGACTTTGTGCGACCCCAATCGCTTTCGCCAATCGATACATCGAAATTCCCATCGGGACCAAAAACTCTTCCTGAAGAATCTCGCCCGGAGTGGGATATTGGACCTCCCTGCTCATATTTTTCCCCTAATGATAGTCAACGATTTCCACCTCAAATGCATTGCCATCTTGAAAGCGGAAACAAATACGAAACTGGTCGTTAATCCTGATGCTACATGTCCCAGCCCTATCGCCACGGAGTAACTCTAGACGATTGGCCGGTGGGACGCGTAAATCATCCAGTACTGTTGCCCGATTCAACATCGCCAATTTTCGCATCGCCACGCTTTCGAAATTCACAAAGCGAGCCACTCTTTTCCCGGAAAAAAGTGTTTGAGTGTCGGAGCAACGAAAACTTAGGATCATGACCGTACCATACACCTACTTTATACTACCGTCAAGCAGTAGCATAACGCGACGCAGGAGTATGAAATGACCGCTATCCTGAGCAGATCCAAGACCATCTGCACCCTGTGAGACGAGTGCGATGGAATTGACCTTTATATCGAACTGCCCTGCCTTCGGCGCAGGTACGTCGCTTTTCACTATATGTAGTCTTAGGCGTAAGCGTCCAGGCAAGGCATCTTGCTTGGTGGATTTGGCTGAGTTCGGGCTAGATGAAGCGTGGGATGCCCGCCCGTTACGTCCCCACTTATTTTCGTAAGCGGGGACCTATTTTCAGACGCGCGATGACGCGGGAGTTGAACCCATCAGCGTCCACGGCAGTAGATCATCGATCTGGTTGACCGGATGATCGGCGATGCGCGTGAGCACCTCGCGCAGATATGCCTCGGGGTCCAGGCCGTTGAGTTTGGCTGTGCCGATGAGGCTGTACATCGCCGCCGCCCGGTGGCCACCGGCATCCGAGCCCGCGAACAGATAGTTTTTACGCCCAAGCGCGACCGCGCGTAGGGCGCGTTCCACTGCGTTATTGTCTATTTCGGCACGGCCGTCGCGNGCGAACGTGTTCAANGCCTCCCAGCGCTTCAACGCGTACTGGATCGCCCCGGCAAGCGCGGACTTGCTCGACAGGGCCGGCAGCAAGCCTTGCATCCAGGCATGCAGATCGCGCAGCAGTGGTTGCGTGTGTTCGACGCGCATCGCCAGGCGCTGGTCGGGCGGTTGGCCGCGTATCTCGGCTTCGACCGCGTAGAGCGCCGCGATGCGGCGCACCGCTTCGCCGGCCGTCGGTGACGGGTGCGACTGGGTGATGTCGTGGAACTTGCGGCGCACGTGGGCCCAGCATGCGGCCGGCACGCGCGTACCGTCGACGTAGAGCTTGTCGTAGCCCGCGAAGCCGTCGGCATGGATGATGCCGTCGAACGCTTGTAAATGGCTCTGCGGATGTTCGCCGCGCCGNTCCGGCGTGTAGGCCATCCATACGGCNGCAAGTGCCGTACTCCCGCTGGGCCGCTCATCACGCACGTAGGCCCACAGGCGCCCCGTCGCCGTCTTGCCTCGCCCTGGTGCGAGCACGGGTACTGGGGTGTCGTCGGCATGCAGCGCGGCCCCGGCCATCACGTAGCGNCGCAGCGCCTCCACCAGCGGGCGCAGCAAGCGCGTTACGCCACCGACCCACTCCGTGAGGGTCGAGCGCTCGATCTCCACGCCGCTTCGCGCGTGGATCTGCACCNGCCGGTACAGNGGCAAATGATCACTGTATTTGCTCACCACCACGTGAGCCAGCAGGCCCGGGCCGGCGAGGCCGCGGGCGATCGGCCGGGACGGCGCGCTCGCCTGCACGAGCGTCTGGCAACAGGCACAGCCAAGCTTGCGGCGCACGTGACGGATCACCCGGAAGCTTGCCGGCACGTACTCGAGCTGTTCGGCGACATCCTCGCCGATGACTTGAAGCGCGCCACCACAGTCCGGACACTGATCGTGCGGGGGCGCGTGATCGATCGTCTCACGCGGCAGATGCTCGGGCAGGGGCTTGCGCGTGCGTTGGGTCCGCTCGATGGTCTCGGGCGTTTGCGGAGGCGGATCCTCACCCTTGTCGAGCAGCACCTCCTCGAGCTTGAGCTCGAGTTGCCCGACCTCCTGTTCCATCTTCTCGGATTTACGGCCGTACATCGCCCGCCGCAGCGCCGCGATCTGGATCTGCAGGTTCTCGATGAGCAACGAGCGCACGTCGGCGGCCACTTCGAGTGCGCGGACCTCGCCGCTCAGGCGCTCGACCATGCGTTTAAGCGCCTCGACGTCGTCGGGTAGGGGATCGGGAGGAGGACGTGACGCGGCCATGGCCGCCATGTTACCGGCGCCGCGGGACGTTTACAACCTCTGCCTCACGCAGCCAGCGTCGGAGCGGTGCGTACCGTATGGCGCCAGTCGATGCCCTCGAGCAGCATCGCGAGTTGTGCCGCCGTTAGATGCACACCACCGGTGGCAACCTGAGGCCAGACGAAGCGCCCGCGCTCCAGACGTTTGCTCAGCAGGCACAGGCCATGGCCATCCCACCAGAGCACTTTAATGAGATCGCCGCGGCGCCCACGGAAGACGAACACGTGGCCGCCGAAGGGGTTCGAGGCAAGCGTGTTCTGCACAATAGCGGCCAGGCCGTTGAAGCCCCGGCGCATGTCGGTGACACCGGCGATCAGCCAGACCTGCGTGCCACCGGGCAGACCGATCAACGTGCGCCTCGTAGATGAGCCAGCAGCAAGCACCACGCTCCCTCATCGACCGTGCCACGCAGCACGATCGTGTTCGCCCCCTGCCGCCACTCGATCTCGCCTGACACGGGCGGGGTGGCCCCAGGCTGAGACGCCGCGAGCGGAGCGGGTTCGATCATCCTGACGGGTACCAGTGCGGGCAACGGCATCGGACTAACACCCGTATCCAATAAATACTCGCGCCGCCACCGGGCAAGCTGGTTCGTGTTGAGGCCGTTGGCTAACGCCACCGCGGCCATCGAGACGTCGGGGCGCAACGTCTGTTCCACCAACTCCCGCTTGAACGTCTTACTGAAGCGTCGACGTGCTGTCGACGGCTTGACCTCGACTACATCCGGCTCTTCTCTCATCGCTTCCGACTCCGTTATGAAATCGGAAATCGTCGCGCTTTTAGATCGGATGGAGAAGATGTGCTGGCTGAACGCTTACGGATCACACCGTAAATCGATCCCGCTGGCTTGCCTAGCGCCCGTCCGATGCCAAGAAACGATTCACCTGCCCGCCACCGCCGCCACACCTCTGCCTTACCTTCTACCGGCAAACCAGGCCGTCCCATTTGTGCCATTCGTTAACCCTCCCTTATTCAATATTAATAGGAAGGTGTTGCAACGACCCGTTGAACGTGCCCTGGCCGTCTTCAAAATATCGTTGGCGCGGCGTAGTTTCTTGACCTCGCGCTCCAGCGCCTTCAGGCGCTCTCGTTCGTCGCTTGACAGGCCTTCGCGCTGCCCCTTACCAACCTCGTCGCGCTTCACCCAATCCAACAGCGTCTGCGGCACGCAGCCTATCTTCGGCGCGATGGACTCGACCGCTGCCCACAATGACGGGTACTCGCCACGGTGTTCCTGCACCATGCGCACGGCCCGCTCGCGCATCTCTGGGGAAAATTTGTTTGTCTTCGTCATGACACCATTCTCTCAAGAATTGGTGCCTCCTCAAAATCCGGGGCGATTCACCGCAGCCTGGGGCGCAAAAGCTTCGTGCCTGATGAGTTGCGTATTGTGCATCGGCCTGAAGAGATCGCCACGCGAAAATGGCCTGGACACTGGGAAGGCGATCTCATCAAAGGCGCATCCAATCGTTCGTGCGTGGGAACATTGGTCGAACGCAAAACGCGGTTCGTGGTGCTGTGCTGCATGGATGGTTGCACGGCCAGCGATGCCCTGGAAGGCTTTACGCGTCAGATGAAAAAGCTGCCGGCCTTCCTGCGCGAGAGTCCGACCTACGATCGCGGCACGGAGATGACCTGTCATGTCGAGCAGGCCCGGCAGTTGAATCTGGACATCTGGTTCGCGGACCCGTATGCGCCATGGCAACGCGGTAGTAATGAGAACACGAACGGTTTGTTGCGTCAGTTCCTGCCAAAGGGAATGGACCTGTCGGGAATCAGCCAGATGCAGTTGAATGACATTGCCAAGTTACTCAACGGCCGTCCCCGTCAGACGTTGGGCTGGAAAACCCCGGAAGAAGTCATGGCGATGGAATTGGCCGATGCCGGATTAGCAAACCGTTGCACTTGACCGTTGAGACCGCCCGGGCTCAGATTATTTGTGCAAGCCGATTGAAAGCCTGGTAAGTGAAAATTTTGTTGACATCAATTCCCCAATCTATTATTTTTATGATTCTTGTAAACTGTTGAAGATTGATAAATCAATATATCATGACTCCCGAGCGCATCATGATAGTCAATTTTATTGCCAAAGATTATTGGCTTTGCTATTTCAAATAGCTCCCCTGAATAGCTTTTATTTATCGTATTTACCAAATTTGCCGATTTGGCAAGGGCTTTGATCAGCCGTGAATATTGGTCGAATACGTCGGCAGCTGGCCGATTTTCTAAGGAGTGTGGGTGACAATGAAAAAGACATTTATCTTTCTCGCCGTTGCCAGCCTGCTGCTGCTGGCCATCTCGATACCGCTGATCCTGCAAAAGGTACCGCCCAACGAGTTTTATGGAGTCCGCACTCATTCGACGCTCGCCAATGGGGACAACTGGTACAAAACAAATAAGCTGTATGGCGAGTGCATGGTCTTGTCGACGCTGCTGTTTTTTTGTGTAAGTGTTGTGGTCGGGGGCTGGCGAAAAACGGGAAACGATGCAATCAATATCGGCTTGTTCGTGGTGCAGGTCGGTGTCCCTACGGTCATCAGCTTGTTATATAGCAATTCTTATTTAAGATAAGGAAAGAACATGGAACAGGTTGGTTTTTACCAGAACTCGTTAAGCCTAAGAAACTCCCTGGCTGGAAATCCGACACTTCTGTCGGATTTCAGGAAAAATCCTGTCAAGACAATTCGCGAAAATGTGTTGGATTTTTCGATAGATCAGAATGGCGAGCAGATTATGCTATCCCATTATCTTGAAAATGTTTCCGATACGGCAAGGCGTGTGATCGTCAGTTCCATAATGGGACCAATTAATTCGGACTTTTCGCGCGGCCAGCGAGCCGCCGGTGACGATACCGGCGACGATTGGATCGACGACGTACATGGCGGAATTGCGGCAACAGCTGTTGCAGTGGTCAACGTAATCACCGTAGCAAATGCCAATGTGGTTGCCAACGCCAACGCGACCGCCAATGTCAATGCCATCTCAAATGCTAATGCGATTTCCAATTCGAACTCGCTCGGCTTCGGTTCGGCAAATTTGGACGATGAAGCGGCCGGCAGTGTTCAGATACATATCGGCGAGAATGTATCGAGCGAAAAGCTCACTGATACGCTGCAAGATCGCGGGCTGAACGTATATCGCCGTGCCGCGCTGCTCAAGCATCTGGCATGGAAGTATCGTCCGCTCGAAGCGCACGGCGAGGAACGCATCACGGTGCTGGCGCAGTACAAGAACCTGAAGATCGAACTGACAGTGGCATGTGACAGCAACAAATGGCAGCTCCTGAAGGCCGATCTGTTTCATTAATGGCATCGGGATACGCCTGGCGGTATGTGGAGGTCTCTCCGGGAGACGGTTCTAGGCATGATTCAGGCAGCCCAACTCCGTAGGCGATAGCGTCTCGCCGTTGTCGGTTGCGTTCCTACGGCTTCCGGCATGTCGAAAGCCGTGCGCACGGCTGCAAACTCAACACGAGAGACCCAAGTGATAACGTGGCGCAGCATGCTTGTCCCGCTCGCGCCACGCGGAACACTCGAAAAATCCGACTTGCTTATTTTGAGAGGTAAATGAGATGGTCGATGTCAGTCAATTCACTGTTTTGACGACGAATCAATGTACGGCAGCGTGCGGCCATTGCCTGATGAATTCGTCGCCGGAGCGGCGCGGACGGCTCTCCCTAGACACCATTTCTGAAACGATCACCAATCTTCTGGAACATGGTAGCCCATTAAGGCTGGTGATTTTCGCGGGAGGGGAGCCGACGCTGCTAAAATCCGACCTGCTCGATGCGATTGCATTCTGCGCAAGCAAGGGGCTAGAGACGCGCATGGTGACCAACGCGTCGTGGGCTGTGACGCCGAAGGTGGCTGAGCGCATGGTCGAATCGTTCAGGGAGGCGGGCCTCGCCGAGATCAACTACAGGGCGGTCTCAACAGTCAAGTGCAACGGTTAGCGAATCCTTCGGCGGCCAACTCCATTGCCATGACTTCTTCCGGGGTTTTCCAGCCCAGTGTCTGACGAGGACGGCCATTGAGCAATCTGGCAATGTCGTTGAGTTGCATCTGGCTCACTCCCGACAGGTCGATCCCTTTGGGCAAGAACTGACGTAGCAGACCATTCGTGTTTTCATTGCTGCCGCGTTGCCATGGCGCGTACGGATCAGCGAACCAGATATCCAAGTTCAATTGCCGGGCCAATTCGACATGACAGGTCATCTCCNACTGGCGCGCGACGCTGGGCGAGACGCATCCGGTGCTCGCGCTGCCCACCGACGCGCCGCGCCAGGCGCGCGCGTCGTACCGTGCGGCGCGGCATCGGGTGCGGCTGCCCGCGGGGTTGTCGCAGGCGCTCAGGGCGCGCGCGCAGGCGAGTTCGGCGACGCCCTTCATGGTGCTGCTCGCCGCGTTCCAGGCACTGCTGCACCGCTACACGGGACAGGACGACATCCGGGTGGGCGTGCCGGTGGCGAACCGGCATCGGGTGGAGACCGAGCCATTGATCGGATTTTTCGTCAACACGCAGGTGCTGCGCGCGCGCGTGACGGGACACGACACGCTGGGGACCTTGCTGGAGCGTGCGCGCGAAGCGACGCTGGGCGCGCAGGCGCATCAGGATCTGCCGTTCGACGCACTGGTGGACGCCCTGCGCCCCGAGCGCAGTCTGGATCACACGCCGCTGTTCCAGGTGATGTTCAACCACCAGCGCAGCGACTGGCGCGCCCTCGACGGCCTGCCCGGCCTGCGCGTCGAGCGCTACCGCCTGCCGCAACCCCTGGCGCAGTTCGAGTTGATGCTGGATACGCGCGAGGAAACCGATGGCACGCTGAGCGTCGAGGTCACGTATGCGCGCGAACTGTTTCACGACGCGACGATCGCGCGCTTCGTGCGGCATTACCAGCGCTGCCTGAGCGCTTACGCGCATGGCGGGCTGAACCGGCCGTTGCACGACGTCGTCCTGCTGGACGACGCGGAGACCGACATGATCGCGGGCTGGAGCCGCCATCCCGCCGGCGGCGTCGACAGTGCCGACAGCGAACCGGTGTTCCGGCATTTCGAGCGGCACGCGGCCCGTCATCCGGAGGACATCGCACTGGTGTGCGGCGCGGCGGTGATGCGCTATGGCGAATTGAACGCGCGGGCCAATCAGCTCGCGCACTGGCTGGGCACGCAGGGCATCGGCGTCGAATCGCGCGTGGGCGTGGCCGCGGAACGTTCGTTCGAACTGGTCATCGCCTTGTGTGCCATCGTCAAGGCGGGCGCCGCCTATGTGCCGCTCGATCCGGCCTATCCCGCCGATCGGCTCGCCTACATGATCGCCGACAGCCGGCCGGCGCTGGTGCTGCGGCAATCCGGCCTGAGCTTGCCGGAGATCGACGGCACGCCGTGCGTCGCGCTCGATGCGATCGCGACCGATGCGTTCGCTGCCGGCGATCCCGCGCCGCCGCTGCACGGCGCCAACCTGGCGTACGTCATCTACACCTCCGGTTCCACCGGCCGTCCGAAAGGCGTGGGCAACCACCACGCCGCCTTGCGGAACCGGCTGGCGTGGATGCAGCACGCCTATAACCTGCGGCGCGGCGAGGCGGTGCTGCAAAAAACGCCTTTCGGCTTCGACGTCTCCGTATGGGAGTTCTTCTGGCCGCTGATGGTGGGCGCCCGCCTCGTGCTCGCGGAACCCGGCGCGCACCGCGACCCGTCGCGGCTTGCTGCCATCATTCGCGAGCAGCAGGTCGGCACCGTGCATTTCGTGCCCTCCATGCTGGAGGCCTTCATGGACAGCGGCGCGGGCGCGGCGTGCGCCGGCACGCTCGCCCGGGTGATCTGCAGCGGCGAGGCATTGTCCGCGGATCTGCAGCGGCGCGTGTTTCGGGACCTGCCGGGCGTGGCGTTATACAACCTGTACGGGCCGACGGAAGCGGCCATCGACGTCACCGCCTGGACCTGCGTCGACGAACCCGGCCGGCCGGTGCCGATCGGCCGGCCGATCGCGCGCACGCAAACGTGGGTGCTCGATGCGCAGCTGTCGCCGGTGCCGCCGGGCGTGCCGGGCGAGCTGTATCTGGGCGGTGCGGGGCTGGCGCGCGGCTATCTGCGGCAACCCGCCCTGACGGCCGAGCGTTTCGTGCCGGACCCGTTTTCGCGGGACGGCGGAGCGCGCCTGTACCGTACGGGCGACCTGGTGCGCTGGCGCGAAGACGGCGCGCTCGACTATCTCGGCCGGCTCGATCACCAGGTGAAGATCCGCGGCCTGCGCATCGAACCCGGCGAGATCGAGGCGGTCCTGAGACAGGAACCCGGCGTGCGGGAGGCGGTGGTGACGACATCCGGCGAGCGGCTGGTGGCGTACGTCACCGGCGCCGTGCCCGAACCGGCGGCACTGCGCGCGCGGCTCGCCGGCACGCTGCCGGACTACATGGTGCCCTGGCGCATCGTGGTACTCGACACATTGCCGCTGGGTGAGAACGGCAAACTCGATCGACGCGCCCTGCCGGAGCCGGCGAGCGATGTCGCGGGCGACGCGGACGGGGAAGCGCCGCGCCCCGGCGTCGAAACGCAACTGGCCACGATCTGGAGCGCCTTGCTGGGCGTCGCGCAAATCGGACGGCACGACGATTTCTTCGATCTCGGGGGGCATTCCCTGCTGGCGGTGCGTCTGAACGCCCGCATCGGCCTGGAGCTGGGCGTCGGTCTGCCGCTCGCCGCGCTCTTCGAAGCGACGACGCTCGCCGGACACGCCGCCGCGATCGAGCGCGCGCGTGCGGATCAGCCTGGCGATGCCGTGTTGCAGGGCCTGGATCTTTTTATGGATACACTTTGAATTCGGTCATGGAAAAGGATACAGCGCGGCGCATCGCCGAACGGTTCAGCGAGTTGACGCCCGACAAACGTCGCCTGTTCTGGGAAAAAATGACGCAGCAGGGGGTCAGCTGTTCGCAGTTGCCGATCGTGCGTCGCCACCGGCCGGCCGGCGTCGGCACGCCGGCCTCCCACGCACAGCAAAGGCAGTGGTTCCTGTGGCAGTTGGCGCCGCACAGCAGCGCGTATCACATCGCGGGCGGACTCTGGCTGACGGGCACGGTGGACGCGCCGGCATTGCGCGCGAGCCTGGAAGCGATCGTCGCGCGGCATGAAGTATTGAGGACGCGCTTCGTGGCGAACGAGGCGGGGCGGGTCGAGCAATGGATCGATGCGGCCGGACGGCTGGACTGGCGCGAGGCGCGCCTCGCGCCGACGCAGATCGAACCGGTGACGCGTGCCTGGGCGGACACGCCCTTCGACCTGGAGCAGGGCCCGCTGCTGCGCGCGGCGCTGCATCACGAGACGAGCGCGGCGGGCGCCGGCGGGCGCTGCCTGCTGGCGCTGGCGCTGCACCACATCGTGGCCGACGGCTGGTCGATCCAGGTGCTGCTCGAGGAGCTGGTGGCGCACTATCGCGCCGCGCTCGCGGGCGGGGCGCCGTGCGTGGCGGCCTTGCCGGTGCAGTACGCGGACTACGCGGCGTGGCAGCGCGACTGGCTGGAAGCGGGCGAGCAAACGCGGCAGCTCGCGTACTGGCGCGCGACGCTGGGCGAGACGCATCCGGTGCTCGCGCTGCCCACCGACGCGCCGCGCCAGGCGCGCGCGTCGTACCGTGCGGCGCGGCATCGGGTGCGGCTGCCCGCGGGGTTGTCGCAGGCGCTCAGGGCGCGCGCGCAGGCGAGTTCGGCGACGCCCTTCATGGTGCTGCTCGCCGCGTTCCAGGCACTGCTGCACCGCTACACGGGACAGGACGACATCCGGGTGGGCGTGCCGGTGGCGAACCGGCATCGGGTGGAGACCGAGCCGTTGATCGGATTTTTCGTCAACACGCAGGTGCTGCGCGCGCGCGTGACGGGACACGACACGCTGGGGACCTTGCTGGAGCGTGCGCGCGAAGCGACGCTGGGCGCGCAGGCGCATCAGGATCTGCCGTTCGACGTGCTGGTGGACGCCCTGCGCCCCGAGCGCAGTCTGGATCACACGCCGCTGTTCCAGGTAATGTTCAACCACCAGCGCAGCGACTGGCGCGCGCTTGACGGCCTGCCCGGCCTGGGCGTCGAGCGCCACGCGCTGCCCGATGCCGCCGCCCCCTATGAACTGACGCTGAACGTGGTGGAGGACGCCGCGGGCGCATGCGACGTCGAGCTGATCTACGCACGGGAATTGTTCGAGGCGACGACGATGGCGCGGTTCGCCACGCATTACCTGAACATGCTGGCGGCGTTCTCGCACGATACGATGCAATGCGCGGGAGATGTGGAACTGCTCGATGCCGCGCAGCGCGAACAGTTGCGCGCATGGAGCACGTTCGCGGCGCGACAGGACGACGCGGATCGGGACATCGCGCAGCAGGATGCCGTGCCGGCCCCGGCGCAGGCATTGGTGCACGAGGTCTTCGCCGCGCGCGCCGCGCAAACGCCGACGGCGCTTGCCGTGATACACGGCGACGCGCGTTGGGATTACCGAACACTCGACGCGGCCGCCAATCGACTGGCGGCACGGTTGCGACGCGCGGGCGTGGGCCCCGAGGTGCGGGTCGGTTTGGCGCTGTCGCGCTCGCCGGCGCTGGTCGTCGCATTGCTCGCGGTGCTGAAGGCGGGTGGCGCCTACGTGCCGCTGGACCCAGCCTATCCCACCGAACGCCTGGCCCTCATGCTCGCCGAAAGCGGCGCGCCGCTCCTGCTCACGGACGCGGCAGCCCGCCCGCGTCTGCCGACATCGACGACGGTTCGCGTGCTGGAGATCGATACGCGCGATATCGCCGCGGCGGCGCCGAACGATCCGGCATGCGATCCGGCATATGATCCGGCATATGATCCGGCATGCGATCCGTCTCACGCCGCCACGCCGAAAACACGCGCGGACAACCTTGCCTACATCGTCCACACCTCCGGATCGACGGGACGGCCCAAGGGCGTGGCGGTTCCGCATGGCGCGCTGGCCCGGCACTGCACGGCCATCGGTGCGCGCTATGGCATCACGGCGCAAGACCGTTGCCTGCATTTTGCCTCGATCGGCTTCGACGCGGCCGCCGAGCAACTGTTGATGCCCCTGATGCACGGCGCCGCGTTGCTGCTGCGCGATGACGAAGTGTGGTCGGTACAACGCCTCACGCAGGAAATCCGCACGCACGGCATCACCGTGCTCGATCTGCCGCCCGCTTACGCCGACGCCTTCGCGCGCGAGGTCGCGCCCGGGGCCGTGAACGTCCGCGTCTGCATCGTCGGTGGCGAAGCGTGGTCCGCCGCCGGGTTCGAGGCGGTTCGCACCCGGCTCGCGGCGCAACGCGCGTTCAACGCCTACGGTCCCTCCGAGGCGGTCATCACCCCCACGGTATGGGAAGCGCGCGACGACGCGGCGAATGCGGCCCTGACCGTCATGCCCATCGGCCGGCCCGTGGGAACGCGCACTGCGTGGGTGCTGGACGCGCGTCTCAACCTGGTGCCGCCCGGCGTCCCGGGCGAATTGCACCTGGGCGGCCTCGAACTCGCCCGCGGCTATCTCGATCAGCCCGCGCAGAGTGCCGAGCGGTTCGTCCCCGATCCTTTCTCGCGCGTACCCGGCGCGCGCCTGTACCGCACCGGCGACATCGTGCGCTGGCGTGCCGACGGCGAGTTGCTGTACCTCGGACGTCAGGACCAGCAAGTGAAGATTCGCGGTTTCCGGATCGAGCCGGGCGAGGTGGAGGCGCGCCTGCGCGCGCAACCGGGCGTGAGCGGTGCCATCGTCATGGTGGTGGAAGGTCCGGGCGCACGGCGTCTGGTCGCGTATGCGACCGCCTTGCCGGGCGTGGTGGCAAGCGTTTCGTCGCTACGGGCGGCGCTCGCGGCCGTCCTGCCCGACTACATGGTGCCCTGCGCCATCGTCCTGCTCGACGACTGGCCGCTCGGCCCCAACGGGAAAGTGGACCGGCGGGCATTGCCCGTGCCCGATGCGGCGCCGCCCGTCGACGACGCCGGGCCCCAGGGGGCGGTGGAAGCGCAATTGGCCGCGATCTGGCAGCGTTTGCTGCGGCGCGAGCGCATCGGCCGTCACGACAACTTTTTCGAACTCGGCGGCGATTCGATCATGAGCCTGCAAATCGTCGCCCAGGCGCGGCGGGCCGGGCTGAGCGTGAGCGCGCGCGAGATCTTCGAGCAGCAGACCATCGCGCAATTGGCGGCGTGCGCGACGCCTTTGGAGAGCAACGCGCCGACCGGGTACGGGGTCGACGAACCGATCGACCGTGCCGCGCCCGTGCCGTTGCTGCCGATCCAGGCGTGGTTTTTCGCCGAACCGTTTCCGGATCGCCACCACTGGAACCAGTCGGTCCTGCTGCACCTCGACGCGGCGCCCGACGTCGCGGCGCTCGAATACGCGCTGCGCGAAGTCATCGCGCATCATCCCGCGCTGCAGTTGCGGTTCGCGCCCGATTGCGCCCTTCCGGGCGGCGCCGGCTGGCGACAGTACCATGCGGCCGCATCCCCCGCATCCCCCGCATCCGCTTCGGACGCTTCTCTGCTGCCGCTCCTCGCGGACGTGGCTCCGGAGGAGATCGACGCGCACTGCGACGTGGCGCAGCGCGGCCTCGATCTGACCCAGGGTCCGGTGATCCGGGCGTTGGCGCTCGCGGTCAGCGACGGCAGCTGGCGCTTGTTCATCGCCGCGCATCATCTCGTCGTCGATACCGTGTCGTGGCGCATCCTGCTCGATGATGTGCAGCAGGTCTATCTGCGGCGGCGTGCGGGCGCGGCGGCATCGTTGCCCGCGCCCACGCTGTCTTACCAGGCATTCGGGCGGCAGTTGCAGCGCGCGGCGCGCAGCCCGGCGCTGGCGGCCGACGCCGCGTACTGGCGGGCGACCGGCGCGCTCGACGCGGCGTTGCCCGCGCGTGCGGTGGGCAACGCCGCGCCGAGCGCGCGACAGATCGATGCGCCGGTCGATGCGCCGGTCCACGCCACGGTGCGGCTGGACCGCGATACGACGCATCGTTTGCAGCTGAGCGGGGCGCGCGCGTACCGGCTCGCCCTGGTGGACGTGTTGCTGGCGGCCACCGGCCGCGCGCTGTGCCGTTTCGCCGAACGCGCGGAATTGCGCATCGATCTCGAAGGCCACGGACGCGAGAGCCATTTCGGTCCCGCCGATCTGAGCCGGACCGTCGGATGGTTCACGACCGTGTATCCGTTCCGGCTCGCGGCCATGGGCGACATCGGCGCCGCACTCAAGCGCGTGAAGGAGGCGCGCCGCGCCGTGCCCCATGGCGGCATGAGCTTCGGGATGCTGAAGTACCTGGGCACGGCGGCGCAGCGCGAGGCGCTGGCCGACGTCGGGCATGCCGAGGTGCTTTTCAACTATCTGGGGCAGCTCGACCGGATGACGGCAGACGCGGCGGGAATGTCGGCCACCGCGTCGGCCACCGCGCCGGCCACCGCGTCGGCCACCGCGCCGGCTGCCGCGCGCGATATCTGGCGGCTGGCGGACGAGACCGGCGGCGCGGCGTCGAGCGCGCGCAATCGCGCTACCCACGTACTGGACATCGCCGCGCAGGTGCGCGACGGCGCGCTGTCGCTGACGCTCGCGCATCCGCGAGGGGACCGGTACGGCAGCGCGGAACTCGCCGCCCTGGCCGCGGATCTGCGCGCCGAATTGTCCGGCATCCTCGCGCACTGCGAAAGCGGCGCGTCTGGCCTCACGCCGTCGGACGTCCCGCTCGCGGGGCTCGATCAGGCGCAGCTCGATGCGTTGCCGATCCCCTTCGAAACCGTGCAGGACCTCTACCCGCTCTCGCCGATGCAGACCGGCATCGTGTTCCAAAGTTTGCTGGGGCGGCAATCCGGGGCCTACGTCAATCAGCTGCGCGTCGACATCGACCGCCTCGACGCCGCGCGCTTCGTCGCGGCATGGGAATCCGCCGCGTCCCGGCACGACGCCCTGCGCACGGGCTTTCTGATGCTGGACGATGCGCCGCGGCAATGGGTGACGCGCGCCGTGAGCCTGCCGCTGCGCGCCGAAGACTGGCGCGCGGCGGATCCCGGCACGCGGGAGGCGCGGCTCGAACGCTTCGCCGCGGACCAGCTCGCCCAGCCCTTCGATTTGGCGCGGCCCCCGCTGTGGCGGGTCGCATTGCTGCGCACCGGCGCGGCACGCCACCATTTCGTATGGACGTTCCATCATGCGCTGATCGATGGCTGGAGCGCCGCGCAGCTGCTGGCCGAGGTACTTGCCACCTATGAGGGCCGCGCACCAACCGAACCGGCCGGGCGGTATCGCGCCTTCATCGCGCATCTCGCTTCGGGCGCCGGTGCCGCGAGCGAAGCGTGGTGGCGCGAACAGGTCGCCTTGCTCGATGGGCCGACGCTGCTTGGCGCGGCCTTGCCGCCCGCCCGGACCGCGCACGGAAAAACGAACACGCCGGCGAAAAAAGGCGCGGACGAGGCAGCGCACACCCATGGCACCGTGTCGCTCGCGTGGAACGCCGCGCGCACCGCCGCGCTGAGCCGCTTCGCCCAGTCGCACCATGTGACGCTCAATACGCTGGTGCAGGCCGCGTGGCTGATCCTCTTGCAGCGCTATACCGGGCAGCGGACCGTCACGTTCGGCGCGACCGTCGCGGGCCGCCCGGAAACGCTTGCCGGCGTCGAGCGCATGGTGGGTCTTTTCATCAACACGATTCCCGTGATCGGCGCGCCGCAGCCGTCGCTGAGCGTGGCGGCGTGGCTCGCGCGCCTGCAGCAAGCGGGCGTGGCGGCGCGGGAGCACGAGCACGTCGCGCTCTACGACATCCAGCGGTGGGCCGGGCTGGAGGGCGGGCAGGCGCTGTTCGACAGCCTGCTGGTGTTCGAGAACTATCCCGTCGACGAGATCCTGAGCGCGACGGGTACGCGGGACCTGCATTTTTCCGGGCTGCGCAACGAGGACCGCACCAGCTATGCGTTGACGCTGTCGATCACCCATGCGCAGGCCGGCGGCCCCGGGCAGCATCAGCACCGCGCGGCGCGAGGCGACGCCGCACAAGCCGAATCCGGGTCGCTCGCGTCGGGCGAGGCGCGTCTGCGCATCGCGTTCGATTACACGCGGGACACGTTCGACGCGCCGCAGATCGAGCGGATCGCCGCGCAGCTCTCGATGTTGCTCGATGCGTTCGTTGCGCATCCGCAGGCCACGCTCGGCTCGCTGGACATGCTGCCCGACGCCGAACGCGCGCTGCTCGCGCGCTGGGGCCGCGGTGTCGACGTGCCGGTCGCGCCGGACGTTTGCACCCGCATCGCCGCGCAGGCCGCGTTGCGCCCGCACCGGCAAGCGGTGGTGCTGGACGGCGCGTCGCTGGACTACCGTACGCTCGAATGCCGCGCCGCCCGGGTCGCGGACGCGCTGCGCGCGGCCGGGGTCGGCGCGGACGACCGTGTGGGCATCGCGATGGCGCGGTCCCTGGACATGATCGTCGCGGTGCTGGGCGTGCTCAAGGCCGGCGGCGCGTACGTGCCGCTCGATCCGTCCTACCCGGACGAGCGCCTGGCGTTCATGATCCAGGACAGCGGCATGAAATGGGCGTTGACGGCGGATGCGGATGCGACGAACGGGCGGGATGGGACGCGCTCGACGGACGCGACGGGTACGCACAGGGGGACAGGCACGACGGCTCGCGCCGCGTTCGCGCGCCTGGGCGTGACCACCCTGGACGTCACCGCCATCGCACAAACCCGCACCGCCGCGCCGGCCGGAGAAACGGACGAAGGCCCCCATCCGCCGCATCCCCAACAGCTCGCCTATCTCATCTACACCTCCGGCTCAACCGGACAGCCCAAGGGCGTGGGCATCACGCACGATGCGCTCGCCCGCCACACCGACTTCGGCATCGGCTGGTTCGACGTGACGTCCGACGATCGCGTCCTGCAGTTCTCGACGTTCAACTTCGACGGTTTCATCGAGCAGGTGTTTCCCACCCTGTGCGTGGGCGCGACGCTGGTCTTGCGGGGCCCGGACCTGTGGAGCAGTGCGCAGTTCCAGGCCGAGCTGGCCCGCGAACGCATCACCGTGGCGGATCTGACCACCGCGTACTGGCATGCCCTCGCGCAGGATTTCGCCGGGCAACCCGGGGCGCGCCAGGCCTGCGCGACGTTGCGGCGGGTGCACGCGGGCGGCGAGGCCATGCCCGCCGACGCCGTGCGCGCCTGGCACGCCGCCGGACTCGGGCACATCACGCTGGTCAATACCTATGGCCCGAGCGAGGCGACGGTCACAGCGACCGCGTTCGACTGCACGCCCAATGGCACGGCTGGCACGGCTGGCACGGCGGCCGCGTCGATGTGGCCGGGCGGCGTCCCGCTGGGACGGCCGCTGGGCGGCCGGACAGTCTGCGTCCTCGACGCGCAATCGAACCTGGCGCCGATGGGTGCGGTGGGCGAGTTGTGCATCGGTGGCGCACTCCTTGCGCGAGGCTACCACGATCGGCCCGGGCTCACCGCGTCGCGCTTCATCGCCGATCCGCGCGCCGCGGCGGCCCCCGACGTGATCGCTGGCGCGCGTCTGTACCGCACCGGCGATATCGTGCGCTGGCGGGAGGACGGGGAGTTGCTGTATCTCGGCCGTAACGATCACCAGGTCAAGATACGGGGTTTCCGTATCGAACCGGGCGAGATCGAAGCGTGCCTGCTGCACCAGCCCGAGGTGCGCGAAGCGGCGGTGGTGACCCGGGCCGCGTCCGGCGGTCTTCGCCTGCTCGCCTACGTCTCGCTGGCGCGGGACAGGTCCGGCGGCGCGGCGGCCGACGCCGCCACGACGTTGCGCACGCGGGTGGCCGAGCGGCTCCCCGACTACATGGTGCCCTCGGCGGTCATCGTGCTGGACGCGCTGCCGCTGAACCCCAATGGCAAGATCGACCGGCACGCACTGCCCGAGCCCGTCGATCCGCCCGCGCCGTCCGATCCTGCGACACGTCCCCAGGGAGAAATCGAAACGACGCTTGCCGCGATATGGGAACAGGTGCTGGCAACGTCGCCGGTCGGTCGCACGGACCGCTTCTTTGCGCTGGGCGGGCATTCGCTCGCGGCCATGCAGGTGCAATCGGCGATTCGCACGCGGCTGGGATGCGACGCGCCGCTTGCCGATCTGATGAGCAACCAGCCGTTGCATGCCCTGGCCGACACGCTCCGGGCGTTGCGCCCGGCAGCGGCGCAGGACGCGGTCATGGCCGATGAAATGCGCGATATCCTGGCGCAGCTGTGAAGGCGCGTCCGCCGCGCGAGCGGAGGCCGGTCGACGCGCCGATCGTTGTCGCCATCCGCGAAATTCGTTATAACCCCCGTGCGCGCCGCCGTGTCCGTACGGGACGTCCGTTTCCGAGGTCCCGCGGCGCAGCGTCGCCGTTCGTACGAACTTAAGGATTGTCATGTCCCTTTTTCTCAACCTGATCCGGCAATCGCGCGGGATGCTGCTGCTGGCGCTCCTGGCGGGCGTCGTAGGCGGCCTCAGCAACGCGGGGCTGGTCGCGGTCATCAACCAGGCGCTGGGCGCTCCCGCCGACGGGTTCGCCGCGTTGGGGTGGCGGTTCCTCGCGCTCGCGCTGGTGGTGATGGTGGCCCGCACGCTGTCGCAGACGATTTTCGTGCGGCTCGGCCAGGCCAGCAAGGCGGCGTTGCGCATGACGACGATTCGCAACGTCACCGACACGTCCTATCAGAGCCTGGAGCGGCAGGGCTCGGCCAAGGCCCTGACGGTCCTCACGCAGGATCTCGACACGATCGTCGTCCTGTTTCTCAACCTGCCGGTGCTCGCCACCAATAGCGCCGTGGTCGTCGGGTGCCTGGCGTATCTCGGGTATCTGTCGTGGCAGGTATTGCTGTTCGCGGTGCTGACGATACTCGTCGGCTCGCTCGGTTTTCGCTGGGCGAACAACCGCGCGATGTTCCATCTGCGCGGGTCGCGCCGACGCGAGGACGAACTGGTCAAGGATTTTCGTGCCCTGTTCGACGGCGCCAAGGAGTTGAAGCTGCATCGCCGCCGCAAGGACGCGTTCGTCGACGGCTCGCTGGCCACGAGTGTGGAGGCGGTGCGCGCGCAACGCACGCGCGGCTACGTCCTCTATACGGCCGCCGCGAGCTGGGGCAGCATGATTCTGCTGGCCTTCATCGGCTGCGTGCTGTTTCTGTACACGCAATTCGAGCCGGTGCCCACGCGCGTGCTATCGGGTTATGCGGTCGTCTTCCTGTATCTGATCATGCCGATCGAGGGTTTGCTCTCGGCGATCCCGTCGATCGGGTCGGCGAAAGTGGCGCTCGAGCGCGTGCATCAACTCAATCGCGATCTCCCCGCCGAGCAGGTCGTGCCAGCGGAGCCCGCGCGGGCTTTCTCGCGCATCGCGCTGGAAGCCGTCACGCACAGCTATTTTCGTGAAAAGGAAAACGAAGTATTCACGCTGGGCCCCATCGATCTGGCCTTCTTTCCGGGGGAGGTGGTCTACCTGATCGGCGGCAACGGCAGCGGCAAGACCACGCTCGCCAAGCTGCTGGTCGGCCTGTACATACCCGAGAGCGGCACGGTGCGACTCGACGGCGAGTGCGTCACGCAAGCCGGGCGCGATCGCTATCGCCAGCACTTCGCGGTGGTCTTCAACGATTTTTTCCTGTTCGACGAGCTGCACGGCATGCAGATCGCGGGCCTCGACGCGAAAGCGCAGCAACTGCTGGAACTGCTGCAACTCCAGCACAAAGTGACGATCCGCGACGGCCGCTTTTCCACGACGGCGTTGTCGCAGGGCCAGCGCAAGCGGCTTGCCCTGCTGGTCGCGTATCTCGAAGACCGGCCGTTCTATGTGTTCGACGAATGGGCGGCCGATCAGGATCCGACCTTCAAGGACGTGTTCTACCGCACCTTGTTGCCTGAATTGAAAGCCAGGGGCAAGACCGTATTGGTGATCACGCACGACGACCGGTATTTCTCGCTCGCCGACCGTTTCATCAAACTCGACCAAGGTCAGGTCGTGCAGGAGGGCGCCGGGCAAACGCTGGCGCCGCGGCCGCCCCCGTCGTCCTCGCGTGCTGCGCATGGCGCGTCCCACCCGATCGATCTTCCGCTATGACCGTTCTGAATTTACGTTCCGTGGCGACGCGTGGCGTCGTCGTGGCGGCCAGCGCCGCCGCGGTGGCGCTGGCTGCGTGCGCGGGGCCTTCCGTCACGAATCACGCCGCCGACCGCGCGGCCGGCCCCTATCGCGTCGACATTCATCGCACCGCCGACGGCGTCCCGCATATCCGGGCCGACGATTGGGGCAGTCTGGGCTATGGCTATGGCTATGCGCAGGCACAGGACGCGGCATGCACCCTGGCCGACGCGTTCGTCACCTGGCGCGGCGAACGGTCCGCCTATTTCGGTCCGCAGAATCGGCCCGCCACCGAAGCCACGTTCGGCCGTCCGCGCAATCTCGATGCGGACTTTTTCTTCCGTTCGGTGATCGACGACGCGGCCGTCGCGTCCTATCGCGCCGCGCAACCGCCGCGCGAGCAAGCGCTGATCGCCGGTTATGCGGACGGTTACAACCGGTATATCTCGGAATTGAAGCGCGGGCGCTTCCCTGGCGCGCATGCCGCCTGCGCCGCCGGGGAATGGGTCAAGCCCATCTCGGCGAGCGATGTCTATCGCCGCTTCATCGCGGCGAATCTGGCGGGCGGCACGATGCCGTTTCTCGCGCAGATCGCAACCGCGCAACCGCCGAGCGGGCAACCGTCGGGCGTGCAACCGCCGGCGGCACAAAGGCCTGTCGCCCGATCGCCTGCCGCGCGGTCCTCGTCCGCGTCGCCCGCGCCATACCGTCCTGACGCGAGCATCGCGCTGCGGGAAACGGGCGCGCGCGCGCCTTCCGGCGTGGCGCCGTTCGCTGTCGGCGGTCACGCGGGCATCGGCAGCAACGCCATGGCGTTCGGCGCGGATGCGACGCAAGATGGCCACAGCCTGCTCTTTGGCAATCCACACTGGTTCTGGCACGGCCCCGATCGCTTTTATCAGGCGCACCTGACGATTCCGGGCCAGCTGGATGTCGCCGGCGCCGCGTTTCTGGGCGTTCCCCTGGTGATGATCGGTTTCAACCAGGACATCGCCTGGACGCACACCGTATCCAGCGCGCGCCGCTTCGGCATTTTCGCGCTGTCGCTGGTGCCCGGCGAGCCGACGCATTACCGCTACGACGGCCAAGAGGAAGCGATGCAGGCCGTGCGCATCACCGTGCAGGCGCGCGACCCGGGCACCGGCGCGCTCACGCCGGTCACACGCACCCTGTACCGCTCGCGTTTCGGCCCCATCGTCGACCTGTCGCCCATGTCGCCGGCGCTGGCCTGGAACGGCACGCAGGCGTTCGCGCTGTCCGACGTCAATGCGGGCAACCGCGCCGCGTTCGCGAATTTTCTCGACTGGGACCAGGCGCGCTCGCTCGATGATTTCATCGCCATTCAAAAGCGCGATGTCGCGATGCCCTGGGTCAATACCTTCGCCATCGGTCGCAACGATGCCCGCGTCTGGTTTGGCGATATCGGTGCCGTGCCGGGGGTGAACGATACGACCCTGGCCGCGTGCACCACGCCGGCCGGTCGCATGGTCGATGCCCGGCTGCCCGGCGTGCCGTTCCTCGACGGGTCGCGCGCCGCCTGCGACTGGACGGCGCAAACCCTTCCCGGCGCGGGCGCGGTGGGGCGTCTTCCCGTCGACGCGATGCCCAGCCTGCTGCGTCGCGACTATGTCGGCAATTTCAACGGAAGTTATTGGCTCACGCATCCCCAGACGCCGTTGACCGGTTTCCCGCTGGTGACCGGGCAAACCGGTACGCCGCAGTCGTTGCGTACCCGCCTGGGTCACGCGCTCGCGTCGGGCGCGCCGCGCTCGAACACACCGTCCTCTCCAGCGAGTCGATGTCCGCGCGCCTGTATCGGCAACCGCTGGTGGATGCCGTATGTCGCGGCGACGGGGCGTCCTCCGTCACCGTGACGCAGGATCCGCTGGACGCCGCCGCCCTGCCGCAACCGGTGACGGTGGATCTCGCCCCTGCCTGCGAGGTCCTGCGTCATTGGGATGGCACCGCCAACGTCGCCGCGCGCGGCGCCAATTTGTGGGATGAGTTCTGGATCCGCGCCGTCCGCCTGCCCGATCTTGCGCACCATGCGGTGGCGTTCGATCTGACCACGCCCGCGGGCTTCGACATGACGCGTCCGGCCACCGGGCGAGCGCTGGGCGTCGCCCTGGCCGCAGCGGTGTTGAACATGCAGCGCCACGGCGTCGCGCTGGACACGATGCGGGGCGATCTGCTCTATGTCGGCCACGGCGCGGACAAAGTGCCGCTGTACGGCGGGTGCGACCAGCAGGGCTATTTCACCGTCGCGTGCGCGATGCACCCGCTCGATCGCGACGGCTATTCCCTGAATCGGGATGCGCACGGCAACAGCTATATGCAGGTCGTCAGCTTCGACGCGGACGGCCCGCACGCGGACACCCTGCTGAGCACGGGCGTGGCGGATGCCACCGCCGGGCAGGCCGGCGTCGCGACGCGCGCCTACGCGCGCAAGGCATGGTCGCGGTTTCCGTTCACCGCGCGGGAGCTGTCCGCCATGCCGAACGTGACCGAAACGGTGCTGACCGGCCCGCGCGGGGTGGTGCCTTCTCAATAAACGATCGGACCGCGCGTACCGGCCGACCGCGCTTGCGACCACAGCGACGTTGAACTCGAAATCGAGCGGGTCGGCGATGAACTTCGTATTCGGCCCGCGCGTCGGCCGCCAGCCGGGGTGCTCGGGAAATTCGCGAAATTCGGGGCGAGTTTCATGGTCGAGGGGCGCGGCGAACGGGACCCGGTCGAGCGCGAGGCGTTGCGATGCGCCGTTTCATGCTCGACACGATTGCACCGGACGTCGTTCCGGTCACCAGCAACGCGCGGGACTTTACCTGCTGTCCCGATATCAAGGCCGGAAAACCGGATCAAGCCATAACGAATCGCGAAACGTCCGATTGTCTTAAACTTTGCTCCGGGATTGCCGTTAAACGAGCCTGTGTATCAGTGTCGTTTTCCGGAGCAGCCCCATGACGGCGTTCGAGTTCTTTTCCCGCTTTTCCATCAAATTGCGCCTCACCGTCGCATTCGCCACGCTGCTGGCGCTTCTGGTGATCGCCACCGCGCTCGGACAGATCGGCACGCGTTCCGGAAAATCCGCTTTACGCGAAACGTATGGCGTCCAGCTCGCCGCGGCGGTGGCCATCGGCGATTTCAAATACAATCTGGCGGTCGCCCGCGTGACGATGGACCGCGGCGTGCTGCATCCGCTCAAGCCGGGCTCTCCGGAAAGTCAGGCGCTCTCCGCCAAAATACAGGGCTATCTGAGCGGCGCCAAGGCGGCCTATGCACACTACCAGAGCCTGCCGCACAAGCCCGAAGAGCAGCATTTCGCGGAAGCCGTCGAAAACGATTTCACGCGCCTCATGAGCCAGGGCATCGAACCGACGATACAGGCGATCGATCGCGGCGACATGCAGACCGCGGATAACGTGGGCATGAACATCACGCCGCCGCTCGCCCTTGCCCTGACCAAGAGCACGACGGCGTTGAACAGCTATCTGATGGCGCAGGGTGCGGGAAATTATGACCGGTTCCAGGGGGACCTGAATCGAATCGGTATCGCCTCCGCCGCGCTCCTCGCCATCAGTCTGGCGATCGCGGCATTGTGCGTGTGGGGGCTGCGGCAGGCCATCTCGGTGCCATTGGCGCGGGCCAGGGAAGCGTGCGCGGCGATGTCGCGCGGCGACCTCACGCACCCGATCGCGAGCAGCGGCCGGGACGAGATGGCGGATCTGATGCGCCATCTGCAAACGATGCGGGACGGGTTGACCGAGACCATCGCTGCCCTGCTGGGCAGCAGCGACGCGATGGCCACCGCGACCCGCGAAATCGCTTCGGGAAACGCGGATCTGTCGCGCCGCACCGAGTCCCAGGCCGCGGCGCTGGAGGAGACCGCGGCGAGCATGGAGCAACTCACGGCCACCGTGAAACAGAATCACGCGAGTTCGGGCGAGGCGCAGGTCCTCGCGGATCGGGCTGGCGATGTCGCGCGCTCGGGCGGCACGCTCATGCATCGCGTCGTCGCGACCATGGCGGACATCGATGCCGGCTCCCGGCAGATGGCGTCGATCACCAGCGTCATCGAGGGCATCGCGTTCCAGACGAACATTCTCGCGTTGAACGCGGCGGTGGAAGCCGCGCGGGCGGGCGAGCAGGGCCGCGGTTTCGCGGTGGTCGCCACGGAAGTCCGGATGCTGGCGCAGCGCTCGGCGTCCGCCGCCAAGGAAATCAAGGGTCTGATCGACGGCGCCACGGTGCGGATCAACGACGGTTCGTCCCTGGTCGAGACGGCGGGACGCACGATGGACGACATCGTGCAGGCGATCCAGAAGGTCAGCGGCATCATGAACGGTCTGGCCGCCGCCTCCAAGGAGCAGAGCGACGGGATCGAGCAGGTCAATCGCGCGGTGGTGCAGATGGACGAGGTGACGCAGCAGAACGCCGCGCTGGTGGAGGAGACCGCGGCGGCGGCGCTGTCGCTGGCGGAGCAGTCGCGGATTCTGCAGAGCAACGCGTCGCGGTTTACGATCGCCTGAGCTGGATTGCCTGACCCCACGGCGACGCGGGGTCAGGCGGTGCGGGCCATCAATGCCGAATCTCATTCAATGGCGCGATGGACATAGAATCGCGTATCGACGGTCATCACCGGAAAACGCGCCGGCAGCGCTTCCTTCGCGATTCGCTCGAAACCGTTTTTCTCGTAAAAGCGGTGCGCGGCGAGAAATTGTTCGGTGGTCCCCAGAAAGGTTTCCACGATGCCCTTTTCCTGCGCCCATTGCAGCAGCGTGCGCAGGAGGCCGAGACCCACGCCGTGCGCGCTCCCGCGATACGCCTCGGCGACGAACATTTTGCGAAGTGCGGCCTGCTCGTTGTCCAGATCCAGCAAGGCAATGCTGCCGACCACGTTTCCTTGCGCCAGCGCGACCCAGAAATTGCCTTTGCCCTGCCGGTAAAAGCGGTCGATGTCGAGGAGGTCCGGTTGCGCGTCGAGCGTCACCGGCACGCCGAATTCGATTTGCTGAATGGGCAGGATCAGCGCCAGGACGCCTTCGGCATGGCTGCCGTCAAACGATACGATATCGATGGAAGATTCGGTCATGGAGGCCAGTGTCATGAAGGATGCGCCGCGCCGCGGGACGAAAATTCCGTCACTGCCGCATCGATGAAACTGCGCAGTTTCGGCGTTGGCCGCCGATCCGGCGAGAACAGCAGATGCATCGGACGCGAAGGCGCGTCGTAGCCGGGCAGCACCTGGACCAACTTTCCGGCGGCGAGCCAGGGACTCAGTATATCTTCCGGTCCGAGAACGACGCCGAAATCGTCGAGGGCGGCCGCGAGCAACGCTTTCGCATCGTTGACGTGCAGGCGGCTGCGCACGCGAACGGTCTGTGCCTGAGCCTCCCGTGTGAATCGCCATTCGGCATCGGTCGTGCGACCCGGATACACATAGGTAAGGCACTCATGCTTTGCCAGATCCGCCGGCACCGCCGGAACGCCACGTTGCGCGAGATAGTCCGGCGACGCGCAGGCGACCAGCCGGTAGGGCGACAAGGTACGTGCCGCAAACCGGGATTCGAGCAACGGCCCGATGCGAAACGCCGCCTCATAGCCCTCGTCGATCAGATCGGTGCAGCGGTCGGTCAGCACCAGATCGATTTCCACCTGCATGTGATCACGTAGATAGCGCGTGATCATCGGCATCAGGCGTTGCGCGCCGAAGGTCAAGGGCGCCGTTACGCGCAGGCGGCCGCGCGGAACCGCGTGGATTTCGGCCGCGAGCGAATCCGCCGTCTCCACGTCCGCAAGAATCAGCTTGCAGCGCTGGTAATACGCGGCACCCAGTTCCGTCAGGCTCTGCCGGCGGGTCGTGCGGTTGAGCAGCCGTGCGCCAAGACGGTCCTCCAACTGCGCCACATGCCGCGCGATCATCTGTGGTGAGACACCGAGCGCTTCCGAGGCCGCCGCGAAGGAGCCTGCGTCCGTTGCCTTTAGAAAAACCGACATGCTGGTCAAACGGTCAAGCATTGCCCACTCCCGGTTGCGAATGAAAGCATCGGAACGCTATTTATCTCATTATAGCGATCAATCTAAGATGCTCTGAACGCAATGCGTCGCGCTGAAAATGCGCTTACCCACAAGGAGCATGACACTATGAAAATCAGCATCATTGGCGCGGGATTCATCGGACGGGCAGTGGCAAAGCTCGGTGTGGCGGCGGGACATCAGGTCATGGTGAGCAATTCACGCGGTCCCCGTTCCCTCGCCAGCATACCCAGCGGCATCGGGTGCGAGGTCGGCACGGTGGCAGACGCGATCGCTTTCGGCGATATCGTCGTCGTGGCGATACCGCTCTATCAATATCCGACGATTCCCGTGGCGCCACTGGAGGGCAGGATCGTGCTGGACGCCGGCAATTATTATCCGGAACGCGACGGCCATATCGACGAACTGGACAGCCAGGCCATCACCACCAGCGAACGGCTCGCCCGGCACTTGCCGCAATCGCGGATAGTGAAAGCGTTCAATGCCATTCAGGCGGTGGATCTGGAACGCGATGGTCGGCCGGCAGGCGCGCACGATCGTCGGGCGCTGCCGGTGGCGGGAAACGATGTCGATGCCAAGGCCGCGGCGATTCGCCTGCTCGATCGGTTTGGCTTCGATACGGTCGATGGTGGGAGTCTGGCGGATAGCTGGCGATTCGAACGTGCCCAGCCGTGCTATTGCGTTTCCCTGGATCGCGAGGGCCTGATCCGTGCGCTCGCGCAGGCGCAGCGTGGTGGCGAAGTACCCGCCGACATGTGAGGCGGGTGGCGGGGAAGGCGGGGTTGTCCGTGGCGTTGGCGTTGTGCGCCACGACCACGGGCCTTCCTCGTTTTCTTCCCTATACGGGGTTGCCGTGGGCATCCGTATCGAAGCTTTGCGACTGAAACGCGAAAAAGAACGCGCGCCAGGTGCCGTCCGCATACGCGAACATCAACGCACCGTCCTGGTAGGTGCCATTGTCCTGGGTATAGCCGCCACCGTTGCCCTGATTCATATGGATGTCGTGCACCCCATTTCCCGGCACGAACTTGAAGTATTGATCCGGGACGCCTTCCTCGGGGCCCCAGCGCGAGCCGAACGCGTACACGAGCGAACCCGCCATGGCCATGGCCGCCACGACCGCGCCTTCGAGCGTATCCTTCAAATCGTTCTTCGATGTGCCGGTCGCATCCGGCGGCACCGGGGTCATGGTCTTCGTATCCACCAGTCCGCTTCGAACATAGTCGATCGCGAGACCGCCGGGGGTCGACGGCAGTTTCGTGAAGCCCGGCGCCAGGGCGGCAACGCCACTGACGAAAGCGGTGGGCAACGCGTCCCGTTCCTCGAACAGCACGATCGAGGGCGCCTTGGGCGCGGACGATTTGACGTTCGACGCGATCCGGAAAATGGTGTCGCCGCCTTGCACGAGAATCTGGTAATGATCGTCGTCGGCATCGCGCAGATGCCCGGTTACCGTGCCTTTGAGTACGCCGTAATTCACTGACATGAAGCCTCCTGGTCGATGAGGTGAGTCTTCATGGTACCCGCAATCGTCGGCGCTCTCGCGTCCGCGCCGGCGTGCCGGCCAGTGGGCGTGGATCGGGGCCTACTTACGCAGGTTTCGGGAAGACGGCCTTCCAAAGGAAAGGGGGCGCCGAATCATACCGCTTGCCAAAAGCGTGCCGACGATCACCACCGCGCACCCCAGAACCATCGACACGCTCAGCGTCTCGTGGAGGAACAGCATGCCCCATAGAATCCCGAAAATCGGTATGAGAAACGTCACCGAGACGGCTTTCGCGGGACCGACGGCGGCGATCAGATGGAAGTAGATGATGTAGGCGACGCCGGTGCAGGCGATTGCCAGGGCGATCGCCGATAGCCAGGACCCGGCGGGAATCGCGGCGGCCGGCCAGTGTACCGCGCCCATCGGCAGCAGGACCACGGCCGCGGCGATCATGCTTCCCGTCGCCACCGTGAGCGAGTCGACGCCGCGCAGGAATCGCTTGCTGAAATTCGCCGATACGCCATAGAAGAAGGTGGCGGCCAGGACCGCCAGCGGGGCCATTCCGCTCGGCGTGCCGAGGCGCGCCAGATCGTGCCACACGAGGATCACGACGCCCAGGAAGCCGAGGAGGAGCCCGGCGATGCGGCCGCGCGTCAAGCGGTCCCCGAGCCAGAAAAATGCGATCAGCGACGCCCAGAGTGGCGTGGTCGCGTTGACGACGGACGTGACCCCGGCGGAGAGGGACAATTCGGCATAGGCGAACAGGCAGAAGGGGATGGCCTGGTTGAGAACGCCGATGACGAAGATCGGCAGGATCTTTCCCGACGCGCCGCGCACGCCTCCTTTTTTAAGAAAAAAGATGACGCTCATGAACAGCGCTGCGACCGTCACGCGTACGGTCATCAGGGGGATGGGGCCGAAGTCCGTCGCACTTATGCGGATGAAAAGAAACGAGGCACCCCATAGCGCCGCAAGGATGACCAGCAAGATCGCGTCTTTCGTTTTCACAGGGGTCCTTGAAATACGATGTTCGGGATGTCGAAGCGGTCCATGGGTCTGTACCCCGGGGCTGCGCAGCAGGAGTGAATTCTAACGCGGGGACGTCTTTCCCTGCTTCGCTATCTGGCGCGCGCGGTAAGCGCCGACCTTCGCGATCGTGCCGCACGCCCGCCCTCCCGGTCCGTCCTTCGTCATGCCGCACCAGCGCCTGCTCGCGTTGCGCGTGCGATCGTAAAACGCCCACCGGCAATTGGCGCAGGTTTTGAGCCTTGGCTATTTATTGGTCGATGGCAGCGAGGCGACGTTTTTCGGCGCATTGAGCGCCGTGGGCGCGCTGGCCGGCTGCGCCGGATATTACGTGGGCAGCTGGCTTATACTGCACCGTCCCGCGTTCGAGATGTGGGCGGTGTTCGGCGCGGTGGGTTTGCTCGGGTCGGTTCTCGCACGAACGTTGCTGCGGACGGACAGCGCGGGCGCGCCGGCAGCGCCCCGATGAGGAGAAATGCATGAAGCGACGCTACGTTACCGCGGACGTGTTCACCTTCACAACGTTCAAGGGCAACCCGGTCGCGGTGGTGCTCGACGCGCAGGGCCTGTCGACCGCCCAGATGCAGTCGATCGCCAATGAATTCGCGTACAGCGAGACCACGTTCGTTCTGCCGCCACGCGATCCGGCGCACACGGCCTGGGTGCGGATTTTTACCGCGAGCCGTGAAATTCCGTTTGCCGGGCATCCCAACATCGGCACGGCCTTCGTGCTGGCGCGCGCCGCGGCGGACCGATCCGCGCCGCTGCCCGAGGCGTTGTGTTTCGAGGAACTGGCGGGCCTCGTTCCCGTGCGTCAGTTGCTGCAGGATGGGGCGGTGGTGGGGGCCGAACTGATCGCGCCCGAGCCGCTGTCGTTGGCCTCGGCGGTGGCGCCCGCACGCGTGGCGGCGTGCCTGTCGCTGTCGTCGGACGCTATTCGCACCGAGGCCCACATGCCGCGTGTCGTGTCGGTCGGGCTGCCGTTCCTCGTGGTGGAACTGCGCTCGCGTGAAGCGTTGTCGCGGTGCATGCCGGATCGCGGCGCGTTCCGGGACCTCATGCCGCTGGACGGAGCGGTCTCCATCTATGCCTATACGCGCGCGGTGCCGCCGCATGGCGTCGAATCGTCGACCGACCTCCAGTCGCGCATGTTTACCCCGCATATGACCGAGGATCCGGCCACGGGGAGCGCCGCCGGCGCGTTGGTGGCGTTTCTCGCGCATCTGGATGATCTGCCGAGGTTGTCGATGACGGTGGGGCAGGGTAGCGACATGGGTCGGCAAAGCACGCTCTTCGTCACGGCGGAGACGATTGGCGGCAAGCGGGCCGTGCGGGTCGGCGGGCACTGCGTGCAGGTCATGGAAGGGACGTTCGACCTGCCTGGCGGCGATTGATTGCCACGCGGGCACCTCGCCGACGGGCGCGCGCCGTCGGATTCGCGCGCCGCGTGGGGCAGACGGCCGGTATGATGCCGTTTTGCCTCGGATCCTCGCCCGATGCTCGCCCTCAAACTGACGCTGGTGCCGTTTTTCCTGCTGGCCGTTTCGCTCTCGGGCAGATGGTGGGGGCCTGCCGTCGCCGGCTGGCTGGCGGGTCTGCCGGTGGTGGCGGGGCCAATCCTGTATCTTCTCGTGCTGGCGCACGGCCCCCTTTTCGGCGCGCGAGCCGCCACGCTGGCCGTGGCCGCCATCCTGGCCTCGGAGGCGTTCAATTTTGCCTATGCGTGGACGTGCCGCGCCCGTGCCTGGCCGTGGGCGCTGGGCGCGGGGCTTGCCGCGTGGTTCGTCTGCGCGTGCGCACTGTCACGGCTGCCACCCTCGCCGCTATGGGCGACAGCCGCCGCGCTGCTCGCGGTGTGCATCGGACAGTCGTTCTTGCCGCGCAGTTTGGCGCTCCCCGCCGGGATGCCCCTGACGCGCGCCGATTTGCTCGGCAGGATGGTGGCGGGGTCGGTGCTGACGCTTGGCGTCACGTCGCTGTCGCAGAGACTGGGGCCGCAATGGAGCGGCCTGCTCTCGGTGTTTCCCTTGCTGAGCATCGTTCTCTCGGTCGCTTCGCACCGCGCGCACGGCCCGCCGTATGTCATCGCGTTGCTCAGAGGCATGGTGCTGGGGCGCTTCTCGTTCGCCGCGTTTTGCCTGTCGTTGTCGTTTTCCCTGCTTTACCAGCGGCCCCTTCCGGCTTTTGCCGAGGCGGTGGCACTCGCGTTGCTGGTGCAGTGGGGCACGAGACGGTGCGCCACGCGGCGGCGCGGCGTGGTCGTGCGCGCCACCTAGCGGCACGGTCGTCCGCTCAGCGCCGCGCGGCAAAACGCGCCGCGCCCGGGAAAAGCGACGGCGGCATGCCCAGTTTCCGGCGGAACATCGTCGAAAACGCCCCGGGGCTGTCATAGCCGAGTTCGAGCGCCACTTCGGTGACGCCATGTCCCGCGGACAGCCGCGACAGCGCGGCCAGCAGGCAGGCCTGCTGGCGCCACTCGCCGAACGCCATGCCGGTTTCCTGGCGAAACTGCCGACTGAAGGTGCGATCGCTTCGATGCAGGCGACGTGCCCAGCTTTGCGGCGAAGTGCGAATCTGCGGCGCATGCAAAAAGGCCAGGCACAGCGCGGCCAGACCGGCCTCACGGGGAATCGGCGCGAAAAAAGGCAGCGCGGGCGCGCGCGCGACCTCGTGCAGCAGGAGTTGCATCAGCGCGCCATCGCGGCCACGCCGGTCGTACAGGGCGGGCACGTCGACCGCGTCCATCAGCATGGCGTGCAGGAGGGGCGACACCTTCAGCACCTCGCACTGCGTTCCCTTGCGCGGCGCGCACCGGGGCGCGATATACAGGCTGCGCGTGGTCACGCCGACCATGCGCACGCGATGCGGTTTGCCGGCGGGAATCCACACGCCGGTATGGGGCGGGATCACCCACGCGCCGTCGTCGGTGCCCACTTCCATCAGGCCGGTCGCGCCATAGAGAAACTGCGCGCGCCGGTGACGGTGCGTGTCGAGCAACGTGCCTTTCGGATAATCGGTGCCGATCGCCAGCACCGGGCGCGCGATGGCGTCCAGCGCGTCCAGTGGAATGTTGCGCATCACGAGCGGGCAGGTTGGCCGAAACGCAAACATTATTGACCATTCCTCGCAAGCGGGCCACGCCTTCCTCGCCGTATCGTGAGCGTGTCTGCCGCTTCCTTTGCGAGATCCAATGTCATGACGCCATATATCGTGCTGGCGATATGCGCCTGTTTTTCCGGCGTGACCACCGTGTTGTTCGGATTCGGCGGCGGTTTCGTCGTGGTGCCGCTTTTGTATCGGTTGCTGCTTGCAGTGGATGGGCCGCACGGGGCGGCGGGTCGGCACGCGATGCAGATCGCGGTGGCCACCTCGACCTGCGTGATGATCTTCAGCGCGTGGTTCGCCACGTTGCGGCATCGGCGCGCGGGCCATATCGACTGGCGACAGGCGCGGCCGCTGCTGCCCGGCATCGCGTGTGGCGCGATGGTGGGTGCCGCCGCCGCGGCGGCGGTCAACGGCGCATGGCTGCGGTGGGCATTCGTGCTGTATCTCGGGATCACGATCCTCGACTGCGTGTGCCGTGCGGGTTTTCTCGCGCGCCCGGCGCCTCGGGCCCGGGCGCCGTCGCGCGCCGAATCGATGCTCTTGGGAGGCGCGGTCGGCGCGGTCGCGGCCTTTCTGGGAGTGGGCGGCAGCGTGATGACGGTGCCGTTGATGCGTCGGCGTGGCCTGGACATGGTGCGCGCCACGGCGCTGGCGAACCCGTTGTCGTTGCCCGTGGGAGTGGCCGGCGCGGCCGCCTACGCGGCGCTCGCCTGGCGGGGCGGCCCCGCGCTGGGCGCCTGGCATCTGGGCTACGTCGACCTGCGCGCGCTGGCCGTGCTGGTGGCCGGGTCGTGGTGCGGGATTCGGTTGGGAAGCCCCTGCATCGGCCGGCTGCCCGACGGCCTCTACGCGAAGGTCTATCTGGGGCTGCTGGTCGCGGTGTTGCTGGCCATGGCAGTGACATGATCGGGACGGACCGGCCCGCGTCAAGCTTCGGCGGTTCGGACTATCATGCAGTTTTCCACGCCACGGAGCCCCGCGATGAGCGACTACGAGACCCCCGTTACCGCCCGCCAACTCGATCAGGCCGCGCTGACGACGTTCGTCGAGCGCAAATGGCACGACGAGATCGTGCCCGCCCTGACGGATTACATCGCGGTGCCGGCGAAGAGCCCGGCGTTCGATCCCGACTGGGTGAAACACGGGTTTCTCGAACGGGTGGTCACCGATGCCGCGCAGTGGGCGCAGCGGCAGGCGGTGCGCGGGCTGAAAGTCGAGGTCGTGCGGCTGCCCGGCCGCACGCCGGTCATTTTCTTCGAATCGCCTGCGACGAAATCGGGCAGTACCGACACCATCCTGCTCTACGGGCATCTGGACAAGCAGCCGGAGTTCGACGGCTGGCGCAGCGACCTCGGACCGTGGACCCCGAAGCTGGACGACGGCAAGCTCTACGGCCGGGGCGGTGCGGACGACGGTTACGCGATCTATGCCGGGCTGACCGCGCTCGCGGCGCTGGATGCGCAGGGCATCGAGCGGCCGCGCTGCGTCGGCCTGATCGAAACCTGCGAGGAATCGGGCAGCTACGATCTGTTGCCGTACGTCGATGCGCTGCGCGATCGTCTGGGCAGCGTGAGCCTGGTCGTGTGCCTGGATTCGGGCGCGGGCAACTACGATCAGCTCTGGCTGACGACGTCGCTGCGCGGGCTGGTGTCGGGCAATCTCGAAGTCCAGGTGCTGGATGAAGGGATCCATTCGGGCGGCTATGGCGGCATCGCACCGTCGAGCTTCCGGATCATGCGTCAGCTGTTCGACCGGCTGGAGGACGCGGCGAGCGGTGAATTGCTGCCGGCCGATTTCCACTGCCCGACGCCGGCTAACCGGCTGCGCGAAGCCGAAGCGACCGGACGTATCCTGGGCGACGAGGTGTGGCGCAACGTGCCGTGGGCCTGCGGCATGGACGGCCGCCTGGCGCTGCCCACCACCACGGATCCGCAGCGCGCGCTGCTCGAATCCACCTGGCTGCCCTCGCTCGCGGTCACCGGCGCGGCCGGCCTGCCGGCGCTTGAGGATGCCGGCAACGTGCTGCGTCCGCGTACCGCGTTCAAGCTGTCGCTGCGCCTGCCGCCGCTGGTGGACGCCGCCGAGGCGGTCGAAAAACTCAGGGCGCTGCTCGAGGTCGATCCGCCGTACAACGCCCGCGTGACCTTCAGCCCGGACGCCGGTGCCGCCACCGGATGGAATGCCCCGGAGCTCTCGCCCTGGCTCGCACGCGCGCTGAACGACGCGTCGCGCGCGCATTACGGCGCGGACGCCGCCTACATGGGGCAGGGCGGCACGATTCCCTTGATGAAGGTATTGAAGGACGGTTTCCCGAAATCGCAGTTCATGGTGTGCGGCGTGCTGGGTCCGAAATCGAACGCGCACGGCCCCAACGAGTTTCTGCATATCGCCTATGCGAAGAAACTGACGGCCACGGTCGCGGAGGTGATCGCCGCGGCGCCGTGATCCCGACCCGCGCGCGGTCCGTGGCGTCGCCGGCTGCGGCCCCGGGTCGCGTGCGGTGGGCGACATTGCGCCGTTTCGGGACAGCGTGGCGGGACGGCGCGATAAGACGGCGCGGCGGGGACGGCTCGGGTATTCTTATGGCTCGTGTAAGGAAACTTCACCCCTGGCCACCTCGATCTGGAACCGCCTTTCATGCGCCTGTCCACGTTCACTCCGCTTACGCTGACCCTGCTGCTGGCGGCGTCGCCCGCCTTCGCCCAAGGCGCGGCCGACAGCGCCGCCGCGCCAGTCGGGCATGCCCGGCTGCACAAGATCGCGTCGTTCAAACACCAGGTCACGGGCGTCACGGTGGCCGCCGATGGCCGCATCTTCGTGAACTTCCCCCGCTGGACCGAGGACGCGCCGATATCGGTCGCGCAGCTGGGTGCGGATGGCGAGGTGCAGCCCTACCCCGACGCGCAGTGGAACAGCTGGCGCAACGCGAAAAAAGACCAGATCTCCCCGGGCGACCACTGGGTGTGCGTGCAGTCCGTCGTCGCGGACAAGCATGGCGGTCTCTGGGTACTCGATGCCGGCGCGCCGGCGCAGTCTGTCGTCGTCCCCGGCGCGGCCAAGCTGGTGCGCATCGATCTCGCGACGAACCGCGTGTCGCAGATCATTCCCCTCGACGCGACCATCGCCCTGCAGGGCAGCTATCTGAACGACGTGCGTTTCAGTCCCGACGGGCATACCGCGTATATCACCGATTCCGGCGTGCGTGGCGCCCTCGTGATCGTCGATTTGCCAACCGGCAAGGCGCGGCGCGTGCTCGACAACGACCCGAGCACGCAGACCGACAAGAGCGTGACCGTGATGCTCGACGATGAGCCGCTGCGCCGTCCCGACGGACGCGGCGTCGAGTTCTCCGCCGACGGCATCGCGTTGAGCGCCGACGGCGCTTTCCTGTACTGGCAGGCGGTCAAGGGCAGGACGCTGTATCGCATTCCCACCCAGAGCCTGCTGGATACGGCGCTGAGCCCGCAGAAGGTCGCCGCGAAGGTGGAGGCGGTCGGCGTCGACGGTCCCGCCGACGGGCTCGAATTCGATCGTACGGGACGGCTGTTCATATCCGGCGTCGAGGACCATTCGATCAAGGTGCGCGAGGGCGCCACCCTGCGCACCCTGCTGCGCGATCCGCACATGCGTTGGCCGGACACTTTCGCGCTCGGCCCGGACGGCACGATGTACGTCACCGACTCGCGCATTCCCGACATGAACTGGTTCAAACCGGGCAGCCCCAACGCCTTGCCCACGCGCCTGTACGCGATCGAGCAGAAACCCTGAGTCACGGATTTTCCCTGGCGCGGTCGCGCCGAAGATCGCTTGCCCAAAAAAATTACGTGCGGCTACACTGATGCCGCACGCCGACGCCGCCAGCGGACCGAACCGGGTTCCCTGGCGGCGTCGCGCCTTCCCCGGTCCGGACCGGCCGACGGGAAGCATGTCTGATGAAGTATCCAATGAAGTGTCCGATGAAAACAATGAACCCCATACCGACAATGCTGAAAACCACTCTGAAGGCCGCTTCGCTGGCCTTGCTGGCCGCGGGCGCGATGAGCGCGCACGCGGCGGGTACGCTCGTGTATTGTTCCGAAGCCAGTCCGGCCGGCTTCGATCCCGCGCAATACACGACGGGCGCCGATTTCACCGCGAATACCTTCACCGTCTACAATCGATTGGTGGAATTCGAGCGCGGCGGCACGAAAGTCGAGCCGGGTCTGGCCGAATCCTGGGAGGTCTCGCCCGACCAATTGACCTATACGTTTCACCTGCGCCACGGTGTGAAGTTTCACACCACCACCTATTTCAAGCCGACGCGCGATTTCGACGCGGACGACGTGATTTTCACGTTCGAACGCATGCTCGACCCCAATCAGCCGTTCCAGAAGGCCAATCCGGTCGCGTTCCCGTATTTCACCGACATGGGTCTCGACAAGCTGATCGCCCGTGTCGAGAAAGTCGACCCCTACACGGTCAGGTTCGTGCTCAAGGAAGTGAACGCCCCGTTCCTGCAGAATCTGGCGATGGAGTACGCGTCGGTCATGTCGGCCGAATACACCAGCCAGTTGCTGAAGGCGAACCGGCCGGGCGATCTCAATCAATTCCCGGTGGGCACCGGACCCTTCGTCTTCCGCGGATACACGAAGGATGCGACGATCCGTTTCGACGGCAATTCGCAGTACTGGAAACCGGGCGCGGTCAAACTGTCGAAACTGATCTTCGCGATCACGCCGGATGCGGCCGTGCGCGTGCAGAAGCTCAAGCGCAACGAGTGCCAGGTGATGAGCTATCCCCGTCCGGCCGACGTCCCCGCGCTCAAGGCCGATGCGGGGATCGACATGCCGTCCCAGGCGGGTTTCAACGAAGGCTATCTCGCCTACAACGTCCTGAAGCCGCATCTCGACAATGTCGACGTGCGCCGCGCGCTCGACATGGCGATCGACAAGAAGGCCATCATCGCATCCGTCTACCAGGGCGCGGGACAGGCGGTGTCGGCGCCGATGCCGCCCACGCAATGGTCGTACGACAAGAGTATCCGGGGTGCCGCCTACGATCCGGCGAAAGCCAAGGCGCTGCTCGCGAAGGCGGGCTATCCGAACGGTTTCGATATCGACCTGTGGGCTCTGCCGGTGCAGCGGCCCTACAACCCGAACGGCAAGGTGATGGCCGAGATGATCCAGGCGGACTGGGCGAAAATCGGCGTGCGCGCCAAACTCGTCACCTACGAATGGGGCGAATACCTGAAACGTGGCCATGCCGGCGAACAGGAAGCGATGCTCATCGGCTGGACCGGCGACAACGGCGACCCCGACAACTGGATCGGCACGCTGCTGGGCTGCGAGGCGGTGAAGGGCAGCAATTTCTCCAAGTGGTGCTACAAGCCGATGAACGATCTCGTGCTGCAAGGCCGCACCACGTCCAATATCGGCGAGCGCACCAAGATCTATATGAAGGCGCAGCAGATCTTTGCGGATCAATTGCCGTTCTCGCCGATCGCGAATTCGACCGTCTATCAGCCCGTGCGCAAGGAAGTCGTCGGTCTGAAGATCGAGCCGCTGGGTTATATACGCTTCGATGGCGTATCGGTTAAATAGACGCCATTCACTCGCGACGAAGCGCCGCCAATGCGCGTCGCGGCGGGACAGACGGCTCGAAGCCGGTCGTCTGTCGTTTCTCCCCATTGCGCCGTATCGAGATCTCTGAAGCGTTTTCGGTTTGATGGTATAAATGCATGATTGTTTATATTTTCCGAAATTGCCGAATTTAAGAGGTGTCGAATGAACGAATTGCAAAAACTCCTGAAGCAGAAAGCCGCGCTGGACGATAAGATCGCAGCAACGCGTCAGGCGGAAAAAGCCGAGGTGGTTGCCGATATCCGCACCAAGATCGCGATGTTCGCGTTCACGGAACGGGAACTGGGCCTGCACATGAAGGCGCCGCGGGTGGGCGCTCCGCAACGCAAGCCGAGCGCGGCGATGTATCAGCATCCGGAAACGGGCGTGACCTGGTCGGGTCGCGGTCGCACGCCGGGCTGGATCATCGGGCAGGAGCGCTCGCGGTTTCTGATCCAGGCGTAAAGCCGGAGCCTGGCGTATCCGTCCAGTACGATAAACCGGAGCGCGTCACGCCATGACAGTTCGTCAATTGAAATACCTGATGGTGGGTTCGCTGTTGATTGCCACTGCCTGCGCGCATGCGCAGACGACCTCGGCGACCTCCGGCACTTCCGCGCTCGATCGTGTGCGCATCGATGTGGCGGCGCCGTCGCAATCGGGATCGACGCCGGGCGAGGCTGCGCAGGACCCCTTCACCTATTGCTATTTCGCCAATAAAAGTTACTCGATGGGCGCGAAAGTGAACGGCCAGGTGTGCGTCCGGCCGAAGGACGAGCCCGGCGTCGTCTCCAGCGCGCCGCCGCCGCTGAAATGGGTATCGGCCGCGCAATTCGCCCACGGTAATTACTGACGCCGCCGATGTTCGACGGCGACCCGCGTGACGTCGCGTCGCCACGGCGTGCAAGGATATCCCATGAAAATGCAGGATCTGACGGGTAAGGTCGCGGTCATCACGGGCGCCTCCAGCGGTATCGGCGACGCCGCGGCGCGATTGCTGGTCGAAGAGGGCGTGCATGTCGTATTGGCCGCGCGCCGCCGCGACCGGCTCGACGCCCTGGCGGCGGATCTGGGCAGCGCCGCATCGGTGATCGAGACCGACGTGGCGGACGCCGCGCAGGTCAAGGCGTTGTTTGACGCGGTGCGTGCGCGTTTCGGCGGTCTGGACCTGTTGTTCAACAACGCCGGTCTGGGCATCAACGCCCGCTTCGAGAACAGCGATCCCGCCGACTGGAAGCAGATGATCGACGCCAATCTCTATGGCGTGCTCCACTGCACGCAGGCGGCGATTCCCTTGCTGCGGGGCCGGGACGGCGCGATGATCTGCTCGGTGTCGAGCGTGGGCGGCCGGTATGGCGTCGAGAACTGGTCGGTTTACAGCGCGACGAAGTTCGCGGTGGTGGGATTCCACGATGCGCTGCGCAAGGAGTTGGGACCGGAGCGCATCCGGGTATCGGTGATCGAGCCGGGCGCCGTCTGGACCGAGTTCGGCGAGAAAGTCAGCGAGGCCATGCGGAGCCGGCGCACGCAACTCGATGCCTTGACCTCGGAGAATGTCGCCCAGGCGCTCGTGTATGCCTTCGCGCAACCGGGCAACGTGCAGGTCGAGGAGATCCTGATGCGTCCGGTGCTGCAAACCGCGCCCTGAGGAGGGCCGGGGGCGGCGGGGCGGTGAACGACCGAACGACGTGCCGCGCGTCGGCGCCGCGGCGTCTCGCTCTCCCGTCTTGCCGCCCCGCTTCCTTGCATGCCGTGCCGGTTCCGTTCTGGAGCGATTCGTGCTTTACTCCCCGATTTGCGAAAGGGAATCAGACCCGTGCGTCTCGACAATGATCAGGAAAGCCAGAACGTAGAGGACCGCCGCGGCGATGGCGGTGGTGGCGGTGGCGGCTTCGGGTTCGGCGGCCGGTCCATCGGCATCGGCACGGTCGTGGTGGCGCTGGCGGCCTCCTACTTCTTCGGCATCAGCCCGTCGGTGGTGCTCAATGCCCTGTCAGGCGGCGGCGTGAGCACCCAACAGCGCGAGCAGACGCCGGGCGCGCCATCGCAGAATCACGCCATCGCACAGGACGAGAAAACCGTGTTCGTGCGCAAGGTGCTGGGCAATACCGAACGGACCTGGCAGGAAGTCTTCCAAACCCAGCTCCAGCGCAACTACACCGACCCGACGCTCGTGATCTACAGCGGCCAGACGCAGACCGCCTGCGGTACCGGCCAGACCGCGATGGGACCTTTCTATTGCCCGGCGGATCAACGCGTCTATATCGATCTGTCGTTCTACCAGCAGATGCGCGATCAGTTCGGCGTGGGCGGCGATTTCGCCCAGGCCTATGTGGTCGCCCACGAAGTCGGCCACCACGTGCAGAAGCTGCTCGGGATCTCCGATCAGGTCGATCGGGCGCGCGCGCGGATGTCGACGGTGCAGGCCAATGCGCTATCGGTGCGGGTCGAACTGCAGGCCGACTGCTTTGCCGGCGTGTGGGCGGCCGTCGCGCAGCGTGACAACCGGCAACTGATCGAACCGGGCGAGATCCAGCAGGGTCTGCAAACCGCCGCCGCCATCGGCGACGACCGCCTGCAGCAGGAGAGCGGCGGCCGCGTGATGCCGGATTCCTTCACCCATGGCACCAGCGAGCAACGCCAGCGCTGGCTCAAGCGCGGACTGGATTCGGGGGATGTGCGGCAATGCGACACTTTCGCGGCAAGCGCATTGTAGGGTCGGGAACGGGAAACGGTAGAATGACGACCCGTTCGACGCCGCAGCTTCACCCATTTCCCTTCGCCTGAGTTCCGAATGTCGAGTACAAACGATCCGTTCTTCAACGCCCTTCACGATATCGAGCGCTATGTCGAGACCGACGCGAAGGCGCTGGACGAGCTGCAGAGCTATCGGTCCGGCGTGCAGTTCGCGCTGTTCGCCATCGTCGCATCGATCAAGCTGTCGCCGGGTTTCGATACCGGCGTGCTGCGCCAGTTCATCCAGACCGCGATCGACAATCCCCCGGCCGAATTCGCCCGCGATCCCGTATTCCAGGAGCCGCTGTCGCTGCTGCTCGATCTGACCGGTCCTGCCGCCGTCGAAATGTCCTGACGGCGGCCCGGTACTGCGCGCGACCGCGTATCAGGTCAGCATCGGCGTGAAGTCCGGGTCGCCCTTGCGCATCGCCCGCCGGTACGCCTCGCGTTCGCCGATGCGTTGCAGGTAGGCCAGGATGTGGGGATAGGGCGCGAGCGACATCGGCAGGAAGTGCCGCATCGTCGTGAGCGAGAACACGATCGCGATATCGGCGGCGGTCAGCGCGTCACCCGCGAAATACGGCACGGCGGCGAGCCGGTTTTCGACGAGGTCGAAGGCATGGTCGAGACGTGCCTTGACCCCCGCGAGCACCGGATTGTCCGCCGGCAGGTTCAGGCGACGCAGCGACATATTGCGTCCCATCGCCGGTTGCAGCGTCCCGTTCGCGAAGTGGAACCAGTACAGATAGTCGGCGAATTCCGGCGCATCGGGTGTGGGCGCCAGGCGGCCCTGGCCGTATTTCGCCAGGATGTATTCGATGATGGCGCCGGATTCGGCCAGCACCAGCGGTCCGTCCGTGATGATCGGCGCGGTGCCCAGCGGATGCAGCGCCTTGAACTCGGCGGGCGCCAGTATCGTCACCGGGTCCCGTGGATAGCGCTTGAGTTCGTAGGGAAGGTTCAGTTCTTCGCAAAGCCAGATGATCCGCTCGGATTGCGAGATGCCGAGATGGTGGATGGTCAGCATGGAAATTCCTCGAAGGTGCGGCTGTCATGATGAGAGACCGCCCATGGGCGGCCGCATGGTCCATCATGCCGGATTTTTTCGCTAGAGACTCGTGACCGCCATGGCGACCGCGATGACCGACATGACCGCGGTGGCCAGCCAGCCGAGCGCGCGCAGCCAGCCGCGCACCACGAAGGCGCCCATGATGTCCTGGCGGGCGACGACCAGCATCACGACCACCATGACCGGCACCGCAATGACGCCGTTGATCACCGCGCTCCAGTAGAGCGCCTTCATCGGATTGATGGCGGTGAAATTGATGATCATGCCGAGCACCGTGGCCGCCGAGATCGTCAGATAGAACGCCTTGGCCTCGCCCAGTTTGCGCGAAAACCCCACGGGCCAGCTGCGCGCTTCGCCGATCGCATAGGCGGCGGAACCTGCCAGGACCGGCACCGCCAGCAGGCCGGTGCCGATGATGCCGCAGGTGAACAGCACCGCCGCGAAACGGCCCGCGAACGGTTGCAGTGCCTGCGCGGCCTGCGCGGACGTCTGGATGTCGAGGACGCCATGTATGTGCAGGGTGGCCGCCGCCGTGGCGAGGATCGCCAGCGCCACCACGTTCGACAGACCCATGCCGACCATCGTGTCGAGCCGGATGCGCCTGAGCGCCTGCGGTGCCTGCTCCGGCGCGTCGATCAGGCTCAGGCGGGTGGGATGGGCATGCATGTCCTCGACCTCTTCCTCGGACTGCCAGAAAAAGAGATAAGGACTGATCGTCGTGCCGAAGATCGCCACCACCGCGACCAGATAGGCCGCGTTCCACTGGATATGCGGCATGAAAAACTGCGTGGCGAGTTCGCGCCAGCGCACATGCGCGACCACCAGCACCGCGAGGTAGGCGAACAGCGAGACGGTGAACCATTTCAGTACCGCCACATAGCGGCTGTATCTGAGGAAGACCTGCATCGCGATGCAGATCGCCGAGAACAGCAGCACGTAGAGCCACTTCGGCCCGGGCAGCAGCAGGCCGGTCGCGTCGGCCATCGCGCCGAGGTCGGCGCCGAGGTTGGCGACGTTGGCGATCAGCAGCAGCGCGACCACCCCCTGCACGAGCCAGTTCGGATAATGCTGGCGCAACACGCCGGCGATGCCCTGCCCGGTGGTGCGTCCGATCCGCGCGCTGATCATCTGGATCGAAACCATCAGCGGATAGCTGAACAGGAGGGTCCAGGACAGGCCATAGCCGAACGCAGCGCCGACCTGGCTGTACGTGGCGATGCCGCTCGGATCGTCGTCCGAGGCGCCCGTGATCAGGCCCGCGCCGAGGAACCCCGCCAGCCGGGGTTTGGAGGGACCGACGACGGAGGGCGGGGGGGCGGACGCCTCGTCGTGTTCGGGCGCGTTGCGCATAGGAGAGGGGCCGTGCCGTGACGATGGAAGGAAAGTCCGCCGGCTCGCGGTGGAGGCCGCGGATGCCGGCGTTGTAGGGACGTATCGGACGTAGTGCGCCCGTAGGATACTGCACTCGCCCATGCGAGGGGAACGTTTCCGCGCGGCGCGCACAGCGCACCCTTTTGGGGCGGCGTGGACGCTACAATGAGGCCCCTTCCTCATTCGAACGGTTTCAGATGAAGGTCAGCAGCCGTCGCGACCGCCCGAGCGCGCCGCATTTCCTGCCGATGCTGTGCCTGGTCGGCAGCATCGTGTCCCTCGCCATCGGGACCTCGCTCGCAAAAACGCTGTTTCCGCTCATCGGGGCGGCCGGCACCACCTTCCTGCGCGTCGGGTTCGCCGCGGCGATCATGCTGGCGCTCCAGCGTCCGTGGCGCCAGCCGTGCGATGGGCGGCGCGCGCGCACCATCATCCTGTATGGCGCTCTGCTGGGGGCGATGAATCTGTCGTTCTACCAGGCGCTGCGCACCATTCCCTTCGGCATCGCCGTGGCGATCGAATTCATCGGGCCGCTGACGCTGGCGCTGCTGTCCTCGCGGCGTGCCATCGAACTGGTCTGGGTGGCGCTCGCCGTGGCCGGCATCGCGGTGCTTCTGCCGATCCACACTGGAATGGCGACGGCGTCCGCGCTGGATCCGCAGGGTATCGCCTTCGCGCTGGGGGCCGGTCTGTGCTGGATGCTGTACATTCTGGTGGGACAAAGACTGAGCGGCGGCCATGGCGGGCAGGCGGTGGCCTGGGGGCTTGTCGCCGCGGCGTGTTGTGTCGCGCCGTTCGGTGCCGGCCACATCGGTATCGCATTGCACGACCCCCGGCTGCTGGCGCTGGCGCTCGGCGTCGCGATCCTGTCCGGGGCGTTGCCGTACTCGCTCGACATGGCCGCGCTGCGGCATCTGCCGCGGCAGACCTTCGGCATTCTCCTGAGTCTCGAACCCGTCGTGGCCGCGCTCGCCGCCTGGATCCTGCTCGGCGAGCGCCTGACGGTGATTCAATGGGCGGCGATCACCAGCGTCATCGTCGCCTCGGCGGGCAGTGCCGTGACGGCGAACCGCGCACCGCGCGCGGCCCCGCCGGAAGCTACTTTGCCGTAGTGGCGCGCACCGTGTAGTCGTCCGCGATCAGGGGGTCGCCCGCGAAGAACCGCGGAAAGGCAGGCGGGTCTTCCGTCGCGCTCCCGGCCGGGATCGGTTCAAGCGGGAAACCGCGTTTCTCCCAGGCGTCCAGTCCGCCCCTGAGGGCGCGAATGTGATGGATGCCCTTGCGGCGCAGTTGGCTGACGATGCGTTTGGCGGTGGCTTCGTTCGGGCACACGCAGTACACCACCATCGGCCGTTCGAGGAGGGCGTCGTCGAGCTTCGACGACGACGTCAGATCGAGCGGCAGCGCGCCCGGGATCCGGTAGGCCTCGGCCCGCCGAATGACTTCGGGACGGGCATCGAAAATGACCGGCGGCGAGGCCGAGCGCATCATCCCGTCCAACTGGTCGGGCGTGATGCCCACCCGCGCGAGCCATTGGCGAAAACGCAGCCGCCTGAGCCAGCGGTACAGCAGGAAGACCCCTGCCAGCACGAGGAGGGCATCGGTCACGGTACCGCCATTGTGCCGGGCGAAAACGAAGAAGCGCGCGATCTGGTCGCGCAGCGCCGCGCCGCCGAGCAACCAGAAACTCGCCCATAGCGCCGCGCCCACACCGTCCCAAAAAAGAAACAGCCGGACATCCACGGAGGTCGTGCCCATCAGCGGCGGGGCCACCAGCCCGAGGCCGGGGACGAATTTCGAGACGGCCAGCAGGGGCGCGCCGAAGCGTTCGAAGCGGCCCCGCGCGATGCGGACCGCCGCATCCAGCGAGAGCGAGAAGCGCACCAGGCGGTTCAGCATCTTTCGCCCATGGGCGCGGCCCGTCGCGAACCAGAGCGAATCGGCCATCAGCGTCGCGATCATCGCCGCGGCGAGCATGCGCGGGAACGACGCCTCGCCCGCGGCGATCATCGTCCCGCCGACGATCAGCATCGGCGCGGCCGGGATCGGCACCCCGAGCTGCACGACTAGTACGCTCAGAAAGACCGCGCCGACGCCCCACTCGGGCGGCAGCGAGGTCGGAATGTGCAGCATGGTGAACTCCTGGATACCGGACGAGAGGGTGGGAAGCGGCGCTGCGGGGTTGCCTGGGCGTGGAGCCGGGGAGCGCATGAAACAGGCGTATTTCCCATCATAACCGGCGGTGCGCCGTCGCGTTCGTTGACACCGGCAATGCCTCCGGCGCCGAGAGCGCGAGCAGGGCGCGCAGATTCGGGGTCATCGTCCCCTTGCGCCAGACCAGCCAGGTTTCGCCGGTGCCGTGGGGCGCGTCGAGCGTGTGCACCGAAACACGCCCGCCGCCCTGCAGACCGGCGAGCACGCGTTCCGGCAGTAGGGCCACGCCCGCGCCCGCGCTCACGCAGGCCAGCATGCTGTGATACGACTCGATCTCGACGATGCGCGCGGGCATCGCGCCGTCGGCTTCGAACCAGCGTTCGAAACGGCGCCGGTACGAGCACGTCTGCCGGAACGTGAAGATGGCGCCCCCCGCGATGTCCGCGGGCCGCCGTATCGCCGGCTGGTCGCGTGCGGCGATCAGCACCAGGTTTTCCTTGTAAAGCGGGACGCCTTCGAGCGCCGGATGCAGGCTGATGACATCGGTGAAAGCGGCGGCGTACCGTCCCGCGACCACCTCGTCGATCACCGGCCCGGACAACCCCGTGAACAGCTCGAGCGAGACGGCGGGATAACGCTGGTGGTAGGCCGCCATCACCTCGGGCAGACGAAACGCCGCGGTGCTCTCGACCGCGCCCACCGTGAACCGGCCGCCGGGTTCGTCCGACGTGACGCAGCGCCGCGCCTCGTCGGTCAGATCCAGAATACGGGACGCGTAGTCCAGGAAATTCGTCCCGGCCGCCGACAGCCGGATGCGTTGTTTTTCCCGGATCAACAACGCGACGCCGAGTTCGGCCTCGAGTTGACGCACGCGCGTCGTCAGATTGGACGGCACCCGGTGCAGCGCCCGCGCCGCCTTGGCGATCGAGCCGTGCTGCGCCACCGCACGAAAGATCTCCAGCTGTGCCAACTCCATATGCTCTTCCAAAGTGAACAACTTGTTCTGAATTATTCATTTTACAGAAATGGTGGCGCTGCATAGTATGACGTTCTTTCCTGGAGACCGATCGTGCAGCCTGGACGTGTCGCCCTGACGGGCTTTTGTGTATTGATTGCGGTGATGGGCATGGGGCGCTTCGCGCTCACCCCGCAATTGCCGTTGATGCTGAACGAAGGCCACGTCACGCTCGCTTCCGCGGGCGTGCTGGCCTCGCTCAATTACGTCGGCTATCTGGTGGGCGCCGCCTGGGCGATGCGTTTGTCGTCCGGCCATGCGCGGTACCTGCGCATGGGCTTGTGGGCGACGACCGTGGCGACCTGCGTCTCCGCCCTGTCCGGCGACTTTTACTGGCAGGCGCTGTTGCGTTTCGTGGCCGGTATGGGTGGCGCCTGGGCGCTGGTCACCGTCACCACCTGGACGCAGGAACAGCTCGCCGCGCGCGCGCCGCGCCTATCGGCGACGGTGTTCGCCGGCCCGGGCGTCGGTATCCTGCTGACCGGTCTGCTGGCCATGGCGCTGGGCCGTCTGCACTGGACCTCGGCCGCGGACTGGCTGGTCTATGGCGGCGTCGCGCTCGCCATCACCCTGCTGTTTTCCGGCGCGCTGCCGCGCGACATCGCCGCGCGCGGTGCGTCGGCCCACATCGCCCACGACCCGTGGGTATTGACGCCGCCGCTGCGCAAGCTGCTGTTCGCCTACGCGCTGGCGGGCTTTGGCTATATCCTGCCCGCCACCTTTCTCGCGCAGATGGCCCATGCGCGCTTTCACGACAGCATCGTCGCGGACCTCTTCTGGCCCGTGTTCGGCACGGCGGCGGCGCTCGGCGTGGGCGGCGTGATCGTGATCGGCCGATCCTGCTCCCTGCGCTGGCGTCTGGCGGCGGCGCTGTTGACGCAGGCGGTGGGCGTGGCGAGCGTGATCGTGCTGCCCGGCGCGGTCGGCCTGACGCTGGGCGCCTTGTTGTGCGGCGGGTGTTTTCTCGCCGTCATGCTGCTGACGATGGGCATGGGGCGCGCGTTCGCGCCCAGGCATGCGCCGAAGGTCGTCGGGCTCCTGACCACGGGTTATGCGCTGGGTCAACTGCTCGGGCCGTTGGTGTCGTCGGCGATCGCGCATGCCGTCGGCTCGCTGACGCCGTCGCTGTGGCTGGCGACGGCGGGACTCGTGGTCGCGGCGGTGTTGGTCTGGGTGGCCGGCCGGCCCGCGGTGGCGGTCCGTGCCGGCGGCGCTACCGGATAGAACGCCATCGGCGCGAACCACGGCCCGCGTGCGGGCGCCGCGATTCCGCGAATGAGCGGCCGGCCGCGCCCGCGCGACGCGCGCGAGCATGACAAATCGCGATCACCCAGCGGGAAAGAAGCGATTCGCCGGGCGGGCAAGACCCAGGTGCTCGCGCAGCGTGTGGCCTTCGTATTCCGTGCGGAACAGCCCGCGCCGTTGCAACTCGGGCACGACCCGATCGACGAAGTCGTCGAGTCCGCCGGGCAGCCAGGGGAACATGATATTGAATCCATCGCATGCGTCGGCGTCCAGCCAGGCCGCCATCTCGTCGGCGATGCTTTGCGGCGTGCCCACGAAGGCCAGCCCCGCGTAGCTTCCCGCGCGTTCGGCCAGTTGCCGGATCGTGAGGTTCTGCGCACGCGCCAGGTCCACCATCCGGTCGCGCTGGCTCTTGCTGGCATTGGTCGGCGGGATCTCCGGCAGCGGGCCGTCGGGATCGAAACCGGAGACATCGTAATCGAGCGCCGCATTCAGCGAGCCGATGCCACTGTCGTAGTGGACGAGGCTATCCAGGTGGGCACGCTTGCGCCGGGCGTCGGCGAGGCTGTCGCCCACCACCACGAAAGCCGCGGGCAGTACCTTCAGGCCCTCGGGCGCGCGGCCGATCCGCCGCATGCGCGCACGGATGTCCGCGTAAAACCGCTGGCCCTTTTCCAGGGAACCCTCCGCGGCAAAAATCACCTCGGCGTGTTCTGCCGCGAACTGCCGCCCCGATTCCGACGACCCCGCCTGCACGATCACCGGCCAGCCCTGCACCGGGCGTGCGATGTTTAGCGGCCCGCGCACCGCGAGGTGCGGCCCCTTGTGGTTCAGCACGTGCATTTTTTCGGGATCGACATAGATGCCGGACGCCACGTCGCGCACGAAGGCGTCGTCGGCGAAGCTGTCCCACAAGCCCGTCACCACATCGTAGAACTCGCGCGCGTGCGCGTAACGCGCGTCGTGATCCATCTGGCTGTCGAAGCCGAAATTCAGCGCCGCGTCCGGGTTCGCCGTCGTCACGATATTCCAGCCCGCGCGCCCGCCGCTCAGATGGTCGAGCGAGGCGAAGCGCCGCGCCACATGGTACGGCGCGTCGAAGGTCGTCGACGCCGTGGCGATCAGACCGATGCGCTCGGTTGCGCCCGCCAGCGCCGAGAGCAGGGTAAACGGTTCGAACGACGTCACGGTGTGACTGCGCATGAGGGCGGGCGTCGGCATGTTCAGCACCGCGAGGTGATCCGCCATGAAAAACGCATCGAATTTCGCTGCTTCCAGCCGTCTTGCAAAGTCCCGCAGATGCACGAAGTTGAAGTTCGCATCGGGATACGCGCCGGGATAGCGCCAGGCGCCCGTGTGGATGCTGGCGGGCCGCATGAAGGCGCCGAGATGCATGCGTCGGGTGGAGGTCATGACTTTTTACCGTTGGAAACGCACTGAAAGAAACGCCGGAGCGAGGCGCGGACATCGCCGTCGACGTCAGGACAGGAAACTATTGTGCGGCCGCCGGCATATAACATTTCTTCTTGTCCTATCGCCATGCAATAGTAACGATAACTGCCATTTCGATTCATTGCAGGCGAAATGCCCTAGTAATATAACTGACATCAAAAAGTAATAATCCCCCATGCCAAAAAACAGACTGGTCGTCGCCGCCGACCCGAGCAGGTCGGCCGACCCAGTACGACAAGGCGATTCCGCAAGGATGGCGCGCTGCGGGAGGCGCGCGGCGGCAATGCTTTCGACGCCCCGGGCGGCGCTGCCAGGCGCATTCGCGCTGCTCTTTTTGCTGGCAAGCGGCCCGGCACGGGCAGATGAACGCTCATTCATCAATCTGAGCGATCTTCCTCAGGCAATGACCGAAAACGCCCTGGCCCGTCTCGCCGACGGATCGTCCCGTGGTTTCAACAGCGCCCGATGTGCGTCGGGCGATAATCCCGGCGGCAGGTCGACGTCGCTTCTGCTGGACGTCCAGTATGGCGCCTACAGCCTCTACAACCCTGCGACGAACGCATACGACAAGGTGAATCTGCGTAGCTACAATGGTTGTCCGATGGGTCCCACCGTGAGCATCAACCCCGGTGCCACGCTGCGGGTGTCCCTGAGAAACGATTTGCCGGCGGAGACGGCGTCGACGTGTCCCGCGGTGATGGATCCCACCACGCCGGCATGTTTCAATACGGTCAATCTTCATCTGCACGGGCTGCACGTGTCGCCTTCCGGTCATGCGGACAATGTGCTGCTGCACATCGCGCCGGGCGGCAGTTTTCAATACCGGTACGATATTCCGGCGAATCATCCCGCCGGTACCTTCTGGTATCACTCGCATAGCCATGGCTCGACCGCCATCGATGTCACGAGCGGCATGGAAGGTGTCCTGATCGTGCGCGGGACACGGACCGCCGCGGCCCGCGGGCAGAACGGCGGCGTGGCCGACATCGACACCATCCTGCATCGGCCGGTTACGAAAGCGGCCTTTCCGGAACACGTCTTTCTGTTTCAGCAGATCGAATACGGATGTTTCCAGGACGCGACCGCCACCGCGCCCATCGCGGATCCGACGACGTACGCCTGGCGCTGTCCTGGCGGAAAAGTCGGCGAGTTGCGCAACTACACCGCGCAATTGAATTTCATCGCGGACCCGCGCCCCGCCTACGCCGGTGAATTCAATTCGACCTGGTCGATCTCCGGGCGCTACACGCAGATCAACGGCGTGGTACAGCCCGTCTTTCCGTCGTCGAACGGTGTGGTTCCTGCCGGGGAAATTCGTCGATTGCGGCTGGTTCACGGCGGCAACCGCGACTCGATCAATTTCAAGATCGTAAAGGCCGACCTGAGTGCCTTCGGCATGAACATGACGGGAACCGTGGGAACCCCGCAGCTCGATGCCGCCACGCGGGCGGTGACGGCGTTGCTGAGCGGCAAGTCTCCCGCCGGGCAGACCACCACGCTGGACAGGATCTGCAGCGGCGAGGTGGTGGAGCAGGAGGAAATCGCCGTCGACGGGCTCACGCGAAGCGCCATCGTCGAAAAGGCGGTCAACCCGCTCAACCCGGGCTATCGCAGCGATGTCCTGGTCGCCTTTCCCTCGCCGGGTCTGTATTGCATCCTGGACGAGGCGGCCGACGCGGCAACCACGGTCAACTTCCGCGCGGGCGCGAGCCGGATCAAGGACCGGCGGCTCCTGTCATTCGCGCGGGTGGGGCCGGGCGTGAACATTCCCGAATACGCGACCGATGGGGCCGGGCACACCAAGTACTGGCAATATCTGCGCAATCAGCTGACGACGGCGAACGCGGATCTGCCCGGCGATGTGCTGGCGAATCTGCGCAACCTCAACACGACGGCCTTTGCGCCGCAGACGGAGATCGCGGGCGTGGTCAGCCAGAAGGTGCCGACCGTTTTCAGCATCGACAGGTCCACGGGGGTGAGCCGCTTCGTGATCAATGGGGAAAGCTACGACCCGAACCGCATCGACTACACGGCCACGCTGGGTACCGTCGACGAGTGGCGGGTATCCGCCTCGGCGGCGGGAGGGCATATCTTCCACATCCACATCAACCCCTTCGAGGTCGTCGATATCCTGAACGGCGCGGGCACGTCGATCTACGATACGACAGGCGCCTGCACCGCCGCGGAAATCGCGACCGGCGATACGCAATACTGCAGCCTGTATCACGTCTTTCGCGACACGATGTTCATCAAGGCGGGTTATACCGCGGTCCTGCATACGAAGTACGAGGACTACACGGGCGAATTCGTCATGCACTGCCATATTCTCGATCACGAGGATCAGGGGATGATGCAGAACATCCGCATCGTTTCGTCGAAGACCGCCATGTGGCGCAAGCTGGTGGATCCGATTCTCGCCGCGTCCAGGCGCACGGAAGACACCGTGCGCCTGTGGGCGGGATTGCCGGCACGCCGGTCGCCGCTGCTGGCCAACGGTTTGCTGGATGCACCGTTATGCAGGGCGCCCTCGAGCGGGCCGACGAGTTTTTCGGGATCTCGATCCCGCCTGTAGGAAATTGCAGTGGACCCGTCGGTCGAGACCCATTGCCGGGTGATCGGACCGGGCGGTCCGGCGCGTCCCTGCAGGCATGGGGCATCGCTTCGATATCGAGGGATTCGCCATGGTGGCTGGCGCCAGGTTCAGCGAACCCGACAGCCTGACTGATAACCGGTACATATCGGAAAAACAAACTGATGGAATCGAACCCGATCAATCTTCCAGAGGTCGTGGCGGAAGTGACGGCCGTCTTCGCGCGCTATGAAGACGCCCTGGTCAACAACAAGATCGATGTCCTGGATGAACTCTTCTGGGCCAGTCCGCACACGCTGCGCTACGGGGTGGGCGAGGTCCTCTACGGTGCCGAGGACATCGCGGCGTTTCGGCAGGGGCGCCCGTCGACGAATCTTGCCCGTACGGTGCTGCGCACCGTGATCACCACGTTCGGCCGCGATTGTGCCACGGCGAATATCGAGTACCGCCGCGCGGGCACGCTGGCGATCGGACGCCAGAGCCAAACCTGGGTGCGCATGCCGGAAGGCTGGCGCGTCGTCGCGGCCCATGTCAGCAATATGACCTTGTGAGCGGACCGACAGTGGCGGGGATGTGCGCCCCCCCCGTCGTGGGCGGCGCGACTGGCCCTGTCGTGGCGATTCGTCCCTTCGCGCATGACGGCGCTTTCCGCGGGCCCGGGGGCGGGCCATACCGCTTATCTCGATAACCCTTTTGTGCTATGTATCGGTTACACCGTTCAATAGGACCCCTGCCATGCATGCTCCCACCGAAACCCGCCCGCCGTTGCCCCCTTTCACGCACGAGTCCGCGACGCGCAAGGTGCGTCTGGCGGAAGACGGCTGGAACACCCGCGATGCGGCGAAGGTGGCGCTTGCGTACTCGCTGGACACCCGGTGGCGCAACCGCGCGGAATTCGTGCGGGACCGCGACGAGGCCCAGGCATTCCTCGAGCGCAAATGGCGCAAGGAACTGGATTATCGGTTGATCAAGGAATTGTGGGCATTCACCGCAAACCGCATCGCCGTGCGCTATGCGTACGAGTGGCGCGACGATTCCGGCAACTGGTTTCGTTCCTATGGCAACGAGAACTGGGAGTTCGACGCGGTCGGCTTGATGACGCGGCGCTTCTCCTCCATCAACGACCTGCCGATCGGCGAGGCGGACCGCAAGTTTCACTGGCCGCTGGGGCGCCGTCCGGACGACCATCCCGGTCTGTCCGATCTGGATTTGTGAGGGAGTTGGTGCGCCGGGATTCCTGCCGGATGTTCAGCCCGACGTTCAGCGGCGCCCGAGCTTCGCGAAGCGCGCGATCACGCGCTCCCGTTTGAGCCGCGACAGCCGCACCGTTTGTTGCGCGTCAACATCAGCCCGACGCGCGGCAGCCGATTCATGCGGCAACGCCTACCGGCACTGCGGTCTTGTTTTGACATCGTCGAACCGATCCACGACCTTTTGCAATCGAAATTGATGAATTAATTCTAGCGTACAAAACTCTGCTTTTTGTTTTCCCGTGAATTTCGCCGGAATTGTCAAAGTTTTTTTAAAACCCTCCGATTCAATAAAAACCGGATTCTTCAAAGTTCATCCGAACCCCGCTATGATGTGCCTGTTTTGATTGCGGCACGGCAATTGTTTCGATCGAATCGGTTTTTACAAACAAAAATAAATGTTCGAGGGGTTTTCAGTGAAAAAAATAGGAAAGGCGCGGCCACTTTGGCTTGCTACGGTCACTGCTTTTGCATTATCGGGATGTGCGAACCCCAGCGGATTCCAGCAGACGCGCGACGGGCGAACGGACCCGGAATCGAATGTTTTCGAGAGCACCTTTGCAAATCCGGACCCTTGCGCGAACAGCAACCGGAATATCGGCATCGCAGTGGGCGCCGGGCTGGGTGCGGTGTTGGGCGCGGTGATTGCCAACAAGAACAAGGTCGCGGCCGCGACGATCGCTGGTGCCGCCGGCGGTTTGGCCGGAGGCCTCATCGGACACTCGGTGGATAGCCGGCGCTGCGCCTTGTCGAAGATCGCCGCCAGGCATGACCTCACCTATACAGCGAGCGCGCTCGAATCGCGCGCGCAGGAAACAGGCAAGACCGAGCAGGTCGGCAGTTCCTTCACGATCGTCGATACCGCGCAACACACCCAATTCCTCACGGGATCGGCGGTGTTGACTGCGGAGGCGGCGGGCTATTTCGCTGAAATTGCCGAACAGTACCGCACTTCCAGCCGCGTGGCCGAGGCATCGAGCGCGGCCGATAAAGCCGCTGCGGCCGGAACGAAGATTCTTCTCATCGGCCATACGGATGACACAGGCAGCTCGGAGTTAAACGCGGATTTGTCCGAGCGTCGCGCCCGAGCGGTCGCGCGTTTATTCGCGAGCCACGGAATTGCACCGGAGAATGTGTTCTACCAGGGGGCCGGCGAGACGTTGCCGATCGCCGACAACCATACGGAGCAGGGTCGCTCGGCCAATCGCCGGGTCGAGATCGTCGATCTCGCTGGCGCCAGAACCGACATCCTCCAGAGTTACGCAAACAGTCGCACGCCAAAATATCAATACTACCGGGCAGTGACGGCACATGCCGAGCAGGTCGCTACAGGCGGCGCCGAGCGCGCGACATCCGGCAGGTCGGCCGGCAGGGCGGCACATGGCGCGGCGACGGATCCGTCAATCACGCGCGCCGGATCCCCGCGCGTTTCGGCGAACATCGCGACGGCGGCGAATGCCCTACCCGCAACCGCCGCCGCGTCCGTGCGGTCCCCGTCTGCCAACGGCATCGATTTTGGCTGGCGGGAAGTGCCTTCGGCGACGCTCGGCCTTCAGTTCGCCGCTCTCCCGCCCTCGTCCCCGGCGTTCTCGTTCCTTTCCTCGGCGGTTGCCGACGAGGCGCCGGTGGCGAAGAGCTGCATAAATGATCGGGCGCGCGTTTCACGGGCACTGAAATCCGTGGTCGACGACCGTGCGGTGCCCGTGCGGGATCATTTGCCGAATCTGTACGGCAGCAGCTGGGGCACGACGCTGAATGGGCAGTATCTCGCGCTCAAGGACGTCTCGGTTCTGCGCAACGGCACGACGGCCGGCGCGAGGCCGACACTGCTGGTATGGAAAAACGACGACCTGCGCGCCGGCCCGAGCGGTACGCCGCAACTGACGCTGTCACCCGAGGTCAATGCCTACGCGGTCAGGGAGGGCGTTTTGTACCGCGTCTTCGTGAACGATCGCGGCGTTTTCGACTGCGCGGACATTCTCTTCTCCAACGGCAAAGCAATTTCGGGCGAGCTCGTGCGCCGCAGGAACGATCAGTATTTCACGGTGAACTACGTGCCGGTCATCGCGCGCACTTGATAAGAAGGAGTAGGGAACATGATGGATTTCATTCAAGCCAACCTTGGGCCAGCTATCTGGTGCGTCGTTGTCGTATTACTTGCAATCGGCGCATTTTCCTTCCGTTCGACGCTTGCGTTCTGGCTGAACCACTGGAATTACACGTTCCCGGTTCTCGGAAAGACGGCGCGTCTTTCACGCCATGGCATCCATGGTAAAGATGGCTGGACCGATTCCGAGCGCACGCTGTGCGGCGATTACAACAAGTTCATCTCCTATCTTTCGAAAACCGAATTCAGCAAGCGCAACGATTACCTCGGGAAGTCGGACGATGGCGGACGCTCGCCCACGCCGTTGTGGCTCCTCACGCTTCTGAGCGTGCTGGTGATCGCGGAAGGTCTGGGGTTTTCCTATCTATTGGGCAGCTGGATGGCCCGAGATGGCAGCGCCAACACGCACACGTTGTTGATGCTGGCAATCGTGTTCGTGCTATGCGTGATCATGGTGTTCCTGACGCACGTCGCGGGCCATCAGCTTTATCGCTCCAACCTCGTCGCGCGATGCAGGAAGCAATGGAAGCAGGATAAGGCACAGGAGCGGTTTTCCAGCCGCAAGGTCAAGCTCGATGACGATCAATCCGTTGATGACAGCGAACCCGATTATACGCAGGTCGCAAATCGCGTCGGGACCAGTCACAGCTATTTCATGGTCGTCCTGACTGTCGCGGTGATCATCGTCATCGCGGGAACGTCGACGTGGATGCGCTGGAGCAATCTCAACGCGGAACAGACGCGGGAGACGATGGGCATGCAGCAGGGCGCCGACGCCGGCAATCCGTTCTCGACGGCGAATTCGATGCCGGCCGAGCTTGTCGCCAGCCAGAAAGCCGCCGACGACCGTGCGAAGGAAGAGGCGTCGTCGTCAACCCGGAGCGAAGGCGCGGCGGCGTTCATCACGCTGGCGGTGATTTTCGTGGTGACGCAGATCGTAGGCATTTTCGGCGGCTTCGCGTGGGGTTTCGGCGGCCGGGAAAGTTTCGCTGCATGGAAAACCACGAAAGGCTTCAAGACATTCGAGGACTACAACACTTACTACGCGCCGTTTCGGGCGATCGCACAGTCGCAACTCGAGAATCTCCAGAAACAGATGGCCGAGAACGCGGATATCTCAGGCAAGACGTTTTCGAAGACCTTCAGGGATTACGTCCTTGCGCATCGCGCCTTCACGGATCTGGAAAGCGCTCCGGTTCGCGCGTCCGCCGTGGCAACAGCGCCGGCGACCGATCGGCCGGCGCCGCGGGGACCGGCGGGACAGGCCGTGGCGGGACACGCCGCTGTCGACGCTCTCGCGCCGGATGCACACCCGCAGATAGCCCCGGGACCGGCCGCAACTGTCGGCGACGCGTCGGCGACTGCGCGCATCGACGCAGTCGTCGCGAGGATCGAAGCCGAGCCCGACGTGGCGCGCAAGAAAGCGCTGATGTACGGGCTCGACGCCTCGGTGCGTGCCGAAGTGTTCGCGGCGATCAAGCTTCGCAAGGAACGCGCGCAACAGGCGCGGCTCACGCTCGAGTCCGAACTCGATGATCTTTTCAAGGCCTGACGCGACAAACATGAGCAGATACCTCAGCATCGCAACAGCGGCAGTCTGCCTGAGCGCGATAGCCGCGTCGGCATATGCCGGCGTCACGAACGATATTCCGAGTTGCTACGCTGCCAACCACATCGAGCCGATGGCCGGGGGCGCCGCTCACGAGCTTTTCATCGCCATCGATCAGACGACGGTATTCGACGAGAAGCTGCGGGCACAAATCATGGAGATGGCAGGCAAGGCCATTCGACCTGCGGGGGCCTACACGCTTTTCGATTTCTCGGCCTTCTCGCAAGGGCATTACACGGAGGTCGTGACGCGCGGGGTGATCGAGTCGCAAATGCCGGAAAAAGTGCGCAACGATATCAGCGAGCGTGCCTTGCGCAGCTTTGACGCGTGCATGACCGGGCAAGCGGCATTCGCAAGAAAGGTGTTGCTTTCGGATGTCACGCATGTCGAATCAATGGCGACGAACGATCTGGCGAAGTCGGACATCCTGGCGGCCTTAAAGGATATCAGCGACAAAGTCCGGGCATCGCCTGCCTCCGACAAGGTTGTGCTGCTGGCGTCGGACATGCTCGAGAACAGTTCTGTTTCGAGCTTTTACGCCCATGACGCCGTTCGCCGAATCGACCCGCGCGTGGAAATCAAGAAGGCGAGCGCCGCGGGGATGATTGGTGATTTCGGCGGAGCGCGGGTTTATGTGATTGGCGCGGGTTTGCTGGCTGGGGATGCAAAGGTCAGGAACGTCTACCGTGATCCGCAGACGATAAACGCCTTGAAGCAGTTCTGGACGCTTTACTTCGAGCGGTCGAACGCGTCGATCGGGGAATTCGGCACGCCCGCGCTGCTGGGCACGGTGGGATATTGAGAAACAAGGCGGCGAGAAACGAGTCGGACCGCCCGTTTCACTGGCCGCTGGGGCGCCGTCCCGACGACCATCCCGGTCTGTCCGATCTGGACTTGTGAGGGGGCCCGGCGGCCAGGGCTCTCTGCTCGAAGTGCCGCCGACGTTCAGCCGCGTCTGAGCTTCGCGAAGCGCGCGAGCACGCGCTCCCGTTTGAGCCGCGACAGCCGGTCGATCCAGAAAATACCGTCCAGTTGATCGATTTCATGCTGGTGGCAGACCGCGCGCAAGCCTTCCGCTTCCTCCACCTGCTCCCGGCCGTCGAGGTCGTCGTAGCGCACGCGTACCGCGGCGGCCCGCGTGATTCGCTCGATCACGCCGGGCATCGAGACGCTGCCTTCGTCGTGCTGGACGGTCTCGCTCGACGACCAGACGATGCACGGATTGACGTAGACCTGCGAGGCCGGCGCCTCCGGTAGTTCGAGCACGACGAGACGCTGCGGCACGCCGATATGCGGGCCGGTGATGCCGATGCCGTCGGCGGCGTGCAGCGTATCGAGCAGGTCCGCCGCCAGGGCGGCGAGGGCGGCGTCGAAGACCGTGACGGCATGGGCCGGGACGCGCAGACGCGGGTCCGGGAAGGCGACGATGGAACGGGTGGTCAAATCGAACTCCGGTAGCGCGGAACAAGGGGTAGCGAACGGTCCCCGGGCACGGGTGCGCGCATTATAACGAGACGCGCGAAGGTGTTGCGATCTCGCCTCAGCGTTAACCTGATAGGGAAAACGAGGGTTAATTTATACCGATACGGGTCGATATACTGGAAACAATTACCTGACACCGAAACGGTAGCCCATCATGAGCCTCTCTGTTCTGATTGCCGATCACTCCGCCTCCGCCCGCGAAAGCCTGATTTCCGCGATGCCGGATCACTGGGACGTTACGCTGGCCGAAGCCAGCACGGGTAACGAAGCGCTGGCCGCCTGCAGCCAGGGGCACGCCGCGGTGATGTTCCTGGATCTGATGCTGCCGGGCATGACGGGGCTGGAATTGATGGACGCGCTGCAACGCGTCAATGCCGCCACCACCGTCATCATCGTGTCCGACGAAGCGCCCGCGGGCATGCGCGGTCAGATCCGCGCGAGCGGCGCGGTGGCCTTCGTCGAAAAGCCGGTACGGCGGGAAGCGTTGGAATCGGTGCTCATGGCCTGCGGTCTGTATGCCGGCGCGGACGAGAGCGAGGACGCCCTGGCCTTCGCCTAGGCAATTCGAGGGTAAGGTTTCGGCGTTCGATCCGCCGAACGATTTACACTGGCCATTCCGACAACCATCGAGATGGCCGATGTTGAAGATTCTGGGTAGGGATTCGTCGATCAATGTGCGCAAGGTGCTGTGGACCTGCGCCGAACTCGGGCGCGATTTCGCGCATGAAAGCTGGGGCACCGGCGCGCTGACGCTCGATAGCCCGACCTTTCTCGCGCTCAATCCCAACGGACTGGTGCCGGTGCTGCAGGATGACGATTTCGTGCTCTGGGAGTCGAACACGATCATCCGGTATCTGGCTTCGCGCGAGGGCGCCGAGGCGCTGTATCCCACTCCGCCGCGCGAGCGCGCCAGGGTCGACCAGTGGCTCGACTGGCAGGCGACCGATCTAAATCGCGCATGGTCCTATGCCTTCATGGCCCTCGTGCGGCATTCTCCCGCGCATGACGACCGGGACGCCGTCGCCCGGTCCCTCGCGGACTGGGCGAAACACATGCGCATCATCGAGCGGCAACTCGATAAAAGCGGGGCATTCATCGCGGGCGAGACCTTCTCGCTGGCGGATATCGCGATCGCGCTGTCGGTGAACCGCTGGTTCTGCACGCCGCAGGAGCACGCGTCGCTGCCCGCGCTGCTGGCGTACTTCGACCGGCTTGCCGCACGTCCGGGCTTCTCCGCGTATTGCACGCCGGCGACGCCCTAGCCGGCGTCGCGTCTGGACCGGCGCGTTCCCGTGACAGGTACGTGCGCTTCGGGCTGCGGTTCACACGTCAGGCCAGCGGCGCGAAGCGCAGTCCGACGCCCAGCCGGTTCCAGGCGTTGATCGATGCGATGGCAGTCGTCAACATGACGATCTCGGCCTGCGTGAATGATTCGGACAATGCTTCATGGACATCGTCGGCCCCGCCGGCACCCGTGAGGTCGTCCAGGCATTCGGCCCAGGCCAGCGCGCGCATTTCCCTCCGCGAAAACACGCCGGCATCCCGCCACGCGGCAAGCAGGTCGAGCTTCGCCTGCGGTACGCCCAGCTTGCGCGCTACGCCCAGATGAAACTGAATGCAAAACGCACAACCATTGCGTTGCGAGACGCGCAGCTTGACGATTTCGGTGAGGGTTTTGTCCAGCCCGCTGGCATCCACGGCCTGCCCGAGCGCAAGCAGGGCGGCGTGAACCTGCGGTGCCAGCGCGGCGAACTCGGGGTAGTCGACCCGTGCATGGTTTTCCGACATGAAACGTGTCCGGTTATCCTGCTATTATCAGAGTACGAACATATTATCAGAGCTTTGACATCGTGAGCAAAACAAGCGCTGCCATCACGCCGCCTGCCGCAGGGGAGGGCAAACGCGGCACGGAAGGGCATTTGGGCTATCTGTTGCGCCAGGCGGGTAACGCGCACCGCGCCCATGTCGAACAAGCGCTGGCCGACCTGCAGGTGACGCTTCCGCAGTTCGCCGTGCTGACGATGCTGCACGCCTATCCAGGTCATTCGAACGCGGATCTGGCGCGGCTGGCGCTACTCACGCCGCAGACGCTGAGTGTCATCGTGGCGAATCTGGAGAAAAACGGCATGGTGTCCCGCCATGCGCATGCGGTTCACGGGCGTATTCAGCAACTGAGCCTGACCCGGGAAGGGGGTGAACTGCTGGCGCGGGCGAAAGTGCGGGTGTCTGCGGTAGAGCAGACGTTGACGGCAGATCTGTCCCACGATGAGGAACAGGCGATACGACGCTGGCTGGTCAGGGTCGCGACTTTAAGGAGCTTGAAACCGGGGCACCGGGACGGTTCCGCCTGACTGGCGCCAGACGGGCGCCGCGGTTCCGACATCCTGTCACGGGGCCGCATGCGGTCTGTCCCGGCTCCTCTGCCGGGGTAGGCCATCGGAAATTCGATCAGAACAACGCAGCGATGGCGAGTACCACGCCGAGCAGCGACACCAGCCAGACCATCGAACGGATATACGGAATGCCCGCGGCATACAGCGGCACATAGATCACGCGCGCGATGAGGTACAGCCAGGCGCCGATATGCGTGAGGCTGCCCTCGCGGCCGGCGATATGGGCGGTGAGGATCGCGGCGATGAACAGCGGCAGGGTTTCATACAGATTGCTTTTCGCCCGCATCATGCGGCCGGTAAGCACGCCCACGGGCGGGCCGGGTTCGTCCCGCGGCCCCGCGTTGTAGGCGGTGCCGGTCTCCCGGTTGCGCAGCATCGAGGGCAGAAAGATCTGCACGATGGCGAGGATCAGCGTCCAGGCGAGGAGTTTCAGTTCGATGGTCATGACGGTCCGTTCGATGGGGCTGGAGTGGGAAGCCGGGTCAGGCGGCGGGAGGGTAGGCGAACCATCCTACTACAGGGCCGTGCCCGAACGCCGGGCGCGGCGACGCCAGCCGAACGCTCGCGCGGGTTCAGGAGGTGAGCGCGCACATGATGGCGGGTAGCCGCAGGTCGTGGTGCGCCGGGTCGGCCGCCGACATCATCCGGTAATCCACCGCGACGCCGGCGCGGCGCAATGCATCGACATACGCGGTTTGCACGGCCGCCGAGACCACCGCGTCGTCGGGGTCGGTGAGGACGACGATGCCGCGGGGCGCATGCGCGGCGACGTCGGCGACCAGATCCAGCGGGTCGACGAAGTCGGCATAGCCGGTGACGTCGGTCCGGGCGTTTTCCTCGTTCATTCTTCTGCGCACCGCCAGCACGCCCGAGGCCATCACCGCGCGCCGCACGTCCCTGCGGCGGCTCAGGAGCGCCGCCACCAGATGCGCGCCGCCGGAAAACCCGCAAAGATCGATGCGGTCCCACGAGAACGCGAGCTTGAGTTGATCGATGGCCGCATCCACGAGCGCGATCTCCCGAGGGCGCCGGCGCTGGGTGTGGTCCCCGGACGAGCCGTAGACCCCCGGCCGCGCGAGATGCACGAAAAGACGGCCGGTGGCGATCGCGTATTGCTCGGCTTCCCGTTGCAGGGAAGCGGGCGAGCGCTGCGCATAGTCGTCGTCGGCCAGCAGCGTCGCATCGAAGCGGCTGCCTCCCAGCATGTCGCCATCGAGGAAAATCACCGGCGGCAGCGTCGATTGCCGGTCGAACCGGCCATAGAAGCGCAGGTGGTCGGCGCTGCCGTCGATCTCGACCGTCACGCAGCCGGGAGGCACGCCCGCGTGCGGGGCGCAGGGCGCCCCGCGCAGCAGGAGGTCGGCGTCGAAGGCCGGTTCCGCGCGCAGGGCATGCAGCGTGGCGAAGGAGGTCATGGCGGCGTCCGGTGGGGTCTGTGCGGTGATCCAGCGTGGATTCAGGGGAATCCTCGCGCGTGACAACGGGCGGCATGTGTCGACTATACTTCCGAAGCGCGCGATCCGTGACGACGGAGATCATCCATGCGATGGGAGAATCGATCCTGCAAACCTGTCCCTTACGCCTGCTGCCGGGCGACGATTTGCGCGGCGCCCTCGAAGCGATGGCGCGGGTGCGCGGTTGGCGCGCGGCGTTCGTCATCCAGGGCATCGGCAGTCTGAGCGTCGCGCAATTGCGTTTCGCCGGCGTCGATGCGCCGGCCACGCTGCGCGGCGACCTGGAAATCCTCACGCTCGCCGGTTCGCTTGCGCCCGATGGCGCACATCTGCACATGAGCGTGGCGGATGCGCGCGGGCAGGTCTCGGGAGGACATGTGTCGCCCGGCTGCGCGGTGCGCACGACTGCCGAACTGGTGGTGCTGGTGCTTCCGGAGTACGCGTTTTCGCGCGAGCGCGATGCGCGAACGGGGTTTCCGGAGTTGATGATCCGGGCGGCCGTTGCCAAGCGGAGCGACGATCCTTGTTCCGGGTAGAACTCCGAAGGTCGAGCCGGTGGCCGGGCGCCGCCCGTCGAGCCGTCTCCGGTGTTTATTTTTCGAATTTCAGCGCGCCGTCGTACCCCGTCATTTCGAGATATCCCCTGCCGACGCTTTGTCCATTCCGGCGCACGCGAACCGCGCCCTCCCAATACACCGCCCCCGTGGATTGCCGCGAGTCGAGTTCCTGGTCGTCGAACAGCGGGTCGAGTTGCCAGGTCAGCGCGCCGGTCTTCACCGTCTGCGCGACCGGATAGCGGGCCGCCGTGCGCGGTGACGACCACTCGCGCAGCGGCGTGAACGTTACCGCATCCGGTCCGAACGCGGTGATCCGTCCGTCGCGTCCACGTAGCGCCGCGTGGGCCCAGACCGCGTGACCGTCGCGCGCCCGCACCTTGAAGGCCATCAGCGCGGAGCCGTCGTCGAGGTTGGCGCCCAGCCAGTCCCAGCCGGTGGCGTCGGTACTGAGGACCGTGCTCGACCATTCGTGATCGAGCCAGGCGAGGCCGGTGACGGGCGTCTGGCGGATCGCGCCGCCGTGCTGTCCGGGTGCGAGTGCCCCGGTGCCTTTCCCATCCGCCGCCGTCGCGCTGTCGGTATTCGCGCCGCCCGCGCCCCCCGTGCCCCCGCCGACGTCGACGTCGACGCCGATCGCACCGCTCACCCGCAGTTGCGGTTCGCTGTAGTAATAACTGGCCTGCGATGCCAGCGGGCCCTTGCGCGAATACCCGGCGTCGCCCTGCAGCAGCGGCGCCTGGGTGGGCGTCAAGGTCAGATTCAGCGTGAAACCCGCACCCTGGACCGTTGCCGTATAGTGGCCGTCGGCCGCACGGACGAGATGCCAGTCGTCCAGCTTGACATCGGTACCGGCCTCCCTGGCGTAGGCCAGGTCGAACCCCTGGCGCGCGATGCGCTGGTCGTGCAGCAGATGTCCCAGGCCCGGGTCGCTCAATGCCGCATGCGCGATGATCAGCTGCGTTGGCGCGAATGCGCTGGGGTTGGCGGGATCGGTACCCGTCGCCGAGCGAAAAAAGGTGATCTGGAAGCCGAGCGGGCGGCCGTCCGGCCGCACCAGCCAGCCGGTCGCGTACCACCACTCGGTACGGAACGCGGGATGCGCGCCGCCGTCGCGCGGGAAGACGATCGGCCGGCCGGGGACCACGGTGGCGAAAGCGGGGACATGGGAAGACGCGGCGGCGTTCACCGGGGCGGCATCCACGGGTGCGGCGGCACCGGCCGTGGCGATGGCTCCCGGCAACATGGTGAAACAGGCCGCGCACCAGAGCGCGCGCAAGGCCGCGCACGTGCCGGCCAGACCGCCGCTGATCGAAGCACGCAAAGGCGCGATCATCACCAATCCTCCTTGACCGCCCGGATCGCATCGACCGACAGGGCCTTGCGTCCGGCGACGACGGCCGTGACGCACGACGCCGCCAGCATGGTCGCGGCAACGATGCCCAGCACCGTCCACGGCATGTGCAGCGACATCGTCCAGTGGAACGACTGCGGGTTGACGACGTCGATCAGGATCAGGCTGATCGCGAAGCCGAGCACCGCGCCAAGGCCGATGCCCAGCGCGGTCAGCATGCCGCCCTCGGCGGCGAGAATGCCCAGCACCTGACGGCGCGTGAGCCCGATATGCCGCAGCATGCCGAATTCACGTGCCCGCGCGAGGGTCTGCGCGGAAAACGTGGCGGCCACGCCGAACAGACCGATGATGATGGCCACGGCTTCGAGCAGATAGGTCACGGCGAAACTGCGGTCGAAGATCGTCAGGGTCTTGGCCCGGATCTCGCCCGGCTGGGCGAAGCTCAGCGCCGTGCCGAAAGGGAGGCGGCGCAGCGCCGCGATCACCGGACCGACGTCCGCGCCCGGCGCGGTGGTGATCGCGGCATCGGTCACGGTGTCGTCGTGCGTCAGGCGGCGGTAGTCGGCGCGCCGCAACGCGATCGCGCCGCTCTGGCGCACGTAGTCGCGCCAGATGCCGGCCACGACGAAGCGCGGTTTGTCGAGGTGGTCCGCGCCGCCGGAGCGCGTGTCCGGCGGCGGCGCGAGCGGCAGGTTCAGCGTCTGTCCGACATGGTAGCCATACAGATCGACCATCGCCTCGGACACCCAGATGGGGATGTCGCCCGGATGCCAGGCGCCGGGCGGCAGTGCGGACGACGTGAGCTGCAGGCTGGCGCCGGGGTCGCGCGCGTCGATATCGCGCGCCAGCAGCGCGACGGCGGGGCGGGCGGGGTCGAGCGTCAGGCTTGCGGTTCGCATGAAATCGACGTGTCGCACGCCGGGCGTGGTCGCGATGCGTTGCTGGTCGCCGGGACCGGCGCCGGCGGTGTCGCCGTTCGGCGCCATGCGGACGTAGAGATCGGCGGACAGCAGATGCGTCAACCAGCCATCGACCGATTCGCGAAAGCTGGCGACCATCACCGCCATCGCCACGATCAGTGCGAAGCTCGACAGGACGCCGCCCATCGCGATCGCGGCCTGGCCCGGGGCGTTGGCCAGCCGCGCGAGGGCCAGCGTCGCGACCGTGGCATCGCGCGTGTGCGCGCGCCGGCGCAGCAGCGCGCCGAAGACCAGCGCCGTCACCCGCGGCATCAGCGCGATCCCGCCGATGAGCAGCAAGGCGACGGCCAGATAACCGAGAATCGGCACTTCGAACAGCGGCGGAAGTTGCGTCAGCACCGCCGCGGCGACGAAGCAGCCGAGCGCCGGCCAGGGCGCGGCGAGCGGCGCCAGCGCGTTTTCCTCGCTGCCGGCCTTGAGCGCGGCCGCGGCGCGGGCGCGCGCGGCTTCCGCCGCGGGCACCAGACTGCCGGCGACGGCGACGCCCACACCCAGCGCGAAGAAGATCGCGCCGGGGAGCGCCGAGAAATGAATCTGCGGCCGCACGCCGGGGAAGTAGCCGCCGCCGAGGTCGCTGCCGAACAGCCGCAACGCGGCGGTCGCGAGCGCGTAGCCCACGGCGAGCCCGAGCGCGGCGCCGACGACGCCCAGCAATGCGCCTTCGCGCAGGACCTGACGCAGCAACTGCCCGCGCGTCCAGCCCAGCACACGCAGCAGCGCGAACTGCGCGCGGCGCCGCACGACGCTTGCCGCCTGGGTCGAAAAGACCAGGAAAGCACCCGTGAACAGCGCCACCAGCGCCAGCACGTTCATATTGATACGGTAGGCACGCGACAGCCGGTCGGTGCGGCTGTCGATGTCGCGCGGTTCGGAGACTACCCAGGCGGGCCCGAGGCGCGTCTGGAGCGTGCGCCGGAACGCCTCGCGGTCCACGCCGCGGGCGAGCTTCAGATCGACTCGCGAGAGTCGTCCCACCAGGCCGAAACGCCATTGCGCGGCGGCGATGTCCATGACGCCGAGGCGCTGTCCGGGACGCGTGCGGACCAGGCCGCCCGCCACCCGGAACGAACGGTCCGCCGTGCCGCTGCGCAGGCGGATCGCCTGGCCGGGCGCCGCGTCCAGCCACTGTTGCGCGGCGGCGGAGAGGAAGACCGCATCGTCGGCGAGCGTGTCGAAGGGACGCCCCGCTGCCGGCACGCCGATCAGTTCCGGGGTGAGTCCGGCGGCGCGGAACACGTCCAGTCCGAGCAGCTTGAGCGGCGCGTCGCGCGCGGGCACCGTGGCATCGAGTTCGAGGACCGGGCTTGCGAGCACGACCCCGGCGAGCGTGGCGAGTTGCGGATAGACGCGTTCGTCGAAGGTCGCCTGGGTGCCGCGCACTTCCAGATCGGCCTGGCCGGACAGGCTGCGTGCCGCCGCGGAAAACTCGGCGAATGCCGCGCCGTTGATCAGCTGCACGGCATAGCCGAGCGCCACGCCCAGCGCGATCGTGGCGATCGCCACGCCCACCCGGCCGGGATGGCTGCGCCACTCGGCGCCCAGCAGCCAGCGCGCGAGGGTGCGCATGCCGGCGGCCGTGGCGCCGCGCGCGCCGGCCGCGCTTGGGTCGTCACGCATGGTCGTGACCGGGAAGGCGCGTATCGGGGCTGCTGCCTGGCTCGTGCGCGTCGCGCCCGTCGTCACCCGCGCGCGCGTCGTGCAGACCGCCGGCGCGCAGGATCAGCACCCGGTCCGCGCTGGCCGCCGCCTGCGTGGAATGGGTGACCATGATGGCGGCGGCGCCGGTTGCCTTGATTTCCGCGCGCAGCAGCGCGAGCACCTCGTGCGCGGTGTCCGGATCGAGGTTGCCGGTGGGTTCGTCGGCGAGGATCAGGCGGGGACGGTGCGCCAGCGCGCGGGCGATGGCCACGCGCTGCAGTTCGCCGCCCGACAACTGGCGGGGGAAGTCCCCGCCGCGGCCGCGCAGGCCGACGGCGTCGAGCATTTCTGTTGCGCGTGCGCGCGGCAGACCGTTGAGCAACAGCGGCACGGCGACGTTCTGCGCGAGCGTGAGATGCGGCAGCACGTGAAAGGCCTGGAACACGAAACCGAGTTTGCCGCGTCGCAGCCGCGTGGCCGCATCGTCGTCGAGTTGCGTCATGGGCATGCCGTCGATGCGCACCTCGCCGCTGTCGGCGGTGTCCAGGCCCGCGATCAGATTGAGCAGCGTCGATTTGCCGACCCCGGAGTCGCCCATCACGGCCACGAACTCCCCGGAGGCGAGCGTGAAGTCCAGGTGGTCGAGGACGACCCGGCCGCTGCCGTAGGTCTTGCTCAGGCCGCGGCATTCGAGCGCGGGCGCGGCGCGGGTGGGGCCGCCAAGGGCTGAAGCGGCCGGGGCGGCGCGGGGACCGGAGACGGCGGCGCGGTTGTCGAGAGTCATGCCGCTAGCATAACGTCGATGGCGCATCCGCGCGTGCCGTCCGGCGCAAGGGCCGCGACGCAGGGCTCCGACGCAGGGCCCCGACGCAGGGCCCCGACGCAGGGCCTTGACACAGGGGCCTGCGCCGGCGCGTTGCGCGCTTGCCTCGATCGCGCCGATCCCTATCCGCACTGTACGCGACACCGGCGAGGTACTAGAATGCGGCTGGCCGCGAATGCGCGGCTGAAGGTCGGACAGGTCGGACAGGTCGGACATTTTCGAGGAATGCGCGTGGTCAGAGCAGTACGATGGGGCGTTCGGGCGATGGCCGCCATGGGCCTTGGCCTCGGTCTGACGCCGTCGCCGGCGCACGCGGCGCACATCGCCGGCGGCGCGGCGCCGGGCGCGCTGGCGTTGCGGCAGACCTTTGTCGACGAGGTGCCGCGGCGCCTGAAGGTACCCGCCGTCACGCAGGCCGCCTATGCGGATGTACTGGAACAGGCGCTGACGGCCGGCAAGGCGGGGGCGCTGTCCAACGAGTATGTCGTCCTGGTCGACCGCAATACGTTCGTCGAGGCCCTCTTCATCTATTTCCGCGCCCGGTCCGGGGACACCTGGCGCCTCATCGGCGCCGCGCCGGTCTCCACCGGCCGCCCGGGCAGCTACGATCATTTCGTCACGCCGACGGGCGTTTTCGTGCATACGCCCGCCAACATGGATTACCGTGCCGAAGGCACGCTCAACGAAAACCACATTCGCGGCTACGGCCAGCACGGCATGCGCATCTACGACTTCGGCTGGCAGCAAGGCGAGCGCGGCTGGGGCAAGGGCGGTGTCTCGCAGATGCGGCTGCAGATGCACGCGACGGACCCGGACGTACTCGAGCCCCTGCTCGGCATGCGGCATTCGAAAGGGTGCGTGCGCATCCCCGGCGCGTTGAACCAGTTCCTCGACCGGCACGGAGTGCTCGATGCCGATTACGACGCGCAATTGCGGGGCGGCCGGTCGATGTGGGTGCTCAAGCCGGAGCGGCAACCCACGCCCTGGGCGGGCCGCTATATGGTGGTCGTCGACACCCGCCAGCATGTGCGGCCGTACTGGTCGCCCCTGCCGGACAGCCGGGCCCGGGCGCGGATGCCCGCGCATGCGGACACCGCCGACTGAATGTGCGCGGCGGCGTGCGGGCGGCGGCCCCGGCCGCCGTCAGGCGAGCGCGTCGCTTTCGGCCGCTGCCGGCGCGCTCTCGGCCGGTGCCGGCGCGAAAGCGGCGATACCGTTCTCCAGCAGGCCGAGCGCCTGATCCGCCGATACCGGCCGCTGAAAGAAGTAGCCCTGCATCAGATCGCACCCCAGGCTGCGCAGAATGCCGAGCTGGGCCTGCGTTTCCACGCCCTCGACCACGCAGGCGACGTTCAGGTTGACGCACAGATTCGCGATGCTTCGCACGATCGCACGTCCATGTTGGCCGGCTTCGATGTTCGTGACGAAACTGCGATCGATCTTGATCTTGTCCAGCGGCAACTGGTGTACCCGGCTCAGGCTGGAAAAGCCGGTGCCGAAATCGTCGAGCGAAATCTGCACGCCCAGGGCCTTGAGCGCGTACAAGGCCTCGCGCGCCTGGTCGAAATCGTTGATGATCGCCGTCTCGGTGACCTCGAAATCGATACGATGCGGCGCGACGCCACTCGTCTGCGTGATGCCGATGATGCGCGCGAGTGCGCCCTTCGACGTGATGTCGAGCGTCGAAAGGTTGAAGGCGATGCGGATGTCCGGCGGGCACGCGCGGGCGAAGGCGAGCGCCTTGCGCAGCAGCACCTCGGTCAGCAGATTGATCAGCCCGCAGCGCTCGGCGATGTCGATGAAGGTTGCCGGATCGACCATGCCGAGCGTGGGGTTATGCCAGCGCGCCAGGGCCTCGAACGCGACGATGCGGCGTTGGGTGGTGTCGACGATCGGCTGAAAGGCGAGGGACATTTCGCTGTCCAGATCCGCCTGACGCAGTTCCTGTTCGACCAGCGCCACCTTGCGCAACTGCGTGGCATGCTCTGCGGAAAACACGACGGTGCCGCCGCGCCGATGCTGCTTGGCGAAATAGAGCGCGTAGTCGGCGCGTTCGAGCAGCTGCTCGGCATGGGAGCCGGCGTCGGGATAGATCGCCAGCCCCAGCGAACCCGACAGACGCACCGTTGCCTTCGGACGGATATAGGGCAATGCCAGCGAATGGCAGATGGCCTCGGCGAGCTGGAGCAAGCCCTCGCGGTCCCGCGCGCACGGGATGATCATGCCGAATTCGTCTCCGCCCAGGCGCGCGAAGGCGACGTCGGGACGCGCCAGGCCGGTGAGCCGCTTGCCGGTTTCGGTGAGGACCGCATCGCCCACGCCGTGGCCGTAGAGGTCGTTGATCTGTTTGAAACCGTCGAGGTCGAGCACGCCGACGGCGAAGCTGTGGCCGCTGAGCGCGCTGCTCGCGAGCAGCGTCTCGATGTCGGCGAAGAAACGCCGCCGGTTCGGCAGCAGCGTCAGGCTGTCGAGATTGGCGAGCTTGAAGTTCTCGTCGCTCAGGCGCTGCATTTCGTCGCGCTTGTCGACCAGGGATTTCTTCGATTCGATGAGGCTGTTGAAATCGCGGTAGTAGATCAGCAGGATCGTCACCATCGCGAGCGAGACCAGCAACACGTTGACGGCGATCGCGATCAGCACCGGGTTGCCGCTCATCGCGAAAAAGGCCGTGAACGGCACGATGACGAGTGCCGTCAGCAGCAGCGCGGCGGCGCGCAGATGCATCAGGCAAAAGATGCAGCCGATGACGGTGAAGGCCATGTAGAAGGCGACATGACCCCGTACGTACGCGTCTCCATAAGGAAAGAGCGACAGGCTCCAGATCGTGAAGCCCGAGCCTATGAAAAACGTCATGAAAATCGAAGCGCGCAGACGCTGCGTGATTTCGGGATCGGTGAGACGTCTTTGACGCCGGCGCCAGGAGATGATGCGTACCATACACAGCGCGCACAGCAGGCAGGGCAGGTAGACTGCCAGCAGGCGCGGCGCGACGTGCCGGTGGGTAAAGGCCAGCGACGCCGTGTTCACGCTCAGGATGAAGTAGAGCAGGGGAATCTGCCGCGAGAACGCTTCGAACTGCGAGCGCGCGAGCTCGGCGCTGCGTGGCGCGAAAAAGGACCGGACGGAAAGACGAGAGCGCATGACGCGGATCGGGCGACCGATTATCAGATTATGGGAAAGCACGGTAATGCACCCTTGTAACGGCAGGATCGCGAGAATCTTGATGCCACCGTGGCGGCACCTAGGGTATCCCCGACGTTACGCGGCGTTGCGTGGCGGCGTAATTTCCGCGTCCGGTGAGCGGACGCGACGTGTGCGCGGGGCAGCGTCATGAGCCGGCGTCGTGTCTGGGCACTCGCCGGCGCATGCGCCCTTCTGTTGGCGGGCGTGCAATACCTGTTCGCGGAAACCCTCGCCGCGGCGGCCTGGGCGACGCCGCGCTACAGCTATGCGCGCAATTACATCAGCGATCTGGGCGTGACCGGCTGCGGCATGCTGTTCCACGGCCGGTTGATCTGTTCGCCCCGGCATGCATGGATGAACGGTGCGTTCAGCGTCGAGGGAATGCTGTTCTTGCTGGGCGGCCTGTGCCTCGCGCGGGTCGTGCCGCGGCCCTGGCGGACCGTCGCGCCGATGCTTGGCCTGGTGCATGGGGCCGGAATGCTGCTGGTCGGCACGTTCAACGGCTCGCAGGCGGCCCTGGGGGACGGGACGCTGCGTTATCACGCGGCGGGGGCGGCGGCCGCCATCGCCGCGGGGAACATCGCGGCCATCGCCGCGGGATGGGTGGCATGGCGCATGGGCGCGCGCCCCTGGATGGCTGCCGTCAGCGCGGCGCTGGGCGGCTTCGGTCTGATCAGTGCCGGGCTTCTGCTGGGCGCGGCCGACGTCGTACCGGCCGGTATGGCCGAGCGCGGCGCCGTCTATACGATCATGACGTGGGAGATCCTGCTCGGCATCGCCGTCATCCGCGCCGCGCCGGGAAAGGCGGGCGGCATGGACGGAATCAGACGGGACTCGGCAGCGCGCTAACCACGCGCAGGCACAGCCCCTCGTAGGCGTCGAGGTTGATGACGAGTTCGCCGCTGTCGGTGAGGTCGCCTTCGTCGGTCTCGTGGATCATGTCGACGACCGGGCCCGGCGCGACGTCCGGCAGGTGGATGGCTTCCTGGATCGGCGTCGCGCCGAAGTTCAGCGCCGTGATCTGCGTCCCGCGCCCGGCCGGCAGTTCATGCACCATGATCAGCAGCCCCGGCGCGATCACATCCGGAATCGGCAATTGCCGGCTGCTGGCGATGCCATAGGCCTGACGTACCGCAAGCAGATGTTTGAGCTTGCTCGCGAACGAATCCGGACGTTCGAGCTGGCTCGGCAGGCTGCCGTAGAGACAGACGGCCTTGGGCAGGCCTTCGCCCGATTCGGTGGCTTCGGGATTGCGGCCGGCGAGGTCGTAGGCGCCGCGCTGGATCCAGCGCGTGTCGCCGTCCGCCATCATGGTCTCGACCGTATGCGCGGGCAGCGGCAGCGCGCCCACCAGATCCCAGCCGGAGAGCGCGAACACGCCGGGTTGCAGCGCGTTGAACATCGCCAGCAGCAGGTGCAGTTGCTGGATGTGCTCGATATCGGCGTCCGACATCGCATCGAGTTCGCGGATGCCCAGCGCGGCGGCGATCACGCTGGCGGTGGTGCAGGCCACGCCGTTCGTCACGAAGCGCAGATTGTAGGGCGCGTGCTCGCCGCTCAGCTTCTCGTACATCACTTCGCGGATATGCTCGCGCAGGATGCCGCCCGGCCAGGTCTGGCCCTGGTAGGTGAAGGACGTGGTGGCGTGCAGCGTCCAGAAGTGCACCAGCTCCAGCGTCAGTTCGTCGTGGTTCTGCAAGGCATGGATCAGCGATGCCGGATCGATGCCGAACTGATGCACCGTGCGCAGCATCAGCCGCAGGAACTCGGTGTTGCCGGTGAGCAGCGCGTGGTGATACGCGGGGCGCGAGATGAAGTCATACGACAGGTCCGCGCCGCCTTTGGACATCGCCGCGATGTCGTCCACGGTAAGATTCAGTTCCTGGAAGCTGAAGCCGCCGGCCTTGCGGATCGCGCCCGCGAGCAACTGATTGCCGACGATCGACAAGGGATGGCCCTCGGACCAGGCCTTGTCGTGCGCGCGCCGCTCGACGCCGAGAAACCCGTTCGCGTCGAGCCGCAGGCCGCGCGCGCCCATCACGTCCAGCGAATGCAGCGCGTCGCCGATGATCAGCTGCTGTGCCGCGAACGAGGGGTCGAGCCAGTTCAGCGACGGTTGTCCGTCCTTGAAATAGTGCAGATAGACCCAGCGCCGCGTCTTGCCGTCGACGCCGTCGACCGGGGCCGTCGCGCTCCAGTCGGTCTCCTTGATGCCCGGCTCGAAGAAAATGACCCGCTGCAACTGGCCGACGATGTAGCACTTTTCCTTGAGCGCGTCGACGGTCTCGGGCGACAGGTTGACGGCGTCCCGCCCCTCGGGCACCTCCGGCAGCAGGCCCCAGTCCTCGGGCTTGATTTCCACCATGTGATAGAGGCCCGGGTAGTCGCCGTACGCCATCTCGGCGAGCCGGAAATCGGCGCCCTTGCCGGTATGCGCCGGCACCACGTCGTCGATGACGATCGCGTTGTGCGCCGCTGCGGCGCGGCCGATCTTGACGAACTCTTCCTCGGTGCCGAAGCGGGCGTCGATCGAGAAGTTGATGCGGTCGAAGTTGCCATCCACCGACGGCGTCACCGTTCTGCCGGTGATGCCGCCGGCCTGCTTGGTCGGACCGGTATGGATCGCCTGGATGCCGATCGAGGACAGCGCGTGCCATAGATGCGCATCGCCGAGGGTTTTGAGGACCGACTCGCCGGGGGCGGTGATCACGGAACCCGGATAGGCCGTGAACCAGACCGACGACATCGCCGACGCCACGCGCGGGCGGGTTTCCGCGTAGGGGTGCATCCACAGCCGGGCCTGGCCGCCATAGGCCTTGGCGCGCGTGCGCGCCTGCTGAAGCATGGAGCGGTCGAGCAGCCAGTTGATATAGTCTTCGTCGGGAAACACTGTGGATCTCGTGAGGGGAGCGGAAAGAATGGCGCCTGTCTTGTAAATCGCCGCGTGCGGCGCGGCGCGGGGCCCGAGCGCGCGGGGCAGGCGCTGCGAGGAGCCGGGGGAACGCAAGCTTTGTGCCGACAACGTTCCCGCGTCTCGTCGCGGTGCGTGGGTCATCGGGGACGAGGTATCCGACCGCGGTCGCCGCCCCTTCTTTCCGTGCCTTCTATTCTCGCGAGACATGACGCGGGCCCGGGCGAGCGTTACACTGGGGCATTGAAGTTCCAACCCCTGCGCCTCGTGTCCTGGAGCTCCCCGCCATGCTCCCCAATCGCATCGTCGCAATCGGCTCGTCGGCGGGGGGCATCGAGACGCTCTGCGCCCTGTTCGAGCATCTGCCCGCATCGGTCGACGCCGCTTTCTTCGTGACGCAGCACCTGTCGCCCAGCTATCAGAGCAAGCTGCCGAGCGTCCTGAACCGCTGTACCCGGCTGAAGGCCGTGCATCCGCCCACCGAGGGCATGGTGGTGGAGCGGGGCATGATCTACGTTGCGCCGTCGGATCATCATCTGCTGGTGGAGGGCGACCGCGTCTTCGTGGCGCGCGGTCCGAAGGAAAACCGCTTCCGGCCGTCGGTCGACGCGCTTTTCCGTTCGGTGGCCTATGTGTACGGGCCGCGGGCGATCGGTGTGGTGCTCTCGGGGGCGCTCGACGACGGGACGTCCGGGTTATGGAGCATCAAGCGGCTGGGCGGCGTGGCGGTGGTACAGGACCCCGCAGAGGCCACCTTCGATTCGATGCCGGTCAGTGCCATCGAGCATGTCGAAATCGATTACAGCCTGCCGGTAGCGGCGATGGCGCAACTGGTGATGCGGCTTGCCGCCGAGCCGGTGGCGCGCGCGCCGGACGGCGTCGAGGCGGACCGCCAACGCATGCGTCTGGAAACCTCGATCCTGGCCGATGGCGACGCCTTCAGCAAGGGCGTGACCCAACTGGGCGACTACACGCCGTTTACCTGTCCGGAGTGCGCCGGCGTGTTGGTCCGTGTGCGCGAAGGCGGTGGCGCGCGGTTTCGTTGTCATACCGGACACGGCTATACCAGCGGGGCATTGATCATCGGCATCGTCGAGAAGACCGAGGCGGGCTATTGGGCCGTGATGCGCGGTCTGGAGGAGGCGGCGATGCTGCTCGACGCGGTGGGCGGTACGCAGAACGCCGTGGGCGACCGCGCAACGGCAACCCTTTTCCGCGAGGAAGCCGCGCGTGCGAAGATGCAAAGCCGCGAGTTGCGGCGTCTCGTGTTGTCGGAGCAGCGTGTCGGGAGCGAGGCGGTCGGGGCCGCGGTTTTCGGAGCCGTCGGCGACGGGGATTAGCCGGCGGTGTCCATTGCACGGCGCCCGTTGCACGGCGCCCGTTGCACGGCGCCCGTTGCACGGCGCCCGTTGCACGGCGCCCGTTGCACGGCGCCCGTTGCACGGCGCCAGTCGACTCAGACGTGGAACATCGCCATCGCGGCGTTCAGGTGACGGCCCTGGTCCTCGAGCGAGTGCGACGCGGCGGCGGCCTGTTCGACGAGCGCGGCGTTTTGCTGCACCACGCCATCCATTTGCGAGATGGCCAGGCTGGCCTGTTCGATACCGCGGCTCTGTTCCTGCGAGGTGGTCGCGAATTCCTGCATCAGCGTGGTGACGCGGGTGACGGCCTGGGTGACATCGTGCATCGTCTTGCCGGCGTCGGTGGCGAGACTCGAACCGTCCTGGATCTTGCGCACCGAGGTCGCGATCAGATCCCTGATTTCCTTCGCCGCCGTGGACGAGCGATGCGCGAGACTGCGCACCTCGCTGGCGACGACGGCGAAGCCGCGGCCCTGCTCCCCGGCCCGCGCCGCCTCCACCGCGGCATTCAGCGCGAGGATATTGGTCTGGAACGCGATGCCGTCGATGATGCCGGTGATGTCGGCGATACGCGTCGAATTCGCGCTGATCTCGGTCATCGTGTCGACGACCTGGCCGACGGCCTGATTGCCCCGCACGGCGACCGTGGTCGCATCGCCCGCCAGAACGCTGGCCTGCCGCGCGTTGTCCGCGTTCTGCTGCACGGTGGCGGTCAGCTGTTCCATGCTCGATGCCGTTTCCTGGAGCGCGGCGGCCTGCTGCTCGGTGCGCGCGGAAAGATCCGCGTTGCCCAGCGCGATTTCGCTCGAACCGGTGGCGATGCCGGCGGCCACGTCGCGCAACTGGGCGACCAATCGGACCAGCCCTTCCTGCATCGCTCCCATCGCCGCGAGAATGCTGCCGGCCGGCGCATGCGCGGCACCGGGTACCGGACCGAGATCCCCGGCGGCGATGCGCTGCGTCACCTGGTTCAGCGCGTCGGGCTCGGCGCCCAGCGAGCGTCGCAGGCTGCGGGTGATGAGGAAACCCGCCGCCAGCGACGCCGCCAGCGCGAACGCGCACAGCCCGATCATCATGGCAAGGGCGGACCGGTAATGCTCGTCGATCTGCCTGCGCACGCTTTCCTCACGCGAATGCGTAGAAGCGGCGTAGTCGTTCGTCGCCTTGATGAGCGCGGCGAGAAGCGGGCGGCACTCGGTGGCGATGCGCTGCCGGGCTTCGTCCTGATGGCCGTCCGCCGCCAGTTCGACGATATGCATGGCGACCGGTCCGTAACGTTCCTCCACATGACCGATCTCCGCGACGAGTTCCCGGGCATGCGTGGTGCTGTCCTGTGCCGCGGCGATCGATGTCGTCAACTTGGACAGCAGGCCCTCGACGTCCTGCTGCGCGGCGACCGCGGCGGCCTTCTCGCGGGCGATATCCGCGGTATCCGTGGCGATGACCATGTTGCGGGCGGCCACCGCGCGATCGTCCACCGCGCTGCGGATACGCGAGACCATTTCCATCCGCGCGTTGATCCCCTCCACATAGCCGGTGAAGCGCGCATTCGCCTGGTTCAGATCCGCCAGCGCGAGCCCGGCCATCGCGACCGTCAGCAGTGTCAAGGTCCCGAAAGCCAGCGAGAGCCGCGCTTTGACCGACAGCGTGGACGGTACGAAGCCTACTGTGACGGGAAGGGCGCCGGGATCGTGCATGGGAAGCTCCAGTGAGGGGAAACGGACAGATGATGGATGGGATTCAATCGCTCGAATGGAAGGATGGACGCTTCGCATTCCTCCACTGTTACGGCGTATTTTGTCAAAGCTTGAGGAATTCATTCGGCTAACGGAAATTCGCTCGTCGACGGCAGACGATGGACCGCGTAAGTTCGGGAGTGCGCAACGTCGACGGCATCGGCGATGCCGCGCGCAGGGGTGGGGCGTGGCCTCGCGCATCCCTTTTGCCTGGGTATCGCATCCCCTCTAGTCGTTACCGGACGGTGCCAGATGACCGAGGAGGGCGGCGATTGCCAGGATGAACAGCATCGCGACTGCCTCCATTCCCAGCAGACGCCCGAAGCGGCGTCGTGCGCGCGAGGCGTCGTCGCTCCCCAGACGCGGCAGGTAGGTCAGCCGGTTGTAACCGCCCAGTCCGACCGCCAGCGCGACGCACGCCAGTTTCACTGCAAGCACGCGACCATAGGCGGTATCGAAGAGCGGCACGCCGCTGGCTGCCGTAGTACGCACAACGTCATACAGGCCGGTGAGCGCGACCGTCGCCAGCGCATAGGTCGCGAGATCCGACAGCCGGGAACAGAAGACCGCGCGCCGCGCCGCGGCATCGGCGGACGTCCCGGCCCGCCGCGGCAACAACACAAGCGCCGCGACCATCACCGATCCCGCCCAGACCGCGGTCGCGCCCAGATGCACGGCATGCACGGCCTCGCGCAACGTCCCGTCGCCCGCGTCGGCGGCATGGCTGGCGGCGGCCTTCGCAACGAGGTAGCCAAGCGCGCCCAGCGCCGCGAAAACCGCCGGTGCGCCGCGTGGCCGCCGGCCGCTGGCCGCCGCGATGAGCGTGCCGGCGAAGCCCAGCGTCCAGGCCGCCCCGAAATGCGACTGGCGCAGCACCACCGGCAGCATGGCGACGGCGTCGGCGAATGCCCCGCCGCTCATCAGGAGGGTCTGCAGGCAGAGATGGATGATGGCGGCGATCGCCACGGCGCCGAACGCGCGGGGACGCCAGCGCAGGAGGGCGTCGCCGTCTCGCCGGCTGCCGCCAGGCGTCGCTTCCCCCGGTGGTGCGCCGCCGGCAGGCAGCAGCAGCCCGCAAGCCAGGATGCCGACGCCCAGCGCGAACAGGATGTTCTGCACGGCCGCCACGACGATCTCGCCGAGGACGAGCGCCGACATCACCTTGTCCGGGTTACGGCATCGGGCACGGCGGGTAGGGGTGGGACCGGCGGCAAGGACAACGGCGGCAACATCATCATGGATGTGGCATGGTCAATGAATGCGAAAGAAGCGCGAAAGAAGCGCGAAAGAAGCGCGAAAGAAGCGCGAAAGAAGCGCGAAAGAAGCGCGAAAGAAGCGCGAAAGAAGCGCAGAAGAAGCGCACAGCCGGACAGGCGGGGCCCGTCCGAACGCTAGCGCGCGGCGGGCGCGAACGCATAGCGCAGCGCGTGTTTCCGCAGGCGCGCAAGCGCGGTATCGTCCTCGACGCCATCCACGATGAGCCGGCATCGCGTCGTGGCCCCTCGGGCGGCGGCTTCATCCAGCGAGGCGATCCAGGCCGGAATGCGGCTCTCGTCCGTTGCACTTCCCATTTCGGCGATCATGAAATCCGGCAGGTTGGATGGCGGTGCTGCCAGGATACCATCCGGGCGGGAGACATTGACCGCCACTTTGAAGCCATGGCCGCGATAACTGCGGACCAGGTAGTCGAGGAAGGGCGCGTGGGTCGCACAGGCCCGGGGGATTTCGATGACGACGCGCGCCGCGTCGATGCCCAGGGCAACCAGCACCGCCGCGAAATACCGGCCGTGGTCGTGCCGTACGCCGTTGAGCAGCCGTTCGTGTACCGGCAGGAACAGCAGGCCTTCCCGTCCCGACGCGAAGAAATTGATCGCGTGCAGTGCGCGCGTCATCCGGTCCAGCGAGAGCAGCAGCGACGTCTTGCCGATCGATGCGAACAGCGCCGCGCTCGAAACCAGCACCGCCGTGCGGTCGAACGCCAGCGATTGCGCGCGCCATCCTGGATGGGCGGCGTGCCCGTGTGCCGCGGTGGTTCCCGACGTGTCGCCGCCCGTACGCTGCAGGTCGAGCAGAGCCGTGAAACGTGTCTCGAAACGGCCGTGTTCCAGGATGCCGACCGCACGGTCCTGCTGGATGTCGATCCATTCGTCGAGCGGCGGCTGGCTTGCCAGGCGCCGCTTCATGTCCGCGAAGCCAGGGTGCGGTGCTGGCGGCGCGGGGGCGTCGATGGTCCCGCACGGGCCGGGATCGTTCGTTCCGGGATCGGGGGGAAGGGAGGGGCGTGCAGTCACGGGTGATCCTTGGAGAAGCGTCACGGCTCGGACGCCGCGACTCGTCGCCGAAGCGTAGCAAGCCGGCTGCGCTGCGGATAACGATCTTTTCCGCTAAGGAATTCGCGCGCGGATATAAGCGTTTTCGCGTGGCAGCCGCGCGCGGTGCGACGGTAGGCCCTGCGCGGGTGGGCCGTGCATCTACGCCGGCATCCTTTCCGCCCAGACCTCTCCCAACACGCTCTCGATATCACCGAGGGCGGCCGTCTCCACCTCCGTGTGACCCGTCTTGACGCGCAGCGAACGGCCCTCCCTTTCCTGCAACCATGCCGCGGCGCAGGCCATCAGTACCGGGCATATCGCCGTCACGAAAGGAATCGAATAGGTCTTGATGACGGAATCCCATTCCGCCGACACGACGCCGGTGGTGGGTACCTGCGTGATCGGGCGTACGCCGGACAGACGGATGTCGCGAAGCGCCAGCCGCACATCGTTCAGATAGGCAAAGGAATCGACTTCGCGCTGTCCTGGCAGAAAGGTCCACAGAACGTGAGGCACTTCGGACATGATGGTTCTTCCTGTGACGAGGAAAGGGTTCGGGAAGCTCAAACGTCCAGCAGACGCCAACCCTTGTCGGCCTTGCCGTCGATCGATTTTTCGAAACCCGAGTCGAATTGCCATTTCCAGGTGGGCACGGGCATTTCTCCGGTTCCCGCCTCACGGTAGGCCGTGACCTGCTGGCGCAATTGATCGGCGTTGGCGAAAAATTTCAATTGGCCGAATCTCACATTGAATAGCGGCAGGTCCGCATCGATCAGAAAAATATGTAAATCCTTTCCCGCATCGAGTTTGACCAGCGTGGTCGATCCAATGGTGCGCGGTAAAGCAATGGTTTCTTGCATGGCAAGGCTCTTTGAACGATTTGACGGTTGGAGGAATTCATCGCAGCGGTAACGCCAGAGCCGAGGATCAATACAAGACGCTGAGTGATCGTGACATCCAGGCCCTTTAACGGCAGCGGTGTGTCCGACTTGAGAGGAGAAAAGATCAAACGCCTGTTCGGCGTGCTTCTCGCGCCGCTTCCAAACCGCTCGTCACGGTTTCACGCCCCGATAGTAGTCCCCCATTTCGCGCATCATCCGCTGCTTTTCCGCCTGCACGTAGATACTGGTGGTCTGCATCGATTGATGTCCCAGCACGCGCTGCACCACGTCGAGCGGGACGTCCTGCGCGGCGGCCTGCGTGCCGAAGGTGTGGCGGAACGCGTGCGGACTGAGTTGCGACAGTGCCGCGAACGCCTCCGGCGACAGGCCGGGCAGTTCCCGGAGCAGCCGCCGTCGCACCCATTCCACCATCTTGTTGCCCGCGTCGGCGCAGTACCCCTGCGCGGTGTCATCGTGGTGTTTCCTGCGCGCCAACGGCGTCGGCGGAATGAACACGGGCGAGAGGAGCGGGCCCGCCGCGACGGGCAGATCGAACGCTTCGCCGCGATCGGCCCAATGCGCCCGGAGCGCGGCGATGGCGTCCGGGCTCACCGGCACGGTGCGTTCCCGATTGCGCTTGCCGACGACCACGAGTGCCCATACCGCCGTTTCCTCGCCGCCGGTGTCGACCGGGTGCAGGGCCTCCCGGCGCGCGTTGAGCGCTTCTTCCCGGCGCAACCCCGAATCCGCCATCAGCCGCAGGAAAGCGCGGGCGGTGCGCCACTGCACGTGGTCGGGGGCCGCGCACTGCCGGTCGAGGTGATCCTGGATCGTCTTCCAGAGCGCGGCAGGCAGCGCGCGGTCGATCCGCATCGCCGCTTCGCGCTCCACCGTGACCGGATCCTTCACGGCTTTCCAGGGGTTGCCGGCCAGATAGCGCACTTCCACCAGCCAGGTAAAGGCGGCGCGCAGCGCGCGCACGGCATAGCGCTGGCTTTCCGGACTCAGACGATCGGCGGCGAAGGGCCGCCATCGGGTGGCGTGACGCGGCGCGCGCGGCCCGACGAAACGCGCCGACGGCGCCGCCAGGAAATCCTTGTAGGCCTCGCAGTCGTTCACCAGCAGGGAACTCAGCGGGGTCCCGCGTTCGGTGACGGCCCACAGCAGGAAACGTTCGAGTTCCTTTGTATAGGCCCGCAGCGTTTTCGGTTGGTCGCGGTACAGGTGCAGGTAGGCGCGTACCGCTTCCAGATCGTGCTGTGCGGCGATATAGGGAAAGGCCGTGGCGCGGTTCAATCCGTGGCGGCCCGACAGGCTTTCATCGTGCACCTGCATGCGCTCCAGGGGAGCCAGCCGCCGTTCGGGCGCCAGGACGTCGACGAGATCGCTGTGCGCCGCGACGAGCGGATCGGCCTGGTCGACGTCGGCATCGACGGATTTTCCCAGGGTGGCGGCGTGCTGGCGCAGCCATTGCACGACGATGCGGGCGCGTCCGATGCCGATCCGGGGCACGGCCCGCCACCAGCTGCCGCCGCGCCGGTTGCAGAAATCGATCAGATCGCCGAGGGAATGCACGCCGGCGAGTTTGAGATGGCGCGCGACCAGCGGGCGCAACCACATGCCGATGCCGTGCGCGGGCAGGGGGGCGGCCGTCGCGAGTTCCGCGATCTCGAAGACCCGGCGCAGACTGGCGGCGGTGAGGCGGGCGCTGCCGTGTTGCCGGACCGCTGCCCGGAGATCGGCGGCGGATGCCGCCGGACCGTGCTCGATGGCGAGCGCGACGAGCGCGTCCAGCATGTGCCGCAGATATTTGTCCATCGCGGCCGGCGTGGCGGCGTGGCGGTCTTCGTCCGCGTCGTAATACGTGCGGGCGATGACGCGCGGCGGAACGCGCTGGACATAGGCGCGCAGCGCGGCGAAATCCTTCGTCGTGAAGCCGCGGGTAAGGGTAATCGTTTCTTTCATTAAAAAATGCAACTAACCGTCGTTGATCGACATTCTCCATAATATACGCCGCATGCGGCGCGCAAGACGGGAACAGGACGACGATCGAGAACAGGTCAGGGCGCGGGCGTCCCCTACAACAAAACGCGGTCCTCGGTTCTGACGTCGTCGATCGGCATATGCCCGGGCGCGTGCGTGATGCAACACGGCGGACGCGCCTTCACGGCGACCGCCTGGGGGGTGACGCCGCAGGCCCGGAAGACCGGCACTTCGCCGGGTTCGATCCGGGTGGGCTCGCCTTCATCGGGCCGCATGACGTCGCGAATGCCCATTCCCATGGAAATCAGCCCCCACAGCACCATGATGCGGCACAGGGTTTTCTTGGCGCCGATGCGCATCCATCAGGAAACCGGTGGCGTATTCGACGGTCGAAATCCCATCCTGATAATACTAATTATCAGGATTGAAAGAATGGACGCCACCCGTTGGATCCTGCTGGCCGCCGCCGCGCGGGGGCTTGGCCGCGATCGACGCGGGGCACCGGCGAAACCCGAACGGCGAAGCGATGGCGGCGGGTGCCGGCTCGGGGTGAGCGGCGCCCCGGACGGGTCCCGTGCATTCGTCGAGGGAAATAGGCATATTCGGGAAATCCAGTACGATTCGGATCTGTCGGGCGCTTGACACACCGTATTTACTGTGCTTATTTCTTTGATTGATGCGTGGTACAATCCGCGGTTGAGCCAATGGAAAATACCGAAATCAATGCTCAGCACGAAGGATTCGGCAATGTTTGTCGATGCATACTTTTTTAATTCATTTCTCGCCAATCCTTCCGCACCAGCGCTCTGGGTGGACAGCATCACGTATTCCTACGCGGATCTCGCGCAAAGGGCGTTGGCGGTAAGCCGCCAGTTGCAGGCAGCCCTGACCGCCCGGCGCGGCGTCGTTGCGCCATCCGCAGGGGACATCGCCGCGCCCAGGGCCTGCCTGTTGTTCGCATTGCGTTCGGTCAACGCCTACGCGGGACTGCTGGGAGCGTTGCACGCCGGTTACGGCTACATTCCGCTGAGCCCCCATTCTCCCGACGAGCGCAATCTTCAGGTCATTCGCAGCAGTGGTTCGCGAATCGTCCTGGTCGATGGCAAATGGAAGGAAGACTGGGACAGCCTGGCGGCCAAGGCACCGGAGGGCTTTCTCGACGATTTTCTGATCGTGCATGTCGACGTCGAACATCTTTCCGAGGTGCTGTCGGCGGCGGGCCTGCGCGAGGCGGCGTGCGCCGATGCGCGACGCGACCCCGGCGACCTGGCATATATCCTGTTTACGTCGGGTTCGACCGGCACGCCGAAAGGCGTGAAGATCAGTCACACGAGCATCGCGAGCTATATCGGCAACGAGTCGATGTTACGTCCGCGTGCGGCGGGCGACCGATATAGCCAATTCTTCGATCTCACCACCGACCCCTCCGTAGAAGAAACGTTTTTATGCTGGGCGAATGGCGCATGTCTTTACACCATGCCCAAAAACGATCCTCTGAGCGTATCGGCGTTTTTGATCGAACATCAATTGACGCATTTTTCCTCGGTGCCTTCGACAATTGCTTTTTTAAAGCAATATCGAAAATTGAAACCCGGCATGTTTCCGCATCTGAAATTATCGATTTTCGGTGGCGAGGCTTTTCGCGGTGAATTGCTGCGCTCGTGGGCGGAAGCCGCGCCGAATGCGGAAATACGGAATATGTATGGCCCCACGGAAACGACGGTGGCGGTCGCCAAATTCGCCATCGCCGCCGCGGACGTGGACGACAGATTCGAGGGTGTGCTGCCGATCGGCAAAGCGATGGCGGGCGTCGAGCTGGTGATCGTCGATGAGAATGGAGAACCGGTACCGTCGGGCGAACCGGGCGAACTCCTGATCGGCGGGCCGCAGCTGGCGATCGGCTATATCGGCGCGAGCGCCGACGACATGCAGCGGTTTGTCGCGATGACCTTCGCGGGCAAAAAAGCAACGCGTTGGTATCGAACGGGCGATCTGGTCTGCACGAGCAGGGAAACTGCGCAATCCTTGCGGGTGGATGCGGGCGACGACCTGCAATATCGTTTCCTCGGCCGCATCGATTCGCAGGTCAAGATCCGCGGCAACCGTATCGAATTGCAGGAGGTCGAGTCGGTATTGGCCGCCGCCAGCGGCGCGGCCATGACGGCGGCGATCGCGCTGCCGGCGGATGCCCTTGGGGTCTCGCTGGGTATCATCGGCTTTGTCAGCGCGCCATCGCAGTTCGACGCCGACGACCACGGCGCCATAGCGGCCTGGAACGCGACCGTCCTGCAAGGCTGCCGCGCGAGATTACCGGCGTTTGCCGTACCGATACAGGTGGTGCATCTGGATGAATTTCCGCTGAACCTCGCGGGAAAACTCGACCGGCTCGCGCTGACGCGTCAGTATCTGCACGCCAATGAAAGGAAGGCGCGTTAACGCGTGTATCCCGCTCGACGGTGGAGCCGCGCGCACGGGTCAACGCTCCGAGCATCGATATCGATCAAAAGGGCGTGCCTGAGCGATGTCCTTTTGAGCGATATATTTGTTTTGGTAAAATTGCGTTACGTTGCGAAAGAAAAAAATGAAAAGATGGGAAGGAAAAAAGGCGGCGGCGATCCCCGGCGTATTTTTCCGAAGATATCCGAAAATTGTGAGTCGTTATTTTTTCGGCGAATTGGTATGAAAAAAAGCGGTTGTTGCGTTGGCGCGACCGGCTTGAGCGGCCATCCTGTACTTTCCACGCCGCTATGTACGCCACACCACAATGGTTTGCGCCATTGTGGGTTAGCCTTGTGAATGTTTTCGGGCACCCGGTTTACGGTCGTTATTGCCGTCGTTTCGCTTCTCGTCAACGGCAATAATGCCCGGCCTTGGCGCCACCGCTTTTTATTTCATATATTACAAATGGTAAGGACGTCCATGCACGCGAACATGTTGCAGTCGGAGCGCTTGTCGTTCCAAGAGGCGTCGACGGACCCCAACTTTTCGCAGATCATCAACTGGATCGAGCTGTTCCTCTGCGCGCCTCATCCCGCGCTCGGGCGCGAGGGCGACGTGTGTCCGTTCGCTCGGGCAGCCATGACGAAGAATGCGATCGAGTTCTTCCGGAACACCTCCACGGATGTGGCGGGCCTGGAAGAAGACATCAAAATGCATCTGGTGGACTTCAGCGCGGGCGACCAGTCCAATATCTATCGTTCCCGCATGATCTTGCCGACCTGCCTGGAAGATGCAGACCGGGCGGTGGAGATCGTGCAGCGCCAGCTGAAGCCGCTGTTCGTCGAGAGCCATCTGATGCTCGGGCAATTTTTCCAGGACTGCAACGAACCGGGACTCTGGAACAAGGATTTCCGGCCGCTGCAGACGCCGGTGCCCTTGCTGGCGATTCGCAGCATGGTGCCGACGGATGTCGCCTTCCTGCACCACGACGCCTCGTTGCTGAAATCCTATCTGGACGAGTTCGGCAGCCGCGGGGTCACGGCGTTGCGGCAGTTCGCAATGGCACAGGAGGCCCATAAGTGAGTGACGCCCGGATCGACGCCTTTGGTGGCGACATCGTCAGAAACAGTGTCTACATCGAAAAGCTCGATCTGGCGTTCTCGCAGTTCGTCGTGCGCTCGCCCACGGGCGCGCGGCTGGCGATTTCGGCCGGGATGCGCGCCGATTTCGACGGTTTTCAGCGCAATTTGCAGGCGGTCGGCATCGATGTCGCCGCCATCGCCGCGCTGATCGTTCCCCACTTCGAGGCGGACGAAATGGCGGCGCTTCCCGAATTTCTGTCGCGGAATCCGGCGCTGGTGGCGTATGCCCACCCGATCTGCGCGCACGCGCTCGCGGATATTTTTCCGGTCAAAACCCGAATACTGAAAGACGAGACGCCCGTCACGATCAACGGGGAAGTAGTCGTTCCCATCCACGTCAAGCACGTGCATCAATGGGATTCGCTCGTCGTATACCTGCCCCGGCTCAAGGCGCTGTTTTCGTCGGACATTTTCATGAGCTATGGTCCGGTCGACGGTGCCGGCCCGACACTGGACGCCATGGTGCGGTCGATCGAAAAATCCGGCTATCTGCCGTCGCTCGATTACCTCGCCGACGCACTGGGAAAACTCAGGAAATACGATATCGACCGGGTATTTCCGATGCATGGAGCGGCCCTCCACGAAGCGATACCCGAAACGATCGACGGATTGGCGGCCTACTGCGAAAAAACGCGCCCCGTCGAAGCCGCCCTTCGCTGAAGGACGACGGCGGGCCGAGCGACACGATTTCACTCCGGCCTGATGCCCATCTCTTCTCCCAGGCGCACCGCGCGTGCCGGCGCCCAGTCCCGGTTGAAGGCGATGCGACCCGCCTCGAACAGCATCACGACCGTGGAGCCGAGCAGGAAGCGCCCCATTTCCTCGCCTTTCCCGAGAACGATGTCGCGGTCCGCATAGCCCCACTCGGCAATTTTCTGCGGGCGCTTCGGGTTGACGGCGCCATGCCATACCGTGGCCATGCTGCCAACGATGGTGGCGCCCACCAGCACCATGACGAAGGACCCGTGTTCGTCGTTCTCGAATACGCATACCACGCGCTCATTGCGGGCGAAGAGACCGGGCACGCCGCGCGCCGTGACGGGATTGACCGAAAACAGCGCGCCCGGCACGTAGATCATGCGGGTCAGGCGACCCTCGCAGGGCATGTGCAGGCGGTGATAGTCCCGCGGCGACAGATAGAGATTGGCGAAACTGCCGTGACGAAACCGGGCCGCCAGCGTCGCGTCGCCGCCCACCAGTTCGGTGGTGGTGAAGCGATGGCCCTTCGCCTGCAGGATGTGGTGGTCGTCGATCGCCCCGAACTGGCTGATCGCGCCGTCCACGGGCGACACGAACGCGGCATCGGCAAGGGGACGTACCCCCGGTTTCAGCGCCCGCGTGAAGAATTCGTTGAAGCTCGCATAGCCCGCGATGTCCGGGTTCTGCGCTTCGTTCATATCGACGTCGTATTGCTTCACGAACCACCGGATCAGCCCTGTCGTCATCGCGCCGCCCTGCGCCCCCGCGACGCGACCGGCAAACGTGGTGAGCAACTGCTTCGGCAGCAGGTATTGAGACAGGACTTTGATGCTATCTGACACGTTGACCTCGTGGTATTGACCCGACATCATAGCCGTAAAATCGCGTAAGACAGCGAAAGAAGCAGCGGTCAGTCGATGAAACGCGACGGTTGGCGGGGGCGAGGGAGGCGCGCCGGTGGGGGCGCCGGTGGCACGGTGGCCGCCTGGTCTGCCGGCCTCGCCCCTCAGCGGCGGGTCCGCATGCCCAGGCAGGCCAGGCCTGCCGCACCCAGCCCCAATGCCGCCACCGCGATCCACAACGCCATGGCAAACGATCCGGTACGTTCGGCGATCGGCGCGGCGACCAGCGGGCCGACGATCTGCCCCAATCCATAGCTCCCCGTCGCATAGCCCATCAGGCCGGCGGCATCGTCGCCGCGCAGCCGGCGCGCCTCGCGCATCGCGAACAGGGTGATGGCGGTGAAGGGCAGGCCCAGCAGCACGCTACCCAGCCCGAAACCGAGCGCGGTCGGCCACATGATGCCCAGTATGAGTCCCGATGCCTGCACGACGTAGCACGCGGCCAGCAACAGCCGGTTGTCCCACGCAAGCGGCAGCCGCGCGGCGGCCAGTGCGCCGGCGACCAGCGCCAGTCCGAACGCCGGCCAGAACAGATCCGGCCACGACGACCCGGGCAAGGCCTGTCGTGCGATGACCGGCAAAAAGGTGGCGGTAATGATGTAGCCGAATCCCGCGAGGCTGTAGAGGCCGACCAGCCAGGCTGCGTCGGCGCGGGTCGACACCGGCGCCGCGGTGTCGGGCGCCCGGCCGTGGGCGTGGGGTGTTGCGGCTACCGGTGTAAAGGTTTTCCAGACGACGGCGCCCGCCACGCCCGAGCACACCGCGAACCCGATCCACACCGCAGGCGGCGGGATGCCGAATGCCGCGGCCGCGGCGCCCAGCAGGCCCGTCGCGAGGATGCCGACGCCCGGCCCCGCGTACATCACGCCGGCGAAGCCCTGCGCGTCGAGTTCGGCGAGCCTCCGCAAGCCCCACTGCGATGCGAACACGAAGGCCCAGGCGCTGACGATGCCCGCGGCGAACCGGATCGCCGCCCACAGCCAGAAGGCATCGACGAGTCCCATGGCAAGCGTCAGCACGATGGTCGACGCCAGCGCCAGACGTACCATATGCCCGGGAGCGAGCCGGATGGTCGCGCACGACAGCGCGCCGATCAGATAGCCGGTGTAATTGGCCGACGCGAGCCAGCCGCCGTGGCGGATGTCCAGCGCGCCGGTGTTCAGCATCAGGGGCAGCAGGGGCGTGAACGCGAAGCGCCCGACGCCCAGGGCCACCGCGAATGCGACGGCACAGGCGAGCGCGGCGCGGCGCGCGGACCGACGAGAGGGGGATGGCACGGCTGCGGTGGTAGACATGGGTCGATCGAAAGAAGCAATGGGGCGATCCTAACTTGACCCGTGTATCTTGAAAAATGAATAATGCAGATGCCACCAATCTGCGGAAGCCCGGCACGCGGTCTGCGACCATCGCCCGCAAGGCCGGTTGCGTCTCGGGACGATGGAAAGCACGGCTGCGAGCCGCCTGCCGCGCGTGCTGGCGACGTACCACCAGCGCTGGCCAGAGGTCGCGCTCGAACTGACCACGGGCGTGACGCAGACGCTCATCGACGACGTGCGCACATTCGACGTGGACGCCGCGGTGATCGCGCGGCCGCTCCTGCCCGACGCGCTGCCGGCCGAGCAGTTCGCATGCGTGCCGGTGTTCAGCGAAGAACTGGTGCTGCTCATGCCGCGCGGACAACCGCCGCCGGCAATGGCACGGGACGACGCGGGTCTCACGCTGGTGGCGTTCGAGCGCGGCTGTGCGTACCGCTCCTATGCCATGCGCTGGTATGAATTGCAGGGTATCCGGCCGGCGCGGGTGCTGGAACTGGGGTCGTATCACGCGATCGTCGCGTGCGTGGCGGCAGGGGCGGGCGTCGCCGTGGCGCCGCGCTCGGTGCTGGCATTGTCTCGCCTCGACGGCGAAGTCGAGATTCACCCGCTTGGCGATCTGGGACGGGTGGACACGCTGCTGGTCTGGCGCCACGGGCATTTCTCGGCCGCGCTGAACGCGCTGCGCGATCTGCTGGCGGGAGGGTAGTGGCGGCCTGCTCCCGGCAACGGCGGCACCGGCCTCACGCCCGCCGGATCCCCGTCGTATCGCGCTGGACGAGCCTGGGCGCGGGGGCGACGCGCAGGGTGCTGTCGGTCATGTCGGCATCGCGGATCAGCTCGCGCAGAAGCGCCACCGCGAGATCCGCCGCCGCCGCCGTGGGCACCGCGATGGTGGTCAGCGCCGGCCGCGACTCGCGGGCGAGCCGGATGTCCGTGATGCCGATGACGGAGAGCGCATCCGGCACGGCGCGCCCCATATCGAGCGCCGCGTAGACGGCACCCAGCGCGGGCAGGTCGTTTGTCGCGAAAATCGCCGTGAGCGCGGGGTTCGCGCGCAACAGCGACTGCGCCGCGCCGTGTCCACCCTGGATCGAATCGTCGGTGAAGCGGACGTCGTCCGCGAATCCCGCGATGTCGGCCTCCCGCAGCGTCTGGCAGAATCCTTCGTAGCGCGCGGCGTGGATACCGTGCCGCGCGCTGCCGACGATCGCGCCGATGCGCCGGTGACCGAGTTCGAGAAGATGCGCCGCCGCGAGCCGGCCCGCCAGGAAAAAATCGACGGCGACGCACGGCAGCGTGGGCGCGCGATCCGGCCGCTCCCACATGCACAGCACGACCGGCGAGCCATCCCCGTGCCCACGGTACAGCGCATCGACATCGAGCGCGCTGTTCATGATCAGGATCCCTTCCGACAGCGTGCCGCCGATCTGGTCGAAGTAGGCCTGCCCGACATCGGCGTCGTCGTTCGTATTGCAGATGATCAGGAAATAGCCGTCGCGCCGCGCCGCACGTTCCGCCGCGAGCGCGAATTCGGGATAAAACGGATTGGCGATGCTCGACACCATCAGGGCAATGGTAGGCGGACGGCCTTCGGCCAGCGCGCGCGCGGTGAGGTGCGGACGATACTGCAGTTGCGCGACCGCTTCGAGCACGCGCGCGCGGGTGCGGGCGCTGAATCGTCCCCGATCGCGCAGCACGTTGGAGACGGTGGCGGTGGTCACGTCGGCGAGGCGGGCAACGTCGAGAAGCGTCGTCATGGGATTGTTATCGAGATGAACTACGGTGGATTACCAATTGCGCCTCATCGGTGAAACCGCTACATTCGCCCAAAGAAAGTCGGACGGGAAACGTGCGGGACGGCGCGAGACGCGCGGCGCGGTGAATGTATAGCATTACGCCGTACAAAATGATTAAGCGCTTAATCATGCCGTTTCAGGATTAAAACATGGAGCCGGGGACGATGGCCAGTATCTCGTTGAGGGCGGTGCAGAAGGCCTACGGCGATCACGCGCCGGCGGTTCGCGACGTGAATCTCGAAATCGGCGAACACGAATTCTGCGTGTTCCTGGGTCCCTCCGGATGCGGCAAGTCCACGCTGCTGAGACTGATCGCCGGTCTGGAGGAGGTCACCGACGGCGAGGTGCGCATCAATGGCGCGCTCGTCAACGACGTGCCGGCGGCGCAACGCGGCGTGGCGATGGTCTTCCAGAGCTATGCGCTGTTTCCGCATATGAGCGTCTACGAAAACATGGCATTCGGGCTCATGCTCGCCAAAACGCCGCGCGAGGAGATCGATCGCAAGGTACGCGAGGCGGCCCGCGCGCTGCAACTGGAGCCGTTGCTGGACCGCCGCCCCAAGGCGCTCTCCGGTGGACAGCGACAGCGGGTGGCCATCGGCCGCGCGATCGTACGCAGTCCCGGCGTCTTTCTGTTCGACGAACCCTTGTCGAATCTCGACGCCACGCTGCGGGGGCAGACCCGGATCGAGATCGCACGGCTGCACAAGCAGTTCGAGAAAGCCAGCGTGGTGTACGTGACGCACGATCAGGTGGAGGCAATGACGCTCGCCGACAAAATCGTGCTGCTGCATGCCGGCGCGCAGACGGCGCAATTCGGCAGCATCGCGCAGGTGGGCACGCCGCTGGCGTTGTACCATCGCCCGCGCAGCCGTTTCGTCGCCGGTTTCATCGGCGCGCCGCAGATGAACTTCCTGGCGGCGCAGGTTGCCGGTATCGAGGGCGACGACGTTGTCGTCCGGCTGGATGCGACAGGCGAAACGCTGCGCACGACGCCCGGCGCGGCGCCTTGCGGCGGCGCCGCGTCGTTCGGTCTGGCGATCGGCCAGAAGATCACGCTCGGCGTGCGTCCCGAACATCTGGTGCCGGTGTCGTCCGCCACGCACGAAACCGGCGCCCCGTCGTCGCGCGGCGCGATGGATCAGATGGCGCGCACCGTCACGCTCGTGGAGCGGTTGGGCGAGCATTGCTATCTGCACCTCGACGCCCCCGACGGCACCGTCCTGATCGCCAAGGCGCCCGGCGACTGGCCGAGCGAAGCCGGCGCGCGCGTTGCCGTGCGCGTCCCCCCCGCTTTCTGCCATCTGTTCACCGAAGACGGTTTCGCCGTCGCCTCGGCCCCTGTCCTTCACCCTGCGTAGGAGCGCGTCGCATGCATCTCGGAGTCTGTTATTACCCGGAGCACTGGCCTGAATCGATCTGGCGGGACGACGCGGCGCGCATGCGCGCGTTGGGTATCGAGCGCGTGCGCATCGCCGAGTTCGCGTGGAGCCGCATCGAACCCGAGGCGGGCGTCTACCAGTGGGAATGGCTCGACCGGGCGGTGGCGGTCCTCGCCGAAGCGGGTCTGCAGGTGGTCATGTGCACGCCGACCGCGACGCCGCCGAAATGGCTCGTCGACCGGCATCCCGATATGCTCGCGATCGACGCGCAGGGCCGGCCGCGCGCCTTCGGCTCACGGCGGCACTACGATTTCTCTTCCGCCGCGTACCGCGAAGCCGCCGCGGGAATCTGCGTTGCGATCGCGCGGCGCTACGGCGCGCATCCCGCCGTCGCGTTCTGGCAGACCGACAACGAATACGGTTGCCATCACACGGTCGTCAGTTATTCGGCCGCCGCGCGCGCCGGTTTCCGTCTGTGGCTCACAGCCCGCTACGGCACCGTCGACGCGCTCAACCGCGCCTGGGGGACGGTGTTCTGGAGCATGGAGTACCGGAGTTTCGACGAGATCGATCCGCCCGTGGGCACGGTCACGGAAGCGCATCCCACGCACCGGCTCGACTACCGCCGGTTCGCCTCGGACGAGCTCGCCCGCTTCAATCGCATGCAGGTCGACATCATTCGCGAATGGTCGCCGGGCCGTCCGGTCGCGCACAATTTCATGCAGCTGTTCACCGAGTTCGATCATTACGACGTGGCGGCCGACCTCGACATCGCGGCGTGGGACAGCTATCCGCTGGGCGCGCTCGAAGAGCAATGGTTCGACCCCGCCGTCAAGGCGCGCTGGCTGCGTACCGGCCATCCCGATTTCGCGGCGTTCAACCACGATGTGTATCGCGGCATGAGCCGCCTGCCTTTCTGGGTGATGGAGCAGCAACCGGGGCCGGTCAACTGGGCGGACTGGAATCCGGCGCCGCTGCCCGGCATGGTCCGGCTCTGGAGCTGGGAGGCGTTCGCGCACGGCGCGGGCTGCGTCTCGTATTTCCGCTGGCGGCAGGCGCCGTTCGCGCAGGAACAGATGCACGCGGGCCTGAATACGCCGGACAACCGTCTGGACGTGGGTGGCAGCGAGGCCGCGCAGGTGGCGGCGGAAATCGACGCGCTCAGGCGGCGCGGGGCGGTCGGCGGGGCCGGGGCGGTGGGAGGCGCTGCAACGGCCGGCACCACTGCCGCCACCGTCGCGACCGGCCCGGCACCCGATGCGGAGCACCCCGCACCGGGCCGGGTCGCCCTGGTCTGGGACTATGAAAGCAAATGGCTTTTCGAGATCCACCCCCAGGGGCGGGATTTTCATTATCCGCGGTTCGCCTTCGAGTACTACAGCGCGCTGCGCAGCCTCGGTCTCGATGTGGATATCGTGCCCGGAAGTGCGTCGTTCGACGGCTATCGGCTGGTGGTGGTGCCGCCGCTGCCGATCGTGCCCGACGACTTCGCCCGCCGGCTCGCGGCGTCGGGCGCCGAGGTGATCGTCGGACCGCGCACCGGCTCCAAGACGCCCCACTTGACGATACCCGAGACCCTGCCGCCCGGCCCGCTGGCGGACATCCTGCCGATCCGCGTCTGGCGCGTGGAGTCGCTGCGGCCCAATGCGACCGAGCCCGTGGAGGGCGGATACGCGCGGCATTGGCGCGATTTCGTGGAAGCGGGCGAGGGCACGGAGATCGTCACGCGCTTCAACGACGGACTGCCGGCGGTCCTGCGGCACGGGCGCGTGCGGTATCTCGCCAGCCTGTTCGACGCGGATTTCACGCAGACGCTGTTTCTGCACGCGGCGCGCGCGGCCGGTCTGCCCGCGGTGCCGTTGCCCGACGGCGTGCGGTTCAGCCGGCTGGGCGCACTGACCTATGTCGTGAACTACGGGCCGACGCCCTATACGATCGTGTCGCCCGGCGTCGCGCCGTCCGACACCGCGGGGAGGGACGCCCCGCCGGGAAGCGCGCCTGCGCCCACCGGACAGACGGAATTTCTGGTGGGAGAGCGGGTGGTCGGCCCGCAGCAGGTTGCGATATTCCGCCACGTTGCATAAAAAAACGATATTGGGAGACAGGCATGAAAGAACATTCGTTGGTGCGCGCGGGGCAATCGGGCGGCGCAACGCACATGGCCCGAGGCATGGCCCAGGGCATCGCCGCAAGGTTCGCGATAAAACGCAGGGCGGCTTTGGCGGTGCTGTGCGCGGCGGTGCTGGCCTGCGGGATGACGCCACCGGTGCAGGCAGGCACGCTGGCGGTCAATGTGGCATTCAAGGGCGCCAGTCAACGCGCCGTGTGGCAGCAGGTCTTCGATCAATTCAAGAAAGCGCATCCCGACATCGCCCTCAAGGTGGCCTTCGTCGACGAGGAAGCGTACAAGGTGCAGTTGCCGGGCTGGCTGTCCACCGCACCGCCCGACGTCATCACCTGGCACGACGGCGAACGCATGGCGTATTACGCGCAGCGCGGCCTGTTCGAGGACCTGAGCGCGGACTGGAGCAGGAACGACTGGAACGGCATGTATGCCTCCACGAAAGAAGCGTCGTCCTATCGCGGCAAGCAGTATGCCGCGCCCACCGTGTACTACTCGTGGGGCATGTTCTATCGGAAGGATCTTTTCCGGAAGGCGGGCATTGCCGCCGAACCGAAGACCTGGCCGGAATTCCTGGATGCCTGCAAGAAACTGCGCGCGGCGGGGATCACGCCCGTGGCGGTCGCGGGGCGTGATGCCTGGACACTGGCGGGATGGTTCGATTATCTCGATCTGCGCCTGAACGGCAATGCCTTCCATCAGCAATTGATGGCCGGTACGATTCCCTACACGGACGCCCGCGTCAGGAAGGTCTACGCGGCATGGAAGGAACTGATCGACGCGAAGGTGTTCATCGAGAACCCGCTTTCCTACGATCTGGACGCGGTGCAGCCTTTCCTCTTCCAGGGGAAGGCCGCGATGATGCTGATGGGAACCTTCATCACGGCGGGATTCCCGGCGAGCATCAGGCCCGAGATGGGGTACTTCCAGTTTCCGATCATCGACGCGAAGGTGCCCACCGCCGAGGACGGGCCGGTGGAGTCCATGCATATTCCGGCGAAGGCCGGAAACAAGGCGGACGCGCACGTGTTCCTGGCCTTCGTCGAAACGCCGGCCATCGGTGCGGAGCTGGCGAAAGGGCTGGGTTCGCTGTCCGCGAACAGTCGGTCCGCGCCGCCGGACGATCCCATTTCCCGCACCGGGTTTCAGATCCTGGCGAACACCAAGGGCGGCATCGCCCAGTTCTACGACCGGGACATGACCAAGGAAATGGCGGACAAGGGCATGGAGGGCATGCAGCAGTTCATGTCCGATCCGGGACAACTGGACGCCATCCTCGCGCGGCTCGAGGAGACACGCAGGCGGATCTATAAAAAATAACCCTTGTCAGCGAGCCAGCGATGAGCGAGTCAGCGATGAATTTGGAAAATCCGGCCCTGCCCGCGGCCCGGCCGCGCAGACGCGCGTCGGCGGCGGCGCGCCAGCAGCGTCTGGCCGCATTGCTGTTTCTTTCGCCGGCCTGCATCATGGTGGGCATCTATGTCGTCTGGCCGATCCTGTCGTCGATCTTCCTGAGCTTCTACAACTGGGACGGGATGTCGCCGAGGGAATTCATCGGGTTCGCGAACTATACGGAACTGTTCCATTCGCACACTTTTTACACCGCGTTGAAAAACAACGTGATCTGGCTGGCGTTGTTCCTGCTGGCGCCGCCGATGGGCCTGGCCGTGGCGCTCTACCTGAATCAGGCCGTGCCCGGCATCCGGATCGTGAAATCGCTGTTTTTCGCCCCCTTCGTGCTCTCCGGCGTGGTGGTCGGCCTGATGTTTTCGTGGTTCTACGATCCGACGTTCGGGCTGCTGAAGGTCGTGCTGGGGCACGGCATTCCGGTGCTCGGCGATGCCCGCTACGTGACCTTCGGCATCATTTTCGCGGCGTTGTGGCCCCAGACCGCCTATTGCATGATTCTCTATCTGACCGGGCTGACCTCGCTCGATGCCGAGCAGATCGAAGCCGCGCGCATGGAAGGGGCGAAGGGATGGGCCATGCTGCGGCACGTGATCCTGCCGCAACTCCGGCCCACCACGTTCATGGCGATCGTGGTCACGATCATCGGCGCGTTGCGCAGCTTCGATCTGATCGCGGTCATGAGCGGCGGGGGGCCGTTCGAAAGCTCGACCGTCCTGGCGTATTACATGTACGACCAGGCGATCAAATACTACCGGCTGGGGTATTCGGCGGCCATCGCCGTCGTCCTGTTCGCGATCATGATGGTGTACATCGTCTATCACCTGCGACGGATGCTGCGTCAGGAACGTTGATTCCCGGCACCCCGCCACCCTGCCTCCGCACCCCTGTCCATCGAAGGAGCACGCCATGTTTCCCGCGCCGATCGCCAAATGGCGGCCGTTCAATCGTGTGTTGTACAAATTGACCCTGCCGCTCGCGCTGCTGATATGGTTATTGCCGCTGATCGCCGTGCTGGTCACGTCCATACGCTCGTCGGACGAACTCGTGGAGGGAAACTACTGGGGCTGGCCGCGGCACTTCTCCCTGATCGCGAATTACCGTGACGCGCTGACCACCTCGCCGATGCTGCATTATTTCTGGAACAGCGTGCTCATCACCGTGCCGTCGGTGATCGGCGCGATCACGCTGGCCGCGATGGCGGGGTTCGCGCTCGCGATCTATCCGTTTCGCGGCAACACGGCGCTGTTCGCCACCTTCGTCGCGGGCAATTTCGTGCCCATTCAGATCCTGATGATCCCGGTGCGCGATCTGTCGTTGCAACTGGGCATCTTCAATACGGTGGGCGCGCTGATCCTCTTCCACATCGCGTTCCAGACCGGTTTCTGCGCGCTGTTCCTGCGCAATTTCATCAAGCAGTTGCCGTTCGAACTGGTGGAGGCGGCGCGGATCGAGGGGGCGGGTGAGTGGACGGTATTTTTCCGCATCGTCTTGCCGCTGATTCGGCCTGCGCTGGCGGCGCTGGCGATCCTCGTGTTCACCTTCGTCTGGAATGATTACTTCTGGGCGCTGTGCCTGACGCAGGGCGACGAGGCGGCGCCGCTCACCGTCGGCGTCGCGGCGCTCAAGGGACAGTGGGTGACGGCGTGGAATCTGGTGTCGGCGGGGTCGATCCTGGCGGCGCTGCCTTCCGTGTTCATGTTCTTCGCGATGCAGCGGCATTTCGTGGCGGGGCTGACGTTCGGCGCGACGAAAGGGTAACGGGCGCCTGCATTGCGTCAGCCGTTTCGCCGTCGATGGCCTGCCCCCACATGCTCCGGCGGCAGGCGCGGGCCGGCGCCGAAGAGTTTCTCGCGCAGCGTCCCCTCGGCATAAGCGGTCTTGTATACGCCCCGTTCCTGCAATTGCGGGATGACCAGATCGATGAAGTCGACATAGCTTTCCGGCGTCACCGTGCGCGTCAGGTTGAAACCGTCGATGCCCGTTTCGTCCATCCACGATTCGAGTTCGTCGGCGACCTGTCGCGGGTCGCCGACGATCGTCGGGTAACGCCCGCCCAGCGTCAGTTGCGCGAGCAGGCGTTCCACGGTCCAGCCCGGCGCGTCGTCGGTGACGCGTTTCACCGAGGATTCGATGCCGCGGCTCTTGTGGCCGCCGGGCGGCGCGAGCGGGGCATCCGGCGCGAAAGTCGAATAGTCGATGCCGCTGCCCGCGGCGAAATGCGCGAGACCCGCCTCCGGGCTGGCATGACGGGCATATTCCGCGAATTTGTCGCGCGCCTCGGCCTCGGTACGTCCTGTGACGACGGTCACGCCCATGAAGACCTTCAGCCCCGCCGGATCGCGGCCGGCCGCCAGGGCGTGCGCGCGCAAGGCGGCGACGAGTTCGCGGGTGCCCGCCTTGCTCTGGCTGGAGACGAAGACGCATTCCGCGTGACGCACGCCGAAGGCCTGGCCGCGTCCCGAGGAGCCCGCCTGGAACAGTACCGGCGTGCGCTGCGGCGACGGCTCGGCGAGATGGTAGCCCTCGACATCGTAGTATTTGCCGTGATGCACGATTCGATGCACCTTGTCCGGATGCGCGAAGATCCGGGCGTTCCGGTCGCGTACCACGGCACCGTCTTCCCAGCTTCGTTCCCACAGCTGGTAGAGCACGTCGAGGTATTCGTCGGCGCGGTCGTAACGCTCGTCGTGCGCGATCTGCTCGGTGAGTCCCATCGCGCGGGCGGCGCTGTCGAGATATCCGGTGACGATGTTCCAGCCGATACGGCCCTCGGTGAGGTGGTCGAGCGTGGAGAAACGCCGCGCGAGCAGATACGGCGCTTCGTAGGTGAGATTGACGGTGATGCCGAATCCCAGGTTTCGCGTGACGGCGGCCATCGCCGAGACCAGCATCATCGGATCGTTGACCGGCAACTGGATGGATTCCTGCAACGGCAGCGTCACCGAGCCGCCGTAGACGTCGTACACGCCGACGATATCGGCGATGAACAGTCCGTCGAACAGACCGCGTTCGAGCAACTGCGCCAGATCGGTCCAGTAGGACAGCGTGCGATAGTCGGTCGAACGGTCGCGCGGATGCGTCCAGAGACCGTGGTTGATATGGCCCACGCAATTCATGTCGAACGCGTTGAGGAGGATCTGTTTTTTCCTGCCGGGCGGGCAAACGGCGTGGGTGGGCATTTCAGGAATAGAAAGAAGGTTTCGGCGGGAGATCGTTCAGCGCCCAGTCGCCCAGTTCGCGAACCTTGTAGTCCACCGGGTCGTGCAGGGTATGCACCCGGGCGTTGCGCCAGTAGCGGTCGAGCCGCAGCCCGGCGGTGGTGGAGCGCGCGCCGGTGACCTCGAACATGCGGTGCGTGACGTCGAGGCTGGCGCGCGTGGCGGCAACCTTCGCCGCCGCGATGGCGATGGCGACGGTGCCGCGCTCGGCGGCGGTGAGCGCGGTGCCGCGCGCCCAGGCGCGGTCGAAGGCACGGGCGGCGGCGTCGGCGAGCGCGCGGGCGCCCTCCAGCGCCAGCCAGAAATCGCCGAAGTGCGCGAGGACATAGGGATCCTCGCGCGGGCGGGCGGCCGCCGAGGCGATCCAGGGCCGTTCTGCGCGTTGCGTGATGGCGCGGGCTTCCTGCAACGCGCCCTCGCCGATGCCCAGATACAGGTTGGCCAGGATCAATTGCGCGAGCAGGGGACGCAGGCAGGCGAACGGCGTCGACAGCGGCCCCGGATCGCGCAGCCACTCCGCCGGCTCGACCGGCACGTGCGCGAAGGTGACGGTGCCGCTGTCGGTCTGGCGTTGCCCCATGTTGTCCCAGTCGTCGAGGGTGACGATGCCGGCGCGGGCGGTCGGAACGACGCCGATCAGCAGGCGGTCGTCGGGATCGAGCGCGGAGACCAGCAGCATGTCGGAGCCGGTCGCGCCGGAGCAGAAGCTTTTGCGTCCGTCGATCCAGGCGCGGCCGTGCGCATCGAACGTCGCGCGGGTTTGGGTGTCGAGCGGATTGAGCGCGTTGCCCCAGAACCAGCGGTGCCGGATGCTGTCCGCGTACCACGGCTGCCACTGGCCCGGCTGGCCGAAGAGGCGCGTTGTCGCAAGCAGGAGATGGTGGAACGCGAACAGGTGCGCGAGCGAGCTGTCGACGCGCGCGAAGCGGCGCACCACGCCGAGCGTCGCGTGCCAGTCCGCGCCCAGACCGCCGAGTTCGCTCGGCGTGCTCAGGCCGAGCAGGCCGCTGTCGCGCAGCAGCGCGCGTTCGTGCGCGGCATGTCCGCCCTGGGCGTCGCGCGCCGTGGCGGTGCGGGCGAACGCTTCGGCGAGCGCCGCCACGGTGTCGTCCCAGGGCGGGGCGCTGTCGTCGTGCAGGGGGGCGGCGCGGCTCATGGGCGCTGCCGGCCGCGGGCACGCGGCAGGGGGAAAGCGATGCGGGTCAACGTGGTCTCCCGATAGTGAAGGACGCGAGCGATGCGCAGGGATCGTTCCCACACACTAACAAGGGTGCGGGTCTGCGCTAAACAAGATTTTCGGCTAAGGACAGGCGATTTCCTGGACTGGGCCGTTCGTTCGAAAGCTCGGCCTAAAGAACGGTTCCGGGAAACCTTAGACGAAACCATTCGTTCGAGCGCCGCCGACGGCCCGCTAGCATGGTGACCCCGATGCAGTACCGCGTCGGCGATTTTCATGGGCGCGAGGCGCGCCGACGGGCAAGGAGTTCACGATGGATGTTTTCTGGTTCATTCCGACGCATGGCGACAGCCGCTACCTCGGTACCACGCAAGGCGCGCGTGCCGCGGATTTCGATTATTTCCGGCAGATCGCGCAGGCCGCCGATTCGCTGGGTTATGAAGGCGTGCTGCTGCCCACGGGCCGGTCCTGCGAGGATGCGTGGGTGGTCGCGTCGAGCCTGATTTCGTCCACGAAGCGGCTGAAGTTCCTGGTGGCGGTGCGCCCGGGTCTGTCGTCGCCGGCCCTGTCGGCGCGCATGGCGGCGACGTTCGACCGCCTCTCGGGCGGTCGTCTGCTGATCAACGTGGTCACGGGCGGGGACCCGGTCGAGCTGGCGGGCGACGGCGTCTTCAACGATCACGAAACGCGGTACGAGGTCACCGACGAATTCCTGCACATCTGGCGCCGTCTGCTCGAAGCCTCGCATACCGGCGGGACGATCGATTTCGAGGGCCGTCATCTGCAAAGCCGCGGTGGCAAGATCCTGTATCCGCCGGTACAGGCAGGCCACCCGCCGCTGTGGTTCGGCGGTTCGTCCCCGGCCGCGCATGCGATCGCCGCGGACCATATCGATACCTATCTGACCTGGGGCGAAGCACCGGCGGAAGTCGAAAGGAAGATCGCCGATATCCGCCGGCGCGCCGCCGACAAGGGCCGCAGGATCAGGTTCGGCATCCGGCTGCACGTCATCGTGCGGGAAACCGAGGAGGAAGCCTGGGCCGATGCCGACCGGCTGATCAGCAAGCTCGACGACGAGACCATCGAACGCGCGCAGGCCTCCTTCGCGAAAATGGACTCCGAGGGGCAGCGGCGCATGGCGGCGCTGCATGGCGGACGGCGCGACAAGCTGCAGATCTATCCGCATCTGTGGGCCGGCGTCGGTCTGGTGCGGGGCGGGGCGGGCACCGCGCTGGTCGGCAACCCCGAGCAGGTCGCCGGACTGATGAAGGAATACGCGGCGCTCGGCATCGATACCTTCATTCTCTCGGGCTACCCGCATCTGGAGGAGTCGTACCGTTTCGCGGAACTGGTTTTTCCGCTGCTGCCGCGGGCGCAACGCGCGGGCGCGACCGGTCCGCTGTCGGGGCCGTTCGGTGAAGTCGTCGGCACCTCCTATCTGCCGCGCGCCGCGCAAGGCTGACCGCGCGCGGCGGCTGCCGTCAGTGCCGCGGTTCCCGGCCGCCGCGCTCGCCCCCGTGTTGCCGCACGGGGTGCGACCGACGCTGCCGGCGTCCCGATCCTCGGGATTGCCACCATTGCCTGCGATCCCCTCGTGCCGGTAGGATGGGCGGTCACCGCCACCGAGGAGCAACGATGGGCCGGCTGGAAAACAAGGTCGCCGTGATTACCGGTGCGGGCCGCGGCATCGGCGCGGCCATCGCACGCGCATTCGCCCGCGACTGGCGTGCCTGCTTCGCGGTGGACCGCGACGGCGTTTGGCATGGCTGTCGCGCGGTGCTGCCGGACATGGCGGCGCAGGGGCGCGGCAGTATCGTGAACATCGCTTCCACGCACAGCTTCCAGATCATTCCCGGGTGTTTTCCGTATCCGGTCGCCAAGCACGGGGTCATCGGCCTCACCCGGGCGCCCGGCATCGAGTACGCGGCGCGCAACGTCCGCGTCAACGCGATCGCGCCGGGCTATATCGAGACGCAGCTGGCGCACGACGAGTGGAACCGCGCGGCCGATCCCGCCGCCGCCCGCGCGGCCACCCTGGCGTTGTCGCCGATGAAGCGGATCGGCCGGCCGGAGGAGGTGGCGATGACCGCGGTGTTCCTGTCGTCCGACGAGGCGCCGTTCATCAACGCGAGCTGCATCACCGTGGATGGCGGCCGTTCGGTGCTCTACCATGCCGCCCTCTAGACACGTAACCCTATAAGTCCACCTCACCCTTCGAACCGATATGAAAATCACCAAACTGACCACCTTCGTCGTGCCGCCACGCTGGCTGTTCGTCAAGGTGGAAACCGATGAAGGCATCAGCGGCTGGGGCGAGCCGATCGTCGAGGGCCGTGCGCACACCGTGGCCGCGGCCGTCGAGGAGCTTGCCGACTATCTGATCGGCAAGGATCCGCGCCACGTTCAGGACCACTGGACGGTGCTGTACCGCGGCGGTTTCTACCGGGGCGGGGCGGTGCACATGAGCGCGCTCGCCGGCATCGATCAGGCATTGTGGGATATCAAGGGGCGCGCGCTCGGGGTGCCGGTGCACGAGTTGCTGGGCGGGCCGCTGCGCGAGCGCATCCGCGTGTATTCCTGGATCGGCGGCGACCGTCCCGCCGACACCGCCGCGGGCGCGCGCGCGGCGGTGGCCCGCGGCTTCACGGCGATCAAGATGAACGGCAGCGACGAGATGCAGTTCGTCGACAGTCACGCGAAGGTGTCGCGCGTGCTGGAGAACGTGGCGGCGGTACGCGACGCGGTCGGTCCGGAGATCGGCATCGGCGTCGATTTTCATGGTCGGGTGCACAAGCCGATGGCCAAGATCCTGATCAAGGAACTGGAGCCGTTCAAGCCGATGTTCATCGAGGAGCCGGTGCTCAGCGAACATTACGAAGCCTTGAAGGAACTCGCGCCGCTGAGTTCCGCGCCGATCGCGCTGGGCGAACGGCTCTATTCGCGCTGGGATTTCAAGCGCATCCTGTCCGAGGGCTATGTCGACATCATTCAGCCGGACGTCTCGCATGCGGGCGGCATCACCGAGGTGGTGAAGATCGCGGCGATGGCCGAGGCCTACGATGTCGCCCTCGCGCTGCATTGTCCGCTCGGTCCCATCGCGCTGGCGGCGTGTCTGCAGGTGGATGCGGTGGCGTACAACGCCTTTATCCAGGAACAGAGCCTGGGCATTCACTACAACGAACGCAACGACCTGCTGGATTATCTGTCGGACCCGAGCGTTTTCGCGTACCGGGAGGGATTCGTGCAGATACCGCAAGGGCCGGGGCTGGGCATCGAGATCAATGAGGCCTACGTGCGGGAACAGGCCGCGATCGGGCACCGCTGGCGCAACCCGGTCTGGCGGCATCGGGACGGCAGTTTCGCCGAATGGTGATGCCGGGCGGCCGGTCTGCCGTGCCGCTTCGGTGCATCCCGCGGATCAGGTGGCGAGGAAGCGCAGCAGATGGGCGTTGAATTCCTTCGGGTGCGAGAGATTCAGGCCGTGCGGCGCGCCGGCGATGACCGCCAGCGTGCTGCCCAGAATCGCCTTGTGGGTACGCGCGCCGCTGACCCCCAGCGGCACCGTGCCGTCGGAATCGCCGTGGATGATGAGCGTCGGAATCGCGATCTTGGCGAGATCCTGACGGAAATCGGTGCGGGCAAACGCGCCGATGCAGTCCAGCGTGCCTTTGGGCGAGGCGAACGCGGCGACCTGACAGGCATGGGCGCGCTGCGCCTCGCTGACCAGCAACGCGCCGTCGACGCTGAAAAACGCCTTGCTGAACGCCTCCAGAAACGCCAGCCGGTCGCCCGTCACGCCGCTCTCGAACTGGGCGATGGCGGCGTCGTCCAGGCCGCCTTCGGGGTTGTCGGCGCTTTTGTACAGGTAGGGCGGCACGGCGGCGGCGAAGACCGCCTTCGCGACCCGTTCGGTGCCATAGGTGGCGATATAGCGCGCCACTTCGCCGCCGCCCATCGAAAAACCGACGAGGGTTGCGTCGTGGAGATCGAGATGCGTCACCAGCGCATGCAGATCGGCGGCGAACGTATCGTAGTCGTACCCGGACCAGGGCTGCGACGATGCGCCAAAACCCCGCCGGTCGTAGGTGATCACACGATGGCCCGCGCCGACGAGCGCGGGTACCTGGGCTTCCCAGGAGCGGCCGCTCAACGGCCAGCCGTGGATCAGCACCACCGGCTTGCCGCTGCCGTAGTCCTCATAGTGAAGCTCAACGGCTTCCTTGCCGGGCGCGTCGATGTCGATCTTGGGCATGTCTGTCTCCTTCGAGGAAATGGGTAGGCGTTGGCAAGCAACCGGCGTACCACGTCGCCCGGCGTGCCGCACCCGTACCGGTGTGGTTTTCCGGCGCAACGCGCGACACCGCACGGAACGGCGGGCGGCATCCGTCCTATAGTGCGTTCACGCGACGGGCGCGTGTCCGACATGTCGGGCCTAACAAATAACCACAAGAATCATGCGAGAGACACTGGAGTGGGCGTGTGCGTACCTGCTAGTCATCGGGGGCGCGGTGTGCATCGGCTCGATCGGCTATTTCGCGCTGACGATGATCACGCCGCGCGGACGCGCCGCCGCGCGGGACCGGCGCGTACGGCAGCGCAATCTGCCGACGCGTCTGGGAAAATCCGGCGTTGGTGCGCCGCCGCAGTAGATCCGGCACGCACGCCGCTGGCGCGCCGTCAGTGCACCGTGAAACCGCGATCGAAGGTCGGCTTCACATCCAGCGCTTTCGGCAGCAGGCCGCTCTGTCGATAAAAATCCGCCGTGGCCTGCTGTTCCGTGACCGCCTGATCCGATAGCGCCTCCCAGCGCAGATGCCGCCGCTCGAACTGCAGCCGCGCGACGTTTTCCGGAAAACCCATGATCTGCGCGAGATGGCGCGAATAGTCGTCCAGGTGCCGGTACGCCCAGATCTGCGAGGCGGCGAGCCGGTCGAGATAGTCCTGCAGCGCGCGCCGGCGTGCCGGGTCGGCCAGGGCGGCGTGGGTGGCGGCCAGGAACGAGTTCCCCGCCCACAATCCGCGGCCGCTGACGAGCACCCGCGCGTGATCCACGGTTTCCGCCAGCGCGGTATAGGGTTCCCAGGTGGCCCAGGCGTCGACGTCGCCGCTGGCCAGCGCCATGCGCGCATCGGCCGGCGCGAGGAAGCGGAAATGCACGTCCTCGCTGCGCAATCCCGCCGACTGCAAGGCCTTCAGGGCGACGTAATGGCCGATCGAGCCCTTGCCGGTGGCGATGCTGCGGCCTTTCAGATCGGCCGCGGTCTTCAGCGGCGACCCCTGTCTGACGAGCACGGCGGTTCCATAGGGATCCGACCGGTCGACGGCGATCGCCTTGACCTGCGAGCCGGCCGCGATCGAGAACAACAAGGGCGCATCACCGATGATGCCGGCGTCGACGGCACCGGCATTCAACGCCTCCGCGAGCGGCGCCGCGGCGGGGAATTCCGACCATTCGATCCTGTACGGCAGGTTCTGCAATGCGTTCGCGGCTTCCAGCTGCGCGCGCATGTTGCCTTTCTGATCGGCGATGCGCAGGGTCAGCGGCGCGGCGTCTGCGATGCCGCCCATGCCGCACAGGGCGATGCACAAGAGCCCGCAGATGGCCCGGAAAAAACGAGACGACAAGACGTTCTCCAGAAGTTCGGCATGAAAGCGCCACTGTAGGGGCAAGGGCCGCGATGGCGAAACGACGATTCGCGATTTGCTTATGCCCGGGCGTCACATCGCACGTCTTCGCCGAAGGCGTCTGCGGCTTCTCTCCAAATGGAATGAGTAAAGCGCGAATGCTTCTTTCCGTTTTCCCGGCCGATTGCGCATAGTGGCAGCCTGCGAACGATTTCCCCTGTGGTGATCGCTTTTCACACCCTCCCGGGCGCCGCATCCCGTATCGGTGCCCCCGCACTCCAGGAGAAAGCTGCATGGCTCGCACTGCTTTGCGTGGCTTCGCCGCGTTGCTGACGACGGTCGCGACCCTCGTCGCGGCCGTCCCGGCCCGTGCCGATACGCTGCGCATCGGTTATCAGAAGTACGGCACGATGGTGCTGCTCAAGGCCCGAGGCACGCTCGAGAAACGGCTCGCGCCGCAGCACGTCACCGTGCAATGGACGGAGTTTCCAGGAGGGCCGCAGTTGCTCGAAGGGCTCAACGTCGGGTCGGTCGATTTCGGCGTGACCGGCGAGACGCCGCCCGTGTTCGCGCAGGCCGCGGGCGCGGACCTGCGCTACGTCGCCTATGAACCGCCCGCGCCCACGAGCGAGGCGCTCGTCGTTCAGCATGACTCGACGATCCACTCCGTCAAGGACCTCAAGGGCAGGAAAGTGGCCTTGAACAAGGGCTCCAACGTGCATTACCTGCTGGTGCGCGCACTGCGCGAAGCCGGACTCGACTATGGCGACATCCAGCCGGTCTATCTCGCGCCCGCCGATGCGCGCGCCGCATTCGAGCGGGGCAGCGTTGCCGCATGGGCGATCTGGGACCCGTTCCTGGCCGCCGCCCAGAAACAATTGCACGCACGCGTGCTGCGCGACGGCACCGGCCTGGTGGACAACCACCAGTTCTATCTCGCGACGGGCGACTACACGAAACGCCACCCCGAGGTGCTGGAAGCCGTCGTCGACGAAATCCGCAAGGTGGACGTGGACGTGCACGACCATGCCGAGGCCGTGACGAAGCAAGTCGCGCCGTTGCTGGGATTGCCGGAGGACATCACCCTGCTTGCCGTGCAGCGCCAGGGATATGGCGCGGCCACGCTGTCGCCGCAGGTCGTCGCCACGCAGCAAGGCATTGCCGACACCTTCACGGCGCTCAAGCTGGTGCCCCGGAAACTGCGCATCGACGACGTGGTCTGGCATCCGGGCGGCAGCAATGGCGTCGTGGCCGCGAAGTAACCAGGACCGGAATATGAAAAAGACATTTCACGACATCGCCTATCGCATCGCCCCCTGGGTGCTGCCCGTGGGCCTGCTGGTGGTCTGGCAACTGGCCGTGCAGGTCGGCTGGCTGTCGAACCGGATACTGCCCGCCCCCAGCGCCGTGCTGGCCGCGGGTGTCGCGCTGGTGCGCAGCGGCGAGATCTGGCAGCATCTGGCGATCAGCACCTGGCGCGCCGGGGTCGGTTTCGCGATCGGCGGCGGCATCGGCCTGGTGCTCGGTTTCATCACGGGCCTGTCCCACTGGGGCGAGCGCCTGCTCGACAGCTCGGTACAGATGATCCGGAACGTGCCGCATCTGGCGCTCATTCCGCTGGTCATCCTGTGGTTCGGCATCGACGAAAGCGCCAAGATCTTCCTGGTGGCGCTGGGCACGGTGTTCCCGATCTATCTCAATACCTATCACGGCATCCGCAACGTCGACGCGAACCTCGTCGAGATGGCGCGCAGCTACGGTCTCTCGGGCCTGCCGCTGTTCGTCCAGGTCATCCTGCCCGGCGCCCTGCCGTCGATCCTTGTCGGCGTGCGCTTCGCGCTGGGCCTGATGTGGCTCACCCTGATCGTCGCGGAAACCATTTCCGCCAGTTCGGGCATCGGCTATCTCGCGATGAACGCGCGCGAGTTCCTGCAGACCGATGTCGTGGTGCTGGCGATCCTTCTCTACGCCGTACTCGGCAAACTGGCCGACCTGGCCGCGCGGCTGCTGGAGCGGGTGTGCCTGCGCTGGCATCCGGCCTACCAACCGCGTCTGGAGCTGGCATGACATCCGATCATCGAGAAGCAGCGACCTCCGTGGACCGCCCGGGCGCCCACGCCGGCCCGGGACGCGGCATCGCGCTGACGCTGGACGCCGTCGACAAGCGCTTCGGCGCGCGGCACGTCCTGCGCAATATCGATCTGCAGGTGCCCGCCGGACAGTTCGTCGCCATCGTCGGACGCAGCGGCTGCGGCAAGAGCACCCTGCTGCGCCTGCTGGCCGGGCTGGACGCCGCCTATGGCGGACAGCTGCTCGCCGACGGCGCGTCGCTCGCCGCGGCGCGGCAGGACAGCCGCCTGATGTTCCAGGACGCCCGCCTGCTGCCGTGGAAGCGGGTCATCGCCAACGTCGGTCTGGGCCTGTCGGGCAACTGGCGCGAGGCGGCGCTGCACGCGCTGGAGGCGGTGGGGCTTGCGGACCGCGCCAACGAATGGCCGGCGGCGCTGTCCGGGGGACAGAAACAGCGCGTCGCGCTGGCGCGCGCGCTGGTGCACCGCCCGCGCCTGCTGCTGCTCGACGAGCCGCTCGGCGCGCTGGATGCGCTGACCCGCATCGAGATGCAGCAACTGATCGAACGACTCTGGCGCGAACAGGGTTTCACGGTGCTGCTGGTCACGCACGACGTGAGCGAGGCGGTCGCGGTGGCGGACCGGGTGATCCTGGTGGAAGAGGGGCGCATCGGGCTGGACCTGCTGGTCGACCTGCCGCGGCCGCGGCCGCGCGGGTCCGCGGATCTGGCGGCGCTGGAAGCGAGCGTTCTGGACCGCGTCATGGCACCGCCGGAACGCGAGCCGGCGCCGCGCAAGGAAACCGCCGTTGTCCGCCACACCGGCTGGCGACAGGCCGCGGCGAAGTAAAGCGGAAGCGTTTCTTACGAGTCTTTCCGCTGCGTGGTTAAAATGATCGCCGTCATCCACCTTCAAAAGGGCGGCCAGCATGGTATCGCGCGAGCTTCCGAATCCCTCCCCGCCACGCCCCGTTCCGGGGCGGCCCGCGCAGTTCTCGACGCGCATCGCCTTTTTCGTCGCCGGCTTCGGCGTCTCCGCCTGGGCGCCGCTGGTGCCGTTCGCCAAGGCGCGCGCCGGTCTGGATGACGGTGCCCTCGGTCTGCTGCTGCTGTGCATCGGCGTGGGCTCGATCCTGGCGATGCCGGTGGCGGGCGGGCTCGCGAGCCGCTTCGGGTGTCGCCGCGTGATCGGTTGCGCGGCGCTGGCGATGTGCGCGATGCTGCCGCTGCTCGCCGTCGTCGCCGTGCTGCCGCTGCTCGCCATCGCACTGTTTCTGTTCGGCGTCGCGCTCGGTTGTCTGGACTGCACGGTGAACATCCAGGCGGTGATCGTCGAGCGCGCCAGTGGCAAAACCATGATGTCGGGTTTTCATGGGCTTTACAGTCTGGGCGGGATCGTCGGCGCCGCGGGGATGACGGGGCTGCTCAGCGCCGGCGTGCCGCCACCGGGCGCCGCGCTGTGCGTGAGCGCCCTGGCCGCGATCGCCACCGTACGGGCGGCGGCGCAGGCGCTGGACTATGGCAGCGCGCGCAGCGGTCCCGCTTTCGCGATGCCGCGCGGCATCGTCCTCTTCATCGGCGTGCTCTGTTTCATCGTCTTCCTCACCGAAGGCGCCATGCTGGACTGGAGCGCGGTGTTCCTGAGCAGCGTGCGCCAGGTGCCGTCGGCCTACGCGGGCCTGGGATACGTCGCCTTCGCGGCGACCATGACCGCCGGCCGTCTGACCGGCGATGCGGTCGTGAGCCGTTTCGGCAAGCACGCGGTCGTGGCCGGCGGCGCGCTGCTCGCGGCCGCAGGGCTGGCGCTCGCCACCACCGTCCCCGGCTGGCCCGCCACGCTCGCGGGATACGCCCTGGTGGGCGCCGGCTGCGCCAATATCGTGCCCGTCATGTATTCGCTGTGCGGCCGCCAGACCACGATGCCCGAGAACATCGCGGTGCCCGCGATCAGCACGCTCGGCTATGCCGGCATCCTCGCCGGGCCGGCCTTGATCGGTTTCCTGGCCCATGGCACCAGCCTGTCTTTCGCGCTGTTCGGGGTCGCCGCGCTGCTGCTCGGCGTGGCGGCGAGCGCGCGGCTGCTGCGGATCTGAACGCGGCGGCCGGGGTGGCGGGTGCGGTCGACCATCCGCACGCTGCCTCCTTTCTATCGGCGCCCGTGGTTAAGATGTACTATCTGCGCGCGATGTGATGCTCGTGTGATGTGATGTGATGTGACGCGGGTCGTCGTCCCCGCCGCGCGTGGCGGCGCGCATTCAGCACGCATGGTGGATCGAACAATGGATGCCCAGGAACCCGAATGTCTAACGAAGAGGACATCGCCATGATCGGCGATACGCCGATGATCCCGGATCAGCGCCGCGAGATGATGTTGCGTCAGCTCCGCAAGCACCAGGTATTGAGCGTGCATCAGCTCGTGGACATGTTCCGGTGTTCGCATATGACCGTGCGCCGCGACATCGCCCTGCTCGAACAAGAGGGACGGGCCTATTCGGTGACGGGCGGCGTGCGCATCGCCAGCCAGGTGCACAGCGAGCCGAGCCACCGGCTCAAGGCCGTGGCCGAGTTGCCGCAGAAGCAGGCGATGGCGCGTCTCGCCGCCGGGCTGCTGCGGCCCGACATGACGGTTTATCTGGACGCGGGCACCAGCACGCTTGAAATCGTGCGCTACATCACGGCGCTGGCGGGCATGACCGTGGTCACCAATGATTTCGGGATCGTTCAGTCGCTGGCCGACGCGACCCACGTGAACGTCATTCACACCGGCGGCCTGCTCGACCACCCGAACCGCTCGTGCGTCGGGGGCCTGGCCGTCGCGACGCTGCGCCAGATCGCCACCGACATCGCCTTCATGTCGACCAGTTCCTGGGATCTGCATCGCGGCATCACCACGCCGTCGGCGCTCAAGGTGGAGGTGAAGCAGGTGGCGATGCACTCCGCGTCGCAGAGCGTGCTGGTCGCCAGCAGCACCAAGTACGGTACCTTCAGCATGTACCGCATCGCGGGCCTCGACCAGTTCGACACGATCATCAGCGACACCGATCTGGGTGCGGCCGCCGCCGATGGCATCCGCAAGCAGGGGATGGAACTGATGCTGGCCGCGCTCGCCGAGGGCGCTCCGGCCAGAGCGGGGACGGGCCGCTGAACCTGGGTCGTGCCCAGCCGCACGGGGCATGGGGCGCGGGGCACGCCAGCATGCGCCGATGCGCCCCGCGCCGCGCCGCCCCCGGTCTTATCTCACTGCTGTACCCAGTCGGCGAGGATCGCGCCATACAGACTCACCGCCTGGTGAAGACGGTCGACGCGGCAGTATTCGTCCGTTTTGTGCGCCATCGTGGACTCTCCCGGCCCCACGATGATCGTCGGCGGATACCCGCAGGCGGGTTGCAGTACGGCGGCATCGGTAAAATACTGGACCGTGCGTACCGGGCCCGACGGCCCGACGAGGTCTTCGGCGAGGGCGGTCATTCGCGCGACCCAGGACTGTTCCGGATCGGAATAGACAGAGGGCAGATCGATGATGGGCGACAGCGCGACGTCGCCGATGTGATGGTGCAGTCGCGTCGTCAGGCACGCATGATCGATGCCCGGCACGGTCCGCATGTCGATGGAAAACTCCGCGTGGTCGGGCACCGAATTGATGTTCAACCCGCCGGCGACCGTGCCGACATTGAGCGTGGGCGCGCCCATCCGCGGATGCGGCTCCCCCATCTCGAAAGTTTGAATGCGGGTGATGGCACGGGCCGCGCCGTAGATGGCGTTGACGCCTTCCTGCGGCATCGCGCCGTGCGCGGTCACGCCACGCGCGACGGCCTTCAGCCACAGCGCGCCTTTATGTCCGATGACGACGCGGTTCTCCGTGGGCTCGCCGACGATCAGGGCGCCCAGCTGCTTCAGCAGCGCCGGCTGCTCCGCCCGCAGCGCCTTCGCGCCATCGCATCCGGTTTCCTCGCCCCCCGTGAGGATGAGCTGCAAGCCGCTGCCGTCACGCAAGGCATCCATCATCGGCGCGCAGGCGGCGATGAAGCTCGCGATGCCCGCCTTCATGTCGCTCGTGCCACGGCCATACAGACGTCCGTCGACGATCCGTCCTCCGTGCGGATCCTGCGTCCAGTCGGCATTGCCGAGCGGCACGGTGTCCAGGTGCCCCGTGAACCCCAGAGGAGCGTTCGCGTCCCCGTTTGCGGCGTCGCCCCTCCTGCCGGCGAGCGTGGCGACGAGGTTGAAGCGACGCGCGCCGAAACGATGCAGGACGGTCTGAAACCCCAGTTCATCGAGCACGGTTTTCAGGAACCGCGCGCATGCCTCTTCATCACCGGGCGGATTGACCGAGTTGAATGTCACCAGGCTTTGCGTCAGGGCGACGGGATCGACGATGGGCATGATGCGTTCGCCTACTGCGACGTGAGCCAGGAGAGGCAGTTCAGCCAGAGCGTCGCGTTGCCTTCCCAGTCGGAGAACTCCGGGGGCAGCCAGTGGTGCGAAATGTCGCTCGTCCAGGCAAGCGTTCTGCCCTTGCCATGGGTCCCGGCGACCAGCAGCGGGTGTCCCGTCTCCGGCACCCGCGCAATCACCGTCGCGCCGGGCTTGACCTCGACCTCGTTGTAGCCGAGCAGATGCGGCCAGGCGCTGCCGAGGTTGGCCGTGATGGGATGATCGGCCACCAGCTCCGGCGTGAATCCTTCCGGCACTTCGCACCGGTCGTCGTAGGGGAGGCAGCGCACCGGTAACACCTCTTCGACGGGCGTGTTGCGGTACCGGGCCACCCCATTGATTCCCTGGAAACTGAGATAACCGCCGATCATCATCAGACCCTTGCCCGCCGCAACGTATTCGCGCAGCAGTTTCAGTCGATTCGGCGTGCGCGCGCTTTTCGCCCACGTATCGGGATGCAGCAGCAACGTGTTGGCGCCGATGTCCGACAGGATGATCGCGTCGTACCGCAGCAGGCCTTCGAGCGTGGTCGGAAAGTCCTCCTGCGCCTCATGACTGGGCATGTGCTGCACGTCGTAGGGGCTGTCCTTGACGGCCGCCAGGAATGTCTTCGCGCCATTGTGATAGGTCACGGTGGGAAACTGATCGAATCCCTTGATGTGCGTGGCGGTACTGGTCCAGCTTTCGCCGGCGAGTAATACGGAACGACGTGTCATGCCACTTCTCCTGTATCGCGAGCGGTTCGACGCGTCCGACGGGACGGCAGTGAACCGGTTTACAAATCTTACGGAGCAGATTGCCTGCGAGCGGTGTTCACGAGTGCGCCTGGGCGTCGGGCGCTGAAGACGCGCTGGGGATTGACCACCAGCAATGTCTCCAGTTGAGCGCCCGTGACCCCCAGGCGCCGTAGCCGGGGCACGAAATGCTTGAGAATGTAGCCATACCCGTGACCACCGAACCGGGTCAGCATCGTTTTCAGAAAGACGTCCTGCGACAGCAGCAGGTTCCCGATGAATCCCGCGTCGATCAACGCGACGATCGCGCGGGCGTTTTCCTCGTCCGATGGCGACTGGGCATCTTCGTCGGCATAGTAGTAGTCCATGCCGATCATGTCGTATTCGAGCCATGCACCCCGCTCGGCCAGGCTGTGCTGGTAGGCGTGATCGCGCAAACTGGGGTTCATGTGACAGAGCACCGTATGCCGGAGGTCCGCCCCTTCGCGTTCCACGATATCCAGCACCCGGTGGCCGTGACGAACCCAGCCCGGAAGATGGACGGAAAGCGGCACCCGGGTTGCCGCGCTCGCGCGCGCCGCCGCGCGCAGGGATTTTTCTTCGTTCGCGGTAAATGCCGCCGAGACGCCGATTTCGCCGATGAGACCCGCCAGTACCTCGGGCCGTTCATCTGCGCCGCCAACGTCGAAGATCAGCTGATCGGCCAGGGCCTCCACCGATTTTTCGTCGACGTAAAAAGGATGCGACGGCTCGAGATAAAAACCGGTGGACATGACGATGTTCAATCCGGTACGACGTGAAATCATCTGCAGCGCGGCGGGGTCGCGTCCAATTCCGAGATTGGTCGGGTCGACCACGGTTTCGCCGCCCAGACCGCGGTAGATCATCAACTCCTCGATCGCCACTTCGGGATCGAACAACCTGCAGTTATCCAGATTCATCAGCGGATTCATCCGCAGCGCACCGAGAATGCCGATGTGGACCTTTTGTTCGGCGATATCGCGCTCGCCGCAACAACTGGGCGGCACCCACTTGCCCGAGGCATCCACCAGGATGTGCTCGTGCATCAGCGTCACGCCCATTTTCTCGACCGGAATGGGACCCGTGACGGTCATGACCTGCCCGCTTTCCACGCCGATGGCCGGACCACCGGAAGGGAAGGGCTGAAAGAGAGAGGTCATGCTCAGGCCTTCTTTCGACGCTGCGGCGTGAAGATGCGGGTATTGAGCCAGATTGCCAGGATCATGATTGCGCCTTGAATGATCTGCGTATAAAACGGCGAGACGTTGACCAGGATCAGGCCGTTGCCCAGGACCGCGATGGTCAGCGTGCCGAGCAGGGTCCCCAGGATCGTTCCGCGCCCGCCGAACAGATTCGTGCTGCCGAGCACCACGGCGGTGATGACCGCCAGTTCGAATCCGCCGCCCTGATTGGACGAGCCGCTGCCCAGGCGCGCCGTTTCGATCATTCCCGCAAGTCCCGCCGCGGCCCCGCTCAGCATATAGACCTGCATCGTCACGCGCCGTACGTTGATGCCCGAACGACGGGTGCCTTCCGCATTCGTTCCGATCCCCACGACATAGCGTCCGAAACGCGTGTGTCGCAATGTCAGCCAGGCGACGAGCAAAACCGCGATCGCGATCAGCGCCGGCGCGGGCAGTCCCAGGATGCGGCCGCGGCCCAGCTGAGTGAAGATGCCCGTTCCGCTCACCGGTATCGAATAGCCCTGCGTCAACAGGAGCGCGATTCCCCGCACGACGGATAGCGTGCCCAATGTCACGATGAAGGCCGGCATGCCGGCGAACGCGACGAAATACCCGTTCACCGCGCCGATGGACGCGCCGAGGACCAGACCGCCGATGATGACCACCAGGTCGGGCACGCCGGCCCGCAACGCGATCGCCGCGATCGCCCCGACCAATGCCACCACCGAACCGACGGACAGATCGATGCCGCTGGTCGTGATCACGAACGTCATTGCCGCCGCGACGATCAGGAGCGGTGCGCTCTGGCGGAGGATATTGATCAGATTCCCGCTTGTCAGGAACGTCCCGGCCGCCAGCGAGAAGACCACGACACAGCACAGGAAGAATCCGGCAATGCTGGCGACCCCCGCATTGCGCGAAAGGAAGTGGGACAGATCATGGCGGCGGGTCGTCGTTTTTTTCTCCATCGCGATATCCATGATCAGTGCTCCGCCAGCGCGCGCGCGGAACGGGCGCTGAACTTGTGCCCGACGATCAACTCGACGACTTCCTCGAGATTGGTCTCGCCGATGTTGCGGTCAGCCACGTTTTTGCCTTCGTACATCACGCTGATGCGGTCGCAGACGAGGAAGAGATCCTGGAGCCGGTGGCTGATCAGAATGACGCTCACGCCACTGGCGCTGATGACGCGAACCAGTTCCAGGACGGCCTCGACTTCGGCGACGGCGAGTGCGGCGGTCGGTTCGTCCATGATCAGCACCTTCGGGCCGAAGGAGATCGCCCGCGATATCGCGATGGCCTGCCGCTGTCCGCCCGAGAGATGCTCGACGTCGACGTGGGTATCCGGAATGCGAATACCGAGCCCCTGCAACATTTGCCGCGCCTCGCGATGCATCTTCCGATGATCCAGCACGTTCACGCCGAGGACGCGTTTGGTCGGCTCGCGCCCGAGGAACAGATTCCCCGCGACATCGATCGTGTCGCACAGCGACAGATCCTGATACACCATCTCGATATGATGCCGGCGCGCGTCGCCGGGCTGGTCGAAATGAACGGCCTGACCGTCGATTTCGATCGTGCCGCCATCGGGAACGACCGCGCCCGACAACACCTTCGATACGGTCGACTTGCCCGCACCGTTATCTCCCACCAGACCCAGCACTTCGCCCGGAGCGACCTCGAGCGAGACGCCGCGCAGCGATTGCACCGCGCCGAAGCTTTTTACGATATTGCGCATCCGCACGCGGGGCACGGGCCGTGGCGTGGACTCATCGGACATATACCGCTCCTAACAAAAACCGAATCAGTTTTCACGGCGTGTGGGATCGAGGCGAAAGATGGAGGACCCCCGTGCCGCCCGACGTCCATGCAGCGCGACCGACGTCCATGCAGCGGTTCGGCCGCGCGCTCCACGGTTGCCTACTTGAACTGGGCGCGGAATTGATCGACGTTCGCCTTGGTCACGATCGTGACCGGCACCGAGACATTCTTCGGCACCGCCTGGTGCGCGATCAGCTTCATCGCCGCCTGCACTGCGGCCGTTCCTTCGCCCATCCCGCTTTGCTGCACCACGGCGAGAACCAGTCCCGAGTCCAGGCCCGCAATGGCTTGCGAACTCAAATCCCATCCCATGACCTTGTACGGCGGCGTGCCACCCTGTGCCATCGAGGCGGCGACGACACCGATCAGGGCCGGCTCGCCGGTGGCATAGACGATCTGCAGGTCCGGATGGGCGGTGATCAGGCTTTCCGATGCGGACTGTGCCTGATCCTGGACATTCTGCCCGTCAACCGTGGCCACGATCCTGCTCCCCGGCGCGGCGGCGAGACCCGCCTTGAAGCCGTCCGCGCGTACATTCTGGATATACGAATTCAGCGCGCCGACGACGCCCACCTGCGCGTGCCCGTGCAGGTTCTTGCTCGCGTAGTCGGCGCTCAGTTTGCCGATCGATTCGCTGACCTTTTTGTTGTCCACGCCGACCTGAACCGCGTTGTCACCTTGCACGATCGAATCGATGGTGATGACGGGAATACCCGCTTTTTTCGCTTCCGCGATGGCCGGCTTGATGCCGTTCACGTCGATTGCGACCACCAGGATCGCGTCGACTTTCTGCTGAATGTAGGTTTCGATCGCATTGGCCTGCGCGCTCGGGTCGTTATTCGCGTTGTAGATGCTCAGTTGCGCTCCCGCCGCTTTCGCGGCAGCTTGCGCGCCGGCGTTCATTTGCGTGAAGAACAACGCCTCCTGGTTGATCTGCACCAATGCCAGCTTGGGTACGGGCGCCGCCACGGCAAAACCGCATCCCAGTAACCCAAACGAAACGAGCCCTACGAGTACGCGCAGGCGGAAGCGTTTTTTTGCGATCATCAGAATGCGTTCCATGAAGGTAAGGGGAGGCGCCGGCCGTTTCCCGAAAACCGAGTGCGATGGATTTCTTGTAAACCGGTTTACTAAATTTATGTGGCTGATATTCGTTTGTCAACCGTAAAGTTATTCGAGGTGCGCTGGGGAGTTTTTTCGCAAAATGGGCGGCCCGACGGATGCACGCTGCATGAGCGTCACCGGCAGGCGGCGTACCGTTTCCGTCGGGCCGTGAACCGCAGGAGCGCGCGTTTCGGAACGTTCGCCGGCGAGCGCCGCCATCAATATTTCGACGCTTGCCCGGCCCAGATCACCTACTGACTGACGCAAGGTCGTGAGCGGCGGCATCAGCAGGCCGGCAAACTCCATGTCGTCGAAACCGACCAGCGACATATCCCTGGGTACGTCGAGACCCTGCTCGCGCAGGGTTTCGAGCACGCCTACGGCAAGATAATCGCTCCCGGCGAAGATCGCCGTGGGGCGCTTGCCGAGCGCCAGTAACTGCTGCGCGGCGTGCCGCCCGAACGGGCGGTCATAAGCGCCGTATCGGACCAGCGTCGCATCGAAGCGGATACCGGCTTCGCGCAACGCGCGTCGGTAGCCCGCCAGGCGCTCCCGCACCGAAAACAGGCCGACCGGCCCCGTGACATGGGCGATGCGGCGATGACCCGCTTCGATGAGGTGGCGGCACGCCAGATAGCCGCCGGTTTCGTTGTCGGTGAACACTTTCGGTACATGCAGGCCGCTGACGTCCTCATCCACCAGAACCAGATTTCGCCTGTCGCCGATCAATCTGCGCAGGGCGCCGTCATCGGGGCGGTTCGTCGCGAAAATCAGACCGTCGAACCGTTGCGTGTCCAGCCAGCCCAGATACACGGCTTCCCGTTCCAGCTCGTTTCGGGTGATGCATAGGGCAAGACCCATGCGGAACCCGGCCGCGGCGGATTCGACGGCGTCGGCAAGTTCGGCGAAGAACGGGTTGGCGATATCGGGAATGGCCAGTCCGATCGTCTCGCTGCTCCCCATGCTCAGGCGCCTGGCCAGGCTGTTGCGCTGGTATTTGAGCGCCCGTACCGCGTCGTTCACGCGCTTCGCCGTGTCCGGCGGCAGGATCAGGTCGCCATTGAGATAACGCGACACGGTCGACTTCGATACCCCAGCGAGTTCGGCGACGTCGCGGATAGTGGATGGCTTGCCCAAAAGAAATTCCCCCAATGCTGGTTGGGAGTGTAACGCAACGCAAGCGGCCTTCGGCCGATGCTGGCCTGCGCGCCGGGGCGTGCGTGTCCCATCGCGTTGCATCGTCGATGCTTCATGACGGCTCCCCAGCGCGAGCGCCGTGCCCAACTACCCGTATCGTCGGTCAGCCAGGCCCAAGCCCGCATCGGCGCGCGGCCCGGCCCGGCCCGGCATCGATCAGGCGGCGGGAAACCCCCTTGACGCGAATTTTATGACAATCTTCAATTTGCGAGCGCGTCATACCCGAGCGTGATGGCGATTTCGAACGCGCGAATGGGTCTTCGAAAAAGCGTTGCCGCTCGGCATGGGCTGTCATAACGCCGCGTACGAACCCGTCTCTTCACGAAATGACCAGGAACATTCGTCCATGGCACAAAAGCCCGTTTTGAATCAAAAGCCGAACGTGATCGCGACCCTGTTCGGGCGCAGGAAAGCGGTGATCGGAATGCTCCACTGCCTGCCGCTCCCGGGTTCGGCGCGATACGATGGACAAACGATGGAAGCCATCATCGCGTTTTCCTGCAACGAGGCGCGCCTTCTCGTCGAAGGCGGCGTGGACGGGTTGATCGTGGAGAATCACGGCGACATTCCGTTCAGCAAGCCGGACAGCATCGGCCCGGAGACGGTGGCGGCGATGACCATGGTCACGGCGGCCGTGAAGAACACCGTCAAGTGCCCCGTCGGCATCAATGTCCTGGCCAACGGCGCGATCCAGGCCCTCGCGATCGCGAAAGCCGCGTCCGCGTCGTTCATCCGCGTGAACCAGTGGGCGAACGCCTATGTCGCAAACGAAGGGATCGTCGAGGGACCGGCCGCGCAGGCGACCCGCTACCGGTCATGGCTGCACGCGCGGGACATCAAGATTTTCGCCGACGTGCACGTCAAGCACGGCGCGCATGCCATTACCGGCGATCGATCCGTCGCCGAACTCGCCCGGGACGTGGAGTTTTTCGATGCCGATGCCGCAGTGGCGACCGGCCAGCGGACGGGCGACGCCGCACGGCTCGACGAATTGGAAGCGATCGGATCGGGCACCTCGCTGCCGGTCGTCGTCGGATCGGGTGTCACGCCGGAGAACGTCGGCGACATGTTCAGCATCGCCGATGCCGTCATCGTGGCGAGCTATCTCAAAACGGATGGCCTGTGGTGGAACGACGTGGATCCCGCGCGTCTGCAGGCGTTCATGGCCGCAGCGAACCACGCCCGGTCATGACCCGCGTTTTCGTCGTCGGCAACGCGGTATCCGACGTGACCCTCAAGGTGCGGCGTTTTCCCCGGCCGGGCGAGTCCGTTCTGGCCGAATCGATCGTGCGCGCGCCCGGTGGCAAGGGATTGAACCAGGCGGTGGCCGCGCAGCGCGCGGGCGCCAGCGTGGTTTTCGTCTCCGCGCTCGGCACCGATGCGACGGCGAGCGAGATCGAAAATGCGTTGCGCCGCGAGGGATTCGCCGACCTGCGCCTGCTCAAGCCCGTGCACGACACCGACGTATCGATCCTGACGGTCACCGTGGACGGGGAAAACGCGATCGTCACCACGGTGGCCTGCACCCAGGCAAGCCGCCCCGAAAATCTCACGGCATTGCTGTACGACCTGCGACGGGACGACTATGTGCTGATGCAGGGAAACCTGTCGATGCGCACCACCCATGCAGTCGTCGACTTCGCCCGTGCCCGTGGCGCGAAAATCGTGATCAACGCGGCGCCATGGCACTGGGACGGAACGGCGATCCTCGAGAAGTGCGAGGGCGTGATCGCGAACGAAGGTGAAATGTGCGAGATCCATGGGCCGGGCGACGTACAAGGTTCGGCCGCGTGGTTACGGGGCAGGGGACCCCGCTGGGTCATCGTGACGCTGGGGGCGAACGGCTGCCTGGTGTCCAGTGAGAGCGGCACGCTCCCCGTTGCCGGACATCCCGCCAGCGTCACCGATACCTCGGGAGCGGGCGACGTGTTCTCCGGTGTGCTGGTCGCCTCCCTTGCGCGAGGCCGGTCACTGACCGATGCGATCCACGCGGGCCAGAAAGCGGCCGCGATCGCGGTGGCGCGTGCGGGTACGTACGCCGCCATCCCGTCCATAGAGGAAATGGCGCACATCGCCGAAGGGTGAGGCACGCCCCTCGCTTCCTTCTCGCTTCTGCTCGCTTCTTCTCGCCACCTGCGCGCGTCGACACCATGGTGCCATTGCCGCCGCGCGCCTTCGCGCGCCACGCGGCGCCGACGAGCGAAAACACAATTCCTCACCAGGAATTCTGTACGTGAAAGCACATACACCAGTGTGAATTTTTGTTAATATTTGAAAATACTTAACAACACCGTGCACGTCAAACGGCCGGTGCGCCTCGCGGGCCACCCCGCCGGGCGACGCACGCTATCCAGGAAAATGCAAATGAACGACAAAAACGTAGGCGTCATCGGTCTGGGTGCGATGGGCCTGGGCATTGCCCGCTCGCTGTTGCGCGCCGGTTTCAACGTGCATGCCTGCGACGTGCGCGCCAGCGTGACCGAGCAGTTCGCCGGCGAGGGTGGCGTGGCGTGCGCGTCGCCCGCCGCGCTGGCGGCGGCATGCGACGTCATCGTGACGGTGGTGGTGAACGCCGAGCAGACCGAGACGGTGCTGTTCGGCGAGCAGGGCGCCGTGGCGGCGCTGCGCCCCGGCAGCCTGGTGATCGGCTGCGCGACCGTCGCGCCGGCCTTCGCCGTCGACCTCGGCAAGCGCCTGGAAGAAAAGGGCCTGTTGTATCTGGACGCGCCGATTTCCGGCGGCGCCGCGAAAGCCGCGTCCGGCGAGATGACGATGATGACCTCCGGCCCCGCGACGTCGTACGCGAAGGCGCAGCCGATCCTCGACGGCATGGCCGGCAAGGTCTACCGCCTGGGCGACGTCCACGGCATTGGCTCGAAGGTCAAGATCATCAATCAACTGCTGGCCGGCGTGCATATCGCGGCGAGCGCCGAGGCGATGGCGCTGGGCCTGCGCGAAGGCGTGGATGCCGCCGCGCTGTACGAAGTCATCACCCACAGCGCCGGCAACTCGTGGATGTTCGAGAACCGCGTGCCGCACATCCTGAACGCCGACTACACGCCGCTGTCGGCCGTGGACATCTTCGTCAAGGACCTGGGCCTGGTGCTGGACACCGCGCGCACCAGCAAGTTTCCGCTGCCGCTTTCCGCCACCGCGCATCAGATGTTCATGCAGGCGTCGAGCGCCGGTTTCGGCCGCGAGGACGATTCCGCCGTGATCAAGATTTTCCCGGGCATCACGCTGCCCGCCGGCAAGAACGAAGCGTAAGGACCGCGCGATGAATACCGCAACGACCCTCGCCACGGACATGGCCGCCGGCACCGCCACCCCCCCGGCGCATCGCCCCCTGCTGGGCTGTATCGCCGACGATTTCACCGGCGCGACGGATCTCGCCAACATGCTGGTGCGAAGCGGTATGCGCACCGTGCAGAGCATCGGCATTCCCGGCCCGGAACTCGCGGCCGGACTGAACGCCGACGTGATCGTCATCGCGCTGAAGTCGCGCACGACGCCCGCCGCCGAGGCGGTGGCCGAATCCCTGGCGGCGCTGGCCTGGCTGCGCGAACGCGGCTGCGAGCAGATCTTCTTCAAATACTGCTCGACCTTCGATTCGACCCCGGCGGGCAATATCGGCCAGGTCAGCGAAGCGCTGCTGGGCGCGCTGCACGGCGATTTCACCATCGCCTGCCCGGCGTTTCCGGAGAACGGCCGCACGATCTTCCGCGGTCATCTGTTCGTGCAGGATGTGCCGTTGAACGAGTCGGGCATGCAGAATCATCCGCTCACGCCGATGACCGACGCCAATCTCGTGCGCGTGCTGCAGTCGCAAACGGCGATGAAGGTCGGTCTGTTGCGCTACGACACCCTGGCGCAGGGCGCCGACGCGGTGCGCGCGCGGATCGCCGCGCTGCGCGCCGACGGCGTGGGCATGGCGATCGCGGACGCGCTTTCCGACGCGGACCTGATCACCCTGGGCGAAGCGTGCGCGGACCTGCCGCTGCTGACCGGCGGCTCGGGTCTGGCGCTCGGCCTGCCGGAGAATTTCCGCCGCGCCGGCAAGCTGGCGCGCAACGATGCGGCCGACGTCGCCGAACTGCCTGCGGTGAGCGGGGCGGAGGCGGTGCTGGCCGGCAGCGCGTCGGTGGCCACCAATGGCCAGGTCGCGGCCTGGCGGGAGGCGGGGCGTCCCGCCCTGCGTATCGATCCCCTCGCGCTCGCGGCGGGCGACCCTGTGGTCGCGCAGGCGCTGGCGTTCGCCCGGGATGCCGGCGAGACCGTGCTGATCTATGCGACCAGCAGCCCCGAGGAAGTCAGGGCCGTCCAGGCGCAACTCGGCGTGGAACGCGCCGGCACGCTGGTGGAGCAGGCGCTGGGCGAGATCGCCGTCGGTCTGCGCGAGGCCGGCGTACGCCGCTTCGTGGTCGCCGGCGGTGAAACGTCGGGTGCGGTGGTGCAGGCGCTGGATGTGCGCATGCTGCAGATCGGCGCGCAGATCGATCCCGGCGTGCCCGCCACCGTCAGCAGCGGCGGCGCGCACACCCTGGCGCTCGCGCTGAAATCCGGGAACTTCGGCGGCCGCGATTTCTTCGCGAAGGCCCTGACGCAACTGGCACGGGGTTGAACCATGATGATCAGCGACAATACCCGCGAAAACGCCCAGCGCGAGGAAATCTGCGACGTCGGCCGTCTGCTGTACGGCCGCGGCTACACCGTGGGCAGCGCCGGCAACATCAGCGCGCGTCTGGAAGACGGCTGGCTGATCACGCCGACCGATGCCTGCCTGGGCCGGCTCGACCCGGCGTCGATCGCCAAGGTGAACCTGGCGGGCGAGTGGGTGTCCGGCGACAAGCCCTCGAAAACCCTGGCGCTGCACCGGCAGGTCTATGACCGCAACCCGGGCGTGGGCGGCGTCGTGCACACGCATTCGACGCACCTGGTGGCCCTGACGCTCGCCGGCGTCTGGCGCCCGGACGACATTCTCCCGCCGTTGACGCCGTATCAGGTGATGAAGGTCGGACACATTCCATTGATCGCCTACGAACGGCCGGGTTCGCCGAACGTCGCCGAGCAGGTCGCGCGGCTGGCGAACAGCGTGCGGGGCGTGATGCTCGAACGGCTCGGCCCCGTCATCTGGGACAGCTCGGTCGCGAAAGCCTCCTACGCGCTCGAGGAACTCGAGGAAACCGCGCGGCTCTGGTTGATGAGCGATCCGAAACCCGCGCCCCTCGCACAGGCGGCGCTCGACGAACTGCACGCCACCTTCGGCGTGCGCTGGTAACGCATTTGCCGGTCGATACGGCGGCGGCGTGTGCTTAACCCTTGCCCCCGCGCCCACGCGTCCGGCGCTTCCGCGCATGCGGAAAGAACGATAACTATAGGAGACCACCGCATGACGCAGTCTTATCACCCCGACGCGGCAGCGCGCGCCGCGCGCGCCCCCACCCTCTGCGGGAGGGCCACGGCATGACGCCCTTCCTGTTGATGACCATCGCCGTCGCCGGCATCGTGGCGCTGCTGGTTCTGGTGCTGAAGTTCAAATTCCAGCCTTTCGTGGCGCTGATGCTCGTGAGCATCGTCGTCGCGCTGGTCGCGGGCGTCAAGCCGAGCGCCCTGGTGTCGACGATCGAAGGCGGCATGGGCAAGACGCTCGGTCACATCGCCATCATCATCGCGCTGGGCGCGATGATCGGTCGCGTCATCGAGCTCTCGGGCGGCGCCGAGGTGCTGGCGCAGACCCTGATCCGGCGTTTTGGCGGGCGGCGCACGCCGCTGGCGCTGGCCGTGGCCGGCTTCATCGTCGGTATTCCGGTGTTCTTCGAGGTCGGCGTCATCATCTTCATGCCGCTCGCCTACGGCGTGGCCCGCGCCACCCGCAAACCGCTGCTGATCTTCGCGTTGCCGATGTGCGCGGCGCTGCTCTCGGTGCATGCCTTCCTGCCGCCGCACCCCGGCGCGGTCGCCGCCGCGTCGCAACTGGGCGCGGATCTGGGCCGGGTGCTGATGTTCGGCTTGCCGATGGTCGCCGTGCTCTGCCTGATCGGCTATGCGGTGGCCGGTCGCATCACGCGCCGTACCTACCCGATGGCCGACGATGTCCGTGCCGAGGTGTACGGCCCGAATGTCAGCAATGCGGATCTTGTCGCCTGGGGCAACGGCGACTACGCGCATACCGCGTCCCATGCCGCCCCCGGCACGCTGGTGGCCGAGGAGAGCGCGACGACGCTCGCCGCGAAGCTGCCGCCCGCACCGGCGCCGGGTTTCGGTCTGATCGTCGCCTTGATCCTGCTGCCGATCGTACTGATCCTGGTGGGCACGCTCGTGCCGCCCCTGCTGCCCGCCGGTTCGCTGCTGCGCGATACCTTGCTGGTGCTGGGCGCGCCGCTGGTCGCCTTGCTGCTCGACACGCTGCTGTGCGCCTGGCTATTGGGTTCGCGCCGCGGCTGGAGCCGTGCGCAAGTGTCCGACGTCATCGGCTCGGCCCTGCCGGGTGTCGCCATGGTGATCCTGATCGCCGGTGCCGGCGGCGTGTTCGGCAACGTGCTGGTCAACACGGGCATCGGCGCCGTCGTCTCGAACGCGCTGCGTACCACCGGTTTGCCGATCCTCGCACTGGGCTTCCTGCTGAGCGTGCTGTTGCGTGCCGTGCAGGGCTCCACCACGGTGGCGCTGGTGACCACCGCCAGCATCCTCACGCCGATGGTCGCCGAATTTCACCTAAGCCCGAATCACCTGGCGCTGTTGTGTCTGGCGATGGGCGGCGGGGGTCTCGCGATGTCGCATGTCAACGATGCCGGTTTCTGGATCTTCACCAAGCTCGCCGGCCTGAGCGTGGGCGACGGTCTGCGCACATGGACGTTCCTCGTCACCTTGTTGGGCGTGCTGGGCTTTCTGATGACGCTGGCGCTCTGGCCGTTTGTTTGAGTTTTTCGATTTCGAATAGGAATTTTCATGCCTCGCTTTGCTGCCAATCTTTCGATGCTGTATCCGGAACACGATTTTCTGGACCGTTTCGCCGCGGCCCGGGCGGACGGTTTCGATGCGGTCGAATATCTGTTCCCGTACGACCACCGCGCCGAGGAATTGCGCCAGCGGCTGGATGACAACGGGCTGGTGCAGGCGCTCTTCAACGCCCCGCCGGGCGACTGGGCGGCGGGGGAGCGCGGCATTGCCTCGCTGCCCGGCCGGGAAGGCGAGTTCCGCGCAGGCTTTCAGCGCGCGCTCGACTATGCCGCGGTGCTGAAGAACGACCGCATCCATGTCATGGCCGGGTTGTTGCCCGACCCGGCGCGTCGCGACGCGCACCACGCCGTGTATCTGGAAAACCTGGCCTTTGCTGCGGCGCAGGCGGCGCAGGTCGGCGTGACGGTCCTGCTCGAACCGATCAACCCGCGCGACATGCCCGGGTTTTTCCTGAATCGTCAGGATCAGGGGCAGGCCATCTGCAGGGAAGTGGGCGCGGCGAATCTCAAGGTACAGTTCGACTGCTATCACTGCCAGATCGTCGAAGGCGACATCGAAAGCAAACTGCGCCGCGATTTCGCCGGCATCGGTCATATCCAGATCGCCGGTGTACCGCACCGCCACGAACCGGATCTGGGCGAGGTCAACTACCCCTATCTGTTCGGCGTGTTCGACGAGCTGGGCTACGATGGCTGGGTGGGCTGCGAGTATCGGCCGCGCGGCGACACGTCGGCGGGGCTGGAATGGTTGCGGGAGTGGCGGCGCGCGGGTTGAGGCGAAGCCTTCGCGACCGCGGCAAGCGCCTGTTCGCGTTCCCGCACGAGCGGCAGCACTTTCTCGCCGAAGTATTCCACCTCCTCGATGAAGTGCAGAAAGCCCGCCAGCACCAGATCCACGCCCACCGCTTTCAATTCGATGATGCGATCGGCGATCTGCTCGGGGGTGCCGATCAGATTCGTGCGAAAACCGTCGTTGTACTGCACCAGATCTTCGAACGTCGATTTCGCCCAATTGCCCTCGCCCTCGGGCGAGGCGTTTCCCGCCTGCTTCGCCGCGTCGCCGAACGCATGCACCGCTTCCACATGGGCATGATCGATGATGTCGGCGAGCACCGCCCGCGCTTCTTCCTCCGTATCCCGTGCGATCACGAAGGCATTCACGCCGATGCGCACCGTGTGCCGATTGACCGCCGCCTTCTGCCGGATGTCGTCGATCTGAAGCTTCAGATTCCCGGGCGTATTGCCGTTCGTGAAATACCAGTCCGAGACGCTGGCGGCGTTGTCGCGCGCGGCGCGTGAACTGCCGCCCTGGAAGATTTCGGGATGGGGCTTCTGGACGGGCTTCGGACTCAGCGTGTAATCGTTGAACCGGTAGAAATCGCCGCGGAATGTGAAATGGTCCTGCGTCCAGATGCCCTTGAGCGCCTCGATGAACTCGTGCGAACGGCGGTAGCGCTCGTCGTGTTCGAGCCAGGGTTCGCCGATCGCCGTGAATTCGCCCTTGAACCAGCCGCTCACGACATTGATGCCGATGCGGCCGTTGGAGATGTGATCGATGGTAGCGATCTGCTTGGCGACCACCGCCGGGTGCCAGGGGCCGGGAAGGATCGCGGCCAGCACCTTCAATGTCGTGGTGGCGGCCAGCAGGGCCTGGCTGAAGGACACCGATTCGTGCTGGTGTTCGGCGCCATAGCCCGCAGTGAAGCGGATCTGCGTCAACGCGTATTCGAATCCCGCCTGCTCCGCGGCGCGGGCCAGTTGCTGGTTGTACTGCACGCCCCAGTCGGTGCGCTGGGGGATGTTGCTCACCACCAGGCCGCCGCTGACATTAGGTACCCAGTAGGCGAACTTCAGGGCGTCGGGTTGCGCATTCGGATGGCTCATGAGCGGTTCCGGATCGAGGTGGAAGGGGCGCGAGCGCGGGGGGACGGCGTCGCGGTCCGACTCGTGCCGTCCGGGCCGTGCTTGCCTGCCGCGCTTTGCCGGATCGGACGAGTCATGGAAAAAAGTATAGGGGCGTGAGCGGCCCACTACTACGAATCGATCCGGGATTGCTCATGACGATTTTTTCGAATGGGGCGGCGGGTCCCCTACGGCGTTACCCGTCACGCGCTCCGCCTGACGACGCCCGTCCCGCGCCGGTCTGCGCGCTTCAGAAAAACGCGCCGGTGGGCGGAAGACGCCCGTGCAACGCGTTCTGACCCAGCAGGCGTTCCTTGTAGAGCCGGGGATTGTGCGACGCGATGACCTTGATATTGCGCCAGTGGCGGTCCAGCCCGGCCTGCCGCGACACGGCGGAGCCCGAGCCCAGATCGATGAGCCAGCTGGCGATCTGCGGCGCCAGATCGTCGATGACGACCTTGGCCTCCGCCGCTGCAAACGACGCGGCGAGCGCGGCGTCGTATTCGCCTGCCGTGCCGTGGCTGTCCCACGCCTGCTGCAGCGCCGCGATCGCGCGGTCGATCGTCGCTTCCACGCTCGCGGCATAGGCGCGGATGCGGCCCAGCAACGCCTGCAGTACAGGCTCGTCGGCGGGCAGGTCGGCGTCGCCATGGTAGAAGTTGCGCTTGCGCGATTGCAGGACCGCGACGCCATCGTGCAGCACCCGGCGCACGATGCCCGCGATGCAGTTCGTCAGATACACCTGATGGAACGTATAGCCCCAGGGTGCCGCGTCGTCGCGTGGCGGCGGGTCGACCGCGAACACCTGCGCCGCCGGGATGCTCACCTGCTCGAACCTGGCGGTACCGGAGCCGGTCAGACGCTGACCGAAACCGTCCCAATCGTCGTCGCTGCCCACGCCCGGGCCGCGGTCGAACACATATTGCACGGTCCGTCCGTGACGACTTTCCACCGCCGTGCCGACGAAGGCATCGCTATAGAGATTGCCCGTGGCGTAGACCTTCTTGCCGGAACCGGTGTAGCAGCCGCGCGCGTCCTGCCATGCGAGCATGGTCAATACGCGGCTGGGCCGCGCGCCGGCGCCGGGCACATCGGTTTCGGTGAAGCTCAGTCCCAGCGTTTTATGCTGGCGTGCCAGCGTCAGCACGCGCGCATGGAACGGATGATCGGCGCGCCGCAGCGCGCTCTCCACCAGAAACAGGTGATTGCGAAACGCATGGGCGACATTGGCATCCGCGGCGGCGACATCGCGCGCCACGCCGAACAGCTCGGTGAGCGAGAGTCCCTGGCCGCCCGCGTCGTCGGGCAGGCGCAGCGCGCCGAAGCCGAGCGCCTTCAGCTGCGCGATTTCTTCGTGCGGCAAGCGGTGCGCGAGTTCGCGTTCGGCGGCCGTCCTGCCGATATCGGTGATCGCCTGCGCGAAACCGAGGCGCGCCGACAGCGGCGAAATCAGAGGGTGGGCCGACGCATGGGGCGCCGTGGGCGCCGCTTCGTGGGCACAGGTCGTTTCGGACATGGTGGCTCGGTGGGAGTGGGGGCGGCGGCTCAGGCCGCCGAGGCCAATGGATGGGCGGCATCCGCCACGAAGCGCGGCAGGCCGAGATTGTCGCGCAGGGTCCGGCCTTCGTATGCGTGGCGGTACCGTCCGTGCTTTTGCAGCACCGGGATCACTTCGTCGGCGATCAGGTCGAGCCCCGTCGGTTGCACGTCGATGTTCAGGTTGAAACCGTCGGCGCCCTTGCTGTCGACCCAGTGAATCATGTCCCCGGCAAAGCCTTCCGGCGTGCCGGTGTAGACCCGGTGGCCGCCGGTGATGTTCGAGAACAGCAGGTCGCGGATGTTCCAGTCGTTGCGCCGCGCTTCTTTCAGCATTTCATTGCGGTGCCAGCGCGATGCAACGGGCACCAGATGCTCGTTCGCCTGCGTCTGCGCATACGGAATCGGCGCGTCGAGATCGGCGAGCGCGTCCACGTCCACCGCCAGATGATGCGCGAGCAGCGTTCGCAATGCCTGGGCGTCGAGCAGGTCGTCGAGCCGCCGCTTGTGGCGGTGCGCCTCCTCGTCGGTCGATCCGAGAATGGGAAACAGCCCGGGCATGACCAGCAAATGGTCCGGGTTCCGGCCATAGCCTTGCGCCAGCGCTTTGACATCCCCGTAGAAGGCGCGTGCCGCCTCGATAACCCGTTGCCCAGTAAACAGCGCATCCGCGTAACGCGCGCCGAACGCCTTGCTGTCGGTGGACTGTCCCGCCTGAAAGATCACCGGACGCCCCTGCGGCGTCCGCGGCACGGACAAGGCGCCGCGCGCGGTGAAATGCGTGCCCTGGAAATCCAGTTGTCGCAGGCGCGACGGATCGAGATATACGCCGCTGTGCGGATCGGCGACCACCGCCTCGTCCGGCACGCTGTCCCAGAATTGCGTGACGATCTGCACGAATTCCTCGGCGCGCTGGTAGCGCTGCGCCTGGTCCCATCCCTGGTCGACGCCGTAGGCGGCCAGCGCGGGCGGATTTTGCGAGGTGATGACGTTCCACGCGGCGCGGCCGTGGCTCAGGTGATCGATCGACGCGATCTGCCGCGCGATCGTGTGCGGATGACCGAACAACGAAGTGGTCGTGCATACCAGCCCCACATGCCGGGTGTGCGCGGCCAGATGCGCGACCAGCACGATCGGGTCCAGCGCGCGCCAGGGGCGCGTGTACGCCTCGGAGACCAGCCCGCCCGGGCCGTCCGCCAGAAAGATCGCATCGAAGAGCCCGCGCTCCGCCGCCTGGGCGATCGCGACGAAATGGTCGATATCGGTGGGCAGGCTGCGTTTGTCGCTGAACGTTTTCCAGGCGGCGTCATGGCGCCCCGACGCCAGAACGTTGACACCCAGGCGAATCGGGGGGGCTTTGCTCGATGCGGTCATGGTCGATCTCCCTTTCACACCTTGACGCTGTAGTCCGCGACCTTGATCGGCGAGCGGATGATCCTGCGCTCCGACAGCCAGTCCGCCGCACGCTGGAATTGCCCCATGAACGCCGCGTCGTCGGGTTCGTGGAACGTGTTGACGCGTTTCAGGCCGGCAAGATAGTCACGGACCTGATCCGGATATTTGCCGACCTGCTGCGCGAGCTGTTCGGCCTCGGCGACGTGCGTCGATTGCCAGTTGCCTTCCGTGTAGTACGCATCGATCACGGCGCGCACCAGCGCGGAATTCTCCTGCGTGAACTTGCGGCGCGTGACCAGCGACGTGTAATCCACCAGAAAATCCATGTCGCGCCCTTCGTTGAAGATGTCCTGCGCGTCGTCCTTGAAGCGCGAGATGTCCACCGCGGGCGACCACATCGACCACGCGTCGACCTTGCCCTGCGCGAACGCAGGCGCGGCATCCGGCGGATTCAAATATACGAATTCCACCTTGCTTTTATCGATATGATGCTTTTCCAGCGCCGCGACCAGCAGGAACTCGCCCAGCCCCGAGCGATTGACCGCGACCTTGCGTCCGACCAGGTCGGCGACCGAACGGATGCCGCTGGACTTTTTCGCGATGATGGCGGTGGAGCGCGGCGCATAGACCTGGAACGTATTGAAAACGATCGGCGAGCCGGCCAGCATGCCTGCCAGCGCGGGCGTCGTCGACCCCCAGAACCCGAAATCGGCGCTTTCGCCCACCACCGCCTGGATCGACGGGGCATGGTTCGGAAACGGGCCCACCCACTCGACCTTGATGTTCCTGGCCGCCAGGGTTTTCTCGAAAACGCCGCGTTGCCTGGCGACCAGCGACAAGCCCCCCTGGCCCCAGCCGATGCGTACCTTGTCGGTATTGCGCGTCAGTGTGCGCGGCGCGGCGGCCCGGGCGGGCAGCAGCGCCTGGGCCGCCGAGCCCGCCAGCAAGCCCGCGGCGCCACGCAGCAACGCGCGGCGGCTCATTGAGGATTCCTTCATATGAATCGTTCCCGTTTTGAATGTTGTCGGCGCGGCGACGCCGCGATGGTTCAGTGACGCTGCACGCCCAGTTCTTCGAGCAGCAGGTGCTGCAGATCCTGCGGCGTATGGTCGGCAGGGCGATAGGCGGCGTCGATCCGGCCCGCGCGCATCACCAGGACCCGATCGGCCAGCGCGATCGCCTCCGACACGTCATGCGTGACCAGCAGCACGCCGGGCCGATGGCGTGCCACCAGTTCCTTGACGAGACCGTGCATCTTGATTCGCGTCAAGGCATCGAGCGCCGCGAACGGTTCGTCCAGCAGCAGCAGACCGGGTTCGTGGATCAATGCCCGCGCCAGGGCCACGCGTTGCGACTGGCCGCCGGAGAGGTTGCGGGGCCAGTCTTCCTCCCGCCCCGCGAGGCCCACCTCGGCGAGTGCGCGCGTCGCGCCCGCGCGTCCGATCGTTTTTTCATGGCCGAGCACGACGTTTTCCCATGTCCGGGCCCAGGGCAACAGGCGGTGCTCCTGGAACACCACCGACGTGCGCGCCGCGCCGCGGATCTTCCCGGCGTCGGGACGATCGAGACCCGCCAGCGCGCGCAGCAAGGTGGTCTTGCCGCAGCCGCTTTCCCCCAGCAGCGCGACGAATTCATTGTGGTGGATGTCGATATCCAGCGCGTCGATCACGGTGCGGGTACCGTAGCGGCGCCGCAGGCCGCGCACGGACACCGACAGGGACGTGTCGCCGGCGCCGTCGCGGGTCCGTTCGCCGACGGGGTTCAATCGTGCAAAATCGTGTGCGGTCAGTACCGGCGTGCTCATGTGCGCTCCGTTTTCGCGAAATTCGCATGCCATCCCAGCAGCCGGCTCTCGAGCAGCCGGGCCAGCGAATCGGCGACGATGCCGATGATCGCGTAGATGACGATCGTCAACAGGATCACATCGGTTTGCAGGAATTCGCGGGCATCCATCGCCAGGAAACCGATGCCCTTCGTGGTCGCCAGCGTTTCGGCGATCACCAGCGCCAGCCAGGCGTGGGCCAGCGCATACCGCACGCCCGTCAGAATCGAGGGCATCGCTCCCGGCAGGATGATGCGCCGGATGACGGCCGACCGGCTCAATCCGACGACCTTCGCCAGCTCCATCAATTTGGGATCGATCTGACGGATGCCCAGCACCGTGTTGATATAGATCGGAAACACGACGGCCAGCGCCACCAGGAAAATCTTCGCGCTCTCGCCCACGCCGAACCAGACGATCACGAGCGGCAGCATGGCGAGGAAGGGTACCGCGCGGACCATCTGGATCGAGCGGTCGAACAACGCCATCGCCAGCGCGGAGAAACCCACGGCCACGCCCAGCACGAATCCGATCGCGCCGCCGATCACGAAACCGGTCAGCGCGCGCAGCAGCGAGACGCCGAGATCGACGAACAGTTCGCCCGTCTTCGCCAGGTTCCACGCCGTCTCCACCATGCGGCTCGGCGCCGGCAGCACCTGCGCCGATATCAGGCCGGTACGCGTCAGCGCTTCCCACGACAAGACCAGCGCGACCGGCGCGGCCCACGACAACCACCAATACAGCGCGCGTTTCGAGATGCGCGGCAGGCGTAGCGCGCTCGCGCCGCAAGTTCCGACATCCGGCATATCACCTCGGGTTCGTGAGAAATGGCATGCCGACGTACGGCAGCGTCGGCAGGGGTCGATTAAAGCCCGCCCCGACCGAGGTGGCAAACATTGGTTTGTGCTTTGGTTTGCTGAAATCGTGGGATGACCAGGCGAGGTCGACGGCGCGACCGGGCCGCACGCGCGCGGTACGATGATCGTCGCGCCGACCGTTACATTGCGCGCTTACCGGGACAACGTGGTCGCATTGAACTTGTACGCAAGCCTGGGCTTCGTCGAGGTGTCGGCCGATTCCACGGAAGAAGTGGTATTCATGCAAACGCGCGTCTGACGCGTTGCCTCGCAACGGCCGCTGCCGGCGGGGAGGGTCCGCCGCGCTTGGTATGTTAAAAGTCGCTCACGCGGCGCGGTCTTGCGCGACGTCGACCCATTCCGCTTTCACGAGCTGCGCGAGCCGGTCGGGCGCGATGCGCAGCGCCGCGTTGATCGCGCCCGCCGCAGGCAGAACGACATCGAACGCGCGCAGCGTCACGTCCGTGAAGATCCGCAGGTCGCCCGGCAGACCGAAGGGACAGACGCCCCCGACGGGGTGGCTGGTCCAGGCGACGACGTCGTCGGCCCCCAGCATCTTCGCCTTGCCGCCGAACCGTTCCTTGTACTTGCGGTTGTCGATCCTGGCGTCACCGCCCATGACCAGCAGGATGACCTCGTCGTTCAGCCACAAGGCGAGCGTCTTCGCGATCTGTCCGGGCGCCACGCCATGGGCCTGCGCGGCTTCGGCCACGGTCGCCGTGCTCGTCGGCGTCTCCAGAATGACGATATCGCGCGCGTGTTCGTCGAGGAAGGTCTGTACCGATTGCAAGCTCATGCCGAAAATCTCATAGGGTAGGGAAGGCGCCACGGCGTTCACGGGCATCCGGGCCGCGTACCAGGTGCTCGACGGCGTAGCCGCCGCCGACGCCGACGATGTAGGCAAGCAGGTCGCGGGGCGAAAATCCGGCCCCCAATACAAGATGCCCCAATGGCTGCGCACGGATGGCATCGATCCAGGGCGCGCGATACAACTGACCGAACTCCACGGCGAACGAGGTGGCGAGCGCGAGGAACGCGATGTGCCGCGTGGAGTGCGACGGGCACAGCATGCCCCAGCCGAAAAACAGCATCAACGCGTACAACGCGTCGCCCGGGTACTTCGCGAGATGGGTGGGAAAAACGAATGCATAGCGCCGCGACAGGAGACCGAGCGCGATGACGGCCAGCACGTACACAAAATACCTGATCCGGCGGCGCGGCGCAGGGGCGGCGTGCGCGAAGTGCGTTTTCACGGTGAGGCGTTTCCTTCGATGGGGACCGTCCCGGTGGCGAAACCTGGGTCGCGCGGGCGACGGACCGACGCGTTCATGATTGTAAGACGACAGCCGGCGCGTTGCCTAGCGGGACGGCCGGTCGAATCATCGAACCGCGCGTGCTCCCGCCAGGCGCCGGACCATCCGCACACGCACTGGAAAACGATAACCAAAGCACGAATCCTACGTTTGCAGGCAGCAGGCCGGGACATAAGATGCAATCCGGATGCCGCAAGGGCCGGGCCTCCCGCCCGCCGAACGCCACGTGCCCCCTGGGTACGGGCGCGACGTCGACAGCCCCTGGACGATAGGAAAGTACATGAAGGCAAACGTTTTCGCATGGAGCGCCGCGCTCGCCATGTTGAGTGCCGCAACGCTGGGAGGGTGCTCCCGCTCGGACACCGGGAATGCCGACACCGGCAACGCCGGCGATGGCGCCGCGCGAAAGGCGGCACCGGCAGCGTCCGCGCAGGTCGCGACCCACCCCGGCACGCCGGTTTCCGGCGGGGCCCTTACCTGGGGCGTGACCACCGAGCCCGCCTGCTTCGATCCCCATCGCTCCTCGCAACAGAACGCTTTCTGGATCATCCGCAATTTCGTCGATTCACTCATCAGCAAGCGCACCGACGGTCGGTTCGCGCCTTGGCTGGCGACGTCCTGGGAGACGTCCGCCGACGGCATCGCCTATACCTTCCATCTGCGCGACGATGTCACGTTCACCGACGGCACCCCTTTCGACGCGGCGGCGGTCAAGGCGAACTTCGATTACATCCTCGCCAATGTGAGCACAACCTCGGCGTCTGCGTCCCTGCTCGCGCATTTCGACCATGCCGAGGTAGTGTCGCCCCATGCGGTGCGCCTCGTCATGAAATCGCCCGACTCGACGCTGCTGGAGTCGTTGTCGAGCGTCAAGCTGGGGTTTCTGTCGCCGAAATCGCTGGCGCAGAACCCGGATCTTTGCGCGGGCGGCGCCGCCCTCGTCGGCACCGGGCCGTTCGTGTTCCAGAATTATCAGCGCGGGCAGGCCGCGCGTTTCGCCCGCAATCCGCATTATCGGTGGGCGCCCGGCAATGCCGCGCACCAGGGGCCGGCCTACCTCGACGCGGTGAGCTATCGTTTTCTGCCCGAGGCGGCGGTGCGCACCGGCGCGCTCAGCTCGGGGCAGGTCGACCTGATCGAGGGCGTACAGCCGACCGACGCGCCCCTGTTCGACCACGTCGACGGTTTCGCCTATCTGAGCGGACCGTCGGCGACGACGTCTTTCACGCTGAACGTGAACTACACGCGCGCACCGGCGGACGACGTCCGGGTACGGCGCGCGCTGCGCGACGGTTTCGATCTCGACGCCATCGTCAGGAGCGTGTATCTGGGAACGGTCCGGCGCGCATGGTCGAACATCGGACCGGACAATCCGGATACCAATAAAGCACTCGCGGGAACGTGGGGCAACCGCGTCGCCGCGGCGAATGCGCTGCTTGACGAGGCGGGCTGGACGCAGCGCGACCCGCAGGGCTTCCGCACGCGCAACGGCAGGCGGCTCTTCATCGAGGTGCAATACCCGCAGCCCTATATCCGCGACAGCCGCGACGTACTGATCCGGGCGGTGCAATCGGCACTGCGCCAGAATCTCGGACTCGATCTGGGCCTGCGCATCACGACGGCCGGCGAGTTCGCCAGCCAGAAGGCGAGCGGCGACTGGCAGATCTACCCGAATACGGACAATCCGTCGGATACGGCGATGGAGCTGTGGGACATGCTCGGCGACAAGGGGTTTCTCTATGGCGCGATACCGCATCCGGACGCGCGCATCGTCGCCGATATCGACCGCGCGCGGACATTGCCCGTCGGCGAGGAACGCCGCCGCCTGCTCGACGACATCCAGAAACAGGCGGTCGACCAAGCCTTCATCGTGCCGCTGTTCGCGCCGGCGTACCACCTCGCCAGCCGCATCGGCATACACGGCGTCGGTTTCGAGCCGCAGCTCGACGGCCCCGCCAGCGCCTACGACATCTGGATGGACGGCGGGGGCCACTGACATGACGCGTCGAATCCTGGTGCGGCTTCTCACCGGCCTGCTGGTTTTGTGGCTCGCGGCCACGGCCACTTTTTTTGCGATCCACGCCTTGCCCGGAAAAATCGAGGACGTGCTGGCCGGGGACCTGTCCTATCCGGGCCTGCACGAAGCGGTCGCCGCGCAGTGGGGGCTGGACCGCAGTCTGCCCTGGCAGTACGGCCGTTTCCTGCTGCGCCTCATGCAGGGCGATCTGGGCACGTCGTTCGTGATGCAGGAGCCGGTGACCGAGGTGCTGCGCAGCCAGATCGGTCCGACCGCGCAGCTCGCCGGGGCGGCGGGTCTGCTCGCCTTCGTGCTTGCCGCCACCACCGCGATTCTTACCGCCGGCGCGGGCCGGCGCGTGTCGCGCCGCATCGACTGGGCGCACCGCTGCGCCTCGATGCTCGAACTCGTGTGCGCGTCCACGCCGGTCTTCTGGCTGGGCATGCTGCTGCTGATCGTTTTCTCTTTCGAATGGCATCTTTTTCCCGTATCGGGCGCACAGGGTTGGCGCGCGCTGGTCCTGCCCGCGGTGACACTGGCCCTGCCGACCGCCGGCGTGCTGTCGCAAGTGATGCGCGAGGCGCTCGAAGCGGCGCTGGAAAAACCCTTCGTCGTGACGGTGCGTGCCCGCGGCGTTCCGGAGCTGACCTTGCGCTTCACGCATCTGCTTCGACACGCCATGCCCCCGGTGCTGACCCTGGGCGGATGGTTGATCGGCGGCCTGCTCGGCGGGGCGGTCATTACCGAAAAAATGTTCGGCCGTCCGGGAATCGGCAGCGTCACGCTCAATGCGGTGACGTCGCAGGACGTGCCGGTGGTGCTCGCGGTCGTTCTGCTGGCCGCCTTCGTGCACGTGGTGATGTCGACGCTGCTCGATGTCCTCTATCTGTTGATCGATCCGAGACTGCGCACGTCATGAATTTTCTCTCCCCCTCCCTCGTTCAGGAAAGCACGCCACGCGGCCTCGTCCAGTCGCTGCGCGCGCTGCCGCCCGGCGTCTTGCTGGCGCTGACGTTCTTGATGTTGCTCGCGTTCGCGATCGCTTTTCCGCAGCTTGTCGCGCGTGCGGATCCGCTCAATGGCGAGATCGCGCAAACGCTGCGGGCGCCGGGCGCCGCGCACTGGTTCGGGACCGACCGCATCGGCCGTGACGTTTTCGCCCGCGTCGTGCACGGCGCACGCTATTCGCTGCTGATCGGTCTGTCGAGCATGCTCGTGAGCCTCGTGATCGGCGCGGTGCTCGGTATCGGCGCGGGTCTGTCACGCCGCTTCGCGAACGAAGCCTGTTCGCGGGTGTTCGACGTGCTGTCGGCGTTCCCGCCGGTGCTGCTGTCGCTGTTCGTGATCACTTTCCTCGGACAGGGCATGGTCAATATCGCCATCGCGGTCGGCATCGCCGGCATCCCCAAATTCGGCCGTGTGTTGCGCGGCCAGACGCTCGGCGTGCGCCGCGCGGAGTATGTCTCGCACGCGGTGATCTTCGGCCTGTCGCGCTCGCGGATCCTCTTTCGGCACGTGCTGCCGAATGTGCTGGCCGTCGTGCCCGTCATCGCGACGATCGATATCGGCGGCGCGATCATCGCGGTGTCCGCGCTCAGTTTTCTGGGCCTGGGGCCGCAACCGCCCACGCCGGAGTGGGGCGTGATGCTCGCGGAGGGGCGCGACGTGCTGCGCGTGGCCTGGTGGCCGAGCGTCTTCCCCGGTCTCGCGATCACGTTGACCGTCATCGCGTTTTCGGTGCTGGGCCGGCATCTGCGCCGCTCGAGCGGCGCGAATTCCGGAGCGTAGGCGCATGAACCGCGCATCGTCATCGGAGGCAGACATGGTGGCACAGACCGAAATGGCCAGCGCAGCGGCCCGAAAACCCCCGACGGCAACCACGGCAGCCACCGCCGGCGCGGATCATGGCACGCGCCGCTGGCTGGTGAACGTGGAAGGCTTGTCGATCGGCTTCGCGGGGGCGAACGGCGGCCGCCCGCTGGTGCGCGGCGTCGACCTGCGCATCGCCGCCGGAGAATGCGTGGCGCTGGTCGGCGAATCGGGGTCCGGCAAAAGCGTTACCGCGCGCAGCCTGCTGGGTCTCGCGGGCGAGGGCGCGCGGATCCACGCGCGGCGCTTCGACATCGACGGGCGCGCCGCGTTGACGTTCTCGGCGCGCGAGTGGCGGGCGTTGCGCGGCACGTTCGCGGGCCTCGTCGTGCAGGATGCGCTGGTGTCGCTCGACCCGTTGCGACGCATCGGTGCCGAAGTAGGGGAGGTGCTGGCGCAGCATCGCCTGCGCCGCACGCGGGCGGACCGGGTCGCCCGCGTGCTCGACGTGATGCGGGATGTCGGCATTCCGGAACCGGCGCGCCGGGCGCGCCAGTATGCGCATGAGCTGTCGGGTGGCCTGCGCCAGCGCGCGTTGATCGCGTCGGCCATCGCCGCGGCGCCCGCGCTGATCATCGCCGACGAACCGACCACCGCGCTCGACGCCTCGGTGCAGGCCCAGGTGCTGGCGGTCTTGCGCGAGCGGCTCGAACAGGGCGCGGGATTGCTGCTGATCAGTCATGACCTGGGTATGGTCGCCGGTATGGCGGACCGTGTACTGGTGATGCATCGCGGCGAGGTGGTGGACGACGGGAACACACGGGACGTGTTGCGCGCGCCGTCGCATCCCTATACCCGGCAGCTCATCGCCGCGCGGCCGTCGGCGCATTCGCGCGGGCACCGGCTGAGTTCGGCGCGCCTCGTGCCGGGCCGCGATGCCGCTGCCGGCCTCGTACAGGTGATCCGCGAGCCCTTGCCCGCGCGTCCGGCAACGCGAGGCGAGGTCGTGCTGCAGGTGCGCGGGCTTGTCAAGCGGTATGCCGGCACGCTGCAGGGCGGTGACGCCCCAACGTCCGGACGCAGGGACGGCTTCACGCCGTCGGCACGGTTTGACGCGGACGCGGACGCCGACGGGGAGAACGCCGATGCCGGCGCGTCAATCGCCGGGTGTCGTTCGGGCCTGGCGCTGGACGATGTATCGTTCGCCATCCAACAGGGGGAGGTGCTCGGCATCGTCGGCGAATCCGGCTCGGGCAAAACGACCTGCGGCAATATCGTGCTGGGGCTGCTCGCGCCGGACGCCGGCGACGTGACGTTCCTGGACGAACCCTGGGCGGGCGGGGGCGCGACCGAGGGCGCACGCCACGCGCGGCGTCCGCGCCTGCAATATATTCCGCAGGATCCGCTGAGTTCTTTCGATCCGCGGCATACCGTGGCGGAACTGCTCGCGCAAAGCCTGCATTGCCATCGTCTGGATGCGCGCCAGCGGCGCGAACGCAGTGTCGACCTGCTCGAACAGGTCGGACTGGATGCCGCGTTTCTCGCGCGGCGCCCGGAGACCCTGTCCGGGGGACAGCGCCAGCGGATCGCGATCGCTCGTGCGATCGCGCCGGAACCGGCGCTCATCGTCTGCGACGAGCCGGTGTCCGCGCTGGACGTGTACGTTCAGGCACAGGTCCTCGATGTGCTGGCCGTGCTTCAGGCCCGGCTGAAGATGTCGCTCCTGTTCATCTCGCATGATCTGGGCGTCATCCGGCACGTCAGCGACCGGGTGCTGGTATTCAGGGACGGTCGCATCGTCGAGTCGGGCGAAACGGGCACCGTGTTCGACGCCCCACGGCATGCGTACACACGGACGCTGCTGGCGGACACGCCGGCGTGGTGAGAAACCGTCGCAATGGCGTTCGACGATCGCCCGCGCCGCGCTCAGGCGACATGCCGTTGCCGCATCCCGACGTCGCCGCCCTCTCCCGCACGCGACGCGGCGAAACGTTCCCGTAGCGTCGTTTCGTCATACTCGGTACGAAAAATACCGCGTTTCTGAAGAATCGGCACGACCCCGTCGACGAAATCCTGCAGGCCGCCCGGGAGGCAGTCGGGCATCAGATTGAAACCGTCCGCCGCGCCCGCGGCGAACCACTGCGCGATGTCGTCGGCGATCTGTTCGGGTGTGCCGACGACCACGCGATGGCCGCCGCCGCCCGCCAGCGTGCGAATCAATTCGCGCACGGTATGCCGCCCCGCGCGCGCCCGCGCCAGGGTCGCGTGGAAGAAGGTGTGGTTGCCGTTGCCGCCACCTGGCAGCGGCAGATCGTCGGGCAGCGTCCGGTCGAGTTCCAGCGCATCCGCCGGCACGCCCAGGGTGCCCGCCAGGCGGGCGAGGCTGTAGTGTTCGGGAATCTGGTCGATCAGCGCGTCGCGTCGCCGTCGCGCTTCGGACTCGGTGGCACCGATGATGGTGGCGAGTCCCGCCAGCACCTTGATCGCATGCGGTCCCCGGCCGTGCGCCGCGGCGCGCGCGTGAAGATCGCGCCGGTAGGCAATCGCCTCCTCCAGCGATTGCGACGCCGAGAAGACCGCCTCCGCGTGCCGCGCGGCCAGCGCGAGACCGTCGGCGGAAGCGCCCGCCTGCACCAGGACGGGCGAACCCTGCGGCGAACGGGGCAGGTTCAGCGGCCCCGCCACCTTGAAATAGCGACCCTCGTGCGCGATTGCATGCACGCGCTGCGGGTCGACGAAACGGCCGCTGATCGGGTCGCCGACGAACGCGTCATCGTCCCAGCTGCGCCACAGCGCCTTGACCACTTCGGTGAACTCCGTCGCGCGCGCGTAGCGTTCGGCATGGTCCGGAACCGTATCCCGGCCGAAATTGCGGGCGGACGGCAGATCGGCGGTCGTGACGATGTTCCATCCGGCGCGGCCCCCACTGACATGGTCGAGCGTGCCGAAGCGACGGGCGATATTGTAGGGCTCGTTGTAACTGGTCGAGGCGGTGCCGATCAACCCGATATGCGTCGTCGCCGCGGCGATGCTCGCCAGCAGCACCGTCGGTTCGAGCGCGGTGATGGGGCGAAAGTCGATCTGATCGACGATCGCCGCGCTGTCCGCGAGAAACACTGCGTCGAACTTTCCCGCCTCGGCGATGCGCGCGATCCGGACGTAATGGGCGACGTCGACGAAGGCGCGCGGGTCAGCCTCGGGCCGGCGCCATGCCGAGGGCACGAATCCCGAATGCAGGGCATTGATGTTCAGATGCAGTTGCGGGCGCGGCGAGATCGCGGTCATGCAGGCACTCCGGTTGTCACCTTCGCGGCCATCGTGTCCGGGGAGCGGTCCGATCGGGCGGCTCGACGCATTCTCGGCGCGATTTCGCGACAGGGCGACGAATCATTCCGCGTATCGATATACCGCCGCCAGATAAACATGCGGCACCCGGCCACGGGGGGCGGGCGCCTTGCTCAGCATTTTTTCGCATATGCATCGCTGCATTGCGTGATTCACAGCGCGCGACGGCCTTTGTATCCTGGGAAACACTCATCGGAGGCGCCATCATGTCCATTCCATCCATGTCCTGCGCGACGTGTACCCCGCCACGGGCGACGCGGCGCGCGCGCGCCGTGCAGGCGCTGCGGCGAACGTTTTCTTCGTGGTCCTGGGAGGCGTTGTCCACGTCCGGCTACTTCGACATCCTGCTGGCCGGCCAGATGGCTTTCGCATACGAAGCCGCACCGCGTGAAAACGATGCGCGCGACGAGATACGCGACACGCCGATGGCACGGGACGCGGTGCGCCGTCAGAGCGCAAGATGAGACCGGTGCGCGAGAGTCCGACCGTCGGCAGGCCAGGCACGGAGCAGGGGCCGCGCAGCCGCCTGCTTTGCATCCTGCGCCGGTTTGCAAAGCACGGCGTGGCGCTCGGCGCAGCGTTCGCTCAGGCGGAGGTGGCGGGAGTGACGCCGGCGCACGCCGAAGTATCCCATGGGCGTCGCCACGAATCGCCGCATGGTCCGGCGAGCCGTGGCGCGGTGACGCATCGCTCGGCTTCACCGATGGAATAACGTCGATACATGCCCCTGATGCATTTCTTGCGGATCGAGTGTTCGAAAATCGATCTTCGGAGGACATAGGGATCTGGGTATTCAAGGACGCCTGGCGCCTGATGGAGAAGCGTGCCGCGGAAAACGGCACCTCTTTCGACGAAACGGTGAAGCGTTTCCTGAAAGAAAAACGGCCTTTCATCGAGGCTGCCCGTGAGTACGACGGGCAGCGTCGCCATCGTCACAAAGCGCTTTGCGCCGGCAGATCGATCTTCATCCATGGCGCATCCCGAAAATGCCGTTGCGCGAAGCGGTCGATGGCCGCACCGTCCTTCAACGTCAGGCCGATGGTGTCGAGGCCTTCCAGGAACATGCGTTTCTGCCGTTCCGGCATCTGAAAGTGGAAACGTTCGCCGTCACCGGTTTCCACGTATTGGCTCGCCACGTCGATCACGAAGCGGTTGGGCCCAGCGGCGCGCGCGAGCAGCGTCTGGACGGCACGGTTTTCCATCGTCAGCGCAAGCAAACCATTCGCAATCGAATTGAAGTAAAAGATCTCGCCGAAGCTGGATGCGATCACCGCTTGAAAGCCCGCCTGCTGCAAGCCCCACACGGCATGCTCGCGACTCGATCCGCAACCGAAGTTGGCGCCCGCGATCAATATCCCGGCATCGCGATATATTTCACGATTCAGTACGAAGTCGTCTTTCGGCCGGCCGCCCGCATCCGTGCGCAGGTCATGAAAAACGCCTTTCGCCAACCCGGATTTGTCGATGCCGAGCAGAAACTGTTTTGGCATGATCTGGTCCGTATCCAGATTGTCGTAGGGCAGGGGGGCCGCCGTACCGGCGACGACGGCATCGACGGTGCTACGGATCGCGGAACCGTGTGCTGGCGATTCAAGCATGCAATTTCTCCTTTCGAACATCGACGATGCAACCCGCGAGGGCGGCTGCCGCGGCCATGATGGGGCTCATCAGATGGGTCCGCGCGCCGCGTCCCTGCCGCCCCTCGAAGTTGCGATTGGTCGTGGATGCGCAGCGCTCGCCCGGTTTCAGCACATCGTCGTTCATGGCGAGGCACATCGAGCACCCCGGCTGACGCCATTCGAATCCGGCGTCCGTGAAGATCCTGGCCAAACCTTCCTGTTCCGCCTGGTCGCGGACCCGGCCCGACCCGGGCACCACCATGGCTCTGACGCCTGGCGCGACGGTGCGACCCTCGACGATACGGGCTGCGGCACGCAGGTCTTCGATACGGGCATTGGTGCAGGAGCCGATAAAGACATGGTCGATGGGCAGACCCTCGATGCGCATGCCGGCCTCGAGGCCCATATAGCGGAGCGCCTTGCCGTTGGTTGCGGCCGCGGCGGGTTCGGTCGGATTCATGGGTACGAAATCCGTGATGGAGATGGCCTGGTCGGGGCTGGTGCCCCATGTCACGAAGGGTGCGACCTGATCCGCATCGAAGTGATGTTCCACATCGAACACCGCATCCGTATCCGAGGCCAAGGTGCGCCACGCCGCAATGGCCTGTTCGAGTTCGCGGGGTGACAGGCCTTCGATGCGCTGGGCGACATAATCGACCGTCGTGTCGTCCGGTGCAATGAGCGCCGCCCGCGCGCCCGCCTCCACCGTCATATTGCACAGCGTCATGCGCGCCTCCGCGGACAAGACGTCGATCGCCTCTCCGCAGTACTCGACGGCCATGCCCCGCGCGCCCTGTGCGCTTATTTTGCTGATGATGTAGAGAACCAGATCCTTGGCGGTCGTGCCCGCGGCAAGCCCGCCGGTCACGCGGATGCGCATATCGCCGGCAACGCGATAGACGAGCGTTTGCGTGGCCAGCACATGTTCGACCTCCGATGTGCCGATCCCGAAACCCAGCGCGCCCAACGCGCCGTAGGTCGTGGTGTGGCTGTCCCCGCAGAGCACGACCATCCCGGGGCGAATCAGGCCGCGTTCGGGGGCGACGACATGCTCGATGCCCTGCTCGGGATCCGCCACGTCGAAGAGATGGATGCCATGCTTCGCGCAATTGCGTGTGAAGTTGGCCGCCTGATGGGCGGCGGCGCTGACCACGATCGTTCGATCGGCAACCGCGACGGCCTTGGTGGGTATCACGTGGCTCACCACGCCCATTTGCTGCGCCGGGCGCGCCACGCCGACCCCACGCGCGTCCAGTCCCGCGAATGCCTGCGGGCTGGTGTATTCGTTCATGATGTGCAGGTCGGCATAGAGCAGGACGTGTGCATCGTCGACTCGGGAAACGGTGTGGCTGGCCACAAGTTTCCGATAAAGCGTCTTTGACATGGTGTGCTCGTGGTCGGCGGACGTGGGTTGAAAGGGCGACGTCGCGGCAGGAAGAATCAGGCGGAAAGAAACGGCAGGACGCGATCCAGCAGCAGATCGGGCGCTTCTTCCGGAATATAGTGCCCGCAAGGAAGCGCTTCGCCCTGCACGTGCGGTGCATAGGGACGCCATGCCGCCAGCGGATCGAAGCATTGTTCGATGACGCCGTGCGCGCCCCACAGGGCGGTGAACGGGCAACGTATCCGTTGTCCCGCCGCCAGCGTTGCGCGATCGTGCTCGAGGTCGATGCCGATGCTCGCCCGGTAGTCCTCGCAGATGCCCATCGCCGTGGCGGGGTCGGACAGGCAGCGCAGGTACTCGGCATAGGCGGCGGGCGTGAAGGGTGCAAGGCCCGCGCTGCGGGCGCCGATCGTCTGCTTCAGGTACAGATCCGGATCCGCCCTGATCAAGGTTTCCGGGAACGGCGCGGGGCGCACCAGCATGAACCAGTGCCAGTACGCGCGCGCGAACGCGAATGACGTCTGTTCGTACATGGACAGCGTCGGCGCGACATCCAGCGTCACCAACCGGGTCACGGCATCCGGATGATCCAGCGCCATGCGCGCCGCGACGCGGCCGCCGCGATCGTGCCCGATCACCGCGAATCGGGAAAAACCATGTTCGCGCATCAGATCCACCTGATCCTGCGCCATGCGCCGCTTTGCGTAGGGCGCATGGTCTTGCGTGCCGGCAGGCTTGCCGCTGTCCCCATAGCCGCGCAGATCCGCCGCGATGACGGTGAAACGGGATAGCAATTGCGGTACGACCTTATGCCAGATCACATGGGTCTGCGGATGCCCGTGCAATAACAGCAGGGCGGGACCGCTGCCGCCCTTGATTGCATGGATTCTGATGCCGTCGGTGTGCACCGAGGCGTCCCTGAAACCTTCGAACATGGTTGTCTCCAAAACGAGTTTGAAGTTTAATTGATGAACACACCGATTGGGTTTCCGAAAAATCAATCGGGTCGTAACCTGAAGGAACGAATGCGCGATGGATGGCTTTTCCGATTTGACGATGTTCGCCCTGGTGGCACGGCATCGCAACCTGGCCGCGGCGGCGCGGGAACTGGGCGTGACGCCGCCCGCCGTGAGCAAGCGGCTTGCGCACCTCGAACGACGCCTGGGCGTGCGGCTGATGCACCGCACGACCCGGCGCCTCAGCCTGACGCCCGAAGGTGAACTGTATCTCGCGAACGGATCCCGTCTGCTGGACGAATTGTTGGCGCTGGAATTGCTGGTGACGCGCAGCCGCAGCGAGCCGAGCGGTTTGCTGCGGGTCAATGCGTCGTTTGGATTTGGCCGCGCGCGCATCGTGCCGGCGGTGTCGGATTTTCTGGCGCGCTTCCCGGCCATGAAGATACAGCTGCATCTGACCGAGCGGCCGATGAGCCTGCAGGAAGAGGGCTTCGACGTCGGCATTCGTTTCGGGGAGGTGCCGGACGCACGCATCAACGCGCGTTTTCTGCTGAAAAATCGCCGGATCGTCTGCGCGTCGCCGATGTATCTGGCGCGCCATGGCGAGCCCGCCTTGCCGAATGACCTCGTTCGCCACGCGTGCATCGTCCTGCGCGAGAACAATACCGCTTACGGCACCTGGCATTTTTCACGCGGAAAGCGCGAAGAGACGGTCAAAGTGGACGGACCGTTATCGAGCAACGACGGTAGCACCGTGCTGCAGTGGGCGTTGAAAGGACATGGCATCGCGGTGCGTTCGGAATGGGAAGTAGGCGAACATCTGCGCAGCGGTGCACTGCTGCCGCTGATGAAAGACTGGTCGCTGCCGAACGCCAACATCCATGCCATCTATCTCGAGCGCAATCAGCTGTCCGTCAAGCTCGGAACCTTCGTCGATTTTCTCGGTGAGTATCTGAAAGCCTCATCCGGCAAATAACGATCTCCAACGCCGTGGGCGTCGCGCTCGACGACTACGGCAGCGCCGCTACATCACGAGCAGGCCTTCGCCCGTGGCGTCGGTACGGACATCGATCGGGTGCCACATCCTTGTCGCGGAGTCTGCTTCACCTCGTATTCGACCATGCGTGCCTGGCCGCCTGGGGTTGGCGCTTGCCGTTTTATCTGGCGGCACCGCTGGCTCTGATCGGTCTCTACGGGAGACCAACACGGGGCGAAGGAAATACACGATGGCGAGTCCGGCGGCGACGCCGGTGGTGGTCTGTGCAACCGAACCGGGTGTCGTCGTCATCGACTTTCCTTCAAAGGGCGATCACGTACGGGTTGCAAGACCGCTGGACCGGATCCAACCCTCTTCGCCTGTGCACTTTCCGTCCAGCACGCGTACGCGCGCCACGCTCACCCCCGGCGCGCTGCTTGATTTTTGCTGAAAACCCAGCACGGTCACGGCGGCGCCTTTCATCGGCTGGCAGGCCGCAAACTCGAGCGACAAGGAGTCGGGGCGCAGCGTGACCTGCGCGAAGAGAACGCCGCTGCGCGTCAACGTCGCGACCTGGCCTTCACTCGGCTGTGCAAGAGCGGGCGAAGACATCAGCGTCACCGCAGCCCAGACCAAATAGTTTTGCGTCGATCGTTTCATTTCAATTTCGGTCCGCCATGACTCCAGCAATCGCTTTCAGAGCCTTACCGTAGATAGCGGCACGCGGCTGGCTGTCTTGAGATGAAATGCACCCGACGCCACCCGTTACCGACCGAAAGGAGGCCTCCCGCTGTCTCGATAGCGGAGATTCAGTGATTTCCTTTATGTGCGAATGGCCTCCGAGGTTCGCGGCAGCACCGATTCCTGAGAGACTCGGGCCATGAAAACGGGAGCAATTTTCGCGGGAGACATGCGAGTGCGCGGTGCGCATGGTGCATGAGCACCGGGACAAATATCCCCCGACGTGGGCGGTAGTTGACTCGATCGCGCCGAAGATCGGCTGTGTGCCGCAAACGCTGGTGGGTGGGGTCAAGCCGGACGAAGTCGACCCGGGGCAAAATGCAGGCTTATCGCGCGATGAACGGATTATGGTTAATTTAACATAATGTAATTTATCGACTTTTCAGGTATCAGACATACGTAGCAACGTCGTACTCATCTGACGATTCGCCAAATCGGACGAATCCAGGGTTGGTATGAGCAGACTTCCGGATCCGCTCCCATCAGCCAACCGCGTTTCGGACTCCGGGAACGCAACTTGCTCGATCGGCCGCGAGCGCCGGCGATCGCCGGGCCACACCAAGGAGCACCGACCCCCGATGATTGCCGATCGACCGATCCTTTTCATGCTGCATGCGCTGGGAGGCAGTCGCGCGGCCTTCGATCCGATGCGGTCGGCACTGGGCGATGCATTCGAGGTGATCGCGATCGACCTGCCCGGCTTTGGTGATCGCGATACCCGAGCGGGTACCACGGTCCAGGAAATGTCCAATGTGGTCGCGGACGTCATTCGATCGCGCGCCGCCGCCCGCTGGTTGCTCGTTGGCCACAGCATGGGCGGCAAGATCGCCACGGTGGTCGCCTCGCGCGCCATGCAGGGCGAGCAAGGGCTTTTCGGTCTGATGGGTGTCGTGCTGCTGGCCGGCTCTCCGCCCTCGCCCGAGCCGATGGATGAAGCGCGACGCGAACGGATGATTGGCTGGGTCGAGCAGGGTTCACTGGACGATATGGCCGCATGCACGTTCATCGACGCCAACGTCGGCGCGCCGCTCGCGCCGAAAGAACAGGCCATGGCGGTGGCCGATCTGAAGCGGTGTTCCCCGCACGCGTGGCGCGCCTGGCTCGAGCGCGGCAGTCGCGAGGATTGGTCGGCCGAAGTCGGTATTTTGCCGTGGCCCTCGCTCATTATCGTCGGCAGCGAAGATGGCGACCTGGGAGAAGCGGGCCAGCGCGAGACCAATCTGCAGGTGTACCCGCGAGCCGAATTCGTGACGCTCGACGGTGCGGGACATTTGCTGCCACTGGAAAGAAGCGAAGCGGTAGCCGGCGCCATCGCCCGCTTCTGGCGCGACATCGCCGATCGCGCGCCTGCGGTGCCAGCGGCCACCGCGCAGCTCATTGGTTCCGAGCGCGTAACGCGTCGCACCCGTGCCCTACTGGCGCAGCGTGCGCTACCGGATGCCGTGGCCGCGCGATCCGGAGTGCTGACGTCCGGCCAGCTTGCGACGCTGCGCGCCATCGCCGCTCGTGTCGTTCCGCAACCCGAACCGGGCATCGATCTGGCCGCACGACTCGACGCTTGTCTGGCCGAGGGAAACTCGGACGGATGGCGCTTCGCCGATATGCCGTGCGACGGCGAGGCCTACGCCGCGGCGCTCGACACGCTGTCGGGATTCGAAGCGATCGGGCGATCGGCCCAGGACCAATGCCTGGATGCCATCGCCGCAGGCGCCTATATGACAGAAAACGCAGCGCTTACCCCGAAGCAGTTTCGGCAGTGGTTCGAGGACGTGCGTAACGACCTCCTACGCCTTTGGCTGTCACACCCCGCGACGGCTGCCCACATCGGTTTTCATGGCTTCGCCAATGGCGGCGATGTGCTCAGACCCCAAGGCTTCGACCGGCTCTCGTCCGGCGATCGCGACGTCTGGGAGAATGCGGTTTGAAGCCCGGGACGATGCGCCGTTATGGCGAAGACGAGATGGTCGATTGCGTGGTCATCGGCACCGGAGCGGGCGGCGCACCGCTGTTGGCACGCCTGGCGCAGCGCGGGCTGCGCGTCGTTGCCCTCGAAGCCGGCAGGCACTGGCAACCCGCCGAGCATACGCCGGACGAAAGCGATGCGGCTGGCAGCCTCAACTGGCTGGAAGAACGCCTGAGCGGCGGAAGCACGCCGACGGCTTTCGGCGTCAACAATAGCGGTATCGGTGTGGGGGGTTCCACGCTGCACTGGGGCGCCTTCGTGCCTCGTCCCGATGCGCTGGACCTGCGGCTACGAAGCGGCGCGGGGGGCAGCGAGCAAGGGCTGGACTGGCCGATGCCTCACGAGGAGTTGATCGCTTACATCGAGCAGGTCGAACGCTTCCTCGGCGTTTCGGGACCGGCCCATTACCCATGGGATCCTTCGCGCCGGTACCCGTTGCCGCCGGCCAAGCGTAACGCCTCCGCGCACATGATGGCGGCCGGTTGCGAAGTGACGGGCATCACCACCGCAGATGCGCCCGCGGCCCTGGTTTCCCGCGACTGGCTGCAGGCGGGCGGCGGGCTGCGCCAGGCCTGCGTGAATTGCGGCGCCTGCCACCAGGGGTGCCGCAATGCGTCCAAGGCAAGCATGGATACGACCTATCTGCCCTTCGCCGTTGCCAATGGTGCGGAGATCCGTGACGCGTGCCGCGTGATCGGTATAGAGCTGGACGGCGCTTCGCGCGTAAAGGCCGTGATCTATCGACAGGACGGCGCGGAACGACGCCAGCGCTGCCGCGCGCTCGTCCTGAGCGCGGGCGGCGTGGAAACGCCGCGCCTGCTGCTACACGCGGGTCTGGCCAATGCCAACGGTCAGGTGGGCCGCAACTTCATGGTCCATGGCGCGACGCAGGTCTGGGGACGCTTCGACCGCGAAATGCTCAGCCATCGCGGTTATCCTTCCTCGCTGATATCCGAGGATTTCCGTCGTCCGGCCGACGCCGACTTCGCCGGCGGCTATCTCATGCAGAGTCTCGGCGTCATGCCCCTCGCGTGGGCCACGAGCCTCGTGCGCGGCACATCGCTGTGGGGCGAGCCGCTGGTCAAAATGATCGAGGGCTACCGCTTCATGGCGGGTATCGGCATCAACGCCGAATGCCTTCCCTCCGAGCGCAATCGCATTGAACTGTCCGAGGAGCTCGACGCCTTTGGCGTACCCAAGGCTGTGGCAAGCTACAGCATGGGCGACAATGAACGCGCCATCGACCGCCATGCGACGCACACGATGCTGCGCATCGTCGAGGCGGCCGGCGCCCGCGATACGGTCGTTCTGCCCCGCACCGCGCACACGATAGGCACCTGTCGCATGGGTACGGACCCGGAGCGCTCGGTGGTCGGCCCCGACGGCCGCAGCCACGAGATCGGCAACCTTTGGATCTGCGACAACTCGGTGTTTCCCAGCGCACTGATCGCCAATCCGGCACTGACCATCATGGCATTGTCGCTGCGAACCGCCGATCGCATGGTCGACGCATAGCAGCGCGTTTTTTGCCCGACCTCGCGCGATGCGGGAAAAGCGCGATAACCCACGCGCGTCGGGCTCGACCACGCGCACGGACCCGCTTCAGCCGGCGCGGGCAGGACCGCGGCTGCGCAACGCCCTGACGCTCGCCTCCCACAGCCCGTCGACATACACCGTGCCCAGCGTGCGGTCAGGGAGCCCCGAGTCCGGCCGGCCGCGCTTCCTGAATTCCCGGACCCTTGCGGGGAGATCGTTTTCCAGATCGTCGCCGAGCGATCCCGAGGATAGCGCGAGGCCATTTTCCGGCACGTCCGCGAGGGTTGGCAACCTGAAGAGGTCGGCGCGGTTCTCACCCGCGGCTCGTGTCCGCATCCGGTGTGGCGGAGGACGAACTTCGCGAATTTCTCCACGGGATGGCAGCAGCGGTTGACAAGGACGGATGCGTGCGTCAAAAGCAAGTGTCGACGATCGCAGTGACGACAGGTTGCCCGCATTCCCTATCCCCATCATGAATCGAAAGGACAGTTTATGAAAACGCAGCGCCGGCACACACGCACCCTTTGCGCCGCCGCCATCATGCTGATGTGTCTATCGCCGCTATCACACGGAGCCGCCATGCAGGATAAAGCACTCGTTTCAATTCTTGATATGACCGTTTCCAGACTGAAGATCGCTCGTCAGGTCGCTCTGGCCAAATGGGATAGCCAAAAACCGGTGGAGGATTCGGCCCGTGAAGCTATCGTCATTGCCGCGGCGGTCAAGGAAGCGCAGCAGGTGGGAATCTCGCCGACTGTCGCGACCGGTTTCTTTTCCGATCAGATTGAGGCGAACAAGCTGGTTCAGTACGGGTTGTTGGCGGACTGGCGGCGCGCCGGCATCGCCCCTCCCGACGAAAGGGTAAATCTGTTGAACGACATTCGTCCGGAACTCGACCGGCTGCAGAAGGGATTTATTCAGGAACTGGCAGCCGTACAAGTATTCCAGAGCAGTGCGCAATGCCCCGTTCACATGGCGAAATTATCGGGCAAATATGCGATTGACAAGGGGCTTTCGCCTCTTTACTCCATTGCCCTGGATCGGGCCCTGGCGCGCTTTTGCGAGCATTAAGGTGCAGTGCGCCAATCGGCTGATCGCTTCGGTTTGCGCTCTTTGAAGCGCTACCGCGCTGTCGATGCTAGGCCGAAAGTGCGTCAAAGCCCAGTTCAGCGGGCTGGAATGCGTACCGCTCGACCTGTAGTCGTACCTCCGCGATCACCGCCGAGCGGATCTGCGCATCCGCCTCGCGCCGCTTTGCCTCCTGCGACGCCGGGGATTCGAACAGCGCGTCGAACTCCGCGCGGGCGGCGGTTTTATTTTCGTCTTTCGGCTGTGGGCCTTGCCGGCGAGGAGAGTGTTTTTGCCAATTTGCCGATCCCATCGTATTGCGTCCTGACTTGCCGTTTTGTCGCCGTGGCGTCGTCGCCCGGGCCGAAATCGCATATGGGCACGAAAAGCGGGAAATCAAGTGCCATTTTCATTGCGGTTCCCGTCAATTCGACCCGAAAACAATCACGAGGCGTTTTCCTGCAAAACGGTATGTCCGTACAGTACCTGACGGGAAAGGAAAACAGCCGTCATTCATGCGCGTTAATATGCGCTTTCAATTGTTGATAGCGAAACTTTCAAGATGCAGCAATCTCCCCCTGCCCATCCTGGCATGCGCGAACAGGATGTCGACACGCCGGCATTGATCGTCGACATGGATGCTCTCGAAGCCAATCTGGACCGCATGGCGCGACTGATCGCGCCGACCGGCGCGAAATTGCGCGCGCACGCCAAGACGCACAAATCGCCGGTGATCGCGCATTGGCAGCGGGCGCGCGGCGCCATCGGTCAATGCGTTCAGAAAGTGGCGGAAGCCGAGGCGTTGATCTGGGGGGGCGTCGACAATCTGTTGCTGAGCAATCAGGTGGTAGGGAGCAGCAAACTGGCGCGATTCGTCGCGCTGTCGCGCATGGCCGAGGTGGCGATCTGCGTGGACGATTTCCGCCATGTCGAGGCGCTTGAAGCGGCCGCATCGGATGCGGCGCGCCGCATCGACGTGCTCGTCGAGATCGATGTCGGCATGGATCGCTGCGGGGTTGCGCCCGGCGCGCCCGCGGTCGAGCTGGCGCAGCGTATCGCCCGCTCGCGCCATCTGCGGTTCAAAGGCCTGCAGGCTTACCACGGCGGCGCGCAGCACCTGCGCACGCCCCAGGAACGGGAATCCGCGATTCGGGCCACCGTGGCGCATACCCGCCACACACTCGACGCCCTCCGTGCGGCCGGTCTGGCATGCGAGATCGTGGGCGGCGCGGGAACCGGCACCTTCGAGTTCGAACTGGACAGCGGCATCTATACCGAAATACAGGCGGGCAGCTATTGCTTCATGGATGCCGACTACGCCCGGAATCACGGTGGACACGCGGCCGGCTTCGCGCATGCGCTGTTCGTTCTCACTACGGTCATGAGCCAGACCCGTCCTGGCCGCGCGGTCGTGGATGCGGGTCTCAAGGCGCTGGCCGTCGACAGCGGTCTGCCCCTCGTGCACGGCCGCGATATCCGATATATCGGCGCATCGGACGAACATGGCAATCTGCGCTGGGACGCGGGTGCAGGCGCGGGTGCGGGCTTACCGGGCGTCGATCTCGGCGAGAAAATTCGCCTGATTCCGGGCCACTGCGATCCCACCGTCGATCGTTTCGACTGGTACGTGGGCGTGCGCCAGGGACGCGTGGAAGCGGTCTGGCCGGTGGCTGCGCGGGGTGCCGCGTACTGACCGGGCGAGTGCTTTTTCGGCAAGGAAGCCTTCCGAATATGTCACTTGTTTCGCGATTTATGGCTTCATACCATCCGCTCACTCCTCCAAGCGCGGGCGTCCCATGCTTTTGTACGGTACCGACGACATCGGCATCGTCGCGATGGCGCCACGAAAGCATCGTGCCATCGCGCCACCGTGATATCCCGCGCCATATCATTCGACTCTTTCCGGACCTTCGCATGATTGACGCGCGTCAACGAAACAGCACCCGGACGTGGGTATTCGTACTGCTCTACATCGGTTATTGCATCTCCTACATCGACCGTTCCGCCATCTCGCTATCGCTCGTCGATATCGGCAAGGAATTTCACCTCTCCCCCGCCGAACTGGGCATCGTGCTCAGCGCGTTCTATGTAAGCTATTCTGCGATGCAGATCCCCGGGGGCTGGATCGCCGACCGGTGGGGCAGCAAGGTGGTGATCGTCGCATCGATCATTTTCTGGTCGGTGTTCACCCTGTTGACGGGCTTTGCCTGGTCGCTGGCTTCGATGATCGTGATTCGCGTGATTTTCGGCTTCGGCGAAGGCGGTTACCCGGGCGCGGCGGTCAAGGGCGTGGCGGAAGCCTACGCGCGTAGCGAGCGTCCGAAAATGTCGGCGTTGCTGATGTCGTCGAACTACGTGGGAAGCTTCATCGCGCCGCTGATCATCGCACCGCTGATTTTGACGCTTGGCTGGCGCCATGCTTTCGTGGTCGCCGGCATCGGCGGTATCGTGTTCGCGCTGGTGTATCTGGTCGTCGTCAGGGAGCGCAAGCGCGAAGGCGCCGCGAAAGCCATGCCCGCGCGGCAGCGTATCGATGCCGCCGCCACCCGCGCGTTGTTGAAAATGCCGCTGATGTGGAAGGTTCTGACCGTCTGGTTCGGCATGGGCATCGTCAACAAGGGCCTGGATGCCTGGATGCCTGCCTATCTGATGACCGCGCGCCATTTGAACCTGAAGTCGGTCGGTTTGCTGACGCCGTTGCCCTTCATCGCCGCCAGTGTCTCGACTGCGCTCGGCGGCTGGCTGCTGGTGCGGTACTTCGACGGCAAGGAAAAGTACCTGATGGGGGCCTGCTGCGCCATCTCGGCGTTCTTTCTCTACAGGATGTATACGGCCGAGACGATTGGCGGCGTGATCGCCTATCAGGCGGTGGTCTATTTCTTCAAATCGTTCGTGTTCGCGGCGGTGTTCGCCCTGCCGACCAAGTTTTTGCCGACGCATTTGATGGGAACCGGCGCCGGCATGGTCAACTTCGGAGGGCAGGTCGCGGGCTTCGTCGCGCCGGCGGTCATCGGGGTACTGGTCTCCACGTTCGGTGGCTACGATGCGGCGTTCATGTTCCTGATCGCCGCCGCGATGCTCGCCATGGTGGTCAGCCTGACGATCAGCAGCGCCAACATCCACACGCTGCGCGCGACCGCCCTCGGCGAAGCGGTGTGACGCCCGGCGGGACGGCAGGGGCGCGGGGACGTGCGGCAACAGGCGTATGATTCCCTGCGTGTACAATTTCCCGGGGCGCTGCGCCATCCGCAGGACGGGACGCGCAAGCAGCGCTTCGAACCCGCGCCCATGAAAGCCCGCATCCTGCAGGAAGCAGCGGTTCGTTACTTCCTCGAAGTCGTCAATACCGGCTCGATCAGCGATGCCGCGGAACGTCTGAATGTGGTGCCGTCCGCCGTGAGCCGGCAAATCAGCCGGCTCGAAAGGGAACTGAACACCGCCCTTTTCGTTCGTCAGTCCCGGGGAATGGTGCCCAGTGCGGCGGGAGTCCTGCTCGCAGCCTATGCACGCCGTTCCCTGCTCGACGCGGAACAGGTGTGTACGGAAATCGACGCGCTGCGCGACCATGCCCATTTCAAGATCCGCATCGGCTGCACCCAGGGTTTCGCGGTGGATTTCCTGCCGCAGGCCATGGCGCGTTTTCGCCACGATGCCCCGCGTACCCACTTCGACCTGATCGTCGACACCGCCGCGGGCGTGACGCAACGGGTACGTGAAGGCGATATCGACGTGGGCCTGACTTTCAGTCTGGAGCCGGCGCAGGACATTCACGTGGCGTTCTCCGCCCCCTCGCCCATTCTGGCGGTCGTCGCCCGCTCCCATCCGTTGACGCAGCGCGACGAGGTCTCTTTTCGCGATCTGCTCGACTATCCTCTGGCGCTCCCGGGGCCGAGTTCGACGCTGCGCGGCCTGATCGATGTCCATTGCAGTCGCGAAGGCCTGATCTGCAACGGCGCGCTCAATAGCGAAACGCTCGAGACGCTGCTCGGCTTCGTCCTCGCCGGCGATGCCGTCGCCTTCAGCGGCGAATTGTTCATCCGAAAGCGGCTGGCCGGCGGCCAGCTCATCGTCCTGCCGGTGCCGGAACTGCGTGCAAGCAACCGCTGGATCGAGGTACAGACGCTCGCGCGCCGGCAACTACCGCCCCTGCTGCAGACCTTCGTCGAGCAGCTGTGCCTGAGCCTGCCCCTCCCGGATACGGCGCCCGCGGCCTGACGCCCGCACCGGGGCCGTGCACTGAAGTCAAGATAGCGTGGCCACAGGCGCAAAGGTAAACGGTTCCGGGAGCGCCTTGTCGAAAAGGGATGTCTGCTTTCGACAAAGAGCACTGGTCGCACGAATTTCAATCCGCTACATTTTGCGCTGGCTACCGGCCATCCATCGGGCAACACAGCCCCTACGCGAAGGAAACGACAGACATGGCCGAAGGACACGCCGACCTTGAAGCCGCCGACCTTGAAGCATTGCCCACGTACAGCGCGGTCGCGTTGCGCGCAATGCTCGATCGGCGGGAAATCTCCGCGGTCGAACTGCTCGATGCCTGCATCGACAGGATCGACACCCTGAATCCGAAGATCAATGCCTTTACCGCCACGTGCTACGACCGCGCGAGACGCGAGGCCGCTGCCGCCGATGCCGCCTTCGCGAAAGGCGAGCGCACGGGGCTGCTGCAAGGTTTGCCGATCGGCATCAAGGATCTGGAGGACACCGAGGGGTTGCTGACGACATTCGGTTCGCCGATCTACCGCGCGAATGTGCCCGCAGCCGACAATACGCTCGTACGGCGTCTGCGCGCCGCCGGTGCCATCGTCGTCGGCAAGACGAACGTCCCGGAAATGGGCGCCGGCGCCAACACGTTCAATCCGGTCTGGGGCGCGACGGGCAATCCCTTCGATCCGCGGCTGAATTCGGGAGGCTCGTCGGGGGGCTCGGCGGCCGCGCTGGCGGTGGATATGGTGCCGCTTTGCAGTGGCTCCGACACCGGCGGGTCCCTGCGCATCCCCGCCGCGAAATGCGGCGTCGTGGGCCTGCGCACCTCCCCGGGCCTGGTGCCGAGCGAGCGCAAGCCACTGGGCTGGACGCCGCTCGCGGTCGTCGGACCGATGGGCCGCGACGTCGCGGATACGTGGCTGCAACTGGCCGCGACCACCGGTATCTCGCCGACCGATCCACAGAGTTTCCCCGTTCCCCCGATGCCGCGCATGCAGGACTGCGCGCAAACGGACCTGTCGACGCTGCGCGTGGGCTACACCGAGGATTTCGGCGTGTGCGAAGTGGATGACGGTATTCGCGAGGTCTTCCGCGCGAAGATTCACGCGATGCAGGGGCAATTCGCGGTCTGCGAACCGATCGATGTCGCGATGACGCACGCGCATCGCTGCTTCGACGTGCTGCGCGCCGAGGCGTTCGTGGCGGGCTTGCAGAAAGCCTACGAGGCCGACCCCGATTCGCTCGGCCCGAATCCCCGCGCCAATTACGAGCTGGGCATCGGTCTGGGTCTCAAGGACTGCGTCTGGGCGCATGCCGAACAGACCCGCATTTTCCGGCGTTTCCAGCGCCTGTTCGAGCGCTACGATCTGATCCTGTCGCCGGTGACGCCGGTGTCGCCCTTCCCCTGGACGCAGCCGTATCTGGCGTCGGTCAACGGCGTCGCGCTGGAGAATTATTATCGCTGGCTCGCGTTGACGTACGTGGTGACCCTGGCGACCAATCCGGCATTGTCGCTGCCCTGCGGGGTGGACCGGCACGGCATGCCGTTCGGCCTGCAGGTCATCGGTCCATGCCACGGCGATCTGTCGTTGTTGCTGGCCGCGCGGTCGATGGAAGCGGTGTTCGAGCGTTCACCGCTCACGGCACGACCAAAGCCCGACATCGCCGCACTGCTGCGCAGCGATGCGGACCTGCGCGCCTTCGTCACGCATCCGCCCATCTTCCATACCGACGCGGGCAGCGCCCGGGGCGGCGCCGCGCCCGGCGTCTGACGGTGCCGATCACACATGCCGCGCCGACCCTTACTCCGATTTCCCCACAGCCCATGACCGCTTCGATACACGGCAAATCGCTTGCCGAATGGATCACCGAATTCCCCCTGCTGGCCCCGCTCACCGCCCTGACGCCCGTGAGCTGGTTCAATCCCGACGTCGCCCCTTTGTCGGTCGCCCTGCATGATATTCTGTTGACGGCCGACGACGTGGCCGATGCCAGCGCACGCCTGCAACGCTTCGCACCCTTGCTGGCGGATCTGTTTGCCGACGTGCGGGAGGCCGGTGGCATCATCGAATCGCCATTGCGTGCGGTGCCGGCCTTCGCGGAGGCGGTGGCCCGGCGGTATCGCACCGCAGCCCCGGCGAACGTGTTCCTGAAGCAGGACAGTCATCTGCCGATCTCGGGATCGATCAAGGCGCGCGGGGGCATCTACGAGGTGCTGTGCCACGCGGAGCGATTGGCTCTGGCTCACGGCCTGCTCACACGGGACGACGACTATCGCATCCTGCACAACGACGCCTGCCGCGCGCTGTTTCGGCGGCACCGCATCGCCGTCGGGTCGACGGGCAATCTGGGCATGGCCATCGGCATCGCCAGCGCGGCACTGGGTTTCACGACGACGGTGCATATGTCGGCGGACGCCCGTCAGTGGAAAAAAGACCGTCTGCGCGCGCATGGCGTGAGCGTCGTCGAATATGCGGGGGATTATGGCGAAGCCGTCGAACAGGGCCGTGCGCTGGCCGAGGCCGACCCCACCTGTCATTTCGTCGATGACGAGAACTCGACGACCCTGTTTCTGGGATATGCGGTGGCCGGCCAGCGCCTCAGGTCGCAACTGGATGCGATGGGCCAGGTCGTCGACGCCGCGCACCCCCTGTTCGTCTACCTGCCGTGCGGCGTCGGCGGCGGCCCGGGCGGCGTCGCGTTCGGCCTGAAACTCGCGTTCGGCGACGCGGTGCATTGCCTCTTCGCCGAACCCACGCATTCGCCCTGCATGCTGCTGGGCGTGCATACCGGTCTCCACGATCGGGTCGCCGTGCAGGACTTCGGCATCGACAACGTCACCGCGGCCGACGGCCTCGCGGTCGGCCGCCCTTCCGGCTTTGTCGGGCGCGCGATGCGACGCATGATCGACGGCTATTACACGGTGCCGGACGAGGAACTCTACGCGCTGCTCGCGACGATGGCGCAAACCGAGCAGATCCGTCTCGAACCCTCGGCGCTCGCGGGCGCGCCCGGGTTCACGCATGTGTTGTCGGCGCACCAGGGATATCGGGACCGGATGCGTCTCGACGCCGCGGCGCTGGCGCATGCCACTCACGTGATCTGGGCGACCGGCGGCGGCATGGTGCCGGCGCCGGAGATGAATGCCTATCTCGAAAAGGGACGCGCCGCGTTACGCGGATAAGCGGCCCGGCAGCCCGACGCCGCCGCGATGCCCGGCGCGGCATGCGTGAATGCCGCGCAACAAACAGCGGGACGGGGCCGGCTCGTATCGGTACTTCCGCACGCCGCCGACCCGATTGTCCCGCGACGATGTAAGCTGACTCGTTTTTGCCGTTTCGACGATTACACTTACATTACAAAACAATGCGATCATCCGTGAGACATCCCTCCGACGGGACGAAATCGGTCAGCCCCGCACTCTTGATGGGCGCCGTCGGCATCGTGTTCGGCGATATCGGGACCAGCCCTCTCTATACGTTGCGCGAATGCCTCAAGGCGGCCGGGGGCGTCACGCAGACCAACATCTACGGCATCGTGTCGCTGATCCTGTGGTCGATTCTGCTGGTGGTCACGCTCAAATACGTGAGCTTCGTGATGCGCGCCGACAACGACGGCGAGGGCGGCATCCTGGCCCTGACGGCGCTCGCCTCGGGCGTCGCCCCGGCCAGGCTTCGGCACCTGCTGCTGACGCTCGGCGTGTTCGGCGCGGCGATGTTCTATGGCGATTCGATGATCACGCCCGCGATCTCGGTGATCTCCGCCGTGGAAGGCGTCACGCTGATCCATCCGGGGCTGTCGCATGCGATCGTTCCGATCTCGCTGGTGATTCTCACCGGGCTTTTCGCGATTCAAAAAAGCGGAACCGGGGCGGTGGGCAAGATCTTCGGGCCCGTGATGATCGTCTGGTTTCTCGTGCTCGCGGCGCTCGGCGTCCTGCACATCGTGGAACATCCCGATATCCTGCGCGCGGCGTCGCCGCAGTACGCGTTGGCCTTCATCGCGCACAGCCCCGCCACCGCCTTCATCGTTCTGGGTTCGGTTTTCCTGGCACTCACGGGCGGCGAGGCCCTGTATGCGGACATGGGTCACTTCGGCAAATCGCCGATCCGCTTCGCCTGGCTGTTTCTGGTCTGGCCGAGTCTGATCCTGAATTATTTCGGTCAGGGCGCGCTCGTGCTCGCGCATCCCAAGCTCGTCCAGCAGCCGTTTTTCAATCTCGCGCCGGGCTGGGCGCTGCTGCCGCTCGTGATCCTGGCCGCGGCGGCGACCGTGATCGCGTCGCAGGCCGTCATCTCCGGCGCGTTCTCGATGACCAAGCAGGCCGTGCAACTCGGTTTCCTGCCGCGCACCCCGGTCGTGCACACCTCGAAAAAAGAGATAGGACAGGTGTACGTGCCCTTCGTCAACCTGTCCCTGTTCGTCGCCGTCGTTTTCCTCGTGGTGTTCTTCAAATCGTCCGATAATCTGGCATCCGCATATGGGATCGCGGTGGCGTCGACGATGCTGCTGACCACGCTGCTGATGTCTTTCGTCACGCATTCGTTGTGGCGCTGGAAGCCGCTGACGACGGCGGCGGTGATCGGTCCGATGGCGATCGTCGACCTGGCATTCGTTTCGAGCAACGTCAGCAAAATCCTGGATGGCGGCTGGTTTCCGCTGGCCGCGGGCGCGTTGCTGTTCACGGTGATGACGACATGGCACCGCGGGCGCGCGGCCCTCATCACGCAAATGAAAGCGGACAACCCGCCGCTTCGCGATCTGCTCGCTTCGTTGCGCGAAGGCTCGCATGCGCCGTCGCATGTGGAAGGCACGGCGGTGTTCCCCGGCAGCGTCGTCGGCATGACGCCGACGGCCTTCATGCATAACCTCAAGCACAACCGGGTGCTGCATCGCACCAATATCTTTCTCGCCGGCGCCACCGACAACGTGCCCTATACCCGGGAGGCCGAGCGGTTAACGGTCGAATCGCTCGGCGAGGGCTGCTTCGCCGTCACCGTCCGGCACGGTTTCATGGAGATACCGAACGTTCCCGCCCTGCTGCGGTTGGCCCAGAAAGATATCCCGGGATGGACATACGAAGTGGAAGACACGTCGTTTTTCCTCGCACGCGACACCATCATCGCGACCGGCGAGACCCACGCAATGGCCTTGTGGCGCGACAAGCTCTTCGCCTTCCTCGGACGCAACGCGGCGCGGGCCGCCGAGTATTACAGTCTGCCGCCGAATCGCGTGGTCGAACTCGGCGGTCAGATCAACATATGACGCGGGAATCCTGCGCCTGACTGGGGGCGCGCCGGTTGTTCTCACAGACCGGCCGGATTCGACAGATGCGCCACCTCGTACACCTGCGCGCCGCCGGTCTCGTGACTTGCCGTCGCGTCGCGCCAGAGCCGAAAGCGCACCACTGTCCAGCCCGTGGGCTCGAACGCCGACAGCGCGTACAACGCGCCTTCGTCACGCGTGGCCGCGGCGCTCGACCGGCGTTCCCGGTCGCGTAACGCATCCAGGGACGTAAACGGCGCGACGGGAACGATCTCCCGGGTGGCGAAGCGCGCCGCGCCGAGCGCGCTGCCCTGCTCCGCCGCCATCGTCGTCCACGTCCGCACCAGCGGCCAGCCAAAGGCATCGACCACGGCCCGAAAACGGGGTCCGCACAGAAAGCCCGTCATCGCCTGGTCGTTTTCCCACAGATAGAAGGGTGCATAGAGATTTTCGTGGCGGCCGGGCGTCGCCCCGTCCTTTCTGGCGATCAGGAAGGCCTTGAAGGCCAGCGACGGCATGTCGTCGAACACGTGCCCGCGTTCCCGCACACGGCGTTCGATGATCGACATATCGTAGTCGGCCGGCAGGACGAAGCTGTATTGCATGGCGATCATCATCGACTCCGGGAGGTCCAACTTCTATTGGTTCACGTCGTACTCGCTATCGGTCATGGGCGATTCGAGGAACGCCAGGATGGCGGCCAGCGCGCTCGCCGGAACCGTCAGGGGCACGGGCGTTAGCCGGCACCGCGCCGCTGCCGGCGCCATCGACGCTTGCGCGAGCACAACGATGCTCGCGCCATCCACGTACGCCCGTTCTATCGCGCCAACGAGCAGCGACTGATAGCCTTCGCTGTCGCCGCTTTTGAAGCACCGCCACGCATTCGGAACCAGCGTCAGTTCGATCTGCGCATCCGACCCGCTGGCCGCATGTTCGAAAAGCGTGCGGGTGGCAGGCACGGTCGTCGCGGCTGCACACAGAACCGCGACCTTCCCATGATGCGCGGCCGCCGCCACCGCGAGCGCGGCGTCTGCCCTGAGGATCGGTACATGCGATTTCGCGTTCAGTGCATCGACGACCGGCCCAAGCGTCGAACACGTCAGCAATACCGCATCGGCATCGGCCGCCATCGACAATAGCCGCGCGGCGGTTCGCGACCGAAGGGCCGGTGTCAGCCCTCCCGCCGCCTCGGCATCCTCCAGCAACCGGGGCTCGACGAAATGCGCGAGCGCGGTGGCGGACAGCCCCAGGTCCCGCGCAGCCGCGTCGAAGACCGCAACGTTGCTCCAGGCCGTGTGAAGGCAGGCGATTCGCACGCCAGCCTCGCCTACCCCTGCGGCACCGCCGCCTGCGCGATGGCCGCCGCGCTCGGCAGGCTTTCCACCTGCCAACAGCGATCCATCAGCACGCGTGTCGCGGCCTGGGACAGAATGCCGTCCGTCAGGCCCTCGAACTTGGTCTCGAGCTGCTGATCCGTCATCGGCACTTCCTGGCTGCCGATCGCGTGCTCGATGAATTTGTGCAGCTTGCGTCCGTCCTTCAGCGTGATGGTCATATCAACCTGCTGCGGCTGGATCGCGGGATCGATCGTCGCGGTGACTTTCTCCCGCAAGGCAACCGTGCGAGGGTCGCGCACGGCCTGGTCGCTGTATTGTTTTTCTCCCGCGGCACCGTCGATGAGCGCGACGGCCACCGAATGATAGATGCTGAACTTGCCTTCGAGGCCGATCTGCGGGGTTTTCTTGCCGGTCAGTTCGATGACCAGCGGGTGCACGCGCAGATCGACTCGCGCGATCATGTCCGGCGTGAGGTGGTACTGGTTGCGCAACTGGATCGCGGCGTCGATGGCCGGGTGGATCACGATACCGCAGGCGAAGGGCTTGTAGGTGTTCAACAGGGATTCGTAGCGTTGCCCCAGGCCCTCGGTGATTTCGCGATAGTCCTGCTTGGTGCTGATGGTGTTCGCCCAGCCTCGCTTGGCCTCGATCATGCCGTCGGAACTGGTGTAGTCCTGTGCGGCGAGCAGCGCCGCGAAGATGCCGTTGGTGGCCGCGCGCCCTGGATTGAAACTCTTGTTCATCGAGCCGAAGGACTCGCGCAAGCCCACCGGCTGGGAGGCGGCGAGGCCCAGCGCCCAGACCATCCGCTGTTCGCTCAAACCCAGCAGCTTGCCGATCGCCGCCGCCGAACCGAACACCCCGCAGGTGCCGGTGATGTGCCAGCCGACGTCGTAGTGGTTCGGGTACACGGCATTGCCGATACGGCATTCGGTCTCCACGCCCAGGACCAGCGCGTTCAGGAAATCCTTGCCCGATACCGGGTGGTACTCCGAGAACGCGAGTATCGCCGATGCCACCGGCCCGGCGGGATGGATGATGGTTTTGAGATGGGTATCGTCGTAATCGAAGATGTGGCTGCTGACGCCATTGATGAAAGCCGCGTTCATGATGTCGAAGCGCTCGGTGCGCCCTAGCAGGCTCGCCTGCGGCGGCCCCGAGAACGGGCGCAACGCGGCGATCGAACGCTTCACCGGGTCTTCGCGCGAGCCGCCGACGGCCACGCCCACCCAGTTCATGAGCGTGCGCACGCCTTCCTTGCGCACGTTCGCGGGCAGGTCTTCGTAGCGCGCGTCGACGAGATACTTCGCGAGGATGTGGGTCACGCGCGGCACGGCTTTCGTGCCGGCGGCCCCCGGTTCGCCCGCGGGGGGAGCGTCGGCGCCGGGAGCGCCGGCGGCGGCCTTGCCGTCGGGGGGTCAGGGCGGCGAACACGGGCGTCGTGGAGGCCAGGGACACGGCTGCGCCGGCCTTGAGGAAACTGCGTCGATCTACGGGTTGCATGCTGGGCGTCTCCGCTTATAGTCTGTGGCTCGACCGCGCCATTACGGTTCGAACAGAATACAAGCAATGCGACATTCCCGCCGCGCGCCTACGCCGTTTTCCTGGGCTCGACGTTGGCGCGCGTCGATGCCGGGCGGGTATCGGCGCCTCCGTGGATCAGCGACTCAGTGCTGGATACTCAGCAGTTCCACGTCGAAGGTCAGCGTCGCGCCGGCCGGAATCACACCCGGCACGCCCCGGTCGCCATACGCCGTGGCGGGCGGGCAGACCAGACGCGCTTTCTCGCCGACCTTCATTTTCTGGATACCCTGCGTCCAGCACGGCACCACGCGGTTCAGCGGAAAGGAAGTGGGTTCGCCGCGCTTGTAGGAGCTGTCGAACACCGTGCCGTTGTTCAGCGTGCCCTGGTAGTTCACGGTAACCGTGTCCGATGCCGAAGGGCTCGCGCCGGTGCCGGCCCGCAGATGCTGGACCGTGACGCCCGATGGCAGGGTGTCGGTGGCGCCGCCCGGCGCGGCGGCCAGTACGGCGGTGGAGAAGCAAGCGAATGCGAGCGATGCGGCACATACCAAGCGAATCGATTTCATTGAAGCCTTTGCGGTAAGCACGCCCGGTGGCGGGCGCAGGGAGGACCGGAAGCGCACGGCGTGCTGTCCGCGCCGCTTCCGCCGGTGGGGAGATTATAGTCGACGCCATGGCAGCGGATACGCGCGTGGCGCGTGGCCCCTCCCGTTCAGCCCACCTGGCTGGGCGCATCCTCTATGAGACGGCGACCGAAAGACAGCACGTCGTCCTGCACATAACCCAGTTGGCGATAAAAGGCGATGACCGCGGCGTTGGATGCGCGAACCTGCAGGTTGAGTTTCGGGCAGCCCCGCTCGGCGAGCCGCGTCTCTACTTCCGCCATCAGTCGGCGGCCCAGACCGCGACCGCGATGCGACGGCGCGACGGCGAGATAGTTGACCCAGCCGCGATGGCCTTCGAAGCCCGCCATGATGCTGCCCACACGCGCGTCCCCCTCGATGGCGACGAGGAACAATTCGGGCTGTTCGGTGAGTTTGCGGGCGATGTCGCGCGCGGGGTCGTTCCATGGCCGCACGAGTTCGCACGCATGCCAGAGTGCGATCACGGCATCCTGGTCGGCGTTGGCGTAGGGGCGTATTTCCATCGTGCATCCATCGTGGTACGCGTTCGTTGTGAAAGGACCGGCATCGCACCGGCCCGGCGTGCGCTTGAGCGCATGTCAGACCTTGCGTCAGACCTGACGTCACGCCTGACGGGCGGTCAGCAGCTTGATGCCCAGCGCCACGAAGATCAGGCCGCTGCCGCGCTTGACGGTGTCGAGCCAGCGGCGCTTGCCGAGTCCGCCGTGCAGCCGGCGCACGGAGAAGGCGTAGACGGTATACACCAGCGCCACGATGCCCGCGCAGGTCAGGTACATCACCACGAACTGCAATGGCAAGGCGTGGTCGTGCGAGATGAATTGCGGCATGAAGGCACAGAAGAAAATCAGCGTCTTCGGATTGCTGCCCGAGACGATCAGCGCCTCGCGAAAGACCTTGCGGTTGTCCAGCACCGGCGCGGACGGCGCACCCGTGCCCGGTTTTGCGCGCGGCCCGGCGCTGCGCAGTTGCTTGACACCGAGGTATATCAGGTACACCGCCCCGACGATCTTCATGGCGATGAACAACGGCGGCATGGCGGCGAGCACCGCGCCCACCCCGAGCGCGACGAGCGTGACGACGACCGCTTGCGACACCAGATTGCCGGCGATGGTCGCCGCCGTGCCGCGGCTTCCATAGCGGATCGTGTTGCGAATGACCAGCAGCACATTCGGCCCCGGCGAGAGCGTCGTCGCGAGATAGGCCAGCGCAAAGAGACACCATGTGTGAAACGTCATACGCCGCTCCTGCGTGGGTAATGAATCGGACCGCCGGATCAGACCGCCGTCAGCGAATGATGCCATCGCCGGGGCTGTCTGAACATCACTTCGTTGAATGGGGCGAATCCTGGAGCGTGACGACGCCGCGCGCGATTTCGATCACGCGTCCACCGACCCGCACCGTGCGTTCCGGCGTGACGTTCAGGCTCAGCCGGCAGGGTCGGCCAACGGCGTCGCCCTGCTCGATTGCATACGCGAGCGGCAGCGGCGCGTCGCGCGACAGCAGCCAGCCACCGAGGTTCGCGCAGGCGGAACCGGTGCCCGGGTCCTCGATGACGCTCCCCTGCATCTCGAAAAAGTACCGGGAGACGACCTTGCCGGGGCGTGCCGGGTCGAAGGCGAACAGGTAGGCGGACCGCCGCATGACGCCGTTGCCAGGCCAGTCTTCGAGACGGGACGCATCGGGACGGGCGCGACGTACCGCCTCCGGGGTGGCGAGCGGCAAGAGCAATTGCCGCACACCGGTGTCGACCCATGTCGGCACAGCGGCCAAGTCCCCTGCACCCAGGCCGAAAACGCCGGTCAGCGCCGCGCCCGGCTTCACGCACGCGGCAATACCCGGGTGCCCGCCGGCCGGTGCGGTCAGCGTCCAGACGTCACCGCTGGCGCTGACCGGGACCGGACCCGCAGCGAATTCCAGCATGAACGCATCACCCGCCTCGCTCCTGTCGCGCACCACGTGCGCGCTGCCCAATGTCGGATGACCGGCGAACGGCAATTCATAGTCGGGCGTGAAAACGCGCACGCGTGCCGCGGCGCGTTCGCTCGGCAGTAGGAAGGTCGTTTCCGAGAGGTTGAACTGCCGTGCCAGCGCCTGCATGGTCGCGTCGTCGAGTCCCCTGCCGTCCTCGAACACACAGAGCGGGTTGCCGCCGAAGGTGGATTCGGCGAAGACGTTCAGCAGGCGAAATGCATGAGTGGTCATGGGCAGTCAATCCAATGGAGATAATGGCAAGGGGGACGACTCGTATGGCGGCAGACCCCGAAATTCGACGCTCCACGGATTGTGCAGCAGTGCAAAACGGATTGAACAGGGCCAGTTCGGACCGCCGGCACCAAGCCAGTTCATGTGTTGCGCCCAGGCTGCTGCGACCGGGGACGACCGATGCGAGACACGCGCGCTCACGGCATGGCCAGCGTGGCCGTCAGCGCCTCCCGCAAAGCCGCGACCAGCGCGCCGATCGTCGGCGCCAAACGCCGCTCCTTCATCACGCTCAACCGGACATACCGTTCCATGAGCAGCGGCTCGTCGATCGGCCGCGCGACCATCGAGGACGCGCCCGCGATGTCGTCCAGACCCACGCGGCTGCCCAGCGTGAGGGCGCCGCTCAACGTGGCGAACTGGTGCATCGCGCTGGAATTGTTGCTGGTCAGTAGCGGTTCCAGGTGTCGCCCGCGAATCGCACAGCACCAGTCCATCAGTTCCCGCACCGTACTGCCGCGCTCCAGGATCGCGATCGGGTAGGCGAGCACCGCGTCGAGGGTGACGACCTGCCGGGCGGCGAGCGCATGGTCGGCTCGCATCAACGCGCAGATCGGCGCCGCCGCGCTGAATTCGACCGCGACCAGCGGCGAACTCGTGGTCGAAAAGGACAGTCCCAGATCGACCTCGCCGTGCGCCACCCACTGCTCGACCTGTTGCGGCGTACCCGCGCGCAGCACGAACCGGGTATGCGGATGATGGGCATGATGCGTGGCCAACACGCGCGGCAGGAAGTCGCGGGTAAAACCCTCCGTGCAGCCGATACGCGCCATGCCCGCGCCGATCGCCTGCGCCGAGGCGATCTCGCCGAGAACGGTATCGCCATCGAGCAACGCGCGGCGCGCATGCTGCGCGAGCAGTTCGCCCGACGGCGTCAACGCCATGCCGCGCGGCAGCCGCTCGAACAACGGCGTCCCGACGCTGCGCTCGAGCTTGGCGATCTGCCGGCTGATGGCCGATACCGCGACATGCAGGGTCTCCGACGCCGCGGCGAGCGAGCCGGTACGCGCGACTTCGACAAAATACGTGAGGGCGATGCCATGCAGCATGGGGTGGGTGCCTCGCTTTTGGTGCCTTGCTTTTTCGGCAATGCTATGCGCAAAAATTGCAATTGTCGTCAATTTTTGGTTTTTCTAGACTGAGCGACGGCCATTCGATACCGGCAGACATTCAAGGAAACCCGCCATGCCCCCGACACGGAATGATTCGCACGGTCGCGCCGCCGCGATCGCAGACGCACAGGCAGGCTTCGATTCGGGCACGTTTCTGGAAGACCTGAAACGCCGGGTTGCCTACCGCAGCGAGAGCCAGACCTCCACCGGCGCAGCGGCGCTGAACGCCTATCTCGTCGAGGAGATGGCGCCGACGCTCGCGCGGCTCGGCTTCACCCACCGCATCGTGCCGAACCCGGTCGCGCCGCACGCGCCCCTGCTGATCGCGCACCGCCACGAAGACGATGCGCTGCCGACCGTACTCACCTACGGGCACGGCGACGTCGTGCGCGGTTACGACAAGGAGTGGCGCGACGGCCTGGTTCCCTGGGACGTCACCGTCGAAGGCGACCGCTGGTACGGGCGCGGGACCGCCGACAACAAGGGCCAGCATTCGGTCAACTTCGCCGCGCTCGCGGCGGTCATCGCCGCGCGCGGCGGCAAGCTCGGCTTCAATGTGAAGGTGATTTTCGAGACCGGAGAGGAAATCAGTTCGCCGGGCCTGAACGCCGTCTGCGCCGAACACGCCGCGGTACTGGCCGCCGATGTCTTCCTCGCATCGGACGGCCCGCGCGTGTCGGCCGAACGCCCCACCCTCTTCCTCGGCTCGCGCGGCGGCGTGCTGTTTCAGCTCGAGGTGACGCTGCGCGACGGCGGCCACCACTCCGGCAACTGGGGCGGCGTGTTGAAGAATCCGGCGGTGGTGCTCGCGCAGGCCATCGCCAGCCTCGTCGATCGCCGGGGGAGCATTCTCGTCGACGGCTTGCGGCCGCCGCCCGTCTCCGCTGCCGTGCGCGACGCGCTCGCGGATATCGAACTGGGACGCGACGCCAGCTCCCCCGCCATCGATCCCGAATGGGGCGAACCCGGCCTCACGCCCACGGAGCGGGTGATCGCCTGGAACGCACTCGAAGTGCTGGCGTTCAAGTCCGGCAATGCCGACGCCCCAGTCAATGCGATTCCGCCGACGGCGCTGGCGGTTTGCCAGCTGCGTTTCGTGGTCGGCACGGACTGGGAACGTCTCGCGGAACATCTGGACGCGCACTTCGCGCGTCTGGGTTTCGTCGACGTGCGCGTCACGGTCCGCTCCGCGAGCCCGGCGACGCGTCTGGAACTCGACGACCCCTGGGTCCACTGGGCGCTGGATTCGATGGCCCGCACCACCGACAAGCGCCCGGCGCTGCTGCCCAATCTCGGCGGCACGGTGCCGAACGATGTGTTCGCCCGTACCCTGGGCCTGCCCACGCTCTGGGTGCCCCACTCCTATCCGGCATGCGCGCAGCACGCGCCCGACGAGCACCTGCTGGGTTCGGTCGCGCGCGAATCCCTCGCGATCATGGCCGGGTTGTGGTGGGACCTCGCCGATGCCGCACCGGCCATCGTCGCCACCCGCACCCCGGCCGGCGGCGCCGCTCCCGCCATGCCGCCGGCGGGTGCCTGAGCCATGCGGAAAAAACCCCTCAGTCTGACGCAGGTCGTCGTCGCCACCTCCGCGGGCAACGCGCTCGAATGGTTCGATATCGCGATCTATGCCCTTTTCGCGGTCTATATCGGCAAGCAGTTTTTCCCCGCCGCGAATGAAACCGCGTCGATGCTGCTGACCTTCGGCTCCTTCGGCGCCTCCTACCTGGTGCGTCCGCTGGGCGGCATGGTGCTGGGCGCGTACGCCGACCGGCGCGGCCGCAAGGCGGCGCTGATGCTGAGCGTCGTGCTGATGACCGTCGGCACGGCCATCATCGCGGTCATGCCGGGTTACGCGACCCTCGGCCTCGCGGCGCCGGTTGCCGTGTTCATCGCGCGGCTGATCCAGGGCTTCTCCGCGGGCGGCGAATTCGGTGCGTCCACCGCCCTGTTGATCGAGCACGCCCCGCAGCGCCGCGGCTTTCTCGCCAGCTGGCAGTTCGCGACGCAGGGCTTGTCGACGTTGACCGCCGCACTCTTCGGCTATGTCCTCTCCCGGGCATTGACGCCGGCGGAACTGGCGGCGTGGGGCTGGCGGGTGCCGTTCTTTTTCGGCTTGCTGATCGGGCCGGTGGGACTGTACCTGCGACGCTTTCTCGAAGATGCGCCGGATTTCACCGCGGCGGCGCACACGGCGCATCCGGTACGCGACGTTTTCTTCCGGCAAAAAGCGATGCTGCTGGTCTCGATCGGCGCCCTGACCGTGTCGACGGCGGTTAATTACATGCTGCATTACGTGCCGACCTACGCGGTGCGGCAGCTTCATCTGCCCGCCTCCAGCGGCTTCGCCGCCGCCGTGCTGGGCGGCGCGATCCTGACCGGCGTGACGCCGCTCGCGGGCCATCTCTCCGACCGCATCGGCCGCCTCAGGCAGATGTCGCTCACGGCGCTGCTGATCCTGCTGACCGGCTATCCCGCATTCGTTTTTGTCGTCTCGCACCCCGGTGCGCCGGCCTTGTTCGCGCTGGTGGCGTGGCTGTCGCTGCTCAAATCGATCTATTTCGGCGCGCTGCCGGCGTTGATGTCGGAGATTTTCCCGGCGGCGACCCGGGCGACCGGCATGTCGATCGGCTATAACGTCGGAGTGGCGGTGTTCGGCGGCTTCACGCCCGCGATCGTGATCTGGCTGCTGAGCGTCACCGGCAACGCCAGCGCGCCGAGCTTCTATCTGATGTTCACGGCGGTGATCAGCCTCTCTGCGCTCGCCGCGCTGAGCCGCCGGCCGCGCGCGGTGCACGCCGTCCCGGTGTGACGCCGCGTGCGCGCACGCAGCGGCATCGCGGGAGTTCTGCTAACGTTTCCATCATTTCGTCGAAGGAGACGGGCGTGACCGCCACCGAAAAACTCGCCGTCCTGCTGCGCCAGGAAGCCGCCGCGCTACAGCGGCGGGAACCGATTTTCGCGACGCTGCTGCAGCACCGCATCCTCACGCCGCCGACATTTTCCGCCATGCTGTGCCGCTTGCTGGCCGCGCGCCTGGCGGATGCGCAGGTGGGCGAGCAGGCCTTGTTCGATATCTTCGCCGCCGTACATCGCGATGCCCCCCTGCTCGTCGAGCAGGCGCGGCACGACATCGAGGCCGTGCTGCGCCGCGACCCGGCCAGCGACGCCCTGCTGCACATCCTGCTCGACCAGAAAGGCTTCCAGGCGATCCAGACACACCGTCTCGCGCATGCCCTGTGGAACGCGGGACGGCGCGAGCTGGCCCGCTGGCTGCAGGGCGCCAGTTCGCGCACGCTCGGCGTCGACATGCATCCCGCCGCGCGGATCGGCCGGGGCATCATGTTCGATCACGCCACCGGCATCGTGATCGGCGAGACCTGCGTGATCGGCGACGACGTATCGATCATGCAGGCGGTGACGCTGGGCGGCACCGGCAATCAGACCGGCAACCGGCATCCGAAGATCGGCGACGGGGTGCTGATCGGCGCGGGCGCCACCTTGCTGGGCAACCTCATCGTCGGTCATGGCGCGAAGGTGGGCGCGGGCAGCGTCGTCCTCAACGACGTGCCGCCCGGCATGACCGTGGTGGGCATTCCCGCGCGCATCGTCGGCCAGGCGGGCGGCGCCATGGCGGCCGCGGCCGATGAAATGAACCAGAATTTCCTGAAGGAGCCCACCGCGGGCTGTTTTGGCGATGCGCAAGGCACCGCTGTCGGCACAGCTGCGCCGCGCGGGCACGACCTGCGTTCCTGTCCCATCGGCTAGGGGGCAAGTCATCGCCGTGGCATCGTTCGAACGATGGATTGCCGAGGCGGCCGGAACCGGGACCGGGACCGGGACCGGAACCGGCAGCGGCAGCGGCAGCGGCGCATCGTCGGTCGGCCGACGCTGGGTCTGACGTGCGCCCGATTTCCCCTGGTTGCGCCGTGCCTGGCTTGTTGTATTCTGTTTCTTTTTAATATGGCTGTTAGTTGCGTAATTTGAGATATGTCGTTTTCCGGTGCCGGCGGAGCGCATGGCGGCGTGCATAATGAAACGTCCCGGCGCCCCGCGCGTCACGGTATTCGCAGGAGACGCTTCATGACGATGGCGGAAGTCGGTTTTCTCGGTTTCGACGTGTTCGGCACGGTGGTCGATTGGCGCGCCGGCGTGGCACGCAAGTCGGAACCCTTCCTGCGGTCGAAAGGTCTGGACGTCGATCCGCTGACCTTTGCCGACGAATGGCGCTCGCGCTATGACCCGGCGATGGAGGAAGTACGTGCCGGGCGCCGGCCCTGGGTCCGGCTCGACGTGCTCAATCGCGAGAACCTGGAACAGGTGCTACGCCGGCACGGTCTCGACCCCGCCACGGTTCCCGCGGCGGAGCTGCATGCGCTGAATCTGGCGTGGCAGGAACTCGATCCCTGGCCCGACGCGGTCGAAGGGCTGACGCGGCTGAAACGCCGTTTCGCGATCGGGCCCCTGTCCAACGGCCATCTCGCCGGCATGATGCGGCTCGCGCGCTTCGGCGGCCTGCCCTGGGACGTGATCGTGGGCGCCGAGATCGCGCGCAGTTACAAACCCCAGGCGCAGACCTATCTGCGTTCGGCGGAGGCCGTCGGCCTCGCGCCCACGCAGGTCGGCATGGTCGCCGCGCACAACAACGATCTCAAAGCGGCGCGGGAGTGCGGCCTGCATACGGTATTCGTGCGGCGGCCGCTCGAACACGGCGCCGGCCAGCGGAGCGATCTGAACGCCGAGCAGGACTGGGATATCGTCGCCGACAGTCTGGTCGCCGCGGCCGATGCGCTGGGATGCTGACCATGAGCGACCTTGCACCCGACACCGGCGACGGCGCACCGGCCGCGGCCCCCGGCTTCACCGTGCGCATCCTGAGCGCGCTGGATGCCGACCGCTATCAACGCTTGCGCCTGCGCGCGATCGACGATTCGCCCACCGCGATCTGGCCCACCCGCGACGAACAAGCCCGCCGGTCGATCCCGGACATCGTCGCCCGCATCCGGCCGATGCCGGATCAGGTGGTATTCGGCGCGTTCGCCGACGACGCGCTGGTCGGCGTCACGGGCCTGGCCCGCGAAACGCTGCGTCAGATCAGTCACAAGGCCAGCGTCTGGGGCGTGTTCGTCGAACCCGGGCATCGCGGCCGCGGCATCGCGGCGAGCCTGCTGCGCGCGGCCACGGAACACGCCGCCGCCGAATGGCGTTGCCTGCAGCTCCAGCTGCGCGTCAATTCGGCGAATATCGCCGCGAAGAAACTCTACGTCGCGCACGGCTTCACCTGTTTCGGCACCGAACCGCAGGCCATGCAGGTGGACGGGCGGTTCTACGACGAGGATCACATGGTGAAACACCTGCGCTGACTTCCTGGCCGCGGCCCGTTGAAGCGGCCCGTTGAAGTGCATGACGAAAAACGGTGCATCAAACCCGTGATCCGGCCCGGCATTCACGTTCGGCAGGACTACGCTGCCACCTCTAACGCTTCGGCCGTGCTGGTGCTTTATATTTGAGCGCCGCATGTAATCGCACGCGATTGTAGAACCCTTCGATCCACGCCACAATGTCTTGTCGGGCTTTGTCGCGATTCTCGTAACCTTGCTGATATACGCATTCAACTTTCAGCGATTTGAAGAAGCTGTCCACTGCGCTATTGTCCCGGAAGTGTGCCCGCCGATTCATCGATTGTTTCATCCGGAAGTCGGCCAGCAGTTGCCGATGCGCTCGACTTGCATATCGTGCTGACGGTTACCGCAAGTCAGTGCGGCTATTCGGCACGTTGTCGTCCATGTCGCGCAAGGGCAACCGTTATGACAATGTGCCGATGGAAAGCTTCCGGGGGAGCTTGAAAAACGCGATGGTTCACCATCAAAAATACACTATTTGGGCGAATGCCGAGTCCGCCATCATGGAATACATCGAAATCTTTTATAACCGCCAACGACGGCATTCCCGTCCCGGTTATGAAGCGCCCGCACGGTTCGCAGAAAAATTCCGTAAAACCGGGCAAGCTGCTTGAAACAGCTGTGTCCATTATTGACGGCGCACCTCATCGAGGTATGGTCGGCCCCTTGCATTCACACACGATCGGTGCGCCGTGGTTTGCTTTGCAACAATCAGTCGCTGTGACCGCTAAATCAGACGACCCCACAGCAATGATAGTGGCATGACGATCACCAAGGCAGGAAGCATGCTTGCCACCGGAAAAGACTTTATTCCGCAAATGCGCAGGCCGGTTGCGAACATGAGCACACCGCCAACCGCAAAAAAGTCACTCTGCATGGTTGCATTGGTTAGCGGCACGATATAGCCGCCCAAGTATGCGAGGATGAGCAAGATGGCGAGTTGAGGCAGCGCGACGGTTGCAACGGCATATCCAAGTGCTGCCGCAAAAAAAGCCGCCGTAAAAAGGTCGAGAATCGACTTTGCAATAAGAATGCTGGCGTCACCCGTCATTCCCTCGTGCATAGCGCCAAATATACCTGTCCCGCTTGCGCAAAAAAGCACGATGATCGCGACGAACTGCTCCAGAAATGCTTCCCCGGACACCCCCCCATGCCCTGAAGACGGCAGCAGCCTGTTCATGAGAATATCGACGTGCTTTCCGATGACGCCGATCCCGCGTTCGAGAAATATCAATTCTCCGATCAGCGTTCCTAGAATGACAGCCAGTACCATTACCGGAAGCGTTGCGTCTTTCATGATCGCCAGCAGCCCCATGCACATCGAGCAGAGACCAAAGATCGACGTCATGGTACTGCGCAGCGGCTTGGGTAAATGAACGCCGATCGCGGCGCCTGCCAAACCGCCGGTCAACACACTACCAGCATCAACATACGGTCCAATGATCACGGAGGTCCTCTTTTCTTTAGGTATTTTTGTCCGCGTGCGGTGCCAAAGGCATCCACATGAGTGCGAGACGATCTGGCGACACCGTCCCCGCCCTGGCGACTCGATATCCTGGATGGAACAGCGTCGCCGGGTCAGACTTCACTGATGCTTCGGAAAGCCTGGAATGAAGCGGCTGACGTCCACTTCCATGAACTCGGAACGCTGGAATTTTCCCTTGAGGGCGAACGGTACCGTGCAATCGAAGATGGTCTTGCAGGCTATGCCGTGATCGCGAATGCTGTGGGAAAAGGCAGGATCGGAAGACGGGTCCAGCGGATGGCAGCGTACGCCGGGGATGAAAATGGTGCTGACGTCGCCCTGATATCGCGTGGTCATGGCCCACATCACGTCGCTGAGATCGAAGATGTCGACATCCTCATCGACCAGGATTATGTGTTTTAGCTCGGAAAAGGCGGCAAAAGCCAGCAGCGCCGCTTGGCGCTGACGCCCTTCATCGACTGGCTGCAATTTTTTGACCTGGATGATGGAAAGATACTTGCCATTTCCGGGAGCGGGATTGTGGACATTCTTTACAAATCCCGGCATCGCCCGCTCAACCATTGTCAGGATGCTGGACTCCGTGGTGATACCCTCCATGCTGCAGTGTTCTTCACTCGGTCCAATGCAGGTTTGCAGGATAGGACTCCTGCGGTGGGTGATAGCCTTCACCTTGATGATCGGTAGCGAGGGATTGGCCACCCCGTTATACCCCGGGAATTCCGGCATGGCGTAACCGGTATGCGTATGCTGATCCTCCTCGACGCGCATCTCGGGTAAGACTTCACCTTCGATCACGATCTCGGCATTGGCGATACCCCGGCCATTTATGGTTAAACATTGCACCAGCTCGACCGCTTTCTGTCGAATGCTGCCGGCAACCCCCAATTCGTCATAGCCGAGTGGCGTCGTGGGTGCTTCGTAGCAGGTGCCGATGTAAATCGCCGGGTCCACCCCCATGCTGATAGACACTTGCAGAGCTTTGCCGGCTGCTTCGGCTTTTTTCCGAAATACGTCGATGTGGCGGCCGCCGGGCTGCAGGAAAATCGAGATTTCGTCTTTGCCTTGCACGCACAGACGATGAATGGTCACGTCGTGCTGGCCGTTTTCCGGATCTTCGGCATAGACCAAACCCATGGTGAAATAGGGTCCTGCATCGTGCTCTGTATTGGTCGGTGCCGGCAATATCTTGAGGATGTCGAAATCGGGATCGATGGCCCTGTGCACGACTTCCTGGCACAACGCCTTTTCGGCCGACACCACCACCGGCGCGATCGGCGTGGCCACGGCGTCCTTGAACATGAAAGCGACCTTTTCCTGGGTCGTGTTCATCAGAGCCGCGACACGCTTGCGCGAAGCCAGCACACCGATGGCTACGCGCACGTCGTCATAGCCTTTGACCTTATTGAAAACCATCGCGGGCCCCAACTGCGTCGGCCGCATCACGGTGCCATGGGCGCCCACGTAGCGGTACACGCCGGACAGTTCGGCATGCGGGTCGACCGGTTCGCTGGTTTCGATATATTCGCCTGGAATCTGCTTGAGGAATTCGAGAGCGGAACGAAGATCGCAGACGGGAAAATTTGAATCCTCGGGGCTGTTCATGCTGTTTCTCATTTTGGAAAAATGGTGGCCGTCACGGTTGCGGCGATCCGCAGGCCGGAGCGGCAAGCGTCATCGATGCATCGACCGCGCCCCTGATAGCGCCCATGCCTAGCAAGGTCGATGACGCAGCCAAGGGTTCTGGCACTGGAGTCAGACTGATTTCAATACTCGGATCTGTTCTTCCCAACGCTTGATGACGTTTTCCGGGTCCCGGAGATGGTAGGTCATCCCCGTGTCGACGGTCGCGTACGGGACGCTGTGAACCGTCACGGAGACGACAGCCGCGGAAAAAAGGGCAGTGTTGTGGCCCACGCCGCTCATGCCGATCTTTTTCGCGCTCAGACGTATCTCCCACGACTCTCCTCCGTGCACTACCGAAAGAACGACCCGATCGCTGTCTTCGATATTGCGTGTTGTCTTCGAGCGTGGATCGATGAGGAAGCGGAAATGGCGCCGATCGATAGCCAACACCTCGCCCAGGCTGAGTTGCGCTGCGTGTGGCCAACCATCCCCACCGAGCGTGGTCAGCCGGACCGCCTCATGAGGCGTCGCGCGAAGTTGTCCACCATCGAGGTATTGCGCAAGTGAAGCGGAAATGTCTTCGAGTTGACGCGGCGGTGTGTACGTATAGGTTGTATCCATCAAGATCTCTCGGCTGTTAAAGATATCCATTCAGGAACGCTCGGATGCTATGCCACATCGCTGACGCCAGCGCCGGTTGCCGCGATGTCGTCTCCCCACCGCGGCAGCGACGGCACATCCAAACCAAATGCATCGAGGGCTCGCGCCACCGAATGATCGACGATGTCGTCAATGGTTCCTGGCTTGGTATAAAAGGCGGGAACCGGCGGGTGAATGATGCCGCCCAGTTCTGTCACCGTGAGCATGTTGCGCAAGTGCACCGCGTGCAAAGGTGTCTCCCGCGGCATAAGAACGAGCCTGCGACGCTCCTTGAGAATTACGTCTGCCGCACGGGTAAGGAGGGTGCTGGACAGCCCCGTCGCGATCTCCGCGAGGGTTCGCATCGAGCAAGGGGCGATGAGCATGCCCAGGGTCCGGAACGAGCCGCTCGCAATGGATGCGCCGACATTGCCGATTGGGTGAACCTGTTCGGCAAGCGAGTCGAGTTGCTTTCGCGTGTAATCGGATTCGTGTGCCAGCGTGATGTGAGCTGCGCGCGATATGACTAGGTGACGTTCGACATTCAACTCACCCAGCATCTCGAGGGCGCGGATGCCATAAATGATTCCGCTTGCACCGGTGATTCCCACGATGATGCGAGGCGTGACGGATCCCACGTTCGACATTGCACTCTCCTGGCCGGCTGGGCTGAATTGCATGATTCTAGATTCCCATCATTCACGACACATTGATTCAAATCAATTGTGAATTTTAAATTACGGAAATTTCAGTTAATTATTCATAAGACATGAAAATATCTTTTCCAAAGAGAAGAATATACAGGTTCCGGGGAAATAAAACCTTTCCTGCAAGTTACGATTCAGCTTTGCTGTAATTTTTATGGCGGCCAGCGAGTCGAGCGATGGTTGTCGTGATTGGCGTAATTTGTATGGCTTTCTTTTTCGCGCAGGGTGGTATGACGTGGTGGGGAAATGGTGGACACCAGCGCGACGTATGTCGGCAATGATGCAAGCGAGCATGACTACAGGATGGACGATGGACCCGCCGGGCCCGGTCTATGGGGAGCCGGAGGCAGCGAGGATCCGCGTGTCGGCAGCACGGTGCGTTTCGAACCAGTCAATCAGTTCCAGCTCGATAACAGCAGCTCCCTGCCGCAACCGGTCCATTCAGGCGCGATACGCTTATTGGCCCGATCAATAAATAATATAAAAATATTTAGTTATAAAATCGGTAAAAATTCATGATCGACTCGTCCTACTCCAGTGGCAATGACTCCACAGCGCCATCAATGACTATGCATCGTTTTCACTGACCATGCCTCGAAACGACGTACAGCGGAGATGTTGGATAATCTGTTGAACGGAGGGATGGAAAGCTTCTTCAAGACGTTGAAAGTCGAGCAGACGTCTCGGCATCGATACGAAACACGGGCGCAGGCGAAGCTGGATGGGGTGGATTGGATTGAGGGCTTCCACAATCGACAACGCATCCATTCGTCGATTGAATATCGCACGCCGTGCGATTACGAGGCCATGCAAAAAGCAGCGTGAATTGCTGTACGTGAAAACGAGACATGGTCACCGAGCCGCAGGCCATGCAGGTGGACGGGCGGTTCTACGACGAGGATCACATGGTGAAACACCTGCGCTGACTTCCTGGCCGCGGCCCGTTGAAGCGGCCCGTCGAAGTGCATGACGAAACGGTGCACCGCGCCCGCTAGTCGAACAGCGCCTCGATGTCGGGCGAGGCGATGCTGTGCGACGCGAGGTCGAGCGTGTGCTCGATATGGTTCAGATGCTGCGTCATGCAGGCAGCGGCCTGTGCGCCATCCCGGGCTTCGATGGCATCGATCAGCGCCACGTGCTCGGTATGGGGACAGGCGGGCGTGTTCGGTTTGTCGTACAGCGTGATGATCAGGCAGGTCAACGAGGTCATCTCGCGCATCAGCCGCAACAGAATCTCATTGCCGGCCATCTGCGCGATCAATACATGGAACTCGCCCGACAACCGGATGATCGCGGGCCGGTCGTCCTTCGCGCGCGCCGCTTCCTCGAGCCGGCTGTGCCGCCGCAGCGTACGCACCTGCGCCGCCGTCGCGCTCTCGCAAAGCATGCGGGCGATGCCGGGCTCGACCATGCGGCGCGTGACGAAGACGTCGCGCGCCTGCTCCGTGCTCGGGCTGGCGATGAACGCCCCGCGGTTCGGCACGAGCGTCACGAGCCCTTCGTGCGCGAGACGTCCCAGCACCTCGCGGATTTTCGTGCGGCTGACCCCGGCCGCCTCGGCGAGACGATCCTCCACCAGACGCGTGCCGGGCGTGAGCCGATGCTCGAGCACGGCCTTCTGCAGACGCGCGTAGATCACCTCGTTGCTGAACGGTTTTTCAGCCGGCGCCGTTGCGGCGGCTTTCGATGCGGGTCTACTCAAAATCTTTTCCAGCGCCACGGTAGTCACCCATATCGGCCATTCCGCTTTGTATACAACATGTCGGCATTTCTCCACCGATTCCGGCACGATTGTACCCCGCCATGCGTCATGCGCAAAGCCGGGACGGGGCAATGCCAAGAGGATGCGCGCGAGTGCGCCACGCCATGACCCAAGCGACCTCTGTCCGTTAAGGGGCTGGAATGAATCGACCCGGTGCATTCGCGCACCATCCCCGGGAACCCGTGAAGTCTCCCGGGCCGACAGCGTGACGACCGGCAACGCTGCCGATTCGCGTCAAACGTTTGTATACGATGATGAAAATATTGTATGCAATGACATTCGGCATTGTTGGCATAACGCTTGCTTTGAACGGTATGCGCCGCACCCCGCGCCATCCTGACATCTCTCGCGATTTTTCATGACCCCACGACACCTGCTAGGCATGCTGACGCCGTCGTCGAACACGACGCTCGAACCGGTGACCGCCGCGATGCTGGACGGCCTGACCGATACCAGCGCGCACTTCGGACGCTTTCGCGTGACCGAGATCGCCCTGTCGGACCAGGCGCTCGCGCAATTCGACGATCAGGCGATTCTCGCCGCCGCCGAACTGCTCGCGGACGCGCGGCTCGACGTCATCGCCTGGAACGGCACGTCGTCGGGCTGGCTGGGTTTCGATGCCGACGAACGGCTGTGCGCGCGCATCACCGAACGCACCGGCATCCCGGCCTGCACATCGGTGCTGGCGCTCAACGAGATCTTCGCGCGCACCGGCGTGCGCCGCTTCGGTCTGGTCACGCCGTACCGCGACGACGTTCAGGAGCGGGTGATCGCCACCTATCGCGGCGCGGGGTACGCCTGCGTGGGCGAACGGCATCTGCGTCTGCAGGACAATTTCTCGTTCTCGGAAGTCAGCGCCACGCAGATCCGCGAGATGGTGCGCGACGTCGCCGCGTCCCGGCCGGACGCGATCACGATCTTCTGCACCAATCTCGCGGGTGCCCCGCTGGTCGCGGAACTGGAAGCGGAATTCGGCATTCCCATCTACGACACGATCTCGACCGTGGTATGGAAATCGCTGCGCCTCGCCGGCGCCGACCCCGCGCGCGTGACGGGCTGGGGCCGCCTGTTCCAGGAGCTGGCATGACACCCCGCGCCGCGTTCGATCTGGTGGTGCGCAACGCCGATATCGCCACAGCCGCCGACCGTTTCCACGCGGACATCGGCATCGTCGATGGCCGCATCGTTGCGCTCGGGCAGGGTTTGGCGGCGGGCGCGACCGAAATCGACGCGGCGGGACGCCTGGTCACGCCGGGCGGCGTCGACGGCCACTGCCATCTCGATCAGCCCACCGGCGACGACACGGTCATGGCCGACGATTTCGCGAGCGGCACGGTGTCCGCCGCCTGTGGCGGCACGACCACCGTCATTCCCTTCGCCTGCCAGCAAAAAGGGCAGTCGCTGCGCGCCGCGGTGGACGACTACCATCGCCGCGCCGCCGGCAAGGCCGTGATCGATTACGCATTTCATCTGATCGTCACGGATCCCACGCCGGAGGTCATCCAGGACGAGCTGCCCGGACTGATCGCCGAGGGCTATACGTCGTTCAAGATCTACATGACGTACGATGCCCTGAAACTGAACGACCGGCAGATCATCGACGTCCTGGCGACCGCGCGCAAACATGGCGCGCTGACGATGATCCATGCGGAAAACATCGATTGCATCGCCTGGCTGACCGAGGCGCTGCTCGCGCAGGGCATCACCGCGCCGATCGGCCATGCGCTGTCCCGGCCGATGCTGGTCGAGCGCGAGGCGACGCACCGCGCGATCAGCCTCGCCGAACTGGTCGACACGCCGATCCTGGTCGTGCATGTATCCGGCGCCGAGGCGATCGATCAGATCCGCTGGGCGCAGGGCAAGGGGCTGGCCGTCTACGCCGAGACCTGTCCGCATTACCTGCTGTTGACCGAAGACATGCTCGAAGACGGGCCCCGCGGCTACCAATGCATCTGCAGCCCGCCGCCGCGTGACGAGGCGAACCGCCAGGCCGTCTGGGACGGCCTGCGCAACGGTACCTTCCAGGTGGTGTCGTCGGACCACGCGCCCTTCACCTACGCGGGCCCCGGCGGCAAGCTGAGCGCCGGCGAACATCCCCCCTTCGACCGCGTGCCCAACGGCACGCCGGGCCTGGAAACGCGTCTGCCGCTGCTGATGTCCGAGGGCGTGCTGACCGGCAGGATCGACATCCACACCTTCGTGGCGTTGAGCGCGACGAACGCCGCCAAGCTCTACGGCCTGTATCCGCAGAAAGGGTCGATCGCGATCGGCGGCGATGCCGATCTCGTGATCTGGGACACGACGACGGCGTTCACGCTGCACAACACCGCGCTCCATCACAACGTCGACTACACCCCCTACGAAGGATGGGCCATGCAGGCCTGGCCCGCGATGACGCTCTCGCGCGGCGTGGTCGTCTGGGACGGCGCGCAGGCGTCGCGCGCGCACGGTCGCGGTTGCTTCCTCGCGGCGCTCGCCCCCGCGGCGGCACAGCCCCGGCCGCCGCTCGCCGCGCGCGTGGGCGCACACAAGGTGCTGTCGAATTTCGCGTTTCCGGCGGCCTACCGGCCCTGAAACACGCGCCTTCACGGCACCGCCTGGTCCGCTGGACGTTGCCGTTGCCACCGCCGTTGTCTGGTCGTCCTACCGTTGCCCCGCTTCCACGAGAAAAGTCATGTCCAACAGCCTCACGCGTCGTCAATTCGTCGGTCGTCTCGGCGCCGGATCCCTCCTGCTGTCCATGGGTCTGCCAAGCTTCGCCACGGCCGCCACGGCCGGACTCACGCTCGATGAGATCAAGCGCACGGGCGTGTTGCGCATCGGCTGCGAAGCCACCTATCCCCCGTTCACTTTCCGGCAGGCCGGCGTGCTGGCCGGTTACGACGTGGATCTGGCCGAGGCGTTCTGCAAGCCCCTGGGCGTGAAACCGGTCTTCGTCGACACCGTCTGGGCCGGCGTCATCCCGGCGCTCTACGCGAAGAAATTCGATCTGGTGATGAGCAGCCTCAGCTACACCGCCGAACGCGAAAAACGCGTGGCGTTTTCGATTCCCTACGTCGAAGCCTCGCAGGCGATGCTGATCCGCGCGGGCGACCAGGCGCATATCACCGGCATCGCCCGGATGAACGGCAAAAAACTGGGCATCAAGGGCGGCTCGCCGGGTCAGATCCTGGAGCCCAGGCTCGACGCCGCCCTGAAAGCGGCAGGCGGCGCCGGCTTTGCCGAAGTCAAGGAATTCGACGACCATCCGGCCGCCTACATGGCGCTCGCGCAGGGGCGGGTCGACGGCGTGCTCAACACGCTGCCCACCCTCGGGCTCGCGATGAAAAGCGCGCCCGGCAAATTCGCCATCGTGAAGGGCATCGGCGCGGACAACTGGGCCGGGCTCGCGGCGCGCCCGGAAGATACGGCCCTGATCGGTTTTCTGAACCAGCAGATCACCCGCTTCAAGCAGGACGGCACGCTCGCGGCCTTGCAGCGCAAATGGTTCGGCTTTCCGATGACGCTGCCCGACGCGATCCCTACCTTCTCCTGAGCGCCACCGACATGGATTGGAAACTGATCCTCATGGCCGTGCCCCTGCTTGGCGCCGGCATGCTCGAAACCGTCAAGATCTGCGCGGTGGCGATCGTGCTCGGCATGCTGCTGGGCGCGCTGCTCGGCCTGGGAGCGATGAGCCGGCACAAGGCGATCCGCTTCGCGGTGCTGGCGTATGTCGATTTCGTGCGCGGCACGCCCCTGCTGATCCAGATCTTTCTCGTGTACTTCGCGCTGCCGGTGATCGGCGTCAACTTCAACGAATACTGGGCGGGGGTGACCGCGCTCGCGTTGAACGCGGGCGGCTTCATCTGCGAGATCATCCGCGCCGCGCTGCAATCGATCGACCGCGGGCAGATCGAGGCCGCGCAGTCGATCGGCATGCGGCACCGGCAGACCGTGCTGCATATCCTGTTTCCGCAGGCGTGGCGACGCATCGTGCCGCCGCTCACCAATGAACTCATCTCGCTCATCAAGGGCTCCGCGCTGCTGTCCGCCATCTCGGTGTATGAGTTGACCCATGCGGGGCAGGCCATCATCGCCACCTACTTTTCGCCGTTTGAGATCTTTCTGCTGATCGCGCTGTACTACTACGCGTTGATCTCCGCGCTGGCCTGGCTGTCGCGGTATCTCGAACGCCGCCTGCCGCAATACTGACGCGCCCAGGAGCGCCCCGCCATGCCGATGCCCGGTTTCATCCATGCTGCCGCACCCGCCGATGCGCCGCGCGGGTCCGCACTGCCCGCGGGCACAGCACCCCTGCCCGGGGACGCGGCGCGCACGGCCCCGCTCGCCCCGCTGCTCAGCGTCGACCGCCTGCACAAGCGTTTCGGCGAGAAGGTGATCCTCGACGCGGTATCGCTGGAAGTGGGCAAAGGCGAAACGGTGGTGCTGATCGGCCCGTCCGGCTCGGGCAAGACGACGCTGCTGCGCTGCCTGAATTTTCTCGAAACGCCGGACGGCGGCACGATCCGCCTGCATGACGACATCATCGGCCGCACGGCGAACGGCGCCGCCCTGCCCGAGGCCGCGCTCGCGCGCCAGCGGCGGCGCTTCGGTTTCGTCTTCCAGCGCTTCAATCTGTTCGCCCATCTAAGCGCGCGCGACAACGTCGCCTGCGGGCCGCGGCGCGTGCTGGGCCTGTCCCAGGACGCCGCGCAGGAGCGCGCCCGGGCGGCGCTCGACCGGGTCCACCTGAGCGCGCATGGGGACAAACGTCCTGGCCAGTTATCGGGCGGGCAGCAGCAGCGCGTCGCGATCGCCCGCGCACTGGCGATGCAGCCGGAACTCCTGCTGTTCGACGAACCGACTTCCGCGCTCGATCCCGAACTGGTGCGCGAGGTCCTCGACGTGATGCGCGACCTGGCGAGCGCCAGCATGACGATGCTGGTGGTCACGCACGAGATGGCCTTCGCGCGCCAGGCCGCCCATCGCGTCGTCTTCATGGACGGCGGCGAGGTAGTGGAAGCGGGCCCGGCGGAACAACTTTTCGGGGCGCCGCGCGAAGCGCGCACGCGCCGTTTTCTTCAGCACCTTTCTCAAGACGTCAAGGCCTGACCCGATGCCGGACCACCCGATTTCCCCTGCCGCGTCGTCTGACACGCCATCCGAAGCGCCGGCCGGGACGGCCGTAACGCCAGGTACCGCGACTGCACCGCCCGCTGCCGCACCGCCTCATTACGACCTCCTGCTGCTCGGCGCGACGGTTCTCTCCGGCGTTGCCGGCGAGGCGCCCGTGGTCGACGCGGCGCTCGGCATCGTCGGTCAGCGGCTCGCCTATGTCGGACCGGCGGCGGCGCTGCCGCGCGAGGCCAAGGCCCGCGTCACGCGCCGGCTCGACGGTCGCCTGATCGTGCCCGGCTACGTCAACGTGCACACGCATACCATCCTGAGCATGGTGCGCGGCGTCGCCGAGGACCTCGGTTTCGCGCCGGCCTACACGCCCGGCATCCCGCACGGCCACGACGTGCGGCCCGACGAGGCGATCGCGCTGGCACGCCTGGGCGCGATGGAAGCCATGCTGTTCGGCTCGACCCTGATCAACGACAGCTATGTCCACGCCGACCTGACGCTGGGCGCGATGGCCGACCTGGGTCTGCGCGTCTATGCCTGCGGCCGCCTGCACGACGTCGACTTCTCCGGGGTGGCCGACGGCCGCTGGGAGCACCACGTCGCGATCGGCGAGCGCACGCTGCGCGAGGCGCTCGACCTCGCCGACCGCTGGCACGGCACGGCCGACGGCCGCACCGGCGTGCAGCTCGCCGTGCATGCGCCCGACACCTGCTCCGATGCCTTTCTCAAAACGATCACCGCCGCGGCGCACACGCGCGACCTCGGCGTGGCGACCCACCTCGCCCAGAGCCGCACCGAGGTCGCGCAGGTGCTGCGCCGTTCCGGCATGACGCCGGCGCAGTTGCTCGACGACGTCGGCTTGCTGGACTCGCGGCTGGTCGCCGCGCACTGCCTCTTTCTCGACGACGACGACATTCGCCGGGTCGGCGCCGCCGGCATCACCGTGGCCCATATCCCCAAAGGCAATGCGACGGGCGGAACGATGGCGCCCACGCCGCGGCTGCGCGCCGCGGGCGCGCGCATCGCGCTCGGCACCGACAACATGCACGGCGACATGACCGAAGTCATGCGCTGGGCGCTGGCCATCGCCCGCATCCAGCTGGGCGGCGTCGACGCCGCCTGGCAGCCCGCCGACGCACTGGCGATGGCCACCGGTCACGGCGCGGCCGCGATGGGACGGGAGCACGACCTCGGCCGCCTGGCCCCGGGCTGGCTCGCCGACCTCGTGGTATTCGATTTCCGGCGCGCGCATCTCACCCCGCATCCGAATCCTCTCGGCACGCTGGTGCATACCGGCATGGGCCGCGACGTCGAGATGGTGGTGGTCGACGGCGGCATCGTCGTCGACGACGGCCTGCCGACCCGGTGCGATGCGCGGCAGGTCATCGAAGCCGGTCACCATGCGGCCCGACAACTCTGGAAGCGAGCGCAGGCATGATCATGACGGACACCCTACGGCATCCTCCCGCGCCCCGGCCAGTCACCGGCAGCGCCGTGCGTTTCGAAAAAATCCGCCACCGGTTCGGCGCCACCACGGTCATCGACACCCTGGACCTGACGATCGAAGGCGGCGAACTGGTCGCGCTGCTCGGCCCGTCCGGCTGCGGCAAGAGCACACTGCTGCGCATCCTCGCGGGCTTGCAGCCGCAGACCGGCGGCACGGTCACCATCGGCGGCGAGCCCGTCGACGGTCTTTCGCCCCGCCAGCGCGGCGTGGGCATCGTGTTCCAGAACTATGCGCTGTTTCCGCACATGCGCGTGCTCGCGAACGTGGCGTACGGGCTCGAAGCGAACGGCATGAAACGCGCCGCGGCCGAGCGCCGGGCGATGACGATGCTCGAACGCGTGCGCATGGACGCCTTCGCCACGCGCCATCCGCGCGAGTTGTCGGGTGGCCAGCAGCAACGCGTCGCGCTGGCGCGCACGCTGGCGGTCGAACCGCGCATCCTGCTGCTCGACGAGCCGTTCGCCGCGCTCGACAAAAGCCTGCGCCTGGACATGCAGATCGAGATCCGCCGCCTGCAGCGCGAACTGAACATCACCACCATCATGGTGACGCACGACCAGGAAGAAGCGATGAGCATGGCCGACCGCGTCGCGGTGCTGCATCAGGGACGCCTGGAACAGTTCGCCGCGCCGACCGATCTTTACGACCGTCCCGCCACGCCCTTCGTCGCCGGTTTCGTCGGCACCGCCAATCTGCTGGCCGCGCGTCTCGTCGTGCGAGGCGAGCAGCTGGCGGCGCGCATCGGCGAACACGGCTGGCTGGCGCTCGCGCGCCCGGCGTGCGATCCGGGGGTACGGGCCGGGCTCGCACGCCTCGACGCCGCCGCGCAGCGGGACGTGGGCATACCGGTCCTGCTCGCCGTGCGCCCCGAACAATGGGAGGCACGAGACGCGGCTTCTGCGCCGGACGCCTCCGACGAACGGCTCACGGCCACCGTGCAGCTGGTGCTGCCGCTCGGGCCGACGCTGCTGACCGAGGCGTCGCTGGGAGATGCATTGCCGATCAAACTCACCGCGCCGCGCGGCGCCGGCGGCGCCTGCCGCGCCGGCGATCGCATTGTCCTGCGTATCCGGCCCGACGCGACGATCCGGATTTTCGCCGCGCCCGCCGCCGGCTGAACCCGCCACCGGCCTCTCATCCTGAACACGACCGGACTATTTCCGTCCCCCCCTTGAAAACGGAGCTGTGATGTCTACGATCGATTTTGAACGGCGCAGGATTTTGCAGGCGCTCGGCGCCCTCGGCGCGGTGAGTCTCGCGGCAGACAGCCGCGCCGCGTTCGCCGCGGACCCGCTCGCGGCCACGACCTTTCCCGGTGCCTGGGAAGAGTCCCACCGCAAGATCCTGCTGCCGGCGTTTCGCAAGGCGACCGGCGCCACGGTCTCGCTCACCGCCTCGCAGGCGGTGGACACCTTGACCAAGCTGACCGCGGCGCGCGCGAACCCGCCGTTCGATGTCGTCATGATGGACGAAGGCCCCTATCTGAGCGGTGTCGCGCTCGGCCTGTTCGAGGTCATCCCCGCGGCGAAGGTGCCGAACCTCGCCGACCTGCCGCCGCGCTTCATCGATCCGCGCAAGATGGGCGCCTATGTGTCCGGCCAGGTCTACGGCATCGCGTACAACGCCGAACGGGTCAGGCAGAAGCCGGCTTCGTGGAACGATCTGCTCAAACCCGCGTTCAAGGGGCGCGTGGGCATCGTCGGCCTGGATTCGACGCTGGGCATCGTCTGGATGGTGGCGCTGGCGAAGATGCTCGGCGGCGACGAGGACCACATGGACCCGGCGTTCGACTTCCTGCGCAGGCTCATGCCCAATGTCGGCGCGGTGGCGGCGAACCCGGGCGCGCTCGGCGCCCTCTTCCAGCAAGGACAGATCGACGTCTCGTGCCACTACATCAACAATGTCGAGTCCCTCAAAGCGAAGGGCGTGCCGCTCGCCCTGGCGCGGCCGGAGAGCGGCTGGGGGCTCGTGCGCAGCACGATGAATATCGTCAAGAACACGCGCATGCCGGACCTCGCGGCCGCCTATATCAACACCGCGCTCAGCGTCGACGTCCAGCAACAGATGACCGCCGCCCCCTACTTCGTCGCGCCGACGAACACCAAGGTGCCGTTCGGCGCGGCGCTGGCGGCCATCGCCCATTCCGCCACCGAACTGGAGCATTTCGTGCAGGTGGACTGGGAGAAACTCAACCCGCGCCGCGCCGGCTATATCGACCGCTTCAACCGGCTGGTGAAAGCGTGAAGCGTGTCACGCGCCCGTCGCGCCCCGCGGCGGACTGGCTGCTGATCCTGCCGCTGGGGCTGTTTTTCATGGTGTTCGTGGCGCTGCCGCTGTTGCTGCTGGCGTTCATCAGCCTGCACACGGACGCCGGCATGCAGCACATCGGCGGCCATCAGTACGTGCGGTTCTTCGCCGACGGTTTCAACCGCGGCGTGCTGTGGTCGACGCTCGGCCTCGGACTCGTCACCACGCTGGCCTGCATCGTGCTCGGCTATCCGATCGCCTGGCTGTATCTGGCCGCGGGCGCCCGGTGGCGGCGCGTGCTGCTGATGTGCATCCTGCTGCCCCTGCTGACGAGTTCGGTGGTGCGGACCTTCGCCTGGGTCGTGATCCTCGGCAACGAAGGCCTGGTGAACCGGTTGCTGTTCGCGCTCGGCTGGGCCACCACGCCGCTCAAGCTGCTCTACACCCCCACCGCGGTGGTGCTGGCACTCGCGCAGATCGAACTGCCGTTGATGGTGTTGCCGCTGGTCACCGCGCTGGGCGCGATCGACGCCCGGCTCGCCGAGGCGTCGCACGCGCTGGGCGCGAGCGCCTGGCGCACCTGGTGGCGCGTCGTCCTGCCGCTGTCGGTGCCCGGCCTCCTGAGCGGCACGCTGCTGGTGTTCACCGGCGCGGTCAGCGCCTTCGTCGTGCAGACCCTCGTCGGCGGCGGACAATTGATGTACATGCCGTTCTACATCTACCAGCAGGCCATCCAGTCCCAGGACTACCCCTTCGCGGCGGCCGTCGCGATGATCCTGCTGGTCGGCATCCTGCTGATGGTGACCCTGCTCAACTACTTCGGCCGCAAGGCCAGCGGATTCGTCCATGGCTGATCGGGATCCTCCCTCCTCGCCCGCGCGTCGTTCCACCCCTCGTCCCGCCCTTCGCCGCGCGCGGCGGCGGGGCGGCTCCGGTTCCCTGGCGCGACGCGTATCCTGGGTACCGTCCTTTCGCGTGACGATGGGCATGGCCGGGGCGCTCGGTCTGCTGCTGTTGCTGCTGCCCACGGTCATCGTCCTCGTCACGTCCTTCACCTCGGGCTATTCGCTGCGCTTTCCCCCGCCCGGGTTCTCGCTGCGCTGGTACCGGGCGCTGGCCTTCGACTCCCCGGAAATCCTCGACGCCCTCTGGGTGAGCCTGAAAGTGGCGCTGGCCGCGACGTCGATCGCGACACTGCTCGCCGTCGCCGCGGCGGTCGTACTGGCGCGCCGGCGCAGCGTGGTCGCGCGCCTGCTCGATTCCTTTTTCATGGCGCCGCTCACCGTCCCGTCACTCGCGCTCGGGCTCGGCATCCTCGTGCTGTTCAACCTGGAGAGCGCCGGGCTGTCCTTTTACAGCCTGCTCGCCGGGCACATCGCCTTGTGCGCGCCCTATGTCCTGTACACGACGTCCGCGAGCTACGCGCAGCTCGACCCCGCGCTGCTCGACAGCTCGCGGTGCCTGGGCGCGTCGTCGTGGCGCACGTTTCGCCGCATCGTCCTGCCGGCGCTCGGACCCGGCATCGCCTCGGGCGCCTTCATCGCCTTCATGAACTCGTTCGACAACGTCGCCCTGTCGCTCTTTCTTTCCGATGCGCGCACCGAGGTGCTGCCGATCCGCCTGTGGCATATCATCGAGGACAGCCTGGACGTGCGCGCGGCGGCCGCCTCGGGCGTGTTGATCGCCGTCACGGTGTTGTCGATGCTGATCATGGAGCGCTTCGCCGGCGTTTCGCGGCCATTCCGCGGCAATTCCACGGCGATACCCCATCTTGAAAACCATTCCGCATGAAAGCCATCCCGCATGAAAACGATCCTGCGTAATGCACGCGTCATCGCCGGAGCCGGGCAGCGGGTTGGCCCGGCCCCGCTCGACGTCGTCCTCGACGGCGACCGGATCGTCGCGCTCGAAGCGGCCGGGGCCGTGCCGGTACACGCGGGCGACACGCTCGTCGATCTGAGCAGCCGTCTGCTCGTCCCCGGGTTGATCAACGGGCACCAGCATTCCCACGAGCACTTCCACAAGGGACGGCTGGAGAACCTGCCGCTCGAACTGTGGATGCATTACGTGCGCGCCCCGCACGCAGTGCGGTTGTCGCCGCGGCAGGTCTACCTGCGCACGATGATCGGCGCACTGGAAGCGCTGCGCAGCGGCGCGACGACGGTGGTCGACGACGTCAATCTGGGCGGCGCGATCGACCCCGGCGCGGTCGACGCGCTGTTCCAGGCGTACGAGGACGCCGGCGTGCGCGCGATCATCGGCTTCTCGATGATGGACCGCGCGCTGGTCGACAATTTCCCCGATGTCGACGCGATCTTCCCGCCGGACCTGCTCGCGCGCATGCGCGCGCTGCCGCGCCCGACGCCCGATGCGTGGTTCGCTTTCCTCGATGGCCTTTTGCCCGCGCGGCATCCGCAGCGCAACCGCGTCGGCATTCTCGTCGCGCCGTCGGCACCGCAGCGCTGCACGCCCGCCTTCCTCGCGCGCTGCCGCGCCTTCGCCGACCGCCACGCGCTGCCGGTGATCATCCACGTACAGGAAACGCGGCTGCAAGTCGTCACCGCGCAGGCGTTCTACGGCAAGCCGATGGTCGCCTGGCTCGACGACCAGCGTTTCCTCGGCCCCAACACCTCGCTGATCCACGCCGTCTGGCTGTCGGCGGACGAGATCCGCCGCATCGCCGAACGCGGCGCGAGCGTGCAGCACAACCCGTGGAGCAATCTGATGCTCGGTTCGGGCGTGCAGCCGGTGCGCGAGTTGCTCGATGCGGGCGTCAACCTGAGTCTGGGTTCCGATGGCTGCGCGTCGACGCACACCAGCAATATGCTGAACGTGGCGGGGAGCGCCGCGGCGCTGTCGAAGATTCGTGGCGACGATTATTCCCGCTGGCTGTCGGCGGCCGAAGCGCTGGACGCGGGCACCCGGGGCGGCGCGCGCGCGCTCGGGATGGCCGGCCAGCTGGGCGCGATCGCACCCGGCCATCGCGCCGACCTCGTCGCGTACCGCACCGATACGCTCGCCTTCACGCCGTTGACCGATCCGGTTCGGCAACTCGTCTATGCCGAACGGGGCGGCGCCATCGACAGCGTCTTCGTCGCCGGCCGATGCGTGATGCGCGAAGGCCGTCTCACCGGCGTCGACGAGCACGCGCTGCTGCACGAGATCAACGACGCCTACGCCGCGTTGCGCGAGGAGTTCGACCGTGGCGACGCGTCGGTGGCGCCGCTGCGCGCCGCGATGGAGCAGGTCGTGCAGCGCGCGATGGCGCTGCAGGCCGGATGGCGCACCTATCCCGCCAAATTGTAGACGCGGCGGCCGCGGGCCTGCCGCCGCGGGCCGCGCCCGCCTCGCACTTTCAGGACGGCAACCGCGCGCGCCGTCGCGCCGTTTTCGCGTTCGGTACAACGCTTTCTTTCAGCGCATTGCCTCCACGACGCGTGTTGGCGCCCGCGCGGGGGACAATTCGATTTCGCTGTGACAGACTACCGCCGAACGACCCAGGTCTTTCCAGACACGATTTCGAGAAAAGGAACGAGCGTGAGAAAAAGCAGGATTTTCGCGACCATGGCCATCGGTGCCGCCGTGGCGTCGGGCGGCGTCCATGCACAAAGCAGCGTGACCCTCTACGGCCTGCTCGATGTCGGCGTGGACTACATCAGCAACCAGAAAGGCACGAGCGGCGGCAGTGGCAAATCCGTCGGCCTGCAAAGCGGCAACCTGAACCCGGACCGCTGGGGCCTGCGCGGCAGCGAGGACCTCGGCGCAGGCCTGTCGGCGATCTTCACGCTGGAAAACGGCTTCACGCTCAACAACGGCAAATTCGGGCAAGGCGGCGACGAGTTCGGCCGCCAGGCCTTCGTGGGACTCGCCAGCAGGCAATACGGGCAGGTCACGCTGGGTCGGCAATACGACGACGTCCTGAACTTCATCAGCCCCCTGTCCGCGGCCGGCTTGGGCTTCGGCGGGGTGTTGGCGTCCCATCCGTTCGACAACGACAATCTCGCCCTCAGCGCGCGGATGAACAACGCGGTGATGTTCCGCAGCATCGATTACAGCGGTTTGAAAGTCGGCGGCGGCTATGCCTTCAGCAACTCGGCGACCGGCTTCCGGCAAAACAACGCGTTCACCGCCGCCGCCAGTTACGACCGGGGCAACCTGTCGCTCGCGGCCGCCTTCTTTCAGGCGAACCATCCCGGCGGCGTGAATTCGGGCAATACGGCCGGCGGCGCGTTGAGCAGCAGCGACACGGACGCGCAACTCGTGGGCGACCGGCAGCGCATCTATGCCGCGGCCGCGCACTACGTGCTGGGCGCGACCGAAGTCGGTTTCGTCTTCACCCGTACCTCGCTGGACGGCCCCAGCGAGATTGCACATGGCGGCGCGTACGTGCCGCTCGTGGGCAACTGGATCACGTTCTACAACTACGAACTCAATGCGCGGTACGCCGTCACGCCCGCGTTCCACGTCGGCGGCGCCTACACCTACACGCAGGGGCATTTCGTCGGCGCGTCCAGCAGCGTCTCGCCGAAGTGGAACCAGTTGATGCTGCAGGCCGATTACGCGCTCAGCCGCCGCACCGACGTCTATCTCGAAGGCACCTATCAGCGCGTGACGAATACCTCGGTGGCCGCGTTGAGCGACGCCGGCATCTACTCCTTCGGCACCTCGTCGTCGAACCGCCAGGCGATCGTCGCCGTGGGCATACGCACGAAGTTCTGAACGCCGCGGCCTCCCGCGGCGAACGGCTTCACCGCGTCCGGGCATCGGGTCGGGGCGTGAGATTCTCCAACTGGCGGCACGCCCATTCGACGAATACCTTCACGCGCGGCGAGCGTTGCAACGTGTGCGGGTAGACCAGTTGGATCGGGATGTTCACCGGTTCGAAATCGCGCAGCACCCTGATCAGACGCGCGTCGAGCAGCTCCTCGGCCACCTGATAGTGCATCAGTCTGGCCACCCCTATCCCCTGAACACAGGCGAGACTCGCGGTTCGAACCTGGTTGCAAACCAGCTTCGGCGAGATTTTCTCGCCCGACGCCTTTTCGCCGTGCCGGTAGAACCAGTGCTGCCCTTGCGACGCCAGGGCGATGCAGGCATGGTCGCGCAACGCTTCCGGCCGGTCGAGCGGCGGCGCGGCGCGCAGATAATCCGCGCTCGCGCAGGTGACCAACCGCGTCACACCCACCTGACGCGCCACCATGCCGGAGTCCGGCAGCAAACCGATACGCAGCGCGACATCGAGACGCTCGTCGAGCAGCGGGATGATCCGGTCGCTCAGACGTAAATCCACCCGCATGCCGGGATGCTCCCTGAGAAACGCATTGACGATCGGCGCGACGTGGCGTTGCCCGAACTCGACAGGTGCCGTCAGACGCAGCAGGCCCTGGACTTTGCCATCCCGCCCTGCCAGCCGCTGCTCGATGTCGTCGAAATCCGCGAGCATGCGCCGGCTCCAGGCCAGATAGTGCTCGCCATCGTCGGTGAGCGCGATGCGCCGCGTGGTGCGGTTCAGCAATCGAACGCCCAGATAGCGCTCCAACGCCGCCAGCGAGCGCACGAGCGACGCGACCGACTGACCGGTGGCATTCGCCGCCGCACTCAGGCTGCCACACTCGACGATCCGAACGAAATTGGCCATTGCCTTGAGTCTGTCCATCGTCACCTTTTCCATTCATGCGATAACCGCACAGGTATTGTCAGCTTCGCGGCATGGATAAACACGGCGACCTGGCGGAAACTTCACGGCATGTCATCACCCGGAGCTTCGACGCATGAGCCAACCATCCAGTCCTGTCCGTATTCTCGCATACGACCATATCGGCATTCGCGTCAGCGATAGAGACCGCGCGATGTCGTTTTACCAGTCTCTGGGATTTATCGAGCGCGCGCGTTTTCCGCTGCACGAAGCCAACGAAATGCTCAGCCCGGACGGTGTGCGCATCAACCTGATCTTCAACGGGGCACGGGTGCCGGGGGCGCGCAACGCCCTGCTGGACGCACCGGTGAAGCTGCCGGGGATGACGCATCCCGCCTTCGTCGTGGCGGACCTTGCGGCGCTCCAGGCCTGGCTGACCGAGCGGGCGATCCCTATTACCGAGGGACCCCACCCCATCGGACCGAGGCGAATCGCGCTGTTCATCCGCGACCCCGATGGCAATGTTCTCGAGTTCAACCAACTGATGGAGGGAAACACGCAATGAAACTACACGATCTGGCGCGCTCCGGTAACTGCTACAAGGTGAGGCTTTTCGCGGCGCTGGCGAATATCCCGCTGGAGACGGTGGCGGTGGATTTTCTGCACGGCGCGCATGCGCGGCCGCCACTTTCCGATCTGAATCCGCTGGGACAGTTGCCCATCCTGGAGGACGGCGCGCGCGTCGTCAGGGACTCCCAGGCGATCCTCGTCTATCTGGCAGGCGTCCATGGCGGCCTGGCGTGGTGGCCGGCTTATCCGCAAGGTCAGGCCGACATCGTGCAATGGCTGTCTTTCGCAAGCAATGACATTCAGCACAGCCTTTGCGCCGCGCGCCTCGTGCGGCAATTCGGGGCCACGCTGGACATGGCGGCGGCGCAGGAAAAATCGGCGATCGTGCTCGCCGTGCTCGAGCAACATCTGGAAAGCCATGACTGGCTCGCGATCGGCCGACCCTCGATTGCCGATTGCGCGGTCTACCCCTATGTCGTGCTGGCGCCGGAGGGCGATGTGGATCTCGCGCCCTATCCCCATATCGCACGGTGGATCGACCGGATCCAGGCCCTTCCCGGCTATCTGCGGCAACCCTGACGGCTTCGGACGGCGGTCGCGATCTCGGGCGCTACACCGTTGCCCGGCCGGCCAGCAGCCGACGCGCGGCGGCGGAAGACCGGGCGCTGACCGCGGCGGCATCCCCCTTGAGCACCTGGAAACGGGTCGTGCCGTCATCTTCGCGCCAGAAACGGATGTCGAAAGTCTGATCGCCGACGCGGCACGCCCTGAGCGTCACATCCTTCAACCAGACCGGCAGGCAGGGATCGACATACAGCTTGCGCGCCGGGGCGTCTGGCTCCAGGCCGAGCATCGCCTGCACCAGCGAGAAAATCGATCCCGCGGCCCAGGCTTGCGGCACGTTCGCCCCCAGGTATTGAACCGGAAAGTTGGTGGCGTCGCGCGTGAGTCCGGCATACAGCTCGGGCATTTTTCCCAGGGCGAAAAATTCACCGGCCTCGAAAATCGCCTTGGCGACGGTGCCTGCCTCGGCGGCGAATCCGTAGCGCTGCATGCCCTGCGCGATCATGCCGTTGTCGTGCGGCCATACCGCCCCTTTCTGGTACGCGTAAGGGTTGAAGGCCGCATGGTCGGACGAGAGCGTGCGGATACCCCAGCCGCTGAACATGTCGGGCTGCATGAGTCGCGCGACCACCCGCCGGGCGCGATCTTCGGGCACGATTCCGGACCACAGGCAATGCCCCGGGTTCGAAGCCACGCTCATGACTTTGTTTTTCTCTCCGTCCAGCGCGAACGCGTAGAATCCCGCTTCTTCGTCCCAGAAAACCTCGTTGAATTTCCGGAACAGATCGTCCGCCTTGCCCCGCAACGCGTCGGCCTTTGCGCCGTGCCCCAGATGATCGTAGATCGTGGCCATGCGCAGCCACGCATCGTAGACATAGCCCTGCAATTCGCAGAGCGCTTTCGGCCCTTTCACGAGCGAGCCGTCGGGATAGACCAGCGCGTCTCCGGAATCCTTCCAGCTCTGGTTCTCCAGACCCGCCGAGGATCGCGTTTCGTATTCCTGGAAACCGTCTCCGTCACGGTCCCCGAATTCATCGATCCAGGTCAGACAGCGTTCTGCGGCGGGAAGGTAGCGCGTCAGAAGGCTGTCGTCACCCGTGGCCATCCACGCGGTGTGGAGTGCGATGAGATACAGGGGCGTGGCGTCGGCGGACCCGTAGTACGGCGTATGCGGCACCAGTTTCAGCGCCGCGAGTTCGCCCAGGCGCAATTCGTGCAATATCTTGCCGGGTTCCGCGTCCCGGTAGTCGTCCCGCTCCGTCGCCTGCCACGCCCCGAGCGCCGCCAGGGTGGCGGTCGCGAATTCCGCATGCACGAACGCGGTCTGCAAGGAACTGATCAGCGTATCGCGCCCGAACAAGGCGACGAACCAGGGCAGACCTGCGGCCGGCACCGTATGCGTTTCGCCCGCCGCCCGCACCGGCAGACGCAGCGCCGCCAAGTCGTCGATCGCCTGCCGGAAAAACCGTTCGAACCCGTTGTTGCTGCTCTCGAGCTTGATCACGCTCGCCTGCCATTTCTCCAATTCAACTTCGTTGAGGGTCGGCTGTCCCGTGCCGTAACATTCCCCGGGAGCGGTGTACACGTGGTGCCCGTCCGAGAGATCATAGCGCAGGCACGTATGCCAGGACCCATGTGGCGGAAGATCCACGCTGAACGCGATGCGGCCATTCGCATAGACCGCGGGGCACGTTGTGTTTGAACACGTGATGGCAATGGTTCGTTCGAACGCCGCATTGCGGTATGTCGTCGCGAGCCGCTGGGCATCGTCCGACCATTGCGTCGACACATGCCCCCGTCTGACCAGTCGTCCCGATTTCACTTCGAACAAATCCGCGAAGTCGCTGCGCACCGCGATCTCCAACGCGATACGGACGGGCGCGTCGTTCTGATTTGTCAAATCGAGGTCTTCGTGAACGCCACCATGAATATGGCGCGTCAAACAGAGTCCAAGCGTATGTGCCGCCACCGGCCCCTTTTCCGTCAGGATCGGCGGGTTCGTCATGAACACCCGCGCCGCGAAGGCACTCGTCGCCGCGCCGTTCAGCAACTCCCATGACGCACCATTGACATAGGCCCGCCAACTGCTGACGAGGCGCGTGTCGTAGAAAAACAGGCCTTTGTCGCTCGGCGAGTCGATCTGTCCATCGGTTTCGGTGAGCAGGACGGAATGCCCCTGGTGAATCGCGATCTGCGGCGACCCCACTTGAATTTTCACTGTCATCGTAAGCCTCTTGAAGGGTCTTCGCCGCAGCCGGCGAAAGTCATCATCATGGCACGGCAAACGTGCCGGCAGCGTGACCCCACGCACACCGCGCGTATCGGGAAATTACAGGGGATGGCTAATGAATGAAGGATAGTTACTTGCAGGACGTTCTATCGTGTACCCTGAAGCTCGCCGTGAGCCTGGCGCAACGCGCTCCTTCTGCATAACCAATAGAAAAGACCGAACGGAAGACGTGGATCGGGAGGTTTTCCCGACAGCGGCCGCATGCTGCGGCAATGTAGGACCATCCACCAGGGGGACTTCCGATGCACATCGTCATCATCGCTGCCACGGCAGCACTCGGCGGTCTCCTGTTCGGCTATGATACCGGCGTCATTTCCGCCGCACTGCTGTTCCTGCGTACCGCCTTTCATCTGTCCACGCTCATGGTGGGCATCGTCACGAGCATTGCGTTGGCGGGCGCCGCGGGCGGTGCCGGCGTAGCGGGTCGTCTCGCGGATCATTTCGGACGCCGTCCCACCTTGCTATGGACCGCCGCCGTGTTCCTCGCGGGCGCCGTGGTTTCCGCGTGTGCCGTGGACCTCCCAATGCTGCTGGTCGGGCGCGTGCTGGTCGGCATCGGGATTGGCGGTGCGTCGATGCTTACGCCGCTGTATCTGGCGGAGATCGCGCCCGCCAAGACGCGTGGTGCGCTGGTATCGTGCAACCAGTTGGCGGTGACGCTGGGCATCCTGCTGTCCTACCTCGTGGGCTATGCGCTGGCCGCCAGTGGCTCGTGGCGCTGGATGTTGGGCCTCAGCGCAGTACCGGGCGCGCTGCTTGCGCTCGGCATGTATCTGCTGCCGGAAACGCCGCGCTGGCTGGCGGGCCACGGTCACACCGATCTCGCACGCGCATCGCTACGCAAATTACGGGGTGCCGATGTCGACATCGATGCCGAGGTCGCGGAACTCCGGGCAGATCTTAAGAGCGATCGCCAGACCGCCCAGCATGAAGCGCCCAGCAAAAAGGAGCGACTGGCGCAGCGCCTGCCCTTGATCGTCGGCGTGGGCCTCGCCATTTTCCAGCAAGTCACCGGCATCAATACGGTCATTTACTTCGCGCCGATGATCTTCCAGGCAGCGGGGCTCTCTTCCGCATCGGCGGCGATACTGGCAACAGCCGGCATCGGCGTCGTGAACGTGTTGATGACCGTCGTCGCCATCCGCCTGGTCGACCGGGTGGGACGACGCGTGCTGCTGCTCTGGGGCGTGGGTGGCATGGGCGTCAGCCTGTCGCTGCTCGCTTGCGTGTTTCTTTTCGGGAAAGGTCCGATACTGAGCTGGCTTACCGCCGCCAGCCTGACGGCGTACATCGGCTTTTTCGCCATCGGGCTGGGACCCGTATTCTGGTTGCTGCTCTCGGAGATCTTCCCCCTGGCGATACGCGCACGCGGGATGTCCGCGGCGACGATTGCGAACTGGCTCGCCAATCTGGCCGTCGCGTTGAGCTTTCTCAATTTGACGGCGCTGCTGGGACGCCCGGGGGTGTTCTTCATTTTCGCTGCACTGTCTTTCGCCGCCCTTCTTTTCGCCTATCGCCTGATTCCCGAGACCATGGGCTTGAGTCTGGAAGCGGTGGATGCCCTGTGGCGGCGGCGCGAAGGGCTGACGCCGCCCGCAAATCAGGAACGGTAAATGTCTTCGATTCAGGGACAGTCCGCCGAAACGCCTGTCCCTCCTCCCGGCGAACCGCCTGCCAGGGAGCATCCTGGCTGGCATAAATATGGGTTCGCCGCGTTGGCACTGCTCGGCCTGCTCGGCATCTATGCCGTCGCAGGATTCTGGGGCGCGCCGCGATTGGTCGAAACGCACCTCTCCCCCTGGCTCACCCAGCGCTATGGACTGCACCTCGGCCTGGGCCGGGTGCGTTTCAACCCGTTCACATTCGAGATCCAGGCCGACAATGTCGTATTGCGCAATCCTGGCGCTACGCCGTTTCTTGAAATCGCCCATCTCGCGATCAATGACGCGCCCAGCGCTCTGCTTCATGACACCTGGAAAATCGACAACGTCGCGCTGACAGGCATGACGGTGAATCTGGTGCTGGCGAAAGACGGCACGTTCAACCTGATCGAACTTCTTCATCGGTTGACGCCGGCCGGAAGCGCGCACACCACGACGCCGCGGGTCATGATCGCAAAGCTGGACATCGTTCGCGCGGGCATCCTGTTCACCGACCTCCACAACGCCGCGCCAGCGAAGATTTTGATGTCGCCCATTGCTCTGAGCATGACGAACCTCTCGACCCTGAGCGCGGTGAAAGCGAAAGAGACGCTCACGGCGGTATTGCCCGACGGCACGAATCTGCGGTCACATGGCGAGATTGGACTCGAACCCGCGCTGTCGGCAAGCGGCGAGTTCGCGCTGAATGGCCTGCAGGCCTCGACGTGGTTGCCGTTTCTGCGCGGCATACTGCGCATCGATGCGTTGAAAGGCCGCGCGGATCTGTCCGCGCGCTATGCCTTCACACGCACCGGCAGTCTGCAGCTTGCCGACGTGGCGCTCAGCCTCACTGACCTGGCGCTGAGCACGCCCACAGCGAAGATGCCTCTCATCACGATGAAGAAGCTTGCCGCCAACGGCGGCAGCGTGGATCCGCTGAAACATGCGGTCTCGTTCGCCAGCCTGGACGTGGCGCAAGGCGGCGTTGCCGTGCGTATCGACGCGAATGGCCAACTTGCCTGGTCGCAACTTATCGTACGCAACGACGCGGCGCGCGTCGGCGTGCCGCCCAGCGTCGCTCTACCGGATTGGCATCTCGCGGTGAAAAGCATGCGGTTGGACCGCGTTGGCCTCGACTATGACGACCAGCGGAGTAAGCCCCCGCTCGTCGCCAGCATTGCCCGCATCGGCGGCGCGCTGCGGATCGACGCGACGACCGGCGCGCATGGCAATGTTGCAGGCCGGGACATTGCCCTGCACATCCACGACGCAGCGCTCCCGGGCCAACCGATGCTGAAACTCGACGACGCATCCGTCACGGGAGGGTCTTTCGATCTTGCGGGCATGACGGTCGCGGCATCCGACATTGCGTTGCAGGACGGCACGGTCTCGGTCGCACGCAACACGGACGGCTCGATCGATTGGCAGCGTCGCTTTGCGGCGGCACCCGGACATCACGCGGCGACGTCCGCTGGACGACACCCCTGGCAATACGACTTCGCGCGAATCGGCATCAGCAACATCGATGTGGCGCTGGCCGACCGCAGCATGACGCCCGTTTTCCACTATCCGCTGCACCTCCGGTCCCTTACCGCGCACGACGTCGCAAACAGTGGCTCGACGCCCGTCCGGTTCGACGCGCGGATCGCAGCGCATGACGGCGGCACGCTCGATGCCCATGGCAGCATCGCCCCGCAGGGCACCAACCTCCAGGCGCACGTTCAACTCGACCAACTCGTTCTGACGCCGTTCAGCGCCCTTGCGCTGCGCCGTACCGGCTTCACGCCCGCCGGCGGTCCGCTGACGCTATCGGCCGACTTGCGCGATGCCGGGGGCTGGACGCTCGACGATCTGAATGCCAGTCTGCCCCACTTCACGCTGCGCCGCCCCCGGGAAACCGAACCCTTGTTTGCAGCCGCGCGACTGAACATCCAAGGCGCGAAGGTCGCTTTTTCGCAGCGCACGGTGGTGGTGGGTGAACTCTCGCTCGCGACAGGCGTCGTGCGCGCGCAGGTACAAAAGAGCGGTCGGTTCGATTGGCAGGTTGCGTACCCGGCCTCGCGCATCGCCCCGCAGCCCGCCGCCGCTCGTGCCGCCACGCCCGCGCACGCCTGGAATATACGCGTTGCAACGTTCCAGGCGCGCGCAATGGCAGCGCATCTCGTCGACCTCAGCGGCGCGGTGTCCAGACGTCTCGACGTCGACCGGTTCGATATCGCCATGGCCATGCAAATGTCGGTGGGCGGAGCGCAGGCACAGGTCGCAGCGCAAAACCTCCAGGCAAGCATGCACGAGGCCAGGTTCTCGATGGACGGCAGTCAGCAGCCGGCCGTTTCGATTACGTCCGCGTCGCTTTCAAACGGGGGATTCAATCTTCACGCCCGCCGCATGACGGCGTCCACGCTCACCGTGCGCGGCGGCAGCGCCCGGATCGTGCGCGATGCAAACGGGCGCCTCAACCTGCTCGACGCCGAATCCCGAAAAAGCGCGGCCGCTCCCGCCGCTCCCGCCGCCGGACGGGCCTGGCAATACTCGGTTGGCACGATTCAGATCGCGCATTTCACGACGAACGTGGCGGACCGCGCGTACACGCCGGCACTCGCCCTCGGCGCGACATTCGACGCGACCGCCCATGACGTGGCGAACGACAGCAAGGCTCGCTTCGACGCCACGCTCGCGCTCGCCGACGCCGGCGGCAGCGTCAAGGCAAGCGGCACGGGAACGCCGGATACGGGCGAATTTCACGCCGATGTGGTCGCCAGGGCCATCGCACTGGCGCCCCTGCAGCCGGTTCTCACGCGTTACACCCGGCTCGCCCTGGCCGCCGGCCAAGCGAGCGGCGACCTCGCAATCGTCCACGCCGCCCACGCGGGACGTGCAATCCAGGTCACCGGCCAGCTTGGCCTGAAAAACATCATCCTGAACGAAACCGACACGAATGCCCATGCACTCTCGCTCGAGCGGCTGGATGCACGGGACATCGCCTTTTCGGGTCAGGACAATCGCCTGACGGTCGGTGATATCCAGATTGTCCATCCGGATGCGAAGATCGCGGTCGAGAAGAACCACAGCGTAAACCTGGAACGGTTCCTCAAACGCGACGCCGGCGCGACGCCGAAAGCCGAACCGCCGTCCGGCACGGGCCCGCACGCCGCCCCGTTCCAGTTGGCGATCCATCGCATTGGCGTGCGCGGCGGCAGCGTGGACTTCTCCGACCAAAGTCTGGTCCTGCCGTTCTCCACGAAGGTGAGCGCGGTGCAGGCGACCATCGTCGGGGTGTTCAATCATGGCGATCGGCACGCCGACGTGACCGCCGATGGCACGATACAGTCGTACGGTTCCGCGACCGTCAATGGCAGCATCGTGCCATTCGACCCGCGACGCTATACGGACCTTCGCGTCAGGTTCGCCAACGTGCGGGTACAGCCTCTCTCGCCGTACACCGCGACCTTCGCCGGACGCAAGGTGCAGGCCGGCAAACTCTGGCTCGACCTCGAGTACAAAATCGATCACGGCAACCTGCTGGGCAAGAACGATGTCCGCTTGTCCGATTTCACGCTCGGCGAGCGCGTGAAAAGCCCCACCGCCAAGGACATTCCCCTCAACCTGGCGGTGTCGCTCCTGACGGATTCCAAGGGGGAGATCCACCTCTCCGTGCCCGTGCGCGGCAACCTCGACAATCCCCATTTCGACATCGCCAGCGCGATAACCGACGCGTTACGCCATACCCTTCTGCGCGTCGCCGCGGCACCCTTTCATTTGCTCGGAAAACTTTTCGGCAATGACAAGACATCGCTGGCCAGCATCGGCTTCGCCGCGGGAAACGCATCGCTCGCGCCCGAGCAGCGTGAAAAGCTCGACGCCCTGGTCGGCGCGCTGAGACAACGACCGCTCCTGCAACTCTCGATCGGCGCGCCCTACGACGAACGTATGGACACCCTCGCCCTCCAGCAGGCGCAAACCCGCCGTCAGCTCGCCGCACGGCTCACGTCCCCCGGCGCCGACGACGCAGACGCGTCGATCGTCGCGCTCGACGATCCCGGCACGCGCCGGGCACTGGGCGCGATGCTCGCGCAACAAAATAACGGACCGCTCCCAGAATCGCCAACAGGTCCCGCCGCGGACAGCCACGCCGCGTATCAGGCCATGTTCGACCGGGTTTCAAAAGGGCAGACCCTGAACGCCGATGCCGCCGAGATCCTGGCGACCCGCCGGGCCGAGGGGATCGCCGACTATCTGACGCAACACGGCATCGCACGAAGCCGGGTGCAGACGGGCAAGGTGCAACAGGTTTCGAAGGACGATGTCGGACTGATCGATGCGCAGCTGACCGTACTTGCCGCTGCGCCATGATGACGCCAAGCGGCAGCGCTGGGCATGCCCGCGCCCCCCCCACCCATATGTTCCCGTCTTCCGCTAGGCGGGCAGGTGCTTCGCCCGCTCGCTTGTCTGGTTCGGAGAAGCGCCACCGTCGCGAGCGAGGGTCGGTCCGCACAGGCGAAGCGCCGTATTGACGATGGCCAGATGCGTCAGCGCCTGCGGAAAGTTTCCCGATAGACGCTTGCCCGGCACATCGTATTCCTCGGAGAACAAGCCCAGATCGTTGCCCACGGCAAGCACGCGGTCCAGTTGCGCGCGTGCCTCGTCGGTGCGGCCCTGCAGATGAAGGCAGTCCGCCATCCAGCAGGAGCAGGCGAGAAATGCCCCCTCGCTCGGTCCCTCCCGACGCGCTCTGGTGCGCCGTATCAACCCGCCGTCGGCGAGTTCTCTCTGGATGGTCGCGATGGTCGCGGCCATGCGTGGATCGTCGGCCGGGAGAAAACCCACCAGCGGCAACAAAAGCAGGCTCGCGTCGATTTCCTGCCCCCCGTAATATTGGGTGAAACTGCCGAGTCCCTCGTTCCAGCCCTCGCGGCAGACCTGCTCATGGACGACCGTTCGTAACGCGGTGATGCGTTCGATCACGTGCCGCGCGACCGGTTCCGCGCCGGCGTTCGTACCGTCATGACGCAGAAAGCGATCGAACGCCACCCACGCCATGACTTTCGAATAGGTGTACTGCCGCGGCGCGGCGCGGGACTCCCACACGCCGGAACCCTCGCTGTCCCACATCGTCTCGAGGTGTTCGACGATCTTCAGCATGACCGCGGCTTCCTGCGCGGACACCGGCACGCCCCCCCGGCGGGCCAGATCGAGACAATCCAGCAGCTCGCCGAAAACATCGATTTGATGTTGCGTGGACGCCGCGTTGCCGACCCTCACGGGCTGCGCGTAACGGTACCCCGGCAATGAATCGACGGACCACTCGGCAAGATGCCGTGCACCATCGACGCGATACATGATCCGCACGCGTTCGGGCGAACCCGCGACGGCGCGTAGCAGCCAGTCTCTCCAGGCAAGCGCTTCCTCATGAAAGCCGGCATTGAGGAGCGCCCCCAGGGTAAAGCTCGCATCGCGCAGCCAGCAATATCGATAGTCCCAGTTCATGGTGCCGCCAGGCGCCTCCGGCAGCGAGGTCGTGGGCGCCGCGATCAAACCGCCGCTGGTTTGATGAATCAACGCCTTCAAGGTCAGCAGCGAGCGTCTGACTTCCCTGGGCCAGTCCGTCTTCGCATCGTCGAACCGGTCGATCCAGTCACGCCAGAAACGCTGGGTGGAAGATAACGCCGCTTCCGCATCGATCGCGCCCGGGGCGGGCTGATGGGATGGCCCATAGCTCATCACGAACGCCAACCGGCTTCCCTGCGCAACGTCGAATTCCGCCACCGTCGCCAGCGCCGAGACATCGAGCGGCACCGGCGCACGCAGAATCACGAGATCCGGCCCGACCTTCGCGACCATGCAGTCGTCCTGGAGCGCCGACCATGGGGGCAACGCCCCGTAGTCGAAGCGCAGACACAGCGTCGATCGGACTTTGACGTTGCCCCGCAGGCCGACGACGATTCGTACGACAGAAGAAAAGGTCGTTCGCATCGGCATGAAATCGATCACCCGGATCGCCCCCCCGTCCACTTCGAAATCCGTTTCGACGATCAGGCTATCCTCCTGATAGCGGCGGCTGTGATGACGAACCGCTGCGACGGGAGCCACGGTCCAGTGACCGTTTTTTTCGGTACCCAGCAACGCGGCGAAGCACGCATCGTCGTCGAACCGAGGCCAGCAGAGCCAGTCGATCGCGCCGTCGCGGCTGACGAGTGCAGCCGTTTCACCATCGCCCAACAGGGCGTAATCTTCGATCGGCTTGCTCATGTGTAGGGTTTCCGCCCGGGACCGCGTGATCAGACTTTGGATTTCTTCGCCAGCCAGTGGATACCGCCGGCCAGGCTCAACGCGGCGAAGGCCCAGAAAAACCCCCGATGGCGATCGGTGAACATCTCCCAGCTGTGTTCCCGAGACTCGCTGTCGAAGCGGCCATGCGCGCCATAATGGCCGGGTACGGCTTCGAACAAGTTACTGGGCGCGTCCGCCGCGAGCGGTTCATCGGTCAGTTGCCCCGAATAGCCCGAAGACGCCAGATATTTATCGATCAAACCCGGCGCGATGCGGTTTGCCAGAATCGCCTTGACCGTAGGAAAACCCAGCCAGACTTCGCGCCGCTTGTGCGTGGCCCCGAAAAAGATCGCCCGCGCAGCCACCTCCGGTTCGAAGATGGGTGCGACGGGCTTGGCCTTGACGCCCATCTTGTTTTTCGCCCAGTCGAATTGCGGCGTGTTCACGGCGGGCAGGTCGACCATTGTCAGGTGAACCTTGAGCCTGTCGTGGATGATTTCCGAACGCAATGCGTCGGTGAAACCGCGTATCGCGAATTTGGCGCCGCAATAAATCGATTGCAACGGAACGGAGCGGTAGCCCAGCGCCGAACCCACGTTCACGATGGTGCCGCGGTCGCGCACGCGCATGCGCGAGAGCGCCGACATGGTGCCATGGACCTGACCGAGATAGGTCACGCGCGTGCCGCGTTCAAACTCCTCCGGCGTCAGCTTCGAGACAGGCGCGAATACCGTTGCCATCGCGATATTGACCCAGACGTCGATCGGACCCAGTTCGTTCTCCACTTTGCTTGCCGCGGCATCCACGGCCGTGGCATCGGCGACATCGGTGGGAATCGCCAAGGTGCGCACCCCGTAGCGTTCGTGCAATTCTCGCGCCGCCCTGTCGAGGCGTTGCGGATCACGCGACAACAGCGCGACCGCGAAGCCCTCGCTGGCGAATTTTTCGGCGGTAGCCCGGCCCACACCGGCGCCGGCGCCCGTGATCACGACAATTTGCGTCATAAAAAATCCTTGTTTTACGCGACGACTGCGGTATGAGACAACGCTACATTTTTTCCTTGATGCCACGCTTGATGAGCCACCAGTTCAGCGGATAGGTGGTGGCGAATCCGATCATCATGGCGATCTGCATCATGAACCAGTAAGACCACTGGGTCGGCACCATGTCGGGAAAGCGCCAGGCGCGAAAACCCATCCACGCGAACATGCCGACTTCATAGGCGAGCAGCGACAAGGTATCGATCTTGATCGCGGCGATGATGCCGTCGCGAACGTTCAGACCCTGCATCGGTGCCACGGAGAAGTACTGAAACAAAACGCCGAACAGGTAAGCCAGCACGAAAGCGCATAGATAGGTACCGCCAAGCAACGACCCGAAAACGGTCATGCCGAGGCCGAAGGCGAACCAGTCGCCGATGAAGTCGCCTACCGCACAGCCCGCACCGCAATGACTTGCCCCCACGAAGGTGGCCTGCCACATCGGTTTTTCCTTGCCGTGACCGTTCATCGCCATCGACCCGCCGCGGTGGTCGTGCTGGCCGGATCGCTCGGCCCGCCCGAACCAGAGATAGGCCGCGATGCCGACCGGGCCCCAGTAGAGCATCGTCAGCGGCCACACCGCCTCCATGATCTTCATCTGTTGCCGCCGACCGCTCAAAAAAATGTCACTCGCCACGCCCAGCGCACAGGCTAGACTGAGACAGATGTAGGCAAAGGAGAGTGTTTCGAAAGACAGGCTGCGCATGCGACTCTCGGGTGGGAATTTCCGGCATGGGAAGATCCCGCCATCCCGAAGCTTTCGCAAGTTCCATTCCCGATAAGACTGCGCTGCCAAAGGATTGGCATAGCACCGTAATCCAGTAAAAAGGAAAACGTAATAAATGGTTCGGAATCGAATATTTTCAGTTCGCATTCGTTAAGCACGAAATCCTTATCAACGATTTAAAAGGGATGTAATGTACGCAAAATGGCGCTGGATCGCTCGACGTATTTTCAAACGGATCTGGTTCCGGGCCACCCTTTTTTCGCTCCTGGGGGTCGTCTCCGCACTGGTATCGGTCGGTTTGCGGCAGTACATCCCCGATTCGATGTCGACGAAGATCGGTGCCGATGCGGTCGACAACATTCTCGGCATCATCGCGTCCAGCATGCTCGCCGTGACGACGTTCTCGCTCAGCACCATGGTCTCCGCCTACGGTTCCGCCACCGGCAACGCCACGCCTCGCGCGACGTCCTTGCTGGTGGAGGATGCCACCACGCAAAACGCGCTGTCCGCCTTCATCGGTTCGTTTCTCTTCAGTCTGGTGGGAATCATTACTCTCAGTACCGGGGCGTATGGCAGCAAGGGGCGCGTCGTTCTGTTCATCGTAACGATCGGCGTAATCATTTTGATCGTCTATACGCTCCTGACATGGATCGACCACCTGTCGCGATTAGGTCACCTTGGCGAGACAACCGACCGCGTCGAGGGCGCGGCGAAAGGCGCCATCATGGATCGGGCGCGACGGCCGTACATGGGCGGCCGCGCCTTTCCCGCCGGCAGCAGCCTTCCGCTCACCGCTCGCCCGCTGTACGCCAGGAAAATCGGGTATGTTCAACTGATCGACATGCCGTCGTTACGAAAAATTTCCGATAAGACTTCCGGCCATATTTATGTTCATGCGATACCGGGCACCTTTGCGGAAACGACGATGCCGATCGCATGGGTAGACGATATCGATGCGCATCAGGAAGAAGGAATCATCGCCGCCTTTGTAATCGGTACACGGCGCTCGTACGAACAGGACCCCCGCTTCGGCGTGTCGGTCATGGCCGAGATCGCGTCGCGTGCCCTATCCCCGGCCGTCAACGATCCGGGGACCGCGATCGATGTGATCGGAAGAGGGATAAGAGTGTTCTCCCTGCTGGCCAATCCGGGCGATGCGCCGCCGAAGTCACCCGAATGCGCCCGCGTTTTCGTGCGCGGCATCGACCTGCAGGATGTCTTCGACGATTTTTTCGCACCGATTGCGAGAGACGGTGCCGGGACCGTGGAAGTGGGCATGCGGTTACAGAAAGCGCTGGCGGCCCTGGCACGAATCGATTCGCCGGGATTTCGCCTCGCCGCGCAAAGGCACTCGGCCCTGGCCCTGCAGCGCGCCGAAATGGCCCTGAGCCTCGAAAGCGACAAAACGCGGCTACGCAGCCTTCAAGTGCGCAGTCAGGACGAATTTGGAAACATCGCATCGTGGCGACAGTAATGTACACTCAACGAACACCGATGACAGGTGGACCGCAGGACACCGGGACAATGCCATTTTGCCTACCCGTCGCCGCTTCGACAAACCGGTGGAACGCATGCGCGAGCGTGTGATCAGTCTTCCGAAAAAGCCGTGTCTTCTCCGCAGCTTTGCAAGCATCGGAAGCACCTTTCGCTTCATAGCCGTCTTCCCCGCTTTTTTTCTGTTCAGCGCCTGCACCAGTGGCCGGCACCTGAGCTTTCTGGACCCGCAGGGTCCCATCGCATCGATCCAGCGCACCCATTTCATCGAAATGCTCGCGCTACTGAGCGTTTTGGTCGCAATCCCGATCTTCATTCTTCTGCCCTGGTTCGCCTGGCGTTATCGCTACGATGCAAAGTCCTCGCGCTACACGCCCGAATGGTCGTTCAGTCGATCCCTGGAAATCGTCGCCTGGAGTGGCCCCGCCGTCATCGTGGCGCTGCTCGCCGTGCTCGTATGGCGCAGTACCCACGCGCTCGACCCTTACAAACCCATTGCATCGGCCGCGCCGCCGCTGCGCATTCAGGTCATCGGCTACGACTGGAAATGGCTTTTCATCTATCCGGACCTGGGCATCGCCAGCATCGGCATTTTGCCTCTGCCGGTGGATCGTCCCGTGGCAATGGACATCACCTCGGCAACGGTGATGCAGTCGCTTTTCATTCCCGCGCTGGGCGGGCAAATCTATGCCATGGGCGGCATGGTGTCCCAACTGCATCTTCTGGCGGACAAACCTGGACGGTTCATGGGCGAGAACACCATGTATAGCGGCAACGGATTCCACCAGCAGAACTTCACGGCCGTCGCCATGACCGCGACTGCGTTCAGCGACTGGGTGAAACACGTGCAGTCGAACGAAAGACCGCTGGACGCAGCGGCGCTGAGTCGGATATCGGAACGTTCCACACGCGCACAACTCGTCGCCGCCCTGGGAGTTCCTGCGACCGGCAACGATGGCATTGCTTTCAACCATGTCAGTCCCACACTGTTCACCGGCGTGGTGAACGCGACGATGAAAGGCACCGGATCGGCTTCCCCGGCCCTGGATCAGACGACCGCATCGGAACGCTTCTCCGGCGGCGCATCGCTCACGCCGCCTTCGCAGGGATCCCATCCATGAGCGCCCGCGACCTCTTCGCCAATCCCCTCGGACGCCTGGACCTGCCGGCGCTGCCCTTCTGGCAAATGCTGCAGGACCCCAGCCCTACCCATGTCATCAACGGCATCATCGCCACCGGCGCGGCATCGATGGTGGTGATCGGCGCGATCGTCACTTTTGCGCTGATCACCTACTATCGCAAATGGGGCATCCTGTGGTCGGACTGGCTGACCAGCCCCGACCACAAGAAAATCGGCATCATGTACATCGCGCTTGCCTTCGTGATGCTCATACGGGCGCTGATTGAAGCGCTCCTCATGCGTACCCAGCAGGCCTTCGGACTGGGCGGAGGGTTTCTTTCGCCGGATCACTTCGCGCAACTGTTCAGCACGCATGGCACCATCATGATCTTCTTCATGGCGATGCCGTTTCTCACGGGCATGATCAACTACGTCATGCCGCTGCAGATCGGCGCGCGCGACGTGGCGTTTCCGGTACTGAACTCGGTGAGCCTGGGACTGACGGCAGCCGGCGCGGCCCTGGTGATGATCTCCCTTTGCATCGGCACGTTTTCGACCGGCGGATGGTTCGGATATCCCCCGTACACGGAGGCGACCTTCAGCCCCGGCGTGGGACCCGACTACTGGATCTGGTCGCTGACGCTCGCGTCGCTGGGCTCCACCTTCTCGGGTATCAATTTCGCGGTCACGATCTACAAGGAACGTGCGCCCGGCATGTCCTTCATGCGGATGCCGCTTTTCACGTGGACCGCGGTATGCACCAGCATCCTCATGATTTTCGCGATGCCGCCCCTCACGGTCGCCACGGCCCAGCTCGCGCTGGATCGTTATCTCGGTTTTCATTATTTCACCAACGAACTGGGCGGCAACATGATGCACTTCGCCAACCTGTTCTGGCTGTTCGGGCATCCGGAGGTCTATATCCTGATCCTCCCGGCTTTCGGGGTCTACTCGGAAGTGGTGTCGACGTTCTCCGGCAAGGCGCTGTTCGGCTATCGCGCGCTGGTCACCGCCACGATGGCCATCGCCGTGCTGTCGTTTACCGTGTGGGTGCATCACTTTTTCACGATGGGACAAGGCGCCGACATCAACGCCGTGTTCGGCATCGCCTCGATGCTCATCGGCATCCCCACGGGCGTCAAGATATACGACTGGATGCTGACGATGTTTCGCGGCCGCATCCGTTTCACGCCGCCGATGATCTACTCGATCGGTTTCATGCTGCTGTTCGTGCTCGGTGGCATGAGCGGCATTCTGCTCGCCGACCCCGGCATCGACTATCAAGTGCACAACAGCGTCTTCCTGGTGGCACATTTCCACAACGTGGCGGTGCCCGGCGTGCTCTTCGGCATGCTCGCCGGCTATCACTACTGGTTCCCCAAGGCATTCGGCTTTCGTCTGAACGAGCGCTGGGGCAGGATCTCCGCGCTGTGCTGGATCGTCGGTTTCATGCTGGCGTTTTTTCCGCTCTACGCGTTGGGATTGATGGGGCTGCCGCGGCGTACCGTGGCATATTCGGAACCCGCGTACGTGCCGCTGGAGTGGGTGGCGCTGCTTGGCGCGTGCATCGTCGTGGTGGCGCTCGTCGCGCTCGTCGTGCAGCTATGGGTCTCGATCACGCACCGCGACGCGAACCGGGTGTTCGTGGGCGACCCCTGGGATGGACGCACCCTCGAATGGTCGGTCTCGGCCCCTCCTCCGGAATACAATTTCGCGAAGATTCCCGAGGTCGGCGAGCGGGATGCGTTCACGGTCGCCAAGGCGGCGGGCCGCGCCTACCAGCGGCATGCGACGTACGAGGACATCGAAGTGCCAAGGAACAGCGCGCTGGGACCGGTGGTGGGTGCCATCGGCTTTGTCTTGGCCTTCGGTCTCGTTTGGCATATCTGGTGGCTGACGATCCTGTCGACGGCGGCGGCGCTCGCCACGATGATACTGCGCGGTTTCGCCCGCGATACCACCCGGCTGGTCGGCGCGCGGGAGGTGCAGGAAGCGCATGATCGCTGGATCGACGCGGCGCTCGCGACAGCGGCCATATCGCGTGCCGTCGAGGGCACCCCGGCCAACCAGGGTCTGGCGCAGCATCCGGTTCACGGGACCGCACCATGAAACACGAAGCACCCAAGTATCCCGGCTTGAACCTGAGCGCCACGCATGGCAAGGACGACGAAGCGGCCGAGACGCTGATATTCGGCTTCTGGGTGTTCCTCATGAGCGATGCCATCCTGTTCGGCATGGTTTTCGCCACGTATGTGACGTCGCTGCACGCGACCGCGGGCGGTCCCGGTCCGCGTCAGCTGTATGACACAGGCAGCATCTTCATCGAGACCCTGCTGCTCTTGATCAGCAGCCTGACGTTCGGCATGGCGTCGCTCGCGCTCAAATACAAGCGGGGCACGACGCGGCTGGTCGCATGGCTGGCCGTGACGCTGCTCCTCGGCATCGCCTTTCTGGTCCTGGAACTTCACGATTTCAGCGACATGTTCGCCAAGGGAGGCGTTCCCGGCCGTAGCGGCTTTCTTTCCGCGTTCTTCGACCTGGTTCCCCTGCACGGGCTTCACGTCCTGGGGGGCTGTATCTGGCTGCTCGCCCTGTTCGGCCAGATCGCGCGCTACGGCCTGGACAGCAAGACAAAGCTGGGCATCATGCGGCTGGCCCTGTTCTGGCATTTTCTGGACATCGTCTGGATCGCGATTTTCTCGATTGTTTACCTGACGGCGCTGACATGACGAATACGCAGCAGGACGCCGACGACGCCGCGGAGCTGAAGCGGCAGGAACGCCACGATCTGCGCGTCTATCTGGCGGGCGCGGGCCTGGCGCTGCTGCTGACGCTGGCGTCGTTCGCGCTATTGCATCCGCTCGGCACGATGCGTTTGCCCGCGGGCATCATCATCGGCGTGCTCGCGCTGGTGCAGATGGTCGTGCATTTTCGTTGCTTTTTGCATATCGGCTTTACCCACAAACGGGAAGATCTCCACCTGATCCTGTTCTCGACACTGGTGCTCACCATCATGGTGGCCGGCACGGTGTGGATCATGGGCGGGCTGGCGCTGCGCATGGCGATGTCGTCGATGCCTTGAAGAAAGGCAAATGCGCGAGGCTGGCGCATGCAGCGGTTGGGCACGCCCTGCGACGGCCCGAGATCAACCGGCGTGTGTCTCTCGGGCTGCTCACGACTTAGTTATGGGCGTAGGTCTTGAGGAACGGCAGTTTCTTCGCCTTGACCATTTCCCGGACCTTGCCCATGAACATCGCATCGGGCGTTTTCTTGCATTCGGCGATCACGTCGGCGACAGGCTGAACCGTGTCCACGACGAGCCTGTCCGTTTCCCGCACGCCGAGCTTGTCGACGCCCACTACCCAGTAAATCATCGCGGGCTGGTAAGCGGAACCCATCGCAACGAAATCTTCGCATTTCATCTTCGACGGCGTGACCTCCATCGGTGTTGCGGCAAATGAGGCGTTGGTGAAAGCCAGCAGAATACACGGCAACAGCGCGGCAGTAAGGCGTTTCATGTTGTCATCCTAAATTTTTGGACTGCGCTGCGGCGCAGCGCGGGTGCGCGCCGGATGGCGCATGCCGTAAAGCGGCGTGCACATACGGAAACCAGCACGAAGTGGTCCTGCGAGCCGCGATTTATTTCGGCATGTGGAGAACACGAGCCGGGGCCGTTCGACCCGCGGCAACCGGGTAGAAAGCAGGCAGGAAGCTCGCAGGAAGCGAATGAAAACCTGCTGAATGGATTGTCGGCGAGCACGGCGAATATCGCATCGGGGCGACAGTCGATGACCTGAAAACGACTATCGTTCGATTAAATTTAACGTTATAAACGTAATTATTCGATGGATATAACCATATCGGGATAAGAGAATAGGGCCACTGAATCTTCCCGCAGGCGACCCCATGGCCATCCTTCCCCATCCCCTCCCCCGCGCCGGCGCCACGACCCAGGTTTTTCAGGATAATCCCCCCGGGCTTGACCGCGTATCCCGGGACGCCACGCGGTTCGCCACGTGGTGCCACCGGCTCTCGCTAACGGCGCCGCGACGGGCGCGATGCGTGGCACTGCTGCCCGGGCTCGGCCTGAGCATCGCGGTGACACTGACCGCGCTGGCGGCGGAAGCGCTCCAGCGTCACCTGCTGGGCCGTGCGTGGCTGGAAAGCCTGGTGCTGGCGATCCTGATCGGCACGGTGCTTCGCAGCACCGTGTCGCCTGGCGCGCGCTATACGCCCGGCATCGACTTCAGCGCGAAAGTCCTCCTCGAAGTCGCGGTCATGCTGCTCGGCGCCGCGATCAGTGCCCGCGCGCTGCTCGCCGAGGGCGCGCCGCTGCTGCTCGCCATCGTCGCCGTGGTGGCGCTGGCGATCGTCGCGAGTTTCTGGATCGGCCGCGCGATCGGGCTGTCCCGCTCGCTGGCGCTGCTGGTCGCCTGCGGCAATTCGATCTGCGGCAACTCCGCCATCGCGGCGGTCGCGCCGGTGATCGATGCACAGGGCGAGGACGTGGCTGCTTCGATCGCTTTCACGGCCGTACTCGGCGTCATCGTCGTGCTGCTGCTGCCCCGCCTCGCGGCCGCGACGGGGATGTCGCACACTCAGTTCGGGATTTTTGCCGGACTGACCGTCTACGCGGTGCCCCAGGTGCTCGCGGCGACGGCGCCGGTGTCCCTGGCCAGCGTGCAGATGGGTACCCTCGTCAAGCTGGTCCGGGTGCTGATGCTCGGTCCGGTGCTGCTGGCGGTCTCTTTTCTGTACAACCGGGGAAGCGCTCGCGCGAGAGGACGCGTCGATGCCGGCCCGAAGGACGACAACGCGGTATCGCGGAATCCGGCGCCGGCGCGGCGCCCGGGCGTGACGCAACTCCTGCCCTGGTTCATCGTCGGTTTCCTCGGCCTGGCGGTATTGCGTTCGCTCGGCGCGATACCGGCGCTCGTCGGCGCGCCGGTGCACGCGATGTCGAACATGCTGACCGTCGTCGCGATGGCGGGATTGGGGCTGGGCGTCGATGTCCGGTCCGTGGCGAGCGCCGGAGGGCGCGTTATCCTGGCGGCCATCCTGTCGCTGGTGATTCTGGGGCTGCTGAGCGCCGGGGCGATCCACTGGCTCGGCGTTGCCTGAGGCCGTCACGAAACTCGGCGGCGATCCTGCCCCTGCATCGAGACGCGTTTGCGCGCGCCATCCACTCCCTACGCCGTGCACGGTCAACCGCGAGAGTTCACCGGACTGCCATCGCCGCTTATGCACGTCGACGCTTTCCTAAGCTGAATAGATCGTTACACCGGCACGCGCGGCCTTGCTACGCTTGTATCCCCGATGCCGCACCGCTACGAGGAGGGACCGTGAAACCCCATGTCGCTTCCGCAAACCGCGTTTCCGCGGTCCTTTCGCCCGTTCATCCCGCAGCCCGTCCAGGCGTGCGTCCCTGTCGCGCATCGCGCCGCCTCGCGCCGAAGAGGTGATGTCGTGAATTTCCAGCAATTGCGTTTCGTGCGCGAAGCGGTCCGGCAGAACCTGAACCTGACCGAGGTCGCGAATGTGCTCCAGACCTCGCAGTCCGGCGTCAGCAAGCAGATCAAGGACCTGGAGAGCGAGCTGGGCATCCAGCTTTTCATCCGGCGGGGCAAGCGCATCACCGGCCTCACCGACGCCGGCTCCGGCGTCATGGATTTGGTCGAACGCGTATTGTGCGAAAAAGAGAACCTGTGCCGCGCCGCCGACCATTACGCGTGCGAGAACGAAGGCCGCCTGATCCTCGCCACCACCCACACGCAGGCGCGCTACGCGCTGCCGGACGTCATCCAGCAATTCTGCCGGGCCTTTCCGCTGGTGAGCCTGGCGCTGCGTCAGGGCAGCCCCGCCCAGGTGGCGGCGATGGTCGCGAACGGCGTGGCCGATATCGGCATCGCCACCGAAGCCCTGGACCGGCACCCCGGCCTCACCACCTTCTCCGCGTATTCGTGGCAACACGCCGTGGTGGTGCCGCAGGAGCATCCGCTCACGCGGGTGCCCCGCCCCTCGCTGGCCGACATCGCCCGGCACCGTATCGTCACCTACGACGCCGAAATTTCGGGGCGTGCGCAAATCGACGCGGCGTTCGCCGACGCGGGCGTCGTGCCGTCGATCGCGCTGACCGCCACCGACGCGGACGTGATCAAGACGTATGTGAAAATCGGGCTGGGCGTCGGCATCGTGTCGGCCATGGCGATCGAACCGACGGCCGCGGGCGAGCTGGTGGTGCTCGATACGCCGGGCATGTTCGCCGCCAGCACGACGCGGATCGGCGTGCGCAACGGCGCCTATCTGCGTGCCTACGGTTACCGGATGATCGAGATGTTCGCGCCGCACCTGACGCGCGACGTGGTGGATGCGGGAATGGATTCGGGCTGGAGCGATAGGGATACGGCCTGGCCGGCTGACGCCGCGGAGTAGTCCTGCAATTCCCCGATAGTGGCCACCGGGAGATAGGGATCGACATCATTGCGTGCCGCGTCTGGCGGCAAAGCCATGACACCCTTGTCCGTCCGGCCCGCTTAGCGATCGTCCCCCGGCACCGCATAGCCCGGCGCCCGCGACGGGTCGATCGCACGGTCGATGTAGTCCTGCATCTGGCCGCGATAGGCCTGCCAGAGCCGGGCGAGCGCGCCGATCGGATCGTCGTCGGCCCAGTCCACCCGCAAATCGACGATGGGCCAGGTGAATTCGCCGACCACGGTCAACGCGGCCGAGTGCACGGGTCCCATTTCGCCCCCTTCGGCCAGACCCGCGCCCAGGCCGACGAGCAGCCGGTCAGCCAAATGCCCGGGGGCGTTTTCGAAGGCGTTCACCATCGCTTCGACCACGCCCGGACGGGCGAGCATATTGCCTGCCGCCACGCATTGCTGACCACTGACGGCATGGTGGATGCCGAGCGTTTTCGCGCCGCTGAAATGCGCGGTCCGACCCAGGTTGTCGATCGCGGTGAGTTGACGAAATTCGCCGTGATGCTGCCCGGCGAGCACGATGTCCAACGCCTCGTCCGGCCTTGTTTCCTGCCCCAGCAGATCGAGTGTCGCGGGGCCCAGCGCGGGCAAGGTGATGTTCTGCGACGCCACCGCGCCCACGCCCGCGCGCAGCCAGGGGCAGCGTGCGCCCACGGCCATGCTCGACGAACTGATGGCGATGCCGAACTGGCCGGTTTCGGCACAACGTGCCGCCAAGGAAAAAGTCATGGGGGAATCCTGTTCATCTCGTATCGTCTCGACGGGACCCGTCAGTCCAGCAGCGAGGCATCGGCTTCGATCATCAGTTGTTTCATTTCTTCGAAATGCCGGCGGGAGAAATCCGGGATCTGTTCCCAGCCGCGCGCCGTTTTCTCGGCGACATCGTCGGACAGGATGCGCAGCGGCCTGCCCGTCGACCACGCCGTCACCAGGATCTGACAGGCACGCTCCAGGGTCCAGATATCGTCGAACGCCTCGCCGATGTTCGCGCCGATCACCATCACGCCGTGGTTGCCCATCAACAAACGCCGCCTGTCGCCCAACAGCGCGGCGAGGCGCGCCCCTTCGGCCTCGGTGTCGGCCATGCCGCCGTACATGTCGTCGATGGCGATGCGGTTGAAATAGCGGGCGGTGTTCTGATCGATCGGCGGAACGTGCGGCGTGGCGAGGCAGGCGACGGCCGTGGTGTAGACCGGATGCAGATGCAGCACGGCGCGCGCGTCCGGCAGCCGCCGGTGAATCTGCCCGTGGATGGACCAGGCGGTCGCATCCACGTCCGGGTGGTGCGCGCTCGCGGCATCGTCGGCATCCAGCAACAGCAGATCGCTGGCGCGGATGCGCGAAAAATGCTTCCACTTCGGGTTGATCAGAAACCGTTTGCCATCCGGCGAGACCGCCGCGCTCAGATGATTCGCCACCGCTTCGTGCATGCCCAGATGGGCCAGGATACGGAAGGTTGCCGCAAGGTCGATGCGGGCTTGTTCCTCGACAGACAAGGCCATGCGTGTTCTCCGTGCTGCGTGACCCCGACGCATCCAGGCCACGCAGGGCAATCGGTCAGGACTTCGGCATCAGTTCGCGGATGTCGGCGTCGGTGGGGGCTTCGAAGTGGTATTTTTTCAGGAGCGCGGCGTATTCCGGCGTGGCACGGTATTTCTTCAGTGCGTCGGTCAAGGCGTTTTTGACGGCGTCGTTGCCCTTGCGAACACCGATTCCATTCAACACCGGATAGATCAGCGTCCTGGAGGAGATCACCACGCGGCCGCCGAGCTTCTCGATCACGCCGCGGGCGACCGCCGCGTCCGTGATCTGCGCCTCCACGGCGTGCGCCAGCAGCGCCTGGGTCGTTTCCGGGTCGGTGGCGTATTCGCTCACCGCGATGGGCTTGAGGCCGTTCCTGACGCAGTAATCGTCCGACAGCCTGTGCATCTGCTGCAACCACGACGTGGCGCCCATCGAGCCGAGCTTGTGGCCGCAAAAGTCTTCCGGGCGCCTGGGTTGATAGTCGCTTCCCTTGAGCGTGAGGATGGACTCGCCGCTTTTCAGATAAGGGATCATGTCGATCACCTTGAGGCGTTCGGCCGTGATGTACATGGACGAATTCGTCACGTCGAAACGCCCGCCCTCGAGCCCCGTGATCAGGTTGGGAAACCGCGTATCGACGGTTTCCACCTTGCGTCCCATGATCCTGCCCAGCCCGTCGAGGAGTTCGATATCGAATCCCGCAGGCTGATTGTTGTTCATGTATTCATACGGAAAAAAGGTCGCGTCCGAACCCGCGACGATCGTGCCGTCCTGCTTGAATCCCGAAGCCGCCATCGCGCCCGTCGCCACGACGATGCCGATCAGGCCCAGGGCGATGGGACGGACAATCCTGTGTAATGCTGTCATGGTGATTCCTTGCCGGGTTTGAGGGAGGTCAAGCGATGAGGGAGCCGGGCGGGTATCGGTTCATGGCGCACGTTCGCGCGGTCATGCCATCGAGACATCCTTGAGGAAGGCTTCCACGCGGGGATGACGGCCGCTACGCAACATGCGAGGCGTGTCGTCGCAGACCACGCGGCCCTTCTCCATGAACACGATGCGGTCCGATACCTTGAAAGCGAAGTTCATTTCGTGGGTCACGATCACCATGGTGATGCCGTCCCGCGCGAGTTGTTCGATGACCTGCAACACCTCGTTCACTTTTTCGGGATCCAGCGCCGAGGTGGGTTCGTCGAACAGCATGATCTGCGGACGCATCATCAGGGCACGGGCGATGGCGACGCGCTGCTGCTGGCCCCCGGACAGCTGATGGGGATATTTCCAGGCATGATCGAGCATGCCGACTTTGTGCAGCAGGGCGTAGGCCTGCTGTTGCAGCGCCTGTCGGGACCCCGCCCGATGGTATCGGGGCGCCATCAGCAAATTGTCGAGCACGCTCAGATGCGGAAAGAGATTGAAGCTTTGAAAGACCATGCCGATGTTCAAGCGGTGCTCGGCATGCTCGACGTAGAGCGGTTTGTTCGCCCCCTGCCGGCTCAGATGGATGAACGGTTGACCATTGATGCGGATTTCCCCGTTATCGATCCGTTCGAGCCCGTTGAGCAGGCGAATCAGCGTGGTCTTGCCGGAACCGGAGGGTCCGATCACCGACACGACCTCGCCGGTCCGGATCTGCAGATCGACCGCGCCCAGTACCTCGACATCGTTGTAGGCTTTGTGCAGCCGGATGGCCTGCAGTGCCGGCCCATGCGGTTCGGCGGCGGCCGCGCGCGCCGGCACGATACGCGGCTGCGTCGCCAGTGCCAGCACGGCGGCATCCGGAACCCGCGACACATTGCGCCGGTTGACGTCCAGAAAGCGCTCCAGACGTTTCAACAGGAAGTCGATCACGGTGACGATCAGCACGTAATATATCGCCACCGCCGCCATGGTCTCCATCACCAGGAAGTTCTGGGAGTAGAGCCGTTGACCCACCATCAGAATTTCGGCGAGCGAGATCACCGATACCAGCGAGGTGAGCTTGACGATGGAAATGTATTCGTTCGCCAGCGACGGCAGCGCCACCCTGAGTGCCTGGGGAACGATCACGCGCCATTGAACGCCCAGGAATCCCAATCCCAGGGCCCGCGCCGCTTCCCGCTGACCCTTCGATACCGACAACAGGCCGCCGCGATGAATTTCCGCGATGTACGCGGTTTCGCTCAGCACCATGGCGAGCAAACCGGCCCGGAACGGGTCCGCCAGCACCACCGAGGTGGCGGGAAACGCCTGTGGCAGGTTGTAGACGAATATGAGCAGGACGAGCAGCGGCAGACTGCGGAACAACCAGATATAGGCACGCGCGGGCAGATTGACGAGCGGATTGTCCGACTGTTTGGCAAGCGCCAGAAAAAACCCCAGCCCGATGCTCACTACCCACGTCAGAAAACTGAGTTGGATGACCAGCGACGAGGCACGCCAGAACTCGGCATAGCCCAGCAAGCCAAACATGTATTGCCAGTTGAATGTCATCGTCACCGCGCTGATCGGGAAAACGGAAGGATGCCACCAGGAGCCGGATGGGAAGCCACGCCGTGGTCCGTACCGAACGCTTCCATGTTGCCGCCTGCGGCGCCGTCGCGTCCAATGGTCAAATTCCTTTGTTCACGCCACGCGGGTTCCGACCGGGCGAATCGTCCGCCCGCCGCGTTCCGGCGCAAGCGGGAGGCAGCGGCGGCGCCATTACCTGGACGCAGTGTGCACGCGTGCGCCGGCCGCTTAAATTCGTTTATGGTTTACGACTGGGGCGAGAAAATCCGAAGCAGGGGTCGATGCGGTGCCCGGGTAGATGGCGGCCGATCGCTCACGCCGCGTCCAGGGGCGGACGCACGGCATGCGGATCGAAGAAGCTGGGCGCGGCCATGCCGGGTATGTATTGATCGGAAACGAACATCCGGCAACGCTCGGTGAATGCCGCCACCACGCGCGACTCGCGGACGGTACGGGCGACGGACACGCCCAGTTGCATCGGCCGAAGCGCGCCGGCGAGACGAATCCTGACCAACCGTTTTCCGTCCAGCGAAAGATTGGCCTTGGGCCTGGCGTTGGCGATGGAGTACCCGATGCCATTGGCGACCATGGAACGTATCGTTTCCAGGTTGGTCGAGCGCATGACGATATTCGGCGTCACGCCCGTATGCATGAACAGGCTGAGGAAATACTCCCGGCTCCAGGGAATGTCGAGCAGTATCATGGGTTCGGCGTCGAGCTCCTGCAGACTGACCGCCGAGACGTCCGCCAGCGGGTGCGAGGCGCCCACCATGACATAGGGGGGAAGCTGTGCGAGCGGCTCGAAGTGGATGTCGTCGCTGCTCGCCAGATCGTAGGTCAGGGCAATATCGATTTCGGCGCCGCGCAGTTTTTCGAGCAATTCCTCGTGGTTGCCTTCGATCTGCGTGACCCGCACGCCGGGAAACGCGCGGCCGAAACCGAAGACCAGTTCCGGCGTGATCATGGGCGCCAGCGATTCGAGGCAGCCGACACGCAAGGTTCCGCGGACCATGTTCAGGGAATTCGCGGCGATCGTATACAGGTTGAGCGTCTGTTCGAGAATCAGCTTCGCTTCCTGCAACACCTGGCGTCCGACCGCGGTGAGCGATATGCCCTGGGCATGATGGCGAATGAACAGCTGTATCCCCAGCTCCGCCTCCATGTGCGCGATGGCCGCGGAGATGGAGGGGGACGATACATGAATGCGTTCGGATGCCGCACTGATGCTCCCGGCCTCGCCGGACGCCACGAAATATTCCAGCTGGCGCTGGGTGATACGGCTAAACATCACGTCTCCACGGCATGAACCGACCTTTCACGGGAGCTTCGGGTTTCCCTAAGCAATACCCAAGCAAATGCTAGTTTCCTCGAACCGCGGCAGATGTGAAGCTCTGTTCATTGCCCCCGCCGAGAGCCGCCCGCCATGCCCACCCATACCCGTATCCGCATGTTCAATACCCGGGAAACCTATCCCAACCAGTCGCTCGACAACGACCTCAGCCAGGCCGTGCGCGCGGGCAATACCGTCTATCTGCGCGGCCAGATCGGCACGGATTTCGATGGCAACCTCGTGGGGCTGGGCGACCCGCGCGCGCAGGCGGAACAGGCCATGAAAAACGTCAGGCAACTGCTCGAGGAAGCGGGCTCCGATCTGTCCCATATCGTCAAGACCACCACTTATATCACAGACCCACGCTACCGCGAGCCGGTCTATCGGGAGGTGGGGAAATGGCTCAAAGGCGTGTTTCCGGTCTCCACCGGCCTCGTCATCTCGGGCCTGGGCCAACCGGAGTGGCTCATGGAAATCGATGTGATCGCCGTCATCCCCGATGCGCCGTCTCCCACGTGAATCCGTTCACGGCAGCGGCGCGCAATCGCCCGCCCTTCCCGCTTGACAACATGTGGCCGCCCGTCCGGCGCAAGGAGTTGCGATGCCCCATACCGTATTTTTTCTCAACGGCCCCAACGCCAATCTGTATGGGCGGGACAAGGGCGGCGCCTACGGCCACGACAGCTTCGCCAGCATCGAAGCACGCTGTCAGCGTCACGCGGCCGGGCTGGGGCTGGCACTGGCATTCCGGCAGAGCAATCACGAAGGGGTGCTGGTCGACTGGATCCAGGAAGCGCGCTCGCAGGCCGACGCCATCGTCATCAACGCGGCCGGCCTCACCTATACCTCGATCGCCATCCTCGATGCCCTGCTCTCGTTCGACGGCCCGATCATCGAGGCGCACATGAGCAATATCTGGAAACGCGAAAGCTTTCGCCACCATTCCTTCGTGTCCAAGGCCGCCACCGGCGTCATCGCCGGTCTGGGCGCATCGGGCTATTGCCTGGCGTTGAGCGCCCTGGCCGAACTGCTGGAAGCCTGATCCGGGTCGACCGCCTTTGGAGAAATGCCTATGTCAGTAGAAGAAATCAACACCCTGGTCGTCGGCGCCGGTCAGGCGGGTATCGCGATGAGCGAGCATCTCTCGCTCATGGACGTTCCGCATATCGTGCTGGAACGCCACCGCATCGCGGAACGCTGGCGCTCCGAGCGCTGGGATTCCCTGGTAGCGAACGGCCCCGCGTGGCACGACCGCTTTCCCGGCATGCAATTCGACGACATGTCGCCCGACAGCTTTCCGGCGAAGGAACGCATGGCCGCCTACTTCGAGGGCTATGCCGAGATGCTGAAGGCACCGGTTCGCACGGGCGTGGACGTGCAGCGCGTGGAACGTCTGGCGGGGCGCCGGGGTTTCGCGGTGACGACGTCGGCCGGGGTCATCCACGCAGCCAACGTCGTGGCGGCCACCGGCCCCTTTCATACGCCGGCGATCCCGGGCATCGTTGCCGGCCATATCCGGGTGGAACAGCTCCACTCGTCGGCGTACAAACATCCGGGACAGCTCGCCGCAGGCGCCGTACTGGTGGTCGGCGCGGGCGCCTCGGGCTCGCAGATCGCCGAGGAATTGTGCCGGGCGGGGAAAACGGTGTACCTGTCCGTCGGCGAGCATTACCGCCCTCCCCGCGCGTATCGCGGTCGCGATTACTGCTGGTGGCTGGGGGCGCTGGGCCTGTGGGACGAAGTCAGGATCACGCCGAAGAAGAAGCACGTCGCCTTCGCCGTCAGCGGCTACGACGGGGGCAAGACCATCGACTTTCGCCGCCTGGCACAGGCGGGGATCACCCTGGTGGGCCTGACGCAGGCCTGCCACGACGGGGTCATGACGTTCGCGCCCGGCCTGGCCGCCAATGTCGCCGAAGGAGACCGGGCATACTTCGACGTGCTGCGCGAGGCGGACGCCTATATCGCGCGAAATGGGCTGCCGTTTCCGCCGGAGCCCGACGCCTGGACGCTGCTGCCCGATCCCGACTGTCTTACAGATCCGATTCTCGCTCTGGATCTGGAGGAAGCCGGCATCGCCACGATTCTCTGGGCGACCGGCTTCCAGTTCGATTTCAGCTGGCTGCACGTGAACGCGTTCGACGCGCGCGGCGAACCGTTTCATAAACGCGGTATCTCGGCGGAAAGCGGCATCTATTTTCTCGGTTTGCCAAACCTGGTCAACCGGGCGTCTTCTTTCATTTACGGGGTCTGGCACGATGCGAAATTCATCGCCGACCATATCACCCTGCAGAACGCGTACCTGTCCTACGGGAAACCTTGAGTCGAAACGCGCATCCGTCGAATCGACTCTGCCCCACCCTTTTCTTCGACAACGGGCCTTTGACAAGGAACAGCGATGACAGTGGCTTCCGCTTTGCCCCAAGACACCCAGGACATCGTACGCAACCTCCAGGCGAACTGCGAACGCCCCTTCGACGATGCGCTGGCCATGCCCCCCGGCGTGTACACCTCCGCGGGATTCCTGGCGCTCGAGCAGGAACGAATCTTTAAAAAGGAATGGCTTTGCGTGGGCCGGGCGAGCGCGCTGCCGAATGCCGGAGACTATCTGACGACGACCATCGCCGATCAGCCGATCGTCGTATTGCGCGGCGAGGATCGGTCGATCCGCGCCATGTCGAACGTCTGCCTGCACCGTATGTCTGTCCTGCTGGAAGGCCGCGGCAATGTCCGGCGCATCGTGTGCCCCTATCACGCGTGGAACTATGCGCTCGATGGCGCGTTGCGCGCCGCACCGCTGATGGAGCGCCAGGCAGGGTTTTGCAAAGCGCACTACCGGCTGCCGCAAATCCGCACGGAAGTCTGGCAGGGGTGGGTCTATGTGACCTTGAACGAAGACGCACCGGCGGTCGCGCAGCAACTGGCCGAGCTCTCGGCCTTGATCGACGACTACGGCATGGCGTCCTACGTGGAGACGTTTTACGAAGAACATACGTGGAACACCAACTGGAAGCTGCTCGCCGAAAACTTCATGGAGAGCTACCACCTGCCCATGCTGCATCGCGCGACCGTCGGTCCGCATTCGAAACTCGAGGAAATGGAATGTCCGCCTGGATTGCCGGCGTTCAACTACCACTGGATCACCAAGGAAGCGTCGCTGCCTATCGGCAACGCGCATCCCGACAACACCCGTCTGGCAGGGCACTGGCGCAGGACGACGGCGTTGCTCGCGGTCTACCCATCCCACTTCATCACGCTGACGCCGGGTTATTTCTGGTATCTCGTATTGCAGCCCGTCGGGACCGACCGCGTCCACATTCGCTTTGGCGGAGGACTGGCGCCCGAGTTCATCGCGGACCCGCAAGCGGCGGACCATATGCGCGCGCTGAAGACGCTGCTCGACGACGTGAACGCCGAAGACAGGCGCGGGGTGGAGGCGGTGTTTCGCGGCGTGCAGGCGCCTCTGGCGCGCCCCGGGCATCTGAGCCATCTCGAGCGGCCGAATTACGATTTCGCACGCTATCTGGCGGCGCGGCTGGTCACGTGAAACGCGCTCAGTAGGCCCGATACGCGTAAGGGCTTTCGACGGACTCGACCGGGCCATAGCCGCGCCCCGAGTAGTCCATCGGCGGCGGCGGCGCCGGCATCCAGACGCGCGGCGCCGGCCGAACGTAGACGTAACGCGCGGGCCGCACATAGACCGGAGGCGGCGGCGCATAGGCTTCGACGTCCTCCTCTGGATCCGCCGCGTAAGGCGGCGCGCCCGCGTAGACGTTCTGCTGCGCGACGTATTGCATCGGCGGCGATCGCACGGGTTGCGCGACCGCATACCCGGCATACCGCTGCCCGGGTGCCGCACGCGGATCGACGTACGCGGCGGGGGGAGGCGCCACGCGTCTCGGATCGACGTCGACCTCGGCGACACGCGTCTGCGCGGGCAGCGGCGGAAGTTCCGCCACGCGTTGTTTCGCCTCGGCCTCCTTGCGCCCCGCGATCAGGCCGTTGCGATAGGCTCGGGCGACATCGGTCATCCGATGCTTCGGATCCTCCTGAATGCCGTCCGCGTTGACCAGGTATTCATTGGGTGACAGCGTGCGCGCGACCGCCGTTTCGCCATGATCGTAGTCTTCGGCCTGCCCATCCGCGTGCGCCAGCGTGCTGGCGCCGGCAAGGAAAGCGAACATCGACACAACCCAGCGTTTGTTCATGGTTCGCTTCCTTTCAAAGAAGATGACGGGCGCCAGGGAAAGCCAGACGTTACGCTGGATCTCCTGGGAGCCAGTGTAAAATGTCAAATTAAATTGTTTCATCTTATTTTTTCGCCGGCCGGCCGAGCGGTGGCCATATCGTGGCTTGCGCACGACGCCACACGGGCCGGGCCGGCAACCTCCATCTCGAAAGTTCGACGATCCGGCGCCCTCGCGTGGACTATTCGACGCCGGCCAGCCGATAACCGACACCGGTCTCGGTCACCAGGTGCGCCGGCTGCGCGGGGTCGCGTTCGAGTTTTTGCCGCAGATTGCCCATGTACACGCGCAGGTAATGCGTGTCCTCCGCGTGCGCCGGTCCCCACACCTGCGTCAACAACTGGCCGTGGGTCATCACGCGGCCCGCGTTGCGGACCAGCGTCGTCAACAAACGAAATTCGACAGGCGTCAGGTGCAGATGCCGGCCCGCGCGGGTGACGCTGCGCGCGGCCAGATCGAGCACGACCTCGCCAAAGCGCACCTGCTGGGCGCCGGCCTCGCCGACGCGGTTGCGGCGCCGCAGCAATGCGTGAATGCGCGCCGTGAGCTCCCCCACGCCGAAAGGCTTGGTCAGGTAATCGTCGGCGCCGGCCTCGAACGCGGCAACCTTCTCGGCCTCCCGGCTGCGCGCGGAGAGGACGATCAGCGGCATGTCGGCCCAGGTGCGTATCTGGCGAATGACGTCGAGGCCGTCGATATCGGGCAGTCCCAGATCGACAATCAGCAGGTCCGGCTTGCGCGTCGCGGCGGCCTGCAGGCCCTCCCGGCCGGTCGTCGCCTCGGTGACGGTCATGTCGCGCAAGGCGAGTTCGGTGCGGACGAAACGCCGAATCTGCTTGTCGTCCTCGATCAGAACGACGGAGATGGATGGCTTGGTCATGGTGCGTGGTCGAGCGTGGGCGGTTGGGGGTCGTCTTCCGGCATTTCCGGCGGCGCGCCTTCGGGCGGCGCTTCGTTCGCGGGCAACGTCAACCAGAAACTCGCGCCGACGACCTGTCCCCCGCCATCCCGCCGGTTGCGCGCGCCGATCCGCCCGCCGTGCGCTTCGATGATCGCACGGCAGATGGCCAGCCCGAGGCCCACGCCCGGCTGTGCGGATTCCTTCTCGCCGCGCGCGAATTTCTCGAAAATCGCCGCCTCCGAGCCGGGCGTCAGGCCCGGGCCCAGATCGTCGATCGTGATTTTCAGGAACGTCCCGTCCGGTTCCCGGACCGTTGCGGCATCGATCGCGAGCGCCGTGCCGGGATGCGCGTATTTGCAGGCGTTCTCCAGCACATTGACCAGCAGGCGTTCCATCAGCACCGCATCGAGTTTCACGAGCGGCAGGTCCGTGGGCATGCGCACCGTGACCGCGCGGGAACCCAGCACGCGGCGGCACACCGCCAGCGCGGCGCCCACCACTTCTTCGAGCATCGACCACTGCCGGTCCAGCCGCACGCCCCCCGCCTGCAGACGCGCCATGTCCAGCAGATTGTTCACCAAACTCACCATGTGCAGCGCTTCGTCATGGATCGCCTCCGCCAGTTCCACCGATTGCGCGCCGGGCACGTCCGCCCGCTGAAGCCCCCCGGACAGCACCGCCGCCAGTCCGACGATACCCGTGAGCGGCGTGCGCAGGTCATGGGAAATCGTCGCCAGCAGGGCATTGCGCAGACGCTCCGACTCCATGCCGACCAGCGCGTCCCGGGAGATTTCCACGTAGTGCACCCGTTCGAGCGCCAGCGCGATCTGCGCGGCGAAGGTATCGATCAGCCGTTGCTGTTCGGGCAGCGCCAGTTCGTCCGGGCGCGCGGTGATCAGCGCCAGCACCCCGCGCGTGCGCATCGGCGCCTTGAGCGGCAGATAATACGCCGCGCTGGCGGGCAGCGTGTCGGTACCGAAGCCCGCGGCCTGTTGCTTGTCGTACACCCATTGCGCAACGTCCGGACGCAAGGCGTCCGGCGGCAACGCCGTCGCGGGGTCCGGTTCCTCGAGCTTCGGCCGGACCCGCTCCGCGCTGTCGGGCAGGAGGATGGCCATGCGCGCGCCGAACACTTCGCTGATGTGACGCGTGGCGATCTCGATGATCTGCGCGTCGGTGAGCGCCGCGCCCAGTTCGCGCACCATCGCGTACATCGCCGCGGTCCGGCGCTCGCGCCGGGAGGCGCCGCGCGCCTGATGCCGCAGGCGCGAGGTCAGGTGACTGATGCTCAGCGAGGTGATCAGCATCACGGCGAACGTCAGCAGGTATTGCGTATCGGAGATGGCGAACGACATGCGCGGCTGGACGAAAAAGAAATCGAACGCCGCCACGCTCAGGAACGACAGATAGACGCCCGGCCCACGCCCCAGACGAAACGCGGCGAAGACGACGCCCAGCAAATACAGCATCACGAGGTTCGCCAGATCCATGTGATCCGAGACGGCCCCGGCGAGCGCCGACACCGCCGCGGCGATCAGGCTGGCGGCGGCGTAGGCCCGCCATCCGGGACGCGGCTCGCCCGCCGCGACGGTGGCGAACAGGGTCGGGCGTTGGGCGGGACGCGGCACGCCATCGGCACGCGGATCGGCGATCGAGGTCAGATCGAAGTCGCCCGCCACCGCCGCCAGCTGGTCGGCGAAGGGCGGTTTGAGCAGCCTCGCCCAGCGGCGGCGCGTCGGTTTTCCCGCGACCAGTCGCGAGACATTGCGCATGCGCGCATAGGCGACGAGCGTCGCGGCCGCGTCCGCGCCTTCCAGCGTGACGGTCTCGGCCCCGAGTTCGGCGGCGAGCTTCAGCGCGTCGAGCGTGCGTTTGCGCAATGCGTCCGGCAGGCGCTGCAGCGCCGGGGTCTCCACATAGACCGCCAGCCAGTCCGCCTTCAGACTGGCCGCCAGCCGGGACGCGGACCGCACGAGCATCGCGCTCTCCGTGCCCGGACCGATACAGACGACCAGCCGCTCGCGTGCCTGCCAGAGGCGCTCGATGGATCGGTCCGCCCGGTATTCGCGCATCTGCGCATCGACGCGATCGGCAGTACGCCGCAGCGCGAGTTCGCGCAGCGCGATCAGGTTGCCCTTGCGGAAGAAGTGATCGACCGCCCGCGCGGCCTGCTGCGGCAGATAGACCTTGCCGTCCCGCAGCCGTTCGAGCAACTCCTCCGCGGACAGATCGATCAGCGAGACTTCGTCGGCTAGATCGAAGACGCGGTCCGGTACGGTCTCGCGTACGCGCACGCCGGTGATCTGGCCGACGATGTCGTTCAGGCTTTCGAGGTGCTGGACGTTGACCGTCGTATGCACATCGATGCCCGCGTCCAGCAATTCGTGCACGTCCTGCCAGCGCTTGGCGTGCCGCGTGCCGGCGACGTTCGAATGCGCGAGTTCGTCCATCAGGATCAGGCCGGGCCGCCGCGCCAGCGCCGCGTCCAGGTCGAATTCGGGGAAGGCCCGGCCGCGGTGGACCACGTCCCGCAGCGGCACGGTTTCCAGGCCGTCCAGCAGCGCGCGCGTTTCCTCGCGGCCATGCGTCTCGACCACGCCGATGACGACGTCCTCGCCCTCCTGCACACGACGGCGGCCCGCCTGCAGCATCGCGAAAGTCTTGCCGACGCCGGCCGACGCGCCGAAGAACACCTTGAGCCGCCCGCGCCGGCGTTTCTCTTCGTCGCGCTGGAGGCGATCGAGCAGTGCGTCGGGGTCGGGCCGTTCCATCAATGACCTGGCAGGGAATCAGGTGGCGAGGCGGCTCGGAAGCCGGGCTGGGCGGCATCGAGCGCGAGGTTCAGTGCCAATACGTTCACGCGCGGCTCGCCGAGCACCCCCAACTGCCGGCCCTGGGTCTGCTCGGCGATCAGCGCGCGGACCCGCTCCGGCGCCAGACCGCGTGCCCGGGCCACGCGCGGCATCTGGTAAAGGGCCGCGGCCGGGCTGATTTCGGGATCCAGGCCGCTGGCCGACGACGTCACCAGGTCCACGGGTATCGGCGCTGGGTCGGCCTGGCCCGGTCCGGCCCGACCGGGCGCGGCGTCGCGTGAATCGGCGGCGCGCAGCGCGGCGATCCGGCCCTTGATCGCGTCGACCAGCGCCGGGTTGGTCGGACCCAGGTTCGAACCGCCCGACGCGCTCGCATTGTACGGGTTCGGCGCCGTCGCCGACAGCCGTCCCCAGAAATAATACGGCGCGTCGAACTGCTGACCGATGAGCCGGGAACCGACCACCTTGCCCTGCCGCGTGATCAGACTGCCGCCGGCCTGGTCGGGGAACGCGACCCGGGCGAACGCGGTGACGAACGCCGGGTAGGCCACTCCCGTCACGCCGACGAGGGCGGCGAAGAGAACCAGTACGGGACGAAGTGTGTTTTTCATTGTCGGAATCCGGGGAAGACGGGGGAAAACATCGGGACGGGGTGCACGTGCCTGGGGGCGTGACCGAGGGCATGCCTGGACGTGCGTTTCATGCCCAGCCGCACGCGGTCATGAGCATGTCGATCAGCTTGATACCGGGAAACGGGATCAACAGCCCTCCCACGCCATAGAGCACTAGATTGCGGCGCAGCAGCGCGGCGGCGCCCAGTGGCCGGTACGTCACGCCCTTGAGCGCGAGCGGGATCAGCACGACGATGATCAGGGCATTGAAGATCACCGCCGAGAGGATCGCCGACGACGGTGAGTGCAGATGCATGATGTCGAGCGCCCGCAACTGCGGATAGGTGGTCGCGAAGGCCGCGGGAATGATCGCGAAGTATTTGGCGACATCGTTGGCGATCGAGAACGTCGTGAGCGAGCCGCGCGTCATCAGCATCTGCTTGCCGATCTCGACGATCTCGATCAGTTTGGTCGGGTTCGAATCCAGGTCGACCATATTGCCGGCCTCCTTCGCGGCCTGCGTGCCGGTGTTCATGGCCACCGCGACATCGGCCTGGGCCAGCGCGGGCGCGTCGTTGGTGCCGTCGCCGGTCATCGCCACCAGCCGCCCCTCTGCCTGATGCGCACGGATCATCGCCAGCTTGGCCTCCGGCGTGGCTTCCGCGAGAAAATCGTCGACGCCCGCCTCCGCGGCGATGGCCGCCGCCGTGAGCCGGTTGTCGCCGGTGATCATCACGGTCTCGATGCCCATCCTGCGCAATTCCGCGAACCGTTCCTTGATGCCGCCCTTGACGATATCCTTCAACTCGATGACGCCGACGACGCGGGCCGACCCGTCGCGCCGCTCGGCGACCACCAGCGGCGTGCTGCCGCGACGCGACATCTCGTCCACGGTCGTGCGTACGCCCTCCGGATAGTGGCCACCGTGCGCCTCGACATATTGCCGCATCGCGCTCGCCGCACCCTTGCGAATCTCCCGCTCGGGAAGGTCCACGCCGCTCATTCGGGTCTGCGCGCTGAAGCCGATGAACGTGGCCTGCAACTGCGTCATGTCGCGCTCGCGCAGATTGAAGCGCTGCTTGGCCAGCACCACGATACTGCGCCCCTCGGGCGTCTCGTCGGCCAGCGACGCCAATTGCGCCGCGTCCGCGAGCGTCTCCTCGCCGATCCCCGGCGCCGGCGCGAACGACGACGCCTGCCGGTTGCCCAGGGTGATGGTGCCGGTCTTGTCGAGCAGCAGCACGTCGACGTCGCCCGCCGCTTCCACCGCGCGCCCCGACGTGGCGATGACGTTGGCCTGCAGCATCCGGCTCATGCCGGCGACGCCGATCGCCGACATCAGGCCGCCGATCGTGGTGGGAATCAGGCACACCAGCAACGCCACCAGCGCGGTGATGCTGACGACCTGTCCGGCTTTCGCGATCTCGACGGCGAACATCGAGAACGGCAGCAGCGTCGCCGTCGCGAACAGCAGCACCAGCGTCAGCGCCACCAGCAGGATCGTCAGCGCGATCTCGTTGGGCGTTTTCTGGCGCCTGGCGCCCTCGACCATCGCGATCATCCGGTCCAGAAACGCCTCGCCCGGGTTGACCGTGACGCGCACCACGATCCAGTCCGACAACACACGCGTGCCGCCCGTCACCGCGCAGAAATCGCCGCCCGACTCCCGGATCACCGGCGCGGATTCGCCGGTGATGGCGGATTCATCGACCGCCGCGACACCGTCGATCACGTCGCCGTCGGCGGGCACGGTATCGCCCGCCTGGATCAGCACCGCATCTCCCTTGCGCAGCGCGGCAGCGTTCGTCAGGGCGATGGCGGCCTGCGCGTGCACGAAGGGCTGCGCCGGCGGCGTGCTCAACTTGCGCGCCATCACATCGCGCTTGGCGTGGCGCAGCGATGCCGCCTGCGCCTTCGAGCGGCCCTCCGCCAGCGCCTCGGCGAAATTCGCGAACAGCACCGTGAACCAGAGCCAGAGCGTGATGGCCAGGATGAAACCCGCGGGCGCCGCCGCGACGCCGGTCAACGCGGCCAGCCACAGCACCGTGGTAAGGAGGCTGCCCACGTAGACGCAGAACATCACCGGGTTGCGCAACTGGGTACGCGGTGCGAGCTTGCGCAATGCCTCGATGCAGGCGGGCCTGAGCAGGGCGGGATCGAACATCGCACGCGTGGCCGAGCGCGGCACGCCGTTGCGCTCCGGATCCGGGGGACCGCCGGGCGCGCTCGCGCTGCCGGGCGCGGCGGCCGCTGCCGCCGTTTTCTGGATGATCGACGTCATCGTTTTTCCTTGGTCGGAAAGAGGCTTATGGGGTGGCGGGCTTATCGAGTCGCGGGCTTATCGAGTCGCGGGCTCAGGGGGTCGCGGGCCTGGGGAGTCGCACGCATCGTCAGGTGCTCGACCACCGGGCCGAGCGCGAGCGCGGGAACATAGGTCAGCGCGCCCACCAGCACGATCGTGCCCAGCAGCAGCGTGACGAACAGCGGGCCATGGGTCGGCAGGGTCCCGGCGGTCTGCGCCAGCCGCTTCTTGCCCGCCAGCGCCCCCGCGATCGCCAGCACCGGCACGATCCAGACAAAGCGTCCCAGCCACATCGCAATGCCCAGCAGGACGTTGTAGAACGGCGTATTGACCGTCAGTCCCGCAAAGGCGCTGCCATTGTTGTTGGCGGCCGACGAGAACGCGTACAGCACCTCGGAGAAACCGTGCGCGCCCGGGTTCAGGATCCCGGCCGCGCCGGCGCGCGACATGACGGCGATGGCCGTCCCGATCAACACCAGGAACGGCGTGAGCAGGACCGCCACTGCCACCATCTTCATTTCATAGGCCTCGATCTTCTTGCCGAGATACTCCGGCGTGCGGCCGATCATCAAACCGGCGATGAACACCGCCAGCACCGCGAAGGCGAGCATGCTGTAAAGCCCCGACCCCACGCCGCCGAAGATCATCTCCCCCAGCTGCATGAACAGCATCGGCACCAGGCCGCCCAGCGGCGTCAGCGAATCGTGCGCCGCATCGGTGGCGCCGCTGGACGTTGCCGTGGTCGTCACCGTGAAGAGCGCCGACTGCGCGATGCCGAAGCGCGTTTCCTTGCCCTCCGCATTGCCGCCCGCTTGCAGCGCGCCCGCGTCCTGATCGACATGCAGCGTCGCGAACACCGGGTTGCCCGACTGTTCGAACGCCAGTTCGGCGCCCACCCCCACCGCGAACGCGATCGTCATCGCCGCCAGCAACGCCTTGCCCTGCCGCCGGTCGCCGACCATCTCGCCGAACACCACGCACAGCGCCGCGGGAATCAGCAGCATCGCCAGCACCTGGACGACATTGCTGAGCGGCGTGGGGTTTTCGAAGGGATGCGCGGAATTGGCGTTGAAGAATCCGCCGCCATTGGTGCCGACCAGCTTGATCGCTTCCTGGGAGGCCACGGGGCCGAGCGCGAGCGTCTGCCGGTCGGCCTTGCCGTCCTGCATCACCGGAGTGCCTTGCGCATCCTTCAGCGGGTTGCCCGCCGCGTCCAGTTTCGGCGTCTGATAGGTTGTGGTTTGCAGCGTCGCCACCTCCCGCGACGGCGCGAAGGTCTGGATCACGCCCTGGCTCGCCAGCACGAGCGCCACCCCCACCGCGAGCGGCGCCAGCACGTACAGGGTGATGCGCGTAAGGTCGACCCAGAAGTTGCCGATCGTCGCCGCGCCGTGCCGCGCGAAACCCCGGATCAACGCGACCGCCACCGCGATGCCGGTTGCCGCCGACAGGAAATTCTGCACGGTCAGCCCGACCATCTGCGCGAAATAGCCGAGCGTGCCTTCGCCGCCGTATTCCTGCCAGTTCGTATTGGTGACGAAGCTCACCGCCGTGTTGAACGCGGCGTCGGGCGTCATCGCCGCCATTGCCTGGGGATTCAGCGGCAGCCATTGTTGCAGGCGCAGAATCGCGTAGAGGAACACCGTTCCCAACCCGCTGAAGAGCAGCAGCGAGAACCCGTAACGCCGCCACGACATTTCCGCGTCGGGGTCCACGCCGGCGAGCTTGTAGAGCCCGCTTTCGAGCGGGCGGCCCAGCCGGCGGACCGCCCAGGCGGACCCGTCGAAAACGGATGTCATGTACCGTCCCAGCGGAAAGGCGAGCACGAGCAGGACCGCGATGACCAGAAGCGGCTGCAGCAAGGTAGGCGCGTTCATTCCAGATCCTCTGCCTTGAGCAGTGCGTAGACGAGATAGACGAACAACAGCAACGACGACGCGCCGGCCAGCCATACCGTCCACGTGATCATGGCCGGCCCCCGGGGGCGCGGCGCAGCCTGTCGCAGGCAATGATCAGCAAGGCGCTCAACGCGCAGAAACCGGCGATGCCGGCGAGATAGAACACGTCCATTTTTTCTTCGACCTCGGGAACCCATTTGACTGGATCGAAGCGTATCCGAACGCGTATCAATTTCTTGACAAGAATCGGGGCGGCGTCATCAAGAAACCGTAAAGATTTCGATAGGCGTCGGGGTGCGGCCGATTCCAGCGGGGTCGGGAGGCGTTCGCGCTTGCCGCACGCGAGATGTCGAACAGGTCCGGGAGGGAGGATCCCGGTCAGCGGCCGTGTTCGACCCGATGCGGTCGCGCGGCATCACGGGCGAATGCCGTGACCTGGTCGGTGGTGGTCAAACGTACCTTGTCACGCGTGAAGGTATGGAATATCGCCGCATGGGCAGAGTACGAACTCGATCCGCTACGCGACCGGTACGTCTTCGCCCATTCCAATAATGACTCGAAAGATTGCGCTGACGCGCCGCGCCGCATGCCGCGTCGTTGAACGTTTGCGACACATTCGGACTCGTCGATGCCGAGCCAGACCAGCGCGGTGGCGGCGGGAAGAATCTCGGACACGATCCAACCGTAGATGCCCTCGATCACCCAGCGCTCCGCGTCAGCAGCCGCGCGCGCCATCGCGATCACGTCTTCTCGCTTCCGGGCCAGGTCATATCCCCCGGACTCCCAATTGAACAGGTCGAGATCGATCCACGTGCCACCTTGCAAAACGGCCAATCGCTCTGCGAGCCAGCTCTTTCCCGACCCCGAGTTTCCGATCACCAGGGTTTTTGCGAGATTCATTCGTTAGGGTTCACATTGGATTCGACGAGATATCGCTGCAACGCCGGCACTCACGCGCGTTTCTTCTTTTCCGATTTGGTGACCAGATGCGCACTGAAATGCGCGATCATGAAATCCACGAACACCCGCACTTTCGGCGGCAATTGCCGATTGCTGGCCCACACCACGTGGAAAGTATTCGAGTCCGTCAAATAATTGTCCATAAACGTCTTCAGGCGGCCATCCGCCACCGCGTGCCTCACGGAAAAATCGGGCACACAGGTCACCCCGCGTCCCGCCAGCGCCATATGCAGCAGCGCATCGAGGCTGGTACACACCAGGGTAGTAGGCAGTGCCAAACCGGACGCACCGGTAGTCGCATGTGACAGCGGCCATCGGTAGAGTTTCCCCGTGGTCGACCAACGATAGTGCAGACACGCATGGCTCAGGAGGTCCGCCGGTTTCGTCGGCGTGCCCTTTTTCTCCAGGTAAGCGGGAGACGCCACCAGACAGCCGCGATAGCGACCGAGCGCGCGCGATACAAGGCGCGAGTCATTGAGCGCGCTGCCACGAATCAGCACATCGAATCCTTCATCGATCAGATCCACCAGGCGGTCGGTGAAATCGAGATCCAGTTCGATTTCCGGATAGTGTGCCATGAACGCCGACAGCACCGGCAGCGCCAGCCCCGCCGATAGCGACAATCCCACCCTCAGCCTGCCTCGGGGGTGCGCGGTCATGGCGCTCAAGTCGTCTTCCGCGGCCTGAACCTCACCCAGGATGCGCTTGCACCTTTCCAGGAAAACGTCGCCTTCAGAGGTCAGGCGCACCGCGCGGGTACTGCGTTGAAACAGCCGTACCCCAACGCGTTCTTCCAGTCTGGAAACGCTTTTGCTCACTGCCGAAGCGGAAATCCCCAACGCACGGCCAGCGGCGGCGAAGCTCTGCGTGCGCGCCGTCTGAACGAAGACTTCCAGACCGCCCAATGCCCCGAAATGCTCCACAGTCACCTCTCGACGGCCATTCATGACATTTTTGTCCTGGCTGGGATGAACCTGGACCGTGGTAATCATAACCGGCGGAGGGCATTAGGATGACGACTGGTCGCTGCCCATCAACGGCCGGCAAACCGGCGCTCACATCTGCGCGCTGCTTATCCGGATTCGGGATTCACGCGAGCAATCGCCCGGAACGCCTGGCGTTCCGCCAACGCAACGCAAGGCTGGGCAGACGGTCCGGCCAGGAGAGAACGCGCATGATCAGCACAGAACACCTCAATGCCTACCTCGACGCCATGGGCCGGCGCGATGTCGAAGGAACCAAGGCGCATATGGCGGATAACGTCGTCCTCAGAAGCCCGATCGTGCCTGCTCCTTTCGAAGGGAAAGCGCGGGTCGGCGAGGTTCTGCATCATCTTCTCGGCCTGGTGGAGGCCTTCGAACCCAGGCTGCTCCTGCGCGACGGCGCCGATTTCGTCGCCGTTTTCACGATCAGACTCGGCGACCACGTCATCGACGGCATGGATCATATGCATCTGAACGATGCAGGCCTGGTGGATAGCATGACGGTGGCATGGCGCCCGCTTCCGGCCATCGTCGCAGTCCAGCAGAGGCTGGCGCCGAAATTGGGCGGGAAGGCCATGCGGCTCGTTCCCCTTGATCAGTCGCGCAGCTTGTGAACCGTTCGCGGGCGACTGCCGTTACTGCGTCGGAGGGACAGCGGGCGTGGCCAGCGGCTCCCCTTTGCGGACAACGTGCACGGTGACAAGCTGGACGGGAACGTTGCCATCGTTGCGCACGCCATGTATCGCGCCGGCGGGCACGACGAAGCTGCCGCCCGACGCCACCTCCCGTTCAGGATTTCCCGCCACCAGCACCTTCAGCGCGCCCGACTCGACATAGGCTATTTCGTCGCCCGGATGGGTATGCCAGCCCAATTTGCCGCCCGGCAGCACGGTGACGCGCGAGACGACCGCCTCGCGACCGGGCACCGAGATGTCGGACTTCAAAACCTCCGTGCGCGTCACGCCCACGGTCTGGGAAAGGCAGACCGATGCCGATGCCGTGAGTAACATCCCCATAATCAAGTGCCGTGCTGTTTTCATGCAAATTCCTCTCGGTTTTCGTTCGCAAATCAAAGGTACGACGTTTCGCGGACCTCCGTGATGGAGACCCGCGAAACGTCTGCAACGCACCATGCCTCGTCGACTCAATGCTCGGCGAGCAATTGAATCAGATACTGTTTCCATGCCTCGGGATGCGTCTGCGTCTGATGTCCGAAAGAGTGCCCGGCCGTCTCGGGTACTTCGACGTAACGGCCGTGCGGTACGGAGGGGATCAGCCGCTGCATCACGCCGAGATCGGTCGCATTGAGCAGATCGTCGGCAAAATTGACGGCCAGCAGCTTCGCGCGAATCTGGTTCAGGCGCGCCGTCGGGTTGTAATCCCACGAGGATTCGAACCAGTACAGCACATCGTTCGCGTCGTTCTTGCCGCCCTCCTTCACCAAACTGTCGTAGAGATGGGTAGCCGCCTCACGGGTGGGCGCCTGGGCCTGCAACTGCGTGGGGTTGACGGTGAGTACGGCGAAGATCGGCATGACGCGCAGCCATTGAACCGGCGCGGTCGTGTAGTCACCGCCCTGCCAGCCAGGATCGTTGCGGATTGCGCCGACCACCATCTGTCGCCAGAGCCAGTTGCGCCCGGCGATGGGGATCGGCTGACTGACCACGGGCATCAACGCGTCGGCCATATCGGGATAACGTTCGCCCCACATCCACGTTTGCATGCCGCCCATCGAGACGCCGAGCACCAGACGTAAATGCGTGATGTGCAGGCCATCCTCCAGCAGCTGATGATTGGCTTCGATCACGTCGTTATAACCGTAGCGCGGGAAGCGAATGCCCATGCCATCGCTGGGCTTGCTGGAACCGCCGCGGCCCAGGCCATCCGGGATCACGATGAAATAGCGTTGCGCGTCGAGCGGTTGACCCGGGGCAAAAAGCTCGCGGCGCATGAGAGGCGTCAAAAACTCCTTGCTGGTGCCCGTCGTCCCGTGCATCAACAACACCGCATTGTCGACGCGCCCCTGCGCGTCGCGCCGCGGTGTACCGATGGTCACGTAGTGAATCCGCACTTCCGGCAGCGTCGTGCCCTCGGAAAAGTGGAAATCACGCGCGGTGAAGTCCGCGCTTTGTTCCGGAACGGTCACCGCATCGGCGTCGGCCGCATGCGCCGTGTCGATGGTGACGAGGGCGGCCACACATAACCCGACCGCGATCTTGAAAAATCCTGATGGCAACATGCTTTTCCAGGCCCCTGGCAATGAACGGTCATCGCCGCGACGCGGGACCGCAGTCGTGACCGTCGATGGTTTTGAAAATCCGTGGCGTCATCGCACATCGGCCACGGACACGCATGACAAGAAAACTGCTTCGACTCTACCGGGCGCCGCTTCCGCACGCACGATGTCGTGCCTCGACTACGTCACCTCAATGCGCCGCAAGCTGGAACACCCCTATGGCATCGGTCATGCGCGTGGCTTGTTCCGCGAGGGAAGACGCGGCCGCCGCGGCCTCTTCGACCAGTGCCGCATTTTGCTGCGTCACGTCGTCCATCTGTGCGACGGCTTTGTTGACTTGTTCAATGCCATCACTTTGTTCCTTCGACGCCAGGGAGATATCGTTCATGATGTCGGTGACACGACGCACCGTATCGTTTATTTTGGTCATGGTCTGTCCGGCCTGACCCACCAGCGCCGCGCCGCCGCCCACGCACTGAACGGAGTCGTCGATCAAGGTCTTGATGCCCTTCGCCGCCGTGGCGCTGCGTTGCGCGAGCGTGCGTACCTCGCCCGCCACCACCGCGAAGCCCCGGCCTTGTTCGCCCGCTCTCGCCGCCTCGACCGCCGCGTTGAGCGCGAGAATGTTCGTTTGAAATGCGATGCCCTCGATGATGCCGACGATCTCGGCCATCTCGTTCGAGCGCGCATTGATTTCGTTCATCGTCGATACCACCTTCGTGATCACTTCGCTGCCTTCATGCGCGACGTCCACCGCGTCGCGGGCAAGACCGCTGGCCTGCCGCGCGTTCTCGGCGTTCTGACGCACGGCCGTGGTCAGTTCGCCCATGCTTGCCGTGGTCTCCTCGAGCGAGGCTGCCTGTTCCTCGGTGCGTTGCGAGAGATCGGTGTTGCCTGCCGCGATCTGGGCGGTGGCGGCGGAAATGGATTCCGCGCCATGACGTACCGAGCCTATCATGCCAGTAAAACGGGATTGCATGATGCGCAGGCCTTCCATCAGCTTTCCCATCTCATCCTTCGAACGCGCTTCGATACGTCGGCTCAGATCGCCATGGGCCATGGCGTGAAAGTGCGCCAGCGCCTCGTCGAGCGGACCGGCAATCGATTTGACCAAGGCATGCCATGCGAGTACCGCCATCGCCAGACCGATCAACAGGCCGCCCGCCGCCAACCAGACAATGGCATGAAAGCGGTCCTGGGCGGCGTCGTAGCGGGCACGGGCCTGCACCGATTTCATCGCTTCGAGTTTTCCCGAACGGTCCGTAATTTCATTGAAAGGATTGGTCATCCTGTTCGAAATGAGGTCGGCCAGCCGCGCCGTGTCGCGTCGGTCGATGGCGGCGAACACATCGGCGACCGGCCCATTCATCGCAAGCTGACGTTTGGATTCAACGGCGTCGGATAACTGTCGTTCCTCCGCGTCGGCAGGAAGGTCGCGGTATTCTTTCCAGGCCTTGTCGGCGATCGCGAACTGCTCGCGCGCATGGGCTTCCAGGCTGGCAATGTCGGGTCGATCGGGCTTGGCCGCTATCCGGTCGAGCACCAGCCGCCCCCGGGAATAGAAGAAGTTGAATTTTCCAAGCTCGAGCGCCGATGCCAGTTGGTGCGAGTACAGATCTTCTTGATCTGCATTGCTCATCGCAATCCCGGACAGGCCCAGTGCCGCGCCGACCGCCATCAGCAAGCCAAGAAAACCCATCGCGAAAGCCAAACGCAAACGGATCGAGATGTTGGAGAGCATAGACGCCTCAAAAAAACACAACCATGACGGGAAATGTCCCGGCGGCAAATCGCGGACTCCATGGGGTTTACGGCAGGGAAACCGAAACCTGAACCGGGCTTTCGATGAATCGCGACCTGCACGGAATCGCGCGGGGTCCTGACAATGACGTAAGGTTCGCCATCATCTTCTCGGCACGGGACACCCTCGCACCCGAACATCTCGTGCGCGACGGCAACGAAACCGGGTGGAAAGGCGAGATGGCGCCTTGCCGTGGATCAGTCGAGCAGTTTGCGAAGCGTTCGCACCGCGATCTCCAGAATCGCGCGTTCTTCGGGGCTGGTTTTTTTTAGCAATTGGTCTGTCAGCCATTGGGAACGCGTGGCGCGTTCATGCATCGTGTGGGTTCGGCCCATGTCGGACAAGGCCACGACATAGGCGCGCCTGTCCGCGATGTCCTGTGTCAGGGTGACCAGCCCCTGTTCGACCAGCTTCATCACGATGAGCCGCATCGTCTGATGCGTCACGCTGCGCGACACGGCAAGCGTCGCAATACTGATCGGGCCGGCACGCTCCAGGAGCGCCAGCGTTTCGCTGCGGGCGTTCGAGTGCGTACCGCTTTGCTCGCGGGTGGTCTTGACGAGGCGACTGACGACGTCGCGAAGGGATTCGCCGAGAAGCGCGGCGTCGCCGGTATGGGCTGGCGAAGGCTGGCGCTTGACCTGGCTCATTTCGGCGATGCCTGGTGTCCGCGAAGTTGCGCCACGATGCTGGCCAGCGTGTTGATGCCCCAATGCGCGACGTATCGGCCGCCCTCCACACGAACGATATCGATCACGTCGATCGATATCGCCGCACCGGTGGCTTCGACGCCCATCAATGTTCCGACATGTCTGCCCGAGATCGTTTTTCGGGTAGTGACCTTGTCGCCGTCGCATAACTGCTCGTGAATCCGAACCTCCATGTCCGCGATCGCGGGACGAAGCACGGACGCAAACGTCGTCCACATCGCTTCCGCGCCTCGCAACTGCTCGTTCGGTGCCGACCAGTTGACGAAGTCGGGCGCCATGAGCGCCTCGAAAGCGGCGCGGTTGCCATCCCGGATCACTTCGTAGTTGAACCGCTCGACCACGGCCTTTGGATGATTGTTGTGCATGCCGGACCTCATGTGGGTATCGATTCGCCAGTTCGCGAAATTCGCCAACGCGTCGACTGAAACGCTATTGTACAGCAATGCTGTATATATCGCGGTAAGCGACACAGTGTCGCGACGCGTGCATGGCCATGGCGCGCGCCGAATGTCATGATCGATGACGATGGCGCGACGGATCGTGCACGCCGCGCCTTCGCACCGGGCAGCATCCTGTCGATTCCGGGCATATGATTGACACATAAACGCGGCATCATCATCACGTCATCCGTGTGCCCATTTCCTCATGTTCGATCGTTTTCGCCGACATTTCACGTCCACCGCTTCAGAAGCGACGCCCCCCGCGCCGCCCAACGGCGCGCCCGCTGCCAGCGGGGTGCCCCATACCGCACCGCTGACCGACGGCGAACGTGCCGCGGCCACGCCGCCACGCCGCGAACGGACCCTTTCCGCGCCGCTGGCCGGCCTGAAACCCGCGCCGCCGCCCCGCTCGGGCCTGGCACACACGCGCGACAAGATGCGACACCGGCGTCGCGATTTCACCATACCGTTTTTCCAGACCGGCCATACCGGCCAGCCGATCGGCCCACAGGATGTGGCGCATCCCCGTTATACGCGGACCGATCACGCCGACATCGATCCGCAGGCGCCGCCCACGCAACACGACCGGATCGAGCGTTACGCGACGCGCGTGCAGAACCGGGCCGCCAGCGCGTCCCCACCGGCCGCGAGCGCACAGTCGCCGCAGGGTAGCGGCACCGTACCGGACATCGCCCGGCAACGGGAAGCCGCCACGGGCGCATTGGCGCTACGCCGATTCATCGACAATGCATTTCCCGTGCGCGCCGCTTCGCCCCTGCACGCCGCCGCGGGCGCCGCGCCCATGGCGCACGCGCCGCGTGTCGGGGCCGCATCCGATTTCCCCCCGGTCCTTCCGGCAATACCCCCGCAGTCCGGTTTCGCCGCCGACGTGGCCGCCGCGCTGGGATGGGAGACCGCGGATGTCGAGGGGGATTCGCTTGCCGGCGTGATGGCGGACGCCGTCGCAGCGGGAGGTGTCGCAGGCACGCCGGAACAGGCGCAAGCCGCCCTTGCCGAGCGTCTGGCACGGCTGGGCGGCCCCCACGCCGCCGGTGAGACGATGCATGGCGCGCTGATCGCCGCCGCCCTGGCGCACACCGGCATCGGCCAGCCGCGCGTCGCGCTCGCGGTGCTGGCGCGTTGCGCCACCTTGCCGCTCGCGACCCTGACGTCGGCGACGGCGCTGCGCGCGCTGGACGAGGCCGGCCGACGCGCGGTACAACTCATGACGATCCTCGCGCGGGGCAACGGCTGCAACTTCGATGCGTTCGCGGCGCTGCGCGCCGATGCGGGACATCCGGTGGACGCCGCCTTCCATGCCCACGCCGTACAGGCGCTTCTCGGCGCGGCCGGGCAGGCGAGCCTCGGCGCCACGGCGGTCCCTGCCCCTGCCCCTGCCCCTGCCGCGCCCCGCGGCGAGCCGCACGAAGCGGCGCGCCGGCACACCGCCCCTATCCCCGCGTACGCCGCACCCGCGGTCGATACCCTGATCGATAAGCTGGAAACGCACCGCCATGACCCCGCCGCCGCGCTGTCCCACCGTACGATCGGGGCCGCCGCGCGCTTGCTGAACGAGGGCGCACAGGCACTGAGCGAGCGCGAACGCTACGACCTCTTCTCGTGGCGCCAGGGTGACCGCGACGATGCGCCGGGCAGCGATTTGGCGCGCAAGAATCACCGGCTGGAGAAATTCGTCACGCGCACCATCCCGCGTCTGGCGCAATCGCGCTGGGAGCGCGCCCGGAACCTGCCGCGGCGCATCCTGGGGAAAGACAAATCGCCGTTGAGCGCGCCGACGCTCGGATTGGGCGGCGTGCCGCGCGACACGCTGCAAAATGAGCAGGCAAAGCTGCGCGCCGGGATGCGCGAGGCGCTCGACGAACTGACCCGCGCGCCCGCGGGCGGAACATCTCCCCTGGACGCGACGGCCGCGCTGCGGCACGCGGACCCGATCGGTTCGCTGGTGGAACTGGCCGCGCTCCACGTCTGGCTCGAGGGCGGCCTGACGAAGGACCGGGTCACGGCGGCGGACCTGCCCGTGATCGCCGGGAAGGCCCGGACGCTCGCAGAGGCCGCGACCCCGGATGCACCCGAGGGCGTGGCGCTCGCCGCGTTCGCGAATCGGAACGGCGAAGCGTTGCGCGGCGTGGCCCCTTTCGCCGCCCTCGATGGGCGCCACTACACGGCCGACATGCTGGAACGCTGGGGAACGATCGCCCGCATACCCAAAACCGGGGAAGCGCCTTTCTGGAATCATGTGGATAGCCTGCGGAAACTCGCGGAGCCCCCGGAAGCGCGTCTCGACCAACGCAGCGTAACGCATGGACGCGACCTGCTGATCGACGTCATCGGTAAGCTCAAAGCCGGCGCACGGCTGCGCTTGAGCGACGGGCACCGATATGGTTTCAGCACGCGCGGGTTGTCGGCGACCGTCACCAATTTTCTGCATCTCTCCTCGGTTCCAGTGTCCGCGCAACTCAACGTACAGGCGCGTCGCGGCAAGGAGGCGGTGGTCGAGATCAGCCGCTCGCTGCAAGGCGTCGAAATCTTCGTCGGCACCGCCAGGCGCACGGCCACGCATGTCGAGGCGGGCGTTTTCGCGGGCTATCGGTTCGATCTGGGACTGGCCGAGGCCCGCGCCGGGGCCACGGTGAATGCCCTGCTTCACGCCAGCGAGCGCGGCGAGGTCACAGGCGTGTCCATCGGCATCGCGCGGCGCCCCAACGAGGCCGGGACGGGCTATCAGGACGACGCCATGCTGGAAAAGGCCACCGGGATCGTCGCGGAACTGTTCGCGGCCGCGGCAACGCGCGAAGATGCCCATGCGGAGGGCGAACGCACGGCAGAGGTGGACGAAGCGGCGTCCACGTCGGCCGCGCAACGCGTGTTCGCACGCCATTTCGACGACGCCGACCTGACCCTCTCCTGGACCGATACCCGCGACAAGGGATATAGCGCAGGCGTATCCGTCGCCGCGGGCATGACGCTGCGCCTGCCCGAGCCCGCCCACGACGGCGCGGCCGGATCGGATACCGGAGCCGACGCCGGCGGCGCCGCGCGCGCGACGCTGCCGCTCGGTCTGGGACCGGCCGTGGGACTGGCGTATATTCGCGATCATGGGCTGCGGCAGGACGCCGCCCTGCCCGCGGCCGACGCCACGCCGGCGAACCCGGCCGCCACCGTCGTACGCCAGGATGCGCGCCGCGTCGAGCAGCACCGCCACGGCGGGGGCAGCCGCTGGGTCGGCCGTCTGGGCGTGGGTACGAACTCGAACCTGCCGGTGAGCGTGGACGGCACCGGCCGTTCGATCGGCCTGGGGCTGCTGACCCTGGATACGCCGGCCATGCATTTCACCTTTCGCAACACGCGCATGTCCGCGCGGCTGCAACTGGTACGCGACGAACGGCGGCTCAACCATCGCGCCTGCGTGCTCGACCGTGAATTCGCCGGCCCGAGCGCCTATATCCGCGCGGTCGAGAGCGAACGCGCGCAATGGGCGATGCTCTTCGCCACGGAACACATGCGAAAAAACGGCACGCCCTACGCCACCGCGCTCGAAGAAGCGCACGTCGTCATCGACCGACACCTGGCGAATGCACGGGCGAACTGGCGGCCGAATCAGGTGCTGTTTACCCGCCACCGCCTGCGGGAACATGCCGCGCGGATGCTGGACCTGAACGCCGCGCTGCGCGACCAGCTCGCGCCCGCGGGGCGGGACACGCCCGCCGCGCTGCAAGCGCTGACACTGGCCGACGCACGCATCCTGGAAGACGCGGCATCCTATATGCCTGTCGAACTCAAAGGCAAGGAGAGCGTCGATCGCGAACGCCTGCTCGGCCCGAACGCTTTCCTGCACGTGAGCACGCGCAAGGCGGTGGCGTCGACGCGGGAATTCGTCGCACAGAATGTCTCGTTCAAGACGATGGATGAGAGGGACCGCGTCCTTCCTCGACGGGACCCGGCGCCGGGCGGTTAGCCCGTTACCGCGTCCGTTACCGTGTGCGTCGCCGGCCCCGAATCATTTACGACCCGCGGCACACCACCTGTTCCACCGCATAGACCAGCGCCAGACCGGCGGGTCCCAGTTCGCGCATCGCGGTGACGATGGTATAGCTTTGATCCCAGAGCCAGTCCGCCCGATTGAGCACGATGGCCGCGATCAATGCCTGACGATGCGACAGCGCAGCGAAACTGTTCAGTACCCTGGCGGACTCGCAGAAAGCAACCGTCGAGACGAATTCATAGTTGCTGAATTCTGCCATAAAGGGGCATGGGCGAGAAAAGGAACAATGGTTCCGGAACAGCGTTCCGATCGTATTTTCCAAAGACCGAAACGCGTGGACAGCAGCCGGTGTGCTTTGGTGGGTAGTACATGTCGCATGGCGGTGCGGTCTGCCATACAAGCGCCGCGCAACCCATTATATAAGATCAAGTGCTTAGGACTTCCGGTTTTATACGATTCGGTGGGTCGACCACGCGTCCCGCTATTTCGGGCGATGCTTTACAAAGCTTTCGGTCGCATCGGGCAAGGCCGCACCGTTGCCCGCTTTGCGGTATTCTGACGGCCTTGCCGCGGCACCTTTCGCACCTCCCGCGCTCCCCGCATCCGGCCCCCTCTATCCATCAAGGCGCCGCTATTGGTATGATGGCGGCTGGCAACCGGAATGCCCTTGCAACACCCACACGGCGGGCGCCGCTCGCCTGATCTCCGGCATCGGGTCCCGCCGCTCTCGAACGTTCCCGTAGAACAGGAACACGCACTCTCGCGCCTGCCGCAGCCCGGGCATGATCCCGCCGCTCATACCGGGCGGCGCGCCGCGACCGGCAGCACGCGCAGCATCAATGTTCAACCCTGACATCGGACCCAAGGGAGCCGATTCTTTCCCCAGGTTTTATGGAAAATTTATCGGTAGATGAGATTGCCCGCAATGCGGCGGGCCTGTCCGTCTCGCGCTTGCGCCGTCAGCACATACTCGCGGCGCAATTCGGTTACTTCGCGCTCGGCGAACAGGATTTCGCGAAAATCCTGCGCGAAGCGGTGCGGGTCGCGGCCGGCGGGTTGGGCGCCCGTTTCGCCAAGGTGCTGCGCTATCTGCCGCAGACCGACGAATTCCTGCTGGTGGAGGGTCTGGGCTGGATGCCCGCCGATATCGGCACCATCTCGATGGGCGCGGACGATGCGAGCCCGGCCGGCTATGCCTATTCGAGCGGCAAACCGGTCATCTCGAACCATCTCGGCAACGAGCTGCGCTTTCGCACGCCCGCGATCCTCGTGAAATACGGTATCGAACGCGCCATCAACGTGCCCATTCGCAGCAGCATGAACGCCTACGGGGTGCTCGAAGCCGACAGCGACGACACGGCCGATTTCACGGAGACCGACATCATCTTCATGGAAGCGGTCGCGAACGTGATCGCGATGGCACTGGACCGCGATCTGGCGCAGACCGAGACACGCGATGCCGGTCTGTTTTCGTCCAGCGTCCTCAACGCCAGCCATGACTGCATCAAGGTGATGTCGGTACAGGGCGAACTCGAGTTCATGAACGAGAATGGTCTGTGCCACATGCAGATCGACGATTTCTCGAAATTCGACGGCCTGCCCTGGACGAGCCTCTGGCCCGAATCCGCCCGGGCCGAGATCGAAACGGCGATCGCGGAGGCGGTTGCCGGACGGCCGTTCCGGTTCGAGGCCTTCTGTCCCACGACGAAGGGAGAGCCGCGGTGGTGGGACGTCTCGGTGTCGCCGATCCTCGGTGCCAACGAGCAGGTGGAACGGATCGTTTCGGTATCGCGCGACATCACCGAGCGCCACCAGCAGGAGGTGGCACTGAGCCAGCTCCTGTCGGTGCGGGAGGACGAACTGCGCACCAGCGAACTGATGATGAAAGAGGTCCATCATCGCGTGCGCAACAGCCTGCAACTCGTGCAGACGCTGCTCGGGCTGCAGGCGAATCTGAGCGCGGACGAGAGCGTCAAGGGCGAGTTGAAGGTGGCCGCGCGCCGGGTACTGAGCGTGGCCTCGGTGCATGAGCGTCTGTATCGGGAAGACGGCGGCGCCGCCAACGATGCCGCAACCTATCTGGCCAGTCTGCTCGACGACCTGCAGGCGGGATACGAAGACCGGCCCGTGACCCTGCACGCGTCGAGCATGGTGCTGCCCGCTTCCCGTCTGGCGCCGCTCGGACTGATCGCCTGCGAGCTGATCACCAACTCGATGAAATATGGCAAGGGCCGGATCACCGTCGATCTGGAACGCACGCAGGACGCCGTCAAACTCACCGTGGCCGACGAAGGCAGCGGGTTTCCGAAGGACTTTCCCAAGCCGCAGGGCACCGGTCTCGGAATGCGGCTGGTGAAGACCTACGCCGGTTTCGGCGACGGGTCGATCCTGGTCGACCGTACCGTGCCGTTCAGCCGACTGATCGTGACGTTCAAGGTGTAGGAAGCGCACAGCGATGCGATGCCGGGCCCGCCACCCGCGGCGGCGGCATCCCCCCGCCGAACCCATGCCGCGATGGGCGTATACCCGAACGTTAATCCCAAAATAGTCTGACTATAATGGCCGGCCCCACACAGGAATTTCGGCCATGGACGAGACCGGCACGCGCCAGGAAACCCGCACGATCCGCCGCATCACGTTCAAGCTGGTGCCGTTCCTGGTGCTGCTCTACCTCGCCGCCTATATCGACCGCTCGACGCTCGGTTTCGCGAAATTGCAGATGAATGCCGACATCGGCATCGGCGATGCCGCGTACGGTTTCGGCGCGGGGCTTTTCTTCATCGCTTACTTCCTGTTCGAAGTGCCAAGCAACGTTTTCCTGGTCCGCATCGGCGCGAGCCGCTGGTTCGCGCGCATCCTCGTCACGTGGGGCACGATCACGGTCGCGATGGCGCTGATCCGCGGGCCCGCGAGTTTCTACCTGCTGCGCTTTCTGCTGGGGGCCGCCGAAGCCGGCTTTTATCCCGGCGTCGTGTACTTTCTCTGTCAATGGTTTCCGGCGCGGCACCGGGCCAGCATCTTCGGGCTGTTCCTGCTCTCGCAGCCGTTGGCGTTGATCGTGACCGGCCCGCTGTCCGGCGGCCTGCTGGGCATGGAAGGGATCGCCGGACTGCACGGCTGGCAGTGGCTGTTCATTCTGACGGGCCTGCCGGCGATGCTGCTCGCCTGGCCGACCCTGCGGCTGCTTCCGGACCGGCCGCGCGATGCGCACTGGCTGCCCGCGGCGGACCGCGTCTGGCTGGACGCCGAGCTGGCACGCGAGCGTCGCGAGAAAGGCCCCGTCCTCGATGCGGCGGGAGCGCAGGCGCATCCGCTGCGCGCGCTCGGGGACGCCCGCATCGTATTGCTCGCGCTCTATTTTCTGCCCTATCCGCTGGCGGTGTACGGTATGTCGATGTGGCTGCCCACCATCATCAAGGCATTCGGCGTGTCCAATCTCACGACCGGCTTCCTGTCGGCGATTCCCTATTTTTTCGCGATCGCGGGCCTGCTCACCGTCCCCCGCAGTTCGGACCGGCGCGATGAGCGGATGTGGCACATCGCCGGCTCCGCGGCGCTGGGAGCGATCGGGCTGGCCGTATCGGCAACCGCGCATTCGCATGTCGTGCAGCTCGCCGCGCTGTGCCTGACCGCCTTCGGCCTGTACGCCGCGCAACCCATTTTCTGGACCCTGCCCAGCCGCTTTCTGAGCGGAACGTCGGCCGCCGCCGGTATCGCGATGATCAACGCGATCGGCAATCTGGGAGGCTATCTCGGTCCGTTCACGGTGGGGGCGATCAAGCAGTACACCGGCCGCCTCGCCGACGGACTATACTTTCTGGCCGCGGGGGTCCTGCTGCTGGGCGTGCTGCTGACCGTCGTCGTCCGGCGCTACGTGGAGGCGCCGGGCGGGGCGACGCCGGCCGCGGCGAACGAGAATCGGCGTGTGTAGCGGCAGCGCACGCGCCACCGCCGCACACGCTCAGCTCATCCAGTTGCCGCCATCCACGTTCAGCGTCTGCGCGGTGATGTACTCGGCATCCGCCGAGGCCAGGAACACGGCCGCGCCGGTCAGTTCGTCCGGACGGCCCATCCGGCCCCAGGGCACCGCTTCGCCCACCAGGCGCTTTTTCTCGCCGACCGGCCGGTTTTCGTAACGCGCGAACAGCGCGTCGACGTTCTTCCACATCGGCGTGTCGACGACGCCGGGCGCGATCCCGTTGACGTTGATGCGATGGGGCGCGAGCGCCAGCGCGGCCGACTGCGTGTAGCTGATGACCGCCGCCTTGCTCGCGCAATAGTGCGAGACGAGCGCCTCGCCGCGGCGCCCCGCCTGCGAGGCCATATTGATGATCTTGCCGCCGTCGCCCTGGGCCACCATCTGCCGGGCGACACGCTGCATCAGGAAGAACATGCCTTTGACGTTGACCGCGAAGGTGCGATCGAAGATGTCCCACGATTCGTCGAGCAACGGGCGCATGTCGAAGATCGCCGCGTTGTTGAAGAGGATGTCCACCCGGTCAAAGCGTTCGAGCGTCGCCCGCACGATGTTCTCGATGCCGTCGCGCGTGGTGACGTCCTCCTGGAGCAACGCGATGTGCTCGGCCGGCACGTCGCGATAATCCGCTGCCATGTCCGACAACGGCCTGACGTCGACGACGACGACCCTCGCACCCTCCGCCAGGTAGCGACGCACGACGGCTTGTCCGATACCGGCGCCGCCGCCGGTGACGATGGCGATCCTGTTCTCGAGCTGCATGCCTGTCTCCCATTGAAACACTGCGCGCGGATGACGCGCCCGTGTGTTTTGTTTGGGACGATCTTAGTTTCGATCGGACAGGCCGTCAAAGACTATCCGGCGCGGGCGACAACGGCAGCAAGCCGTATTTCGAGAATATCGCCTGCCCTTTTTCCGACAACAGGAAGAGGGCGAAACGCTCGGCGCCCGGCTGGTCCGAGAGCAGCGCCATGCCGTAGACGACCGGCACGTCGAGCGCGGCGGGCAGCGGCGCCACCAGGAGATCGGGCACCTCGCGTTTGATGTCGGCGGCATTGCTGCAGTAATACAGCAGGGCATCCGCGCGATCCGACAGAAAGATCGACGCCGCCGGCGATTTCCCGGCGATGGGCGTCATCGCGTTCGGCGAGCCAAGCAGCAGCAGGGCTTTTTTCTCGAGCACCTGCGTCGCGCCCGGCTTCACGCCATCCGCCTTCGCGAACACCTTGAACGCGTAGTCGCCGCCCGGGTCCGCCTTCGGCGTGGAGCTTGCCAGCCGGAAATCGGGCGCAAGCAGCGTGGCGACGACGTCCGCCGCGTTCGCGCCCAGCGGACGATGCGAAAACAGGCACATCCGGTTGCGCGCGAACGGCACGACATAGGTGCCTTCATGGCCTCGCGCCAGAGCGCGCGGCTGCGCCAGATCCGCCGACAGGAACAGATCGGCCTGCTCCCCGGCCTCCAGTCGCGCGCGCAGGGCGCCCGCCGGCCCGAATACCGGTTTGGCGAAGTCAGCGGCGGCGATGCCCGATGACGTCAAGGCATCGTTGACGGCCGCGACCAGACTGCCGGCCGCGAATACGCGAGCGGGCTCCACACTCCATGCGGGCGCGAACGGTCCCAGTGTCGCGGCGCCCCATGCCACCGCGATGGAAAATTTCACGTGTCGCGCCGCGCGTCCGTTGGATCTCATTGTGGGTTCTTGTCGTGGGAAAGCCAGGAAGGGAACATCATGGGCTCGTAATATACCATCGTATATCACGGCTTTCCTGGCAGGTCCGCCGTCGGCGCGCGGTTGACCGCGTCACCTCCTCACCATCCCCCCCGGCGAAGCGTCACGCCGTCGCGAGCCCCGGATCCGAAATCGCCCGGACGTCGATGCGACGGGGCAGGATCGCGCTGCGGCACGCGACATCGGCGACCCTTTGCAATGCGGCGATATCGGCATCGGTCACGAAGCGCTGCTGCAAGGGCGCGCGCTTCGTGATCTGCGCCGCCGCTTCCAGGGGCACGCGGGTGGTCGTCGAATAGACCTGCGCATAGGCCGCGGGATGCGCCAGCGCCCAGTCGCCCGCGCGCTGCAAGCGTCTGAGCACATCGGCCAGTGCCGCACGCTTGGCGGAGTCCGCCACCGCGCTCGCGGACGCGGTGAAAAAGCCCAATCCGCTATTGATGCCCACGCCGTCGCGCAACACGCGCGCGCCGTGCTGCGCCGCGATGCCGAAATACGGATCGAAGGTCGCCCAGACCTCGATCGCGCCGGAGGTGAAGCCGGAGAAGGCATCGGTGGGCAATACGAAGCGAATCGTGACGTCGTTGACCGACAGTCCCGCTTCCGCCAATGCCCCGTAGAGCTGGAACTGCGAAATGCTGCCGCGCGCCGACGATACGAAGACGGTGCGGCCCTTCAGGTCGGCGACCCGCCGGACGCTGGAAGCCTGATGAACGAGAATGCCCAGCGCCGCAGCCGAACCGGCGCGCGTCGCCACGATCTTGAGCGAGGGATCGCCCGTGGCGGCGGCCAGCACCGGCAGATCGCCCGCCGGCGCGAGATCGACGCTCCCCGCGCGCTGCGCTTCGAACAGGGGCGCGGCGCCCTGGAAGTTGGCCCAGCGGAATCGATAAGGGGTGTCGTCGAGCACCCCCGCGGCTTGCGCGAGGGACCGCGTGCCCGTTGCCTGGTCGCCCAGGATCAACGTGACTTTGGCGAGCGCCGCATCGGCGACGCGCGCCTGGCTCGCGCGGGGTACGCCGCACGCGGCCGCAAGCGGCGCGCAGCCCAGCAGCCGCAGGGCGCGCCGGCGACCGGCAAGGCGCTCGGAGGAATGACCCACGGGGTAATCGATCAGCGGCATGGATGGCCCTTGTAAAAAAACGCCGGATGGGAGGCGTCGCCGCCAGCACGGTGACACCGGCCCGGCACCGCGCTGGCGGCGAACCGTCACCGTTCCAGACGACCCAGCCCGAATGTTTCCTGCTGGCCCCGCCCGTTCAGATAGAACGCACCGATCGCGGCCTCGCGCAGCGTCGCCGGGTTGTGCGAGGCGAGCACGCGGGCATTGCGCCAATACCGGTCCAGACGCCGCGTTTCGCTGGTGGCGGTGGCGCCTCCGACCTCGAACAACAAGGTGGCCGCCTGCAAGGTCTGCTCGAGAATGATCTGCTGGGCCTGGAACACCTGGATTTCGAGATGGATATACGTCCCGTCGTCGGTGCGGCCCGCGGCCCGCGCCACCGACACCGCATCGAGGGCGCGCGACACCGCTTCACTGGTGTTCTGCACGGAGAAGGCCAGACTCGCGATCCGCCCCACCACGCGTTGCACCAGCGGGTTTTCCGCCGGACGCGACGCGCCCGCGACGCCGAAGGTGCGCGTGCGAGGCGTCGTGAAGCCCACCGCATCGCGCAGGATCGCGCGCGTGATGCCTGCGAGATTGGCGAGATGAATCTGCTGGAAGAAGGCGGTCTGCAACGTATGCCGGCGCGGCCTGCTGGCGTCGAAGCGGCGGTACACCTGATCGTACGGCACCCGTACCGCATCGAACCGCACGGTGCCGCTGCTCGTGAGCCGCTGACCGAATCCGTCCCAATCGTCGATGCGCTGCAAACCGGGCGTGTCAGCCCGCACCAGCACGCGCACGTCGCCTTCGCCGTCGTTCGCCGATACGTCGATCCAGTCCGCGTACAGACTGCCGGTGGTGTAGAACTTCTCGCCGTCGAGTTGCCAGTCCGGGCCCTCGGCCCGCCGGCTCAACCGTACCGAATTGTTCGTGGTCCCGGTGCGCTCGGAAACCGCGCCGGCGATGATCGCGCCGTCGACGATTTCCCTGAACCAGCGTTCACGGGCGGTTTCGTCGCTGTCCTCGAGCAGCGCCTCGATGAAGCCGGCATGCACGCGCAGGATCTGCGGCAGATTGGAATCCGCCTCGCCCAGGCGGGTCACCAGCGAGAAGAACGCCGCGAGGCCGATGCCATCGCCACCATATCGCTTCGGTATCCGCAGCTTCGTGTAACCGGCCTCGCGCAACCATTCGACCGCGTCGTAGGCCAATGTCCGGTTGTGTTCCCGCTCGACGGCTCCCGCGGCGATCCTGTCGAAGACCGGCGCGAAGCGCGCGAGCAGCGCGCTCTCGCCGGACGGGGCGGCGGAAGCGGCGTCGCTTGCCGTCGCCGGGTTGAAATCGAACAGCGCCATGACAGTTTCCAGGAAGTCCGCCCCTGTTTCCAGGGACACAACAATGAGAAAACGTCACCTTAGCGACAATGCCCGGTCCGCACAAACAAGCGATGGTGCTAGCGTTAGGCGGTTTTGTAGAAAGGCAGCGGCAGCTCGCAGGTATTGCCGCGCGGGCTTGGCACGCACGCGTGAAACGGACCGCGCCACCCCGAAAAAAGGATATCGATAGCACAATTCATCATATGGCGGCGCCCGTCGATCGCGCTAGTATCCGCGTTCGTCTCACTACGCGCCCTCGCCGCCCGCCCAAGCCGATGCAGCATCCCACACGTCCTTTCCCCGTCTCTTCCGCGCACCGTGTCGCGATGCTGGCGATCGCGATCGCGGCCGCCGCCGCCGCATTGTTCACGCCGCCCGCCGCCGCCGAGGAGACCGCCTTGCGCATCGGCTATCAAAAATCGTCGACCCTGATGGCGGTCCTCAAGGCGCGCGGCACGCTCGCGCAGGCACTTCTGCCGCTGCACGTAAAACTCTCGTGGGCGGAATTCGCCAGCGGCCTGCCGTTGACCGAGGCGCTGAACGCCGACGCGATCGATGTCACCGCGGACGTCGCCGACACGGTGCCGATCTTCGCGCAGGCCGCCCACGCGCGGTTCGCGTATTTCGCGCAGGAAGCGCCGTCTCCCGGCGCGCAGGCGGTCATCGTCCAGCGCGACGGTCCGATCCGCGCCCTGGGCGATCTCAAGGGCAAGCGCATCGCGGTCACCAAGGCGGCGGGCAGCCACTACTTCCTGCTCGCGGCGCTGGCCCGGGCGAAACTGTCCGACGATGACGTCCGCATCAGTTACCTGACGCCCGCCGACGCCCGGCTGGCCTTCGAGCGCAACAACATCGACGCGTGGTTCACGTGGGATCCCTACGTCGCTTCCGTCGAGCGGGAGGCCGGCGCGCGCGTGCTGACGCGAGGCGACGGCTTCGCTTCGTATCAACGCTATTACCTGGTGAGCACGGCGTTCGCGCAGGCCCATCCGGATCTGCTCGCGCTCCTCTACACGCAGTTGGCGGACGCGGGCCGCTGGGTGAAGGCGCATCCCGAGGAAGCGGCGCGCCTCCTCGCGCCGGTCTGGGGGCTGGACGCGGCGACGGCGGAGCGTGCGAACGCACGCCGCAGCTATGCGGTGCGGCCGGTGCTGACGCAGAATTTCGGCGAACAGGCGGCCATCGCCGACGCGTTCCATCGTGCCCGGCTGCTGCCGCAACCGGTCGACCCCGCCCAGGCGCAACTGTGGGACGTCGACGGCAAACGGCTGCATCCCGCCGGCCGATAGGTGCCGGTGGACGATCGGGTTGCGATGCTGCAATCGATGAATCACCACCACCACCCGCACGACCCGGGACTGCAGCGGGAACTGGCCGCCTACGCTGACGACCTGAAGTTGATCCACGTGTTGAACAAGAGCACGGATTCCGCGAAGTTCGCGCAGCGCATTTATACCGACGTGCTCGCCTGAGAGCCCGACCCGAGTCCGTTCCCCCTTTCCGGCGACGGCCGCCGCGCCGGGTGTGCCTCGTTGCGCGACACCGCCTGGGTCACGCGCGCGCCGGGGGCGACGTCGTCGGTCAGCCAGACGTTGCCGCCGATCGACGCGCCGCGTCCCAGCGTGACGCGTCCGAGGATCGTCGCCCCCGCGTAGATCACGACATCGTCCTCGACGATGGGATGCCGCGGCAAGCCTTTCTGCAAATGCCCATCCGCGTCGCGAGGAAACCGCTTCGCGCCCAGCGTGACCGCCTGGTAGAGACGTACGCGCTCGCCGATCACCGTGGTCTCGCCGATCACCACCCCCGTGCCGTGGTCGATGAAGAAACCCGCCCCGATCTGCGCGCCGGGGTGGATATCGATGCCCGTCGCGCCGTGCGCGATTTCCGCGACGATGCGCGCAAGCAGCCGCAGGTCGAGGCGATACAGGACATGCGCCAGCCGGTGGTGGATCATGGCCAGGATGCCGGGATAGCACAGCAGCACCTCGTCGACGCTGCCAGCGGCCGGATCGCCCTGGAAGGCGGCGGACACGTCGCTGTCGAGCAGTGCCCGCACGCGCGGCAGCGCCTTCGCGAAAGCCCGCACCGCGTCGCCCGCCCGACGCTCGATCGCGTCGTCGTCGCGCGTCAGATGCCGGGCGCGAAATCGCAGCTCCAGCCGCGCCTGCCCGAGCAGGCGATGCAGCCCCGTGTCCAGCGCATGCGCAACATGGACATCCTCGCTTTCCTGACGCAGGTCCGGCGGCCCGAGGCGCATGGGAAACAACGCGCCCTTGAGCGCGTCGACGATGTCCTGCAACGCTTCGCGCGTCGGCAGGTCGCGCCCGCCCGCCTCGCGAGAGCGCTTTTGCTGCGTGCGCCATTCCTGACGTACGCCACGCAGCGACGACACAATCTCGTCGATATCGAATGCGGTCACGTTCGCCCTCCTGATCGTCGCCGGTGGCAAGACCGACGCTCGGCGCGCGCGGCGGCCGGAATGCCGTCGCGCCGCCATCGTGCCCCCCGAGGGTAGCGCCATCGTGCCGGCATGCGAACCAAGCAATCGTGGATTCGATATGCCCGCGGCGGCGGACCGAACGCCCGGCAATTGCGCATACACCGGCAATATTTTCCACCCGCGCCCCGCCTGTCGGGCACATCTGACGTTATGATGACGGCCAATCGGTCGGGCGTCCGCCAACCCGACCTTCCTGGCACGGCCTCATACATGAATTCTCCTCTACTCTCTTCAGGCGCCACGCCGCGTGCTTTCGGCGAGGCCGGCCCGGCACTGAGCGAGCGCGTCCGCCGCGACCAGCTGGTCGCCCTGCGCCGCAGCGTCTCGATCGCGCTCCCCATCAACGTCCTGCTGGGTGCGGCGTGCTGGCTGATGGCGAGCCACCACGGTCTGGGCCGCGTGGCCACGGTCTGGTTCCTGGCCTCCTCGCTCGTCAATCTCGTACGAATCACGGTATGTCGCTGGTCGCTACCCGCTTTCCCGGAAAACCCCCGCCCACGGAACGGAAAGCCACACGCCTGGATGCCGTCGGTTACAGGTCACTTGCGGCTCCACGCCGTCACCGCATGGCTGTCGGGCACGGTCTGGGCGTGGGTGCCGGCCCTCTGTGCCGGTTACACCCACCCCGAGGCGATCTTCTTCCTGGCCGTCGTCTGCGGCATCACCGCGGGTTCGGTAACGCACGGCACGGCCTGTGCGCTCATTCCCACCTGCTTCATCATCCCGCCACTTGCGTCGGTCGTCGGCTGTCTGGTGTACGTCGGCGGATTCGACCATGACTGCCTGGCCGCCGCCGCCGCACTGTACCTGGCCGCGCTGCTGCGCAGCGCCCGCCAAAACGAGGCGGCGTTTCGCGAATCCAGCGAAAGAAAGAACGAAGCGACCGCGCTGGCCGAATCGCTGGACCGCTCGCATGCGCATTCATTGCAGGTCAGCGACCGGATGCGCGATCTGGCGTGGCACGACGGTTTGACCGGAATTCTGAACCGCACGGGCTTCATGCAGGAGACACAGCAGCGGTTGCATGCGCACCCGCACAAGCACTTCTGCTTCATGCTGCTCGATCTCGACGGGTTCAAGGCGGTCAACGACGCGTTCGGACATCACGCGGGCGATCAGGTGCTGATCAAAGTCGCCCGGCGCCTGCGCGCGGCCGTCCCCGACAGTGCCCTTCTCGGCCGCCTGGGCGGGGACAAGTTCGCGATTCTGCACGATCCCGATGCGCTGCAGGAAGCGCCCACGGCCCTCGCCAGCCGCTTGATCAGCGTCGTGCCATTTTCGATTTTCGATGGTGGCCGTCTGGGAGCGAGCATCGGCGTCCATCATGCGGCCGAAGTCGCCCTGACGGACCGTCTCGCGTACGCGGACGAGGCGCTCCACGCCGCCAAGAGCGCCGGGCGCAATCAATTCCGTCTGTTCGATGCGGCGCTGCTGGTACGTCTCGAAATGCGGCGCGACATCGAGCGTGACCTGCCCGCGGCGTTGAACGCCGGATCCCTCGAGGTCTGGTTTCAGCCGATTTTCAAGAAAGGCGGCCGCGATCTGGAAAGTCTCGAAGCGCTGCTGCGCTGGAACCACGCCGCGCATGGCTGGGTGCCGCCGCCCGAGATGATCTTCACCGCCGCCGTCACCGGCATGTCCGAAACGCTGACCCGCTACATTCTCGCGCGGGTCTGCGCGATGATCCGCGACCTGAAGGACGCGGGCCACGCCCATGTACGCGTCGCGATGAACCTGTCGCCGCTGGAAATGGCGCAGGCGGACATCGAACGCATCGTGCCGCAGACGCTGGCGCGCCTGGGCGTGCCGGCCGACCTGCTGGAAATCGAGATTACGGAAGAGACCGCGATGGACGTCCACGCGGTACAGGGAAAGCTCGCCGCGCTGGGCGCGGCCGGCATCCGCATCGCCATCGACGATTTCGGCGTCGGATTTTCCTCGCTCGCCTCGCTGCGGCACCGGCAGGTGCAGCGCGTCAAGATCGATCGCTCCTTCGTCTCGGGCCTGACCGCCACGCCCGACAACCGCGTGCTGGTGGAGGCGGTGTTGAATCTGGGCCGTTCGCTCGATATCGATATCGTCGCCGAGGGCGTCGAGAGCGCGGAGGACCTGCATATCCTGCGCGGGCTCGGCTGCGAAAACATGCAGGGGTATTATCTCGCGCGGCCGATGCCGGCCGCCGCGGTCATGACGTGGATCGCGAACCGGGCGGGCTGAACCCGCGGCAGCCTGGCCGGCACGGGCAGACCGGACGACGGGAAAGGAAGCGTGGATAGCTAACCAATGATCGTTGGTTAGCGCGACGCGCACGTCGTGTGATGATTGGCGCATTGCCGTCTCCCGGGGTCTGCCGCCTCGCCACACCGATGTCCCAGTTCCTCGAATTCTCCCTGCTTGGCCTCACCACCGGGGGCGCCTATGCATTGATCGCCCTCGGACTCGTGGCGGTTTACCGTGGCACCGGCGTCGTCAACTTCGCGCAAGGCGCGATCGGCATGGCGTCGACCTACGCGTTCTGGAAACTCTACGCGCATGCGGGCGTGCCGCTCTGGGCGGCCGTCGTCCTCGGACTCGCGGTCGGCGCGCTGATCGGCGTCGTCTTTTACGCGTTCGTCGGCCGCCGTCTGATCGGCGCGTCGGCCACGACGAAAACGCTGGTGACGCTCGGCCTGCTGCTGATGCTGCAGGCCGTCGTCCGCATCTTCTGGACCAATCAGCAGGAGCGGGTCGACAGCGTCCTGTTCCCCGGCGCCACGCGCATCGCCGGCACCCCCGTGCCCGACCTGTCGATCGCGCTGGTGGTCACGGCCACGCTCCTGACGCTGGCGCTGCACGGCCTGTTTCGATACACCCGCTTCGGGCGGGTGACCACGGCGTTGCAGGACAGTCCGATGGGCGCGCAGTCGCTCGGCTATTCGCCGCATCCCTGGGGGGCATGCGCCTGGGCGATCAGCGGCGTGCTCGCCGCCGCGGCCGGCATCCTGCTCGCGCCCGTGACGGCATTGAGCCCGAACGCGCTCAGCACGCTCGTGATTCCCGCGCTCGGCGCGGCACTGATCGCCGCCTTTCGCCACTTCTGGATCGCGCTGCCGGTGGGCCTGCTCGCGGGCCTGGTTGAGTCCCTGGCGATCGGTTTCGGCGTGGCGCCGGGCGTGGGCAAATCGCTGCCCTACGCGGTGACGCTGCTCGCGCTGGTGATCGCGGGACGCCATCTGCCCGGGCGCGGCACCGTCGATGCACCGCGTCTGTTCCGCGTCGGATCGGGGCACGTGAGCTGGCCGGGTATCGCGGTGGGCGCGGCGCTCGTCGTGACCGCGGCCACCGCGCTCCCCGACCAGTGGTCCGACACCCTGGCACTCACGGCGATCTTCGCGCTCGTCGGCCTGTCGGTGGTCGTGTCGACCGGTTACGCGGGACAGATCAGCCTGCTGCCGCTGGCGCTCGCGGCGCTGTCGATGCTGTTCGCGGGTTGGGTCAGTCAGCGGGGCGCATCGTTGCCGTTGACGCTGGCGCTTGCCACCGGGGCCGCGGGTGTCGCGGGCGGCGTGATCGGCGGCGTCACCGCACGGCTGCGCGGCATCGGCATGACGATCGCGACGCTGGCGATCACGGCCATCGTGGAAACCGGCGCGTTCACATCGAGCCGTCTCGTCAACGATGTCACCGGCTGGACGGTGCGCGACATGTCGGTTCTTGGCCTGTCCTTCGACAACGCGGTGGCGCCGCAGCGCTTCGCCCTGCTCGCCTGGGCGCTGGTGCTGGCCGCCGGACTGCTGCTCGCGGCACTGCGACGCAGCGCCGCCGGACGGCGTCTGCTCGCCGCCCGCTCCGATGAACGCGGCGCCGCCGCCAGCGGCGTCTCCGTGCCCCGCGCGAAACAGCTCGCGATGACCGTCGCGGCAGCGCTCGCCGGTCTCGCCGGCGCGCTTCTCGCGCTGCAGGGCGGCACCGTGGGCGGACAGCGCTTCGGCGAAGGCTTTCTGTACGCGGATTCGCTCGCGCTGATCAGCATGACGGTGCTGTCGGGCGCCGGCTATCTCGTTGGCGGCGTACTCACGGGGGTTTTCGTGCCGGGCGGGCTGCTGGCGCAGTGGTTGTCTTTCGGACCCCGGGTCAACGACTGGCTGGCGCTGCTGCTGGCGGCGAACCTCGTCTTCGTGCTGCTCGGCGAACCGGACGGCGTAGTCGCGCAATTCCTGCGCGGCGCGGCGCGGCTGGGCTTGGCGCCGCGGCACGGCCATCGACACCGAAGCACGGCACCCAACGCCGCGGCATGCGCCGCCCCGCCGGATCGCGCCGCGCTCGTCCACACGCTGCGGCCGCGGTTGCCCGGCGGCGCGAACGCTGCCGCATTGCAGGTCGACCATCTGAGCGTGCGGTATGGACACATCGTCGTGGTCGACGATGTCAGCTTGACGATTCGTCCGGGCGAGGTGCTGGGTGTCCTGGGTCCGAACGGCGCGGGCAAAAGCAGCCTGATCGATGCCATCACCGGTTTCGTGCCTATCCGTACCGGCGAGGTCCGCGTGAGCGGCGCCGCGCTCGATGCGCTCGCGCCGCACGCGCGCGTCGCTCGGGGCCTCACCCGTACCTTCCAGGACCATCTGCTGTTCGAGGACCTGACCGTGCGCGAGAACCTGCTCGCGGCGGCCGACGTCGCCCGCGCTCAGCCGCGCCCGCGACACAGCGTGTCTTCCGCCGCCGCCGCGCCCGGTGCAGTGGTCGCCGCGGCGGCGGCGCTGACCGGCACCGACACCTGCCTCGACCAGATCGTGGCCGCCCTCTCGCTGGGCTGGCACGCGCGCGTCACGCTGGCGCGCGCGCTCGCCGCCCGTGCGAGCGTGCTGTGCCTCGACGAACCGGCCGCGGCGCTCAGCCCCGAAGCGCGGCGGCATGTCATCGACGCGATCCGCGCGGCAGCGCGCGAACTCGGTATCGCGATCCTGCTGGTCGAACACAACATGGACGTGGTGCTGGCGACATGCGACACGGTGATCGTCATGGACGCCGGGCGCGTCATCGCGCAGGGCCCGCCCGCCGAAGTGCTGCGCCGTCCCGAGGTGATACGCGCCTATCTCGGCGAACCGTCGCCCGACGTGGCGCCCGCCGGCCGTCGCAACGCCCCCCCTGACCCCGGCCGCGACAGCCGTCCCGAAAAAGATCGCGACGCCGGTACCGCCGCCGCGGGTCCCGAAGCGGGTCCCGACGCCCATTCCGCCCCCCGCCCCGTGGAGGCCGGGGCATGAGCCGCCCCGTGCTGGAAGTGCGCGGCCTGCGGGCGGCCTATGGCCGGCGCCAGGTTCTGCGCGACGTGACGTTCAACGTGGCGGCTGGCGACGTCCTGACGCTGCTCGGCCGCAATGGCGCGGGCAAATCCACCACGCTGCTCGCGATCGCCGGTTTCGTCCCGAACACGCAAGGCGAAATCCTGCTGAACGGACAGCCGCTGTGCGGACCCCCGCACGCGCGCATGCGTCAGGCGCTCGGGCTCGTGGTGAAGGGGCGCAGCCTGTCGGGCTCGCTCAGCGTGGCCGACAACCTGCGGCTCGCCGGCGTCTCGCGCAAGGAATTGCTGGAACTGTTTCCCGAGATGGAACGCCGCATGACGGTGGCCGCGGGGCAGCTCAGCGGCGGCGAACAGCAGATGCTCGCCGTCGGCCGGGCACTGCTGCGCCGGCCGCAACTGGTATTGCTCGACGAACTGACATTCGGCCTCAGCCCCTCGATGTCGCGCCGCGTCGTGGACGCCGTGCTCGCGCAGGCCGCGCGCGACGGCATCGCCGTCGTCGCGGTCGAACAGCATATCCATATCGCCGAACGCATCGCCACCCACGCCGCGGTGATCGGCGAGGGCGTGGTGCGGCTGCATCTGCACCGCGACGAACTGCTGCGCCGCGCCGCCGAGATCGAAGCCATCTACCTGGGTCTGCCGGTGGACGTCTGACGCCCGCGCCCTTTTTTTTCCAACCTTCCACCGGGATACCCGCACTCCATGATGTCCAGATTCCCTCGTCGCCATCACCGCTCGCGACAGTCCGCACTTATCGGGGCACGTGTTGCGACGCCGCTTGCCATGCTGTCGGCGACGCTTCTCGCCGGCCTGTCGCCCGCGCTCGCGAGCGCCGCATCCACCGCACCCGCCGTGACACCTGCCGCCGTTTCCGCCGTCGCCGCGCCCGTCGATGCGAACGCCCCCACGATCCTTGTCGGCTTCATCATCGCGCAGACCAATTCGCCGTTCGCGGTCACCGACCCCGGCCGCGTCGCGCAGATCGCCGCGCGCGCGGTCAACGACAGCGGCGGCATCCGCGGCCGCCGGCTTGTCGTCGATATCTGCGACACGAAGGGTCAGGCCGCGGCGAGCCTGGCCTGCGCCAGGCGTCTGGCGGACGCGGGCGCGATCACGCTGATCGGCGGCAACAGCGGCAATGGCGTCGACAAGATCCTGCGCGCCCGGAAGATGGCGGCCTGGTTCCCGATGGGCAGCAACCAGGCCGATATCCGCAATCCGCTTGCCTTCATCACGGCATTGAATTCCGCCGGCGCCGCGCAGGGCGCGTATCTGGGCGCCCGGCGCTTCGGCGCGCACAGCGCGGTCTATGTCTCGATGCTCGGCAACACGACCTACCAGGGCACCGCCCGCTTCGGCTACGCGCAGGCGGGGGTCTCCGACGTCAGGATCGTCGAGATTCCTCCCGGCACCACGGATTTCGCGCCGTATGTCGCGAAGATCAAGGCGCTGCATCCGGACGTCTGGGGCGGCATGCTGTATCCGCCCGAGCAACAGACGCTGCTGGTCGAGGCGGCTGCGCAGCAGGGTGTGACGATCCCCTTCGTCAGCAGCAACAACGTGATCGAAAACGCCACGCTCGCCGCGCTGAGCAAGGCCCCCTTCCCCAACTCGATCGCGCTGGAAAAAGGCGAGGACGCCCGGCGTTTTCCAACCTGGGCCGAATACCAGCGACAACTCGCGAAATACGATCCGCAGGGCGCGGTCAAGGGCCCGACCGACGGCAGCGTCACCACCGACTGGCTCGCCGTCTGGACTTTCGCGCAGATCGCCCGCGAGCTGCCCACCGTGACCGTGGACAGCTTTCGCGAGCGCGTGAGTCAGGACCGGCATTTCGCGGTCGATGTGCTGCATCCCATCGACTTCACCCGCGAGGCGCCGGTGGAAGGCATGCCGCGCCAGGAGAACATCTGGGCGTTCGCCGGACACGTCGCCGGCGGGCACGAGGTCGTCGACGACGTCACGCCGTTCAGCGCGTGGGAGAAAACCCCGGTCATGCCCTGGACGCCCGCCCAGGTCCAGGCGGCCACCGGTCACTGAAGATCACGCGCCACGGCGCCACCCGCGCCTCACGGGTGCGCGGCTCGCGCCGTCGCGCCCTTTCCACTTTCCGCCCCTCTGCCGCCATGACCCGACGCCTGCTATTCAACGCCTTCGCCCACATCACGCCGAACCACCACACGCATGGCTACTGGCGCCATCCGGACGGCCGCATCCAGCGCGACTACCACCGGCTCCAGCCCTGGATCGACCTCGCCCGCACCGTCGAACGCGGCAAGTTCGACACGGTATTCCTGGCCGACGTCGTCGGCGTCTACGACACCTTCCGCGGCAACGGCGACACCGCCATCCGCACCGGCATGCAGTTTCCCAGCCTCGATCCCGCCAGCATCGTTTCCGCCCTGGGCGCCGCCACCGAACATCTCGGTTTCGCCGTCACCAGTTCCGTCATCCAGAGTCATCCCTTCGATTTCGCCCGCAAGATGTCGACCCTCGATCACCTGACCGGGGGGCGCGTCGCCTGGAACATCGTGACGTCCTATCTCGACAACGCCGCGCGCAATTTCGGTGCGGCGCGGCTCACCGATCACGACGAACGCTATCGCTGGGCGGAGGAATACGTCGATGTCGCCTACAAGCTGTGGGAAGCGAGCTGGGAGGACGACGCGCTCGTCGCGGACCCCGAGCGGGGCGTCTTCGCCGACCCGGCGAAGGTCCACAAAATCCATCATCGCGGCGCGCGCTACGCGGTGGAAGGGCCGCATCTGTCGGAGCCGTCGCCGCAGCGCACGCCGCTGCTTTTCCAGGCGGGCGGCTCCGAGGCCGGGCGCGACTTCGCCGCGCGCCACGCGGAAGCCACGTTCATCGCCTCGCGCACGCCCGAGAGCGCCGCCCGTACGGTCGCGGACCTGCGCGCCCGGGCGCGGGCGCTCGGACGCGCGGACGACGAACTGAAGATCATCGTCGCGCTGGCGCCCGTCATCGGCCCCACCGAGGCCGAAGCGCTGCGGCGCCGCAGCGAGATCAAGGCGTGGCTGAGCCTGGAAGCGTTGCAGGCGTTCTACAGCGGCAGTCTCGGGGTGGATCTGGCCGACATCGATCCGGCGCGCCCCTTGTCGGACCTGCTCGCGACCAATCACGTGCGCGGCAACGTGCGCGCCTTCGTCGAATCCGCGCCGAAACACGCCTTCACCTTCGGCGACCTGCTCAAGGAAACCAACTCGGCGCGCTTCGCCGGCACGCCGGAGCAGATCGCCGACGAGGTCGAACGCTACGCCGCGGCCGGCGTCGATGGCTTCAACGTCTTTCCGGTCGCGACGCTGGGATGGTGGGACGAATTCGTCGACGAGGTCGTGCCGGTACTGCAGCGTCGTGGGCTGATGCAGACCGCCTATACCCCCGGCACGCTGCGGGAAAAGCTCCACGGGCGCGGCGCCTTTCTTCCCGATCACCATCCCGCGCGCCGCACGCGCGCGGCGGTGCGCGCACTGGATGCAGTGGATACCGTGCCGCGGCCGGCGTGAGCGGCGTGGCGTTCACGCCGCAGCTGATCTGGCGGGACGAATGGCGCGGGCATCCGAACGGCGTGACGGACATCGCGGGCTTCGTGTTCCGTTCGTCGGCACCCGCCGCCACTGCCGCCCTCTACGCCCGCATCTTCGGCGCCGGGGTCCTGGAGAACGAGGCGGGAAACAAACCGGAGAACGGCCGGACCGGCGGCGGCGTCTTCCCAGCAGGTCGGGCACGCATCCGCTTTCTGCGCCCCGAGCGTGCCGATCCGGCTGATGGCCGCCCACCGTGGACGCGTCAGCGACCGGTCGAACCGGGCTCGGCGCCGTCCGTACAAACGACGAACGGATGGACCGGCCCATCGATCTGCCGCAGCGCGTACCGGCGGAACAGCGACCAATACCCGCCCTCGATCCAGAACCCCGCGGTTTTCTCGATATAGGCCGACCGGCGCATCCGGTAGACCGTCGGCAACTGATACCACGCCAGCGCCGGCAGGTCGTGGTGCACCAGATGATAATTGTTGTTCAGGTAAAGCAAACGCATGAAGAGGCCCGCCTCGTTGATGGCAATGCGCGAGGCGGCGCCGGGCGCGGCGCGATGTTCGTAGAACGAGCGCACCATCGCGAGCGCGAGCGCCGGCCAGGCGACCAGCAGCGGGTAATGCCAGGCGGGCAGGCCCGTGTAGCGGGCGACCCAGCACAGCAGCGCGCCCACCGCCGCGAGATGGGTCAGCCACATCGGCAGATAATGCAGTTCGCCCCGGCGCAACGCGCGCAACGCATCGCACGCCATCGCCGCGACGGCCAGCGGCGCGCCGAGCAGCAACCGGCCGAGGAAAGTTTTTCTGGCGTGCCAGAGCGCGCGACGCCAGCGGCGCATCGCCCGCCACGTATCCGGATGCACGTAGTTCGTTTCCGGATCGATGCCGGGCATCGTCAGGTCCTCGTCGCGGTGATGCCGCAGATGACTGTCCCGGTACAAGGTGTACGGATACCAGACCGCCAGCGGCGCGAAGCCGAGCATTTTATTGAAGATGACGGAACGCGTGGGATGCCCGTGCAGCAGTTCATGCTGCAGCGACAGATACCAGACGGTCAGCACGATCAGCAGCGGCGTCGCCAGCCAGGGCGGCAGCGCGTGCCGGTGCAACGCCGTCATCGTGCCGAGCCATCCGCCGTAGATGACGAGCACGAGTGCCCAGGTGGGCCATTCCGTGCGCGCGGTCAGACCGCGGCGCATCCGGCCCACCGCGGCCTGGTGCATGGGGTCGAAATAGTCGGCCAAGTCAGATTCCCGAAGCGGTTTCCCGGCGCGCACCGGCCCTGCATGCCCGATACGTGCCCGGTATGCGCACGCGCCGGCCGGTCGGCCCCGCGCGTGTCACGATGCCATTGTTCGCCGCCCCCAACGCGCCGGCAACGAACGATTCGGCATTAGCTTCGATGCGAACGGGAAAACCGCGCGCCCTCGCCACGGCAATTTCGCCCGGCGATCACCACGCGAGAGACGGCCGAGCATGCCAATGTCGCTTGTCATCCCCCGTCATGCGAAGGAGGATGACACACGATCCAGCGCTTCTTGCCATCCGGGCCACGCATCCTGGTCCCCCGACTCGGATCGTCGACTGCTTTCCGCAGATCAATCAATGCACGAAATGAACCGGTTACGACACTATTCGAGATAACGCACCGTCCACCGCTCGCCTTCCTGCTCTTGGCTCCGCTATGGCCATCCCTCTGCGAAAACGCTTGCCGTTCCATGCCGCAACGCGTCGCGCTCGATATCCAGAATACGCTCGTAGTCCGTCCAGTTCGCCGCCTGAAAGCCGCCGATGCACAATGTCCGCAGTAACCCGGCCTCGCGTTGCGCCAGCGTATCGAGGGCGTCGCGCACCATCGCGCGCTGCGGCTCGCCCAGCAGACGCGAGCCGATCAACGGAAGCCCCGGCGCATGCGTGGAAAACCCCAGGGTCCGCAAACCCATGAGCCTGCCGCCGCCGTCCTGCGCAAGCAGGCTCCAGGTCACCGGGTCGATGGCCGCGATGTCGGCATCTCCCGCGAGCACGTTGTCCACGCTGGCGCGGTGGCCGCCCGTGAGCACCACCTTCGAGAAAAAGGGGCGGCCTTGCGCCAGCGGCGCGAGCGCATGCCGGAAAACGTTCATGCCGCTGTTCGAATCCATGCCGTTGACCGCCCCCACACCACCACGGAAATCGACCAGCGTGTCTCCGGGCGCATCCGCCCGCACGACGAAACGGCTCGCCGCCTCCCCCCCGGCGCAGCCTTCGCAGTCATAGCGGGGCGTGGCGAGCAGCGCGACGCGGTCCCGCAATGTCGTCATCAGGGGATAGCCGCAAGTCTGCGACAGCAGCAACCCCGGGTCGAGCCAGTGCGTCGCGAGCGGCGCCGGCGGGTCGACGATGCGAATCGTCTCCGTCCATCCGCGCTCCTCGAGCACGCCTGTCAGGCGCTCGAGCAGATGCCGTTGGTTCGCGCGCGCCACGGGCGTAATGCCGTACATCGGCAATGCGATGCGCCATTCCTTCATGATCGATCGTCCTGTCCTCTGTCGAGACCGCGGCGGCGGGTGTCATGCGCAGAGCACGTGCGCCTCGGCCGGAAAAAAGTCGCCCGGGCGGCGGCATCGGGAACGTTGCGGCGACTGTACACCGTCCAGGTAAATCCGTATTCTGTCGGAAATTTCCTTCCCCTCCCCTTTTCCGTCAATTCATTCACGATGACCCAGACCGATCCGACCGCCACGGAAAATCTCTTTTCATACGGCACGCTGCAACTCGAACCCGTGCAACTCGCCACGTTCGGCCGCAAGCTCGACGGCAAAGCGGACGAGATGCCCGGTTTCTCTCTCGACATGCTTCGGATCGACGACCCCGAAGTCGTCGCGACCAGCGGCAAGACACATCACCCGGTGGTCCGCTACAGCGGCGATGCGAAAGACAAGGTGGAAGGCATGGTATTCGCCATCACCCCGGAGGAACTGAGGCAATCGGACGATTACGAGGTCAGCGCCTACCGACGCGACCGCGTGGTGCTGGCCTCGGGGATCGCGGCATGGGTGTACGTGGACGCGACCTCGCCCCGGCAGGGGTGAGCGGCGGCGCGACCGGATCCGTTCGCCACCGGCCGTCACGCCCGGATAGGCACCCGGATAGGCACCCCGATACGCGCCCGGATAGGCACCCCGATACGCGCCCGGCCGTCGCACGACCGCGCCGTGGCGCGCGAATCGACCGCCCTAGGCACCGCCCATGAGCGTTTTTACGCGATCGGCCAGCGTCTGCAGCGCGAACGGTTTGGTCAGGACATGCATGCCCACGTCGAGATGGCCATGGCTGAGGACGGCGTTCTCGGCATATCCGGTGATGAACAGCACCTTCAACGCCGGCCGCTCGACCCGCGCGGCCTCGGCCACCTGGCGCCCGTTCATGCCGCCTGGCAAACCGACATCGCTGACGAGCAGATCGATACGGGCGGAAGAGCGGATGATTTTCAAAGCCGCCTCGCCATCGCCGGCCTCCAGCACCCGGTAGCCCAGATCCGCGAGCACTTCATTGGCGAGCATGCGGATGGCCGGTTCGTCATCCACCACCAGTATCGTCTCGCCGTCATGCGCGCGCGCCATTTGCGGCTCGGGAAGCGGCGCATCGTCGAGTTCGGCGTCGCCCGCATGCCTCGGCAGGTAAAGACATACCATGGTCCCTTTGCCGGGTTCGCTGTAGATGCGCGCCTGCCCCCCGGACTGCCGAACGAAGCCGTACACCATCGAGAGACCCAGTCCCGTTCCCATGCCGAGCGGTTTGGTCGTAAAAAACGGATCGAATGCACACCGCACTACCTCGGGAAGCATGCCCGAGCCGGTATCGCTTACGGAAAGGGAGACGTATTGCCCGGCAGGCAGATCCCTGTCCGCCGCCGCGCGTTCGTCAAGCCATGTGTTGCCGGTCTCGATCATGAGCCGGCCGCCATCCGGCATCGCGTCCCGCGCGTTGATGCACAGATTCAGCAACGCGTTCTCCAGTTGATGCGGATCGATCAGCGTCGTCCACAGTCCGGCCGCGCTGACGGCCTCGATCACGATGCCGGGTCCCATCGTGCGGCGGATCAATTCGGACATCCCCGACACCAAGGTATTCACGTCCGTGCGTTTCGGGGAGAGCGTCTGTCGGCGGGAGAAGGCCAGCAGGCGATGCGTCAGCGCGGAGGCCCGTTTCGCGGCGGCCTTCGCCACGTTCACGTATCGCTCGAGTTCGTCGGTGCGGCCCTGCGCCAGCCGTATCAACAAGACTTCCAGGCTGCCGGTGATGCCCATCAGCAAATTGTTGAAATCGTGCGCGAGACCGCCCGTGAGCTGCCCGACCGCTTCCATTTTCTGGGATTGTCGAAGGGCCTCTTCGATCAGCCGACGCTCGGTGATGTCGACGCCCTGGAGCACCAACGCGACGATCGTGCCCTGGCGGTCGCGCGAAGCGCGGATGGACAGGTCGAACGTCCGGGTACCGGTTGGCAGATCCAGCACGACTTCGCCGCGGAAGTCCTGGCCGTTGCGCACCGCCACGATGGCCGCGCGGATACGCTCCGGCGTGCCCGACGTCGTGGCAAACAGCGGTGTATCCCAGAACGGGAGACCGATGACATCGTCCAGGCTCCCGCCGATGAAACGCATCGCCGTCTGATTCGCGTCGAGCACCGCGCCGTCGGGCGACAGCAGACCCTGCACCTGATACGTCGTCTCGAAAACCGCCCGCATCCGCGCCTCGCTGGCGTGCAATTCGGCGGTGCGAGCCTGAACCTTGGATTCGAGAGACATGGCGAGGTCGCGCAACGCGTGTTCGGCCCGGCGCCGCTCGACGGCGCTTCGGGTTCGCGAGGCAATGTCGCGGATGAAACGCAACTCGTCTTCCGTCCACTCGCGTGCGTCCTTGTGATTCAGGTAAAACAGCGCGACCAATCCGCCTTGCTCGGACACGGGCATGTTCACGACCGCCTGGGCGCTGATCGCCTTCAGCGCCGAAGCGGTGGCGCCGGTACGTGAGTCGAGTTCCGCGTCGGCGAACACCACCGTGTCGCCCCGTTTCAAATCCTCGACATAGGAGCCGAAATCCCGAAATTTGAGCACGCCGCGCAGACTGAGAATGCCCGGCGCATTCCAGTCTCGTTCGATGGTGATCGTTTCGGCAGCCTTGTCGACCGTTCCGTAGCCGGCGCGGCTGACGCCCAGCGTCTGCGCGGCGATCTCCGCGGCGGCAAACGACAGGTCCGCCGGTTCCTCCAGGCTGAGCAAACGGGCGTTGAGTTCGATCAGTGCGTTGCGCGCCCGGCTCTCGAACGGCAGGCGGGCCCGGTCCGCGACCTGCGTGCCCGGTGCCAGCCATTGCGCTGCGTCCGACCTCGAAACGTTCTCGTTATGTTCTGACACGGGTGAGAATATTTATGAATGGGGACGGCCAGACGATCGGACGCTCGGTGCGCGTTTGTCGCAAAAAAATACCGGACCCACGCTTTTTCACGACCACGCAATCTCGTATGCCAAGAATCCGCTCAGGATACATCGTGCCACAGCCCGATGTCGACGGAGGTACGCCGGACAGTGCAGCAAATCCCGTTCCCGACGCTGACCGTGGCAGGGGTGCCTATTCATGCGCGACGACACCGGACGTCGACCGCACCGATCCGGCACCGCGTGCCCCTGCTTTCCTCGGTTCCCGGACCCCGTGCAGCAGCGCCTCTCGCGTTGCACGATCCGGAAGCCGTGCGGGCACGTGGCGACCCGGCGGGAACGTGCATCGCGGTGCCCTCATCGCGGTGCCAGCGCGAAGAAAACGTCATATTCTGCATAACGAAATATTGACCGCCGGGCGATCAAGGTCGTGAACGCACCGGGCGTCACGCAGGGATCCGGAAAGAACGGCCGCGGCAAGACATCGTTCGTTCGGCGCCATTCCCGACAGCATCGGCATGCGGCACCGGCGCGTGGCGTATCACCGCCCTTCGATCAACCGTATGGCCAGATCCGGGCTGAACGTCCCCGCGCGCAGCGACGGTCCGACCCCGCAGGGCCCGTCGGACGTACCCGGACCTTTCACCCAGACCAGTAGCAGCCGGGCCGACTGGGCGACCGGCGTCTCACCCAGCCGGGCGCCCGGCGGATTGCACCACTGTCCGGTGGACCCGTTGCCGTTACGGCTGGTGTCGATGACGACGGCCTTCGTAAAACCATAACCTTGTGCCAACGCGGCGTTGATCGCGGCGGCATATGCAACCCCCTCCCCCGTGGGATGGAAATTGGACACGTTCAAGGCGAAGCCTCGTGCTTCCCGTATTCCGGCAGCCTCCATTCGCCGCGCCATTTCCGCTGCCGGAACCCAGTGGGCGTTGCCGCCGTCCAGGTACACCTTCGCGCCGGGCGCATTGCGTCGCAAGCTCGACAGCGCGTAGTGCAGCAAACCCAACCGGGCTTCACCGGCTTCACGCGAGTGACGGCATTCGGCCTGGGCCAACGCATCGGGTTCGACGATGACGATGGCGGGCTTTGCGCCGACGCCGCGCGCGAAAGCGTCGATCCAGTGCCGATACGTATCGGCGTCCGTCGCGCCGCCCGTGGATGCGCCACCGCAGTCGCGATCGGGAATGTCGTACGCCACCAGCATCGGCACCCGTTGCGCGGCGGCGGCCGCGTCCACGAATTTCGCCACCGCCGCGCCGATGTCCGCGTTCCAGTCGCCGAACCAGCGTGCGGCGGGAACCCGCGCGATCCGCGCGGCGATCGCTTGCGCACGCGGATCGTCCGGATGTTGTCGTACCCAGGCCGCTGCGCTGGAATTCGGGTCGACGTAATACGTTTCGGCCGCATGTCCCTGGCCAAATCCGATGAACAGGCTGGCCGCCAGGCCGAGGATGGTCGTGCGCGTGATCGCCATGGTACGAAGAGGCAGGATTGACATGTCTATGCCGGATCGTACCAAAAGGAGGCCGCATGCATCGCGCGGCGACGCTCGTCCAGCGTCGCCGGCGGTCGCGCGGCGAGGCGTCACGCGCAGCGTCGATCACGTCCCGGGCGAAACCGGCGGCTCGCTTGCCAGCAGGCGCCCCAGCTTGCGTGCCGCGAAACGCGCCTGCGTGGGACGCAGCCCCGTATAGCCGACGACCACCGCCGGCGGGAGCACGACCCGGTGACACAGGGAGCCCAGCGCCTGCAATGCGACGCCCGCGTCCGCCGCCGCGTCGCAAAATGCCGCCTCGCGCCACCCGGGTGGCAGCCATAAAATGAAATGAAAACCGGCCTCGCTGCCGGAGATCCCGTACCGGCCTGGCGCCAGCGCCGCGAATTCTCGCAGCACGATGTCGCGCAATGCGAGATATTCGATCCGGGCGACCCGCAGGTGCTGCGCGAACGCGCCGCCGCGGATGAAGTCCGCGAGTCCCAGTTGCTCGGTGACGCCGACCGATCGTCCGATGGTCCGCCACAACGCCAGCACGCGCGTACGTACATCCGGCGGCGCGAGCATGTAGCCGATGCGCAGATTCGAGAACAGCGCCTGATTGAAACTGCCGCAGTAGATCACGCGATCCGCGCGGTCGATCGCTTTCAACGCGGGCAGCGGCGAGCTCTGGTAGTTGAATTCGCTGTCGTAGTCGTCTTCGACGATCCATGCATCGCGGGACGCGGCCCAATCGAGCAGGGCCAGGCGCCGTGACGCGGACATCGTGACGCCCAGGGGCGACTGATGCGCGGGCGTCACATAGGCGAGGCGCACCGCGTCGTGGCCGCGAATCACGTCGATATCGATGCCTTCGTCATCCACGGGCGCATGCACCGGCGCGGCGCCCGCCAGCTCGAAAATCGACTGCACCGCCCGATAGCCCGGATCTTCGACGCACACCTTGTCACCCGGACCCAGCAGGCTGCGCGCGATCAGATCGATCGCATGGCGAATGCCCGTCGTCACGATGATGTCGTCGGCCCCGCACGCGATGCCGCGGTGCAGGCGCAGCGTGCCGGCGATCTGCTCCCGCAGGGCCGCCATCCCGTTCGCTTGCGCCGAACTCCACTGTTCGGGCGAGGCGGCCGCGACCGCGCGCTGCACATGCCGCACCCAGGTGGCGGTCGAGAAAAGCCGCGGGTTCGCGAGCTTCGCAACGAAGGGCACGCCGACCTGCGCGCCCGCCGTGACGGGCGCGGCAGGCGCCGGTATCCCACGGACCGCCGTTTCGGCCTCCGGCGCTCCGAGTTTCGGTGCCCCGGCCATAGAGGCACCCACCGCCGATGCCTCGACCACGCCGCACAGGGGGCTTGGCGTGGACGCGACCCGGCCCGCGTCCGCGCCCCCTGCCCGACCCGGCGCGGGTCGAAGATAACTGTCCGGGATCACCGCACACACGCGCGTACCGGATCCGCCCAGCCGCGTCACATACCCTTCCGCCCGCAACCGGTCGAACGCGCACTCGACGGTGCCGCGCGACAACCGCCAGCGCTGCGCGAGCACCCGGCTCGACGGCAATCGCGTGCCCTGGGGCAACAGACGCTCGAGGATCGCGTCGCGCAGCGCGCGGTAGGCGCCCTCCTGCTTGGTCACGCAGCCGTCCTTCACCGGCTGCGCGGCGAGCAATGGCAGATCCAGCGGAATCGGCGTTTTGCCGCGCGCCATAGCGGTCCACTCCAGTAACGGTCAAACGGGTCTATGCATTAGACCATAAAGGCCTCATCGTGGGGCTGGTCGCTCTGCCCGGCTTTTCCTCACTCTTTCGGTTGGCTCGATCCATGTCTTTCGCGCACACACTGCTGTTTTTCGGAATCTGCGTGGTGCAGGTCGGTTCGCCCGGACCTTCGACGGTCTTCGTCGTCAACAACGCCGTGGCGCTAGGCTGGTCACGCGCGGTCGGCATTCTCACCGGCGACCTGCTGGCGATCGGCGTGCTCGCGCTGCTGTCGCTGTTGGGTGTCGACGCGGTGCTGCTCGCCCATCCCCGATGGTTCGCCACCCTGAAAGTGGCGGGCGCGCTGTATCTCATCTGGCTCGGCGCGAACCAGTGGTTCGGCGCGCGTGGGGCGACCCGCCACCCGGTGGACACCGTTCGTCGTGCGTCGGATCGTGCGCTGTGGGGTAAATCCTTCCTGATCGGCATCAGCAATCCCAAGGCGATCCTGTTCTTTTCCTCGCTCCTGCCGCAATTCGTCGATCCGGTTCGTGCCGGTCCGGCGAGGCTGCTCGGACTGGTCGCGCTGTTCGTCGCGATCAAGTTGCTGGTGTTGGGCGGCTATGCGATGGCCGCCGCGCGCGTATTGCCGCTTCTGCAAAGCGAAGGCAACGCGCGTTGGGGCAAACGGCTCACCGGCGCGGTGTTGATCGGTTTTGGGAGCCTGATTGCGTGGTCGACGCTCGAATGATGCGCGATGTGGTCCAGCTACATCCGGTCCACCGCGTCGGAGACCGCCTAGTGGCGGCCCCCATGAACGGCTAACCCTTCACGTTCGCCAGCACTTCGCGCGCGGCACGCACGACGGCGTCGGTCGTGATGTCGAACTTCGCGTACACGTCCTGGATCTTGCCGGACTCGCCGAAGCTGTGCATGCCCACGAACTTGCCCTCCAGGCCCAGGTACTTGTCCCAGCCCAGCTCAACCGCTGCCTCGACCGCCACCCGTGCCCGCGTCTCGCCCAGCACCTGCTTGCGGTACGCCAGGTCCTGCTCCTCGAAAAGCAGCCTGCAAGGCATCGATACGACCGCCGTCGGCACGCCTTCCTTTTGCAGGATCTCCCGCGCTTCCACGGCAAGATGCAATTCCGAGCCTGTCGCCAGCAACGTCAGTTGACGGGAACCGCCCTCCGCGTCCAGCAGCACGTAGGCGCCGCGGGCGGACTTGTTCTCGGTACCCGCTTCGGTGCGCAACAGCGGCATGGGCTGGCGCGACAACGCGATCAACGCCGCGCGGCGCGGCTGATCCAGGATGAGTTCCCAGCATTCCGCCGTTTCCACCGCGTCGCCTGGCCGATACACGCCCAGATGCGGGATCGCCCGAAGCGCCGCCAGATGCTCGACCGGCTGGTGCGTCGGACCGTCCTCGCCCAGGCCGATCGAATCATGGGTCATCACGAACGTCGTGCGAATCTGCATCATCGCCGCGAGACGAATGGCCGGACGGCAATAATCCGAGAAGCACAGGAAGGTGCCGCCGTAGGGAATCAGGCCGCCGTGGAGCGCCAGACCGTTCATCGCCGCGGCCATGCCATGCTCGCGCACGCCATAGTGGATGTACGAACCGTCATAGCTGCCCGGCTTCACCTCGACCTGGTTTTTCGCCTTGGTGTTGTTCGACGGCGTGAGGTCGGCGGATCCGCCCAGCAATTCCGGGATGGCATCGAACAGGTGGTTGAGGACCGCGCCGCTGGCCTGCCGCGTCGCGAGTTCTCCACCCTTCTCGATGAATTCCCGGCGCGCGGCGGCGATCGCGTCCTTCCAGTTGACCGGAAGCTCGCCCTTGGTGCGACGCTCGAAATCGCCGCGCAGGGGTTCCGGCGCCTGTTTCACGCGATCCGCCCAGGCCATGCGCGCGGACCGGCCCTTCGAACCGATCTCCCGCCACTCGCTGAGCAAGGCCTCGGGGATCTCGAACGGCGCCGAGTTCCAACCGAGCAGCTTGCGCGCCCCGGCGATCTCGTCCTCGCCAGGCGCGTCGCTGTGCGCCTTCTGCGTGCCCGCCTTCGTCGGAAAGCCAAAACCGATGATCGTCTTGCAGGCGATCAGCGTCGGCTGACCGTCGTTCTCGCGCGCCGTCGTGATCGCCTCGCGGATGGCGTCGGTGTCATGGCCATCGATTTCCAGCACGTGCCAGCCGGACGCCCGGAAACGTTCCACCTCGTTGTCGGACACCGCCAGGCTGGTCGCGCCATCGATCGATATCGAATTGTTGTCCCAGAACGCGATCAGACGGCCCAGCTTCAGGTGACCTGCCAGCGAGATCGCCTCCTGGCTGATGCCCTCCATCAGACAGCCATCGCCCAGGAACACATAGGTAAAATGGTTGACCAGTTCATTGCCGAAGCTCGCATTCATGATGCGCTCGCCCAGCGCCATGCCGACCGACTCCGCGATGCCCTGTCCCAACGGGCCGGTGGTCAGCTCGATGCCGTCCGCGTGCCGATATTCGGGATGACCCGGGGTCTTGCTGCCCACCTGGCGGAATTGCTTCAATTGCTCGATCGGCATGTCCGCGTAACCGGTCAGATAGAGCAGACTGTACAGCAGCATCGACCCATGACCGTTGGACAGAATGAAGCGGTCGCGATCGATCCAGTGCGGATCGGCAGCATCGAACTGCATGAAATCCTTGAACAATACCGTCGCGATATCGGCCATCCCCATCGGCGCGCCCGGGTGACCGCTCTTCGCCTTCTGCACGGCGTCCATGGAAAGGAATCGAATGCAGTCCGCCATGTCCCGAAGATGCTGGTCACGCGGTGCGGGCACGCTTTTCGGTGCCACGGGTGCTGCGGAAGATTGTTCTGTCATCGGTATACCTTTTTAGGTCAATAACGGATGGCGCACTCCACCCGGCCACGGTTGGCGATATCGCGCCTGCTGCGGCGTTTCGCTCGAACCGGCGAGCGGGAGCCTGTTTCGCGCCAGATCGGTCGGCAAACGGGAGGAGGAAATCGCGCGTTCGTAGGGCGCGCTGCGTTCTCCATACGCCCGGTCTCGACACGACGCCTGGCCTCGGCGCGGGCGCCTCAACAGCTTTTATACCACTGTAGGGCATTGCGTGTGCGAGTACGTCCGATGAAAATGCCGCGTGGGACGCCCTGTCAGGGGACCGCAGGTTGATCGGTTCGATGGTACTTTCGTGGAATGAAGCAAGCGCTGCGGAGATTTGCGCTTGGACCGGGGCCCGATTCAGTACTTTCACCATTCAACGACTTGACGACACTCCAGGAAATCGTCGCGCTCGATCTGCTTACCTTGCGAGCGCATACCGAGCGCGCGGGTGACATCCTCGATGCCGATCTGCACCCTGTCCGCGTGCGGGGCATGCTCGAACGTTGCAAGGTTTGCCTGGTACGCAAGGCGACGATACTCGTCGCCTATGCGGCGCTGGCTCCCGAATCGCAAACCTGCTGGTTTGTGCAGGCGTTCAACACCCATCCGTCGCATCGGACGCCAGCCGTCCTGTCGGCGCTTCTGGCCCGCTCTCCGAGCCGGCCGACCGGAAAGGCATCGTCGCACGCAGCCGAAGAAACCGTACGACGGCAAGGTATGCCGCCCATCGCCAAATGCCGGCGGCCTCCCGATCACCACGCATCCGTCGGCCCGGGCTGTCGCCGTGCGCCGCGGATCGCCGCGCATGGCAGGAGGAATGGCCCGCTGCGGCGTGGTGTCCGGCGGGACATTGGCGGTGCAAGCGGGATGGACACGACCTTGCGGAGTGGAGAAGTGACTTACCGCGATAATTCCGTGCCCGGACCAACCGGCCGGGCCACAAAGCGAAGCGTTGACAACGCAAGCGAACGAATGCTCGTCGTGCGATAAAGGCAGGGTACGGCCGATAAGTTTGCCGCAGGACTTGCGCCATGTCGCCCAGGCACTTTCAGCTAGCGGGTGCGACAGGGACTGAACGGCCAGCGACCATAACCTAGCCGTTCGGACAGGGGCGTACGATATTGCACTTCGCTTCTTTTCTGTATATCGTTGGCAACTCTCCCGTGATTATCGTTAGGATATCTCATCGATGGAGGACGAAAATCTTCAGGCATCGGTTCGTGCACGCGCGGTGGAAAAACTTCGTCGCGACCTCGGTTCGACAGTGATGCACGCTCTCGCGGACCCGAAAACAGTCGAAGTGCTGTTGAATCCCGACGGGGCATTGTGGCAAGAACGCTTGGGGGAAAGGATGCAGCAAATCGGCACGATGACCGCGCAACGAGGCGAAGCCGTGATCAAGACCGTCGCTGGCTACCATGGCAAAACCATTACCCGCGCAACGCCTCTCGTTGAAAGCGAGCTTCCGACCGACGGCTCGCGTTTCGCCGGGCAGCTTCCTCCCGTCGTCGAAGCGCCTACCTTCGCCATACGCAAGAAGGCTGTTTCGATCTTCACGCTCGACCAATACGTCGAATCGGGCATCCTGACCCCTTCCCAGGCCGTTGTCATCAAAGCCGCCGTCAAGGCCCACAGGAACATCCTCGTCATCGGCGGAACGGGTTCCGGCAAAACCACTCTGGTGAATGCCGTCCTGCATGAAATGGTCCAGAACGATCCATACGAGCGATTCGCTCTCCTCCAGGACACCAGCGAATTGCAGTGCACGGCCGGAAACAAGGTGGCGTACCACACAACGATCGACGTGACGATGACCCTGCTGCTGAAGACCATTTTACGGATGCGTCCGGACCGGATCGTGGTCGGAGAGGTACGCGGCGCCGAGGCGCTCGACCTGCTCGATTGCTGGAACACCGGCCATGAGGGGGGTGCGGCCACCCTACATGCCAACGACGCGCATGCCGCACTGATTCGCCTCAAATCGCTCGTGACCCGTAACGATGCGGCACCCGACGAGATTGAGCCCCTGATCGGCGAGGCGGTTCATATCATCGTCCACATCGCCAGAGTCGCATGCGGTCGCCGCGTTCAGGAAATTATTGCAATCGATGGATATGAAGATGGCGGCTATATGACCCGCAACCTTTAGGCGCCGTGATCCACTTCTACAGACCCACATGTGGGATCAAACGTTTATGGCGATGCAGACGCTGCCCACGATGGTTTCCCGCTTCCGCACGCCAGCGGAAATGCATCGCATTCTTTGAGGACATCCTTCACATGCAGTTCATTCGGCTCCGCTTCGATATCAGCAACCGCACCATACTCGGCCTCGCGATTGCACTGCTATTGCTGGTTGCGGTGCAATCCGCGATTGCGGCGGCCACGAGTGGCGGCGGCCTTCCCTCGGATGGCTGGTTCACCAAAATCCGGCAATCGGTTACGGGACCCTGGGCATTTACCATTTCGATTCTCGGTATCGTGGGCGCGGGCGCCACGCTGATCTTCGGCGGCGACATGAATGGTTTCCTGCGCACCATTATTTTTCTGACGCTCGTTCTGAGTTTCATCATCGCCGCGCAGAACACGCTTTCCGGGATCACCGGGCAAGGCGCCGAAATCACGGCCTGGACGAACATGTTCTCCACCATCGGACGCACGCGGACCGCCTGATCATGGCCCTGCGAGCGATTCCCATTCGGCGGGCAGGCAACCGGGAAAACCTGTTCATGGGTGGCGATCGGGAACTGGTGATGTTCTCGGGATTACTGGCTGCCGTTCTGATCTTCGCCGCACAGGATTGGCTTGCCGCCGGATTCGGCGCCGGCGCATGGTGCATCGCCCTGTGGACTTTCCGAAAGATGGCGAAGGCGGATCCGAAGATGCGATTCGTTTACGTGCGCAGTCGGCGATACGACGCCTACTACCCGCCTCGCGCAACCCCGTTTCGCGACAACACCGGCACCCAGGGAAAGCAATATACATGATCCCGGTCATCACTCTCGTCATTGCGGTGCCGGGCACAGCGCTGCTGGTAGGCTTATTCCTACTCGTTCGACAAACAAACGCCGATTTGCGGCTGAAGAAGCATCGTTCCAAGGACGCCGGGCTGGCGGACCTGCTCAATTACGCCGCGGTGGTCGATGACGGCGTGATTGTCGGGAAAAATGGTTCTTTCATGGCGTCCTGGCTTTATCGCGGTTCGGATAATGCCAGCGCGACCGAGGCCGAGCGCGAAATCATTTCATTCCGGATCAATCAGGCACTTGCCCCACTGGGAAACGGATGGATGATGCATGTCGATGCGATACGCCGGCCCGCCCCGAACTACAGCGATCCGAGCCTTTCGCATTTTCCCGATCGGGTCTCGGCGGCCATAGACGAAGAACGGCGTCGCTTGTTCGAGAATATGGGAACGCTGTACGAAGGTTTCTTCGTCGTCACGATCACGTGGTTCCCCCCGATGCTGGCCGAACGCAGGTTCGTCGAACTGATGTTCGACGACGAGGCGGAAAAACCCGATCGCAATCGCCGCACGGCGCATCTCATCGAACAGTTCAAACGGGAAGTCGCCAACGTCGAAGGCCGTCTTTCGGCGGCTGTCGCGCTAGAGCGGCTGTGCGGCGTCAAGCTCGCGCGGGAAGACGGCTCCACCGTAACCCACGACCAGCAACTGCAATGGTTGCAATTTTGCGTGACCGGCCTGAATCATCCCATCCAGCTTCCTCGCAACCCCATGTATATCGACTCGCTCATCGGCGGCCAGGAACTCCATACCGGGGTGGTACCGAAAATTGGCCGAAACTTCATTCAGGTAGTCGCCGTGGAGGGTTTCCCGCTGGAATCCTACCCCGGCATCCTTTCCTCACTGGCCGAACTGCCCGTGGCATACCGATGGTCGTCGCGTTTCATTTTTCTCGATCATCACGAAGCCGTCGCGAAACTCGAGAAATTCCGGAAAAAGTGGAAACAAAAGATCCGCGGGTTCTTCGATCAAGTATTCAACACCCACACCAGCCACGTCGACGAGGACGCGGCGACGATGGTGTCAGACGCTTCATCGGCCATCGCCGAGACCAATAGCTGCATGGTTTCGCAGGGCTACTACACCAGTGTCGTCGTATTGATGGGCGAAGACCGCGCGGAACTTGAGCTGTCCGCTCGTCGGTTCGAAAAGACCATCAATGCACTGGCATTCACGGCGCGCGTCGAGACGATCAACACGATGGATGCCTATCTCGGCTCGCTGCCGGGGCATGGCGTGGAAAACGTACGGCGGCCATTGCTGAACACACTGAATCTTGCCGACCTTCTACCCACCAGCACCATCTGGACCGGCGAAAACCGCGCGCCCTCGCCGTTATTCCCCCCCAATGCGCCCGCGCTGCTGCACGCGGTCACAAGCGGAAATTCGCCATTCCGCGTGAACCTGCACGTCCGCGACCTGGGCCACGGCATCATCTTCGGTCCCACTCGAACGGGCAAGTCGACGATGCTCGGCCTGATCGCGTTGCAATGGCGCCGTTATCATGGGTCGCGGATCTACGCGTTCGACAAAGGCCTGTCGATGTATCCCACCTGCAAGGCTGCCGGCGGGCGTCACTACACCGTCGCATCCGATGCCGACACGCTCGCCTTCGCGCCGCTCTCCCGCCTCGATACCCGTTCGCGCCGTGCATGGGCGGTGCAATGGATCGACACCATCCTCGCATTGACGGGCGTGACGACGACGCCCGCGCAGCGCAACGCGATCGCCGAAGCGATTCTGAACATGCACACCAGCGAGTCCCGCACGCTGTCGGAATTCACCGTAACCGTGCAGGACGAAATCATCCGCGAAGCGCTCAGGCCCTACACCGTGGATGGCGGCATGGGGCATCTATTCGATGCGGAAGACGATGGCCTCGATCTGGCCGACTTCATGACCTTCGAAATCGAACAGTTGATGGGCCTAGGGGAGAAGTACGCTTTGCCGGTGCTGCTGTACCTGTTCATGCGCATCGAGGAGTCGCTGAGCGCGGAAGATGCGCGGCCGACGCTGCTGATTCTCGACGAGGCCTGGCTGATGCTGGCCCACCCCGCCTTCCGGGACAAGATCGAGGAATGGCTGCGCTCGATGGCGAAAAAAAATTGCGCGATACTCATGGCGACGCAAAGCATTTCCGAGGCGGCACGGTCGGGCATTCTGGATCTCATCACCGAATCCACGGCGTGCCGGATCTATCTCGCCAACCCCAACGCACGCGAAGAACGGACCGCCGAGATTTATCACCGTATGGGGCTGAATCAGCGTCAGATCGAGATCGTCGCAGGGGCCGTACCAAAGCGCGACTACTACTACGTTTCGGAACAGGGTCGGCGCCTGTATCAGTTGGCTCTTGGCCCTCTCGCGCTCGCCTTCGTCGGCGCCACCGACAAGGAATCCATTGCCACGATGAAAAGGCTCGAGGCGGCGCACGGCGATGCCTGGGTGCATGAATGGTTGCGTATCAAGGGATTGAATTTGAACGGATACGAGGCGGCCGCATGAGAATCGGTCCGCGAGGCGTATTCGGCACGAAGCCACCGAAACCGGATACCGCAAATCCCTATGTGAACGCCCGGCGTTCCTGGAACAGCCATGTCGGCAGCGTCATGGAGTACGGCACGATTGGCTTCTTTCTCGGTTTGCTGTGTCTGCTGATCACGCTTGCCTCGGTAGGCGGCATCATCTACATCGGCAGTCAGTCGAAATTCATCCCTTTGGTGTTTCAGGAGGACGCCAGCGGCAACAAAATCTCGATGACGCGCGCCGATCGCATTCCTGACGCCAGAGTCGCCGACTATCGTTCCGCGGTAGGTGAATTTATCGGCAACCTGCGCCTCGTCACACCCGACGCGGAATTGCAGGGGAAAGCCGTTCGGCATGCCTACGCCTATCTGGCATCCGGCGACCCGGCCATCTCCAAGGCGAACGAATACCTGAACGGTACGAAGGAAGCCAACCCCTACGCCCGCGCCGGCACCGAAACGGTGAGCATCGAGCTGAAGTCGGTGTTGCAGCAATCACGTCATACCTGGCAGGTCGACTGGATGGAAACGATTCGCGCGCGGGACGGCACGCCCAGAGAACCGCCCTACGCCATGCGTGCCCTCGTCACGATCTATCAAAACACCGGGGCGAAATTACAGGATCAAAACATGTTCTGGAACCCGCACCATGTTTTCATTACCGACTTCAACTGGACGAAGCAGTTCTAGGACCGGGACAGAACCATGAAAAAAACGCCGATTTTCACGCTGCTTTTCAGCCTGCTGCCGGCGGCGATTCACGCTGCCCCCGGCACCGGCCCATTTGCCGATCAATATTTCTCGCGCGACGAACCCCGGCTCACCGCGCAGGAAAGAGCGGCCATCGCCATCGGCAAGAAGTGGCAGGAAGGGCAGAACGTGAAACCCTATCAGGGCACGAACGGATCGATCAACTGGCCCTATTTGCCGGGCAAGCAATATCCGGTGATGTGCGCCGTTTTACATGTTTGCGACGTTGCGCTGCAAGCTGGCGAAAAGGTCAACGGCGTGAATGTGGGAGACCCTCGCTATACGATCGAGCCGGCAGTGACGGGCTCGGGGGCGGAACAGGTGGTGCATCTCATCCTGAAGCCGCTCGACGTCGGTCTGGATACCACCCTCGTATTGACGACGAATCGACGTACGTATCATTTCCGCCTGCGGTCGAGCCGCTCGCATCTGATGCCATTCATGTCCTTCACCTATCCGGAGGACGCGATGACGAAGTGGAAGACGATCCGGGCGCGCGAGGCCCAAACCCGCGAGCAGCGCACGATGCCAAAGACGGGGGAATACCTCGGCGACCTGGACTTCGATTATGCGATCGACGGCGCGGCGCGATGGAAGCCGATACGCGTCTACAACGATGGCAGCAAGACCATCATTCAGATGCCGCCTGCCATGCGCCAAAGCGAAGCGCCGGCGTTACTCGTTTTACGCAAGGAGGGGGGACCATTCCACGAGCCCGAAACGCACATGGTGAACTATCGCGTCCAAGGAGACCGCTACATCGTAGACACGATATTCGACAAGGCGGTGCTGGTGTCCGGCGTCGGTTCGAGCCAGGACAAGGTCACCATCACGAAAGGAAGATGACAATGCGCGGATTCGTGTTGAACACCGTCGCGGTGACCGCGCTGGTCGGCTTGGCAGGCTGCACGGTTACGCAACGTCCGCACGGCAATCATGCGGCAGCCTCGTCAGACGCCAACAAGACGATGGCGGATGACACGGTAACGCAACTTATGGTCTTGTATCCGCCCGCGCATACGCGCCTCGACATACAGCATCCGGCCAGCGACGACTACGGCCGCACACTGCTGTCGTCCCTGCGCGAGAAAGGCTATGCCATTCTCGAGTACGACCCGTCACCGCAGTCCGCCGGGACCGACACGGTAGCGGACGCCGCCAGTTTGCCCTTGGTGCCGCCTGTCGTGCCGGGCGTCCCATTACGCTATGCAGTGGACGCCGTCGAGCCAATGGCTCTGTACCGCGTGACCCTGCAGATAGGCGCGCAGTCGATCAGCCGGGCTTTCGGCATCACCGAAAGCGGCATGCCTCACCCCGCGGGCCTGTGGATTCGCAAGGAGCCGGGACGATGAACGACAACGGCCAGATGTCCGGCGCAACGTCACCCGGCTCGACACCTGGAGGCGGAGTGCGGCGGGTCAACAGTGTGCCGTTGATTCTCGCGGTTTGCGCGCTGGGCGTGTTTGCCGCGCTCATTGCCATGGTGGCGGTCAAACGCTCGAACGATGCTATCGCGTCGCCGCAGGACGTGGCGCAAACGGCAGGGCAGTACACCGACACGTCGGCCATGGCGCTCCAGATCATGGGAGAACATCGGGTCGGCCTGATTCCCGCTGATGTACCCGCCCCGGCCGCCGCACCCGAAGCGTCCGTAGACAACGCCGACACCCCGCCGGCACTTCTACAGCGGTCGGACACGGGCGCGCCCACGGTCACCGAAGATCCGCATCTGCAGCAGATTCGCGCGGCAAAGATGCAAATGTTCGAGCGTGCGGTGAAAGCCAGGACAAGCGTCGCGCTTTCCGGCGCAGCCGCCACGCACGATCCCGCGACGCCGACGCGCGACGGCCTGCTCGCGCGCATCGCCTCCGTCGGGCGTCAAATCGACGCGGCGGACGCCGCCGATCCCGCGCTCGATTACAAAGCACAGTTGACGAAAGCCAACGCGATACTGGGTATCGCCGACGACGCTCATGACGGTGACCTGCCTGGCGCCCCGCACGATGGCCCGGAAAGACGCCGAACGCCCGACCACTTGCGGAACGACGTTCGACAGTTCGATGGCAGCGGAAAAAGTGACCGCTGGATGCTCGATCAAGCGGTACAGCCGCCCCGTTCACGTTTTGAAATTCGCGCCGGCAGCGTGTTGCCGGGCGTCATGATAAGCGGCGTGGATTCGGACCTTCCAGGTCAAATCTTCGCGCAGATATCGCAAAATGTGTTCGATACGGCCACGGGGCGGCATTTGCTCATTCCCCAGGGAACGCGCCTGATCGGCGCCTACAACAGCAATGTCGCATACGGTCAGAACGCGGTGCTCATCGCCTGGCAGCGCCTGGTATTTCCCGACGGAAAAGCGCTCGACATCGGCGCCATGCCGGGTGCCGACAGCGCCGGTTATGCCGGATTCCGCGATCAGGTCAACAACCACTACCTCCGCATTTTCGCTTCGGCGATTCTCATGTCGGGCGTGACCGCTGCGGCCTCTTACGCGACCGCGCGCAGAGACGGCAACGGCGGCGTCAACCAGCAACCGACGGTGAACGGCGAATTGAGCCAGGCGCTCGGTCAGCAACTCGGCAATGTAACGGCGCAGATGATCGCGAAAAACCTGAACATCGCCCCGACTATCGAAATTCGCCCTGGCTACCGGTTCAATATCGTGGTGACCAAGGATTTGGATTTCACGCAGCCGTATATGTCATTCGACTACCGACGCGAAGGAGGTCGGCCATGAGCATGAGGACCATTTTCTCGGCCGGATACGTGGGTGTGGTACTCGGTATCGGTCATCCGCATTCGGTCGTTGCCCAGATCGCGGTACTTGATTTGAAAACCGCATCGCAAACCACGATCAGTGCCATCCAGAACGTAGCGGCCGTCAAGAAACAGATCGAGCAATACAAAACGCAGTTGCGACAGTATCAAAACATGATGCAGAACACGCTCGCGCCGTCAGACTGGGTATGGGATCAGGCACAGCAGACGATAACCAGGCTGCTGCAAGCTCAGGATACGCTGAAGATTTTCAAGGAACAGGCCGGCGGCCTCGATGCGTATCTGTCGCGCTTCGGCGATGTGAATTACTACAGAACGTCCCCATGCTTCAAGGATGGCGGTTGCTCGTCCAACGAAATGCAAGCTTTGCAGGCATCTCGCGCCAACGGTTCGACCGCGCAAAAGATAGCCAACGATGCCGTGCTGAAAGCCGTCGATGTCCAGCAGGAGACCCTTGCGAGCGATGCGGCAAAGCTGCGTTTGCTTCAATCGCAAGCCACGGGTGCGCAAGGGCAGATGCAGGCGATCCAGGCCGCCAACCAGTTGGCAAGCGCGCAGAACAACCAGCTCCTGCAAATTCGCGGCATGTTGGCGGCACAGGCGACGGCGCAGGCAACGCGTGCCCAGAACGTCGCCGATCGGGAAGCGATGGAGGCGGCAGCGGGTTCGCAGTTTAGATCAGGAAGCTATACAGAAAGTCCGTCCAGATCTTGGTAATCGAGGAACTAATGATGGAAAAAAAACTGAACTTTATATGCGTAGGAACGGCGTTGACTCTGCTTTTCTCGTGCGGAAAGTCCCCTGAGTCGATCGAATGGTACAGGCAACACGAGGCGGAAAGGAACGCCACTCTAGCGACATGCAAGAAAGTCGCGAATCGGGCTGACTGGAATCAGGACTGCCGGAACGCTATCGATGCCGAAGCTTCGTCTGGAACCTTCACTCGCAGCCCAGAAATGAAATGGTAGCAGCATGGGAAAATCGCCATCATTGCTGCTGGTTTTTCTGGCAACTGCATTTTTTCTTTTCACGGTGCAGGTACATGCTTCACCCGCAGACAGTTCGGGAATCATGGACAACATCCTTCAGCGATTTTCGAATGCAGCAAGTCACTGGCGGACGGCAATTATCGATTACGCAACTTGGCTATTTTGGACGCTGGCGCTACTGAGCATGGTATGGACGTTCGGCATGCTGGCGTTGAAAAATTCGGACATATCGGAAGTATTTGCGGAAACAGTCCGATTTTTATCGACGACAGGTTTTTTCTGGTGGCTACTGTATAACGGCCCGGAAATAGCAATGTCAATTATCAATTCGATGCGGAAAATCGCAGCCAACGCTTCCGGATCGAGTGATTCATTCTCACCCTCTGGAATCGCAGACATCGGTTTCCGCATCGTCTCGAAAGTGATCGATCACTCCTCATTCTGGTCACCCGTCGATTCCGCAGTCGGAATATTGGTAGGCATCGTGATTCTTTGCGTGCTCTCCTTGGTCGCCGTCAATATGCTTCTTCTCTTGATCGCGGGATGGATGCTTGCTTTTGGCGGCGTTTTTCTTCTCGGTTTCGGAGGAGGTCGCTGGACCACCGACATTGCCATCAACTATTACAAAACCGTACTAGGTTTGGGTGTCCAGTTGTTTTGTATGATTTTTATCGTAGGCATTGGACAATCATTTATAGACCAGTATTACCAACTGGTCCAGACAGGCAGCATGAACCTCAAAAGCTTATGCGTCGTGCTTGTGGCATCGATTCTTTTACTCGTGCTTGTGAACAAGGTTCCGCCGATGATGGCAAGTATCGTGGGCAGCAGCAGCTCCACAGCGGGTATCGGTAACCTGGGGGCCGGTGCGCTTGTCGGCGCCGCAGCTACGGCAAGTACGGCGATGGTCGCAGGCGGTGCTTCGGTAGCAGGTGGCGCTTCTGCACTCAAAGCGGCCTTTACCCAAGCCCAACAGCATACGGCCGCAGGTTCCGGTACGTTCCCGGGCGATAGCAACGGCAGCAGCAATCACGCGGCCCGCTCGTCCGGCGGTAGTCGCGGCTTCATGTCCGCAATGGGGACAGCCGCTCATCTCGCCGCCGACAAGAGTGCGAATGCCGCCAAACACGCGGAATTGACCGCCAAAGACGGCCTTGCAACCAAGGCGAATACAGCAAAAGAGCGGCTTGCACACGCCGACGGAAGCACGATCGCGCCGCAAAGCAGCATCCCCGGGTCCACGGCGCACGCGCGCGAAGCTCGACAGAACACGCCGCAAGCCGGGCCGCCTGTCGAAGTCGCGCACGCGCAACGGCGCGGGGGCAACTCGGAAAACGGTGGCCATGCGGGGCGGGCAGCCCCGAGTGCCGGTGAATCGGCCGATTTCGTCGGTAGAAGCGACCCCTTATGAGGGATGGACCGGAGAATTGAACAGTGACCGACAATGTCCTGAAACTCGGCCTGCTTATCGCCGCGGCGGCAAGCGCGTGGGTACCCGAATCGCAGGCAAAGGATGCATGCGCGACCGTCCTGTGCATGGCCGGAATGCTTCAGGGTCAGGGGAAGGCCGACGGATGCGACGGTGCCATAGCGGACTATTTCAACATCGTCAGCTATCGCCACGGCCACATCGACTTCAATGCGATGGGTCGAAAACGGCTCGATTTTCTCAATGAGTGTTCCGCCAATGACGGATGGGCGAGAAAAATAAACGACCGCTTCGGTTCGACCGTCCTGTGACCCCATGACAGTGAATGAAGGCCCTTCCGCAACGAACCCACCCGCCGTCACCGACGCAATTCGTCCATTTACCAGACCACGACCGGCCGGATTATGGATTGCACCCGGTCGCGCGTGACAATCCCGAAGTAACGCGCGTCAAACGACGTTGCGCTACGTTCAGCCATCAATAACAGGTCCGCATCGCCAAGCGTGCGTCGCGCGACGTGCAAACGTGGCAGCGGTCGGCCGATCGCGTCGAATGCCAGGGGCGCGCTGCCCCGTAGCAATTCGCCGTTGACGGTCACGCCCTGCGACGTCACCGAAACGGTATCGCCTTTGGCTGCTGAAATTGTCTTCATCATGTAGCTATAGCCGCCGGGACAGAATCCTGAACCGATGTAGCCCCGAGCCCTGGCGGTGTCCAACAAGGGATCCGGCGGCGGGCAAAAAGCGACGTATCTACCCTTCTCGAAAGGCTCGCCGCTGGTCCAGTACAGACCACGCGGAATACTTTTGCTCGTGTTCACGCGCGCGCCCGCGTAGTACATCATTCCACCCGCCATCATCACGCCAACACCGCCCGCAACCGACACCAGAAATACGCGTTCGATAAAACGCCTCATCCTGCGATCCTCCACCCTGCCGGCATATCACGCACCGCACGCTGCTGCCGTCCCGAGGCTCCGGCGGCACGGCATACACGATAAACCTTCGCCGAAGCAAGCGATTTCACCATACGGCATCTCGATACACTTAGTTAAACGTATCATAAAATTATTTTGAAAAAATGCACACCCTCACCTCGAATTCGCGCTGGAGACCTGGCGCATGAAGAAGTGCGGCACGGCTTCGACCCGCATGAAACATGAAGCGCGCCCCGCCTTGCCGCGCGGATTCGCTCCGCTCTGGAAGGCGGCGCAGCCGAATACCTGCGATCCGCCGGCCGGCCCTTTCACCGGGACGCGACGCGCCGCCTCTCCTCATTCGGTACTTCGACGCGCTCCCCCGTGTCCTGCCACCACCGCTCGCCACGGTGCGGCGCGGCGAGATCGAGCCGTTCGCCCATGCGCGGAGTGGAAATGGCGATACCACGCGCGGCGGCCAACCCCGTGATCCGCTCGAAGGGCTCGCGCCAGCCGTGAAAAGCCAGATCGAACGTGCCGTTGTGGATGGGCACGAGACAGCGGCCTCGTAGATCGGCGTGAGCCTGCACGGTCTCTTCGGGCCGCATGTGCACATAAGGCCATTGCGCGTCGTAGGCACCCGTCTCGACGAGCGTGACATCGAAGGGACCCAGGCGCTCGCCGATGGTCTTGAAACCGTCGAAATAGCCGGTGTCGCCACTGAAAAACACGCGCAAGTCGTCGTCGACGATAACCCACGATGCCCACAGGGTGCTATTGCGGTCGAGCAGGCTGCGCCCCGAGAAATGCTGTCCGGGCGTTGCGGAAAACGTCACGCCGTCCCGCTCGACGCTCTGCCACCAATCGAGCTGACGGACCTTTGCCGCATCGATACCCCACGCCATCAAGCGGTCTCCCACACCCAGCGGCGTCAGAAAGACCGTCGTTTTCCCGGCCAGTGCGATCACCGTCTCACGATCCAGATGATCGTAGTGATCGTGCGACAGGATGACCCCGGCCAGCGGCGGCAGATCGGCCAGCGCGATCGGCGGCGCATGAAACCGTTTCGGACCGATGCGACGAAACGGCGATGCCCGCTCGATGAATACCGGATCGGTCAACCAGAATCGGCCGCGCAACTTGAACAACATCGTCGAATGCCCGAGCCGATACAGACTGCGATCCGGCGCCGCGTCGAGCTGCTCGCGCGTCAACGCGTCCACCGGCAGGCTCGTCGACGGCGTGGTATCCGCCGGTTTGTTGAACAGCATCCGCCAAGCAATGCCGGCCATCGTGCGAGCGCTCTCCACGGGCGCCGGCGCGACGTTGCGAAAGCGCGTGCCGTCATGCTGGGCGGACGCATGAAACCGCCGCCGTCCGCGGCGGGCAGCGGTAAGACCCAGGACATGGCGTATCGAAGCGGCAAACGATGGCATCTGGCTGCATCCCGAAGTAAAAAGTACACCGTTCAGTGTAAATTTTTGCGCGATGGAAGTAAACCGATCGGTGTAAAATTTAACGATGGAACCGAACAGCACACCGCAACGCCTCACCGACCGTAAACGCGTCGCCATCATCGATTCCGCCATCGAAGAATTCCTGCTCGCCGGCTTCGATGCCACCAGCATGAATCGCATCGCCGAGCGGGCACATGTCTCGAAGCGCACCGTCTACAATCATTTTCCGAGCAAGGAAGCATTGTTCGAAGAGATTCTGCTGCACTTGTGGCGCAGCAGTCATAGCGGTGCGGCGCCCGCTTTTCGCGCCGACCTGCCGTTACATGCGCAACTGCTCGAATTATTGATGCGAAAAGTACGCCTGTCGGACAACGAAGCCCTGCTGTCGTTCGCGCGCGTCGCCATTGCCGCGGGCATGCATTCGCCCGAGCGCGCCCGGGGCATGGTGGCGCGCCTGGGCGAACGCGAGGAGGACTTGGCGGTATGGATGCGAGCGGCGGCGGACGATCCCCGTTTGCGCATCGCCGACCCCTTGTTTGCCTCGCAGCAGCTGGTGGGACTGATCAAGGCGTTCGCTTTCTGGCCGCAGGTCGCGATGGGACAACCGCCGCTATCGCCCGCGGAGCAACGGAAAGTGGCGGAATCGACGGCCGATATGTTTCTCGCACAATACGCGGTGAGATGAGCGGCGTATTCGTGCTGCGGTTGCAGCGATCGATGATCGGTTGTCGCGCCACTTTATTGGAATATGGGTAGAATAATCGCGTGCGTACTCCACGCCACCTGTCCGCGGAAAGGGTGTGACCCAGGAATCGGCATTTCTACACCGCATATCGATGCGACTCCTGGCCAGGTAGCGGACCGGCTCCAGTGGAGATCGTATGCCGAATCACGCCTTTTCCGACGCCGCCACCCATGGCCATATCGACCTCGATATAGAGCGAAAGCGGGCAAAGACGCTGTTGCGGCTTCTGCGCGACGGCAGCGCCCCGGCTCAAATGGCCCGACTCACACGAAAGTCGTCCGACCCTGCTCGGCTCCCCGGACTCTCCGACGCGCAATGGCTCATTGCGCAAGACCTCGGCTTCGCCGACTGGCCAAAGCTGAAAGCCCACGTCGATGCCCTGGCGTTTGCAGCAGCGCATCCGGGATTTGCCGCCGATGACGAACGCGAAACACAGCACTGGCGTTGCGGAAACGACATCGCCCACTCGCTTCGTACCGCCGGATTTCAGGGCGCCTTCCAGGCGTTTACAGACCCGTTGTGCATGGGACCGGTGCGCCGCCTCGACACCGATCGCTTTCTGGAAGTGCGCAGTCGATTTGTCAGCCAGGTATTCAGCCTCTCGATCACGGAAGCGCGAAACCGGCTGGGCGAAGAATACCGCGCACTGGCGGCAATCGGCCAGGCCGAACGCGTGGTCCTGTGGTGCGACGCGGATGCGTATGACCAACTTTTTCTGGTGTATGTGCTCGCGAATGCCCGGCCCCGGCCAAAACGAATGGAAGTGATTGCAATAGACCGGGTGCCGGGCGTGCGACGCTTCATCGGCATCGGACAGTTGGCGCCCAGTATCCTTGCATGGCTTTGGCAGAAACGCAGGGTGGTCGACGATCGGGCATTCGCTCTCGCCCGTGAGGCATGGGATGCCTATCGTGCACCCGACCCGCTCGCGTGGGCGGAGATCGCCCGCCGTGCGGCGGATTCCCTTCCTTTTTTAGGATCCGCCATGAGGCGTCAACTTCAGGAGTTGCCATCCTCGCGCGACGGCCTTTCGCTGACGCAACGGTTGACGCTCGAAACCATCCGCGATCGAAGCGACATGACGCTGGGTAAAGCATACGGTGTATTGATGCTGATCAGCGAGCCCCTGCCGTTTCTCGGGGACGCCATGTATTACGCATTGATTCGGCCTTTGATCGAATGCGCCAATCCGTTGTTGCACGTACCCGATGAAAACACGGCCTGGGAGCGCCGGCCGGTGACGCTGACCGAACTGGGACGCCGTACGCTCGCCGGCGACGCCTATTGGCTCGATCACGCGGATGAATCTCGCTGGATCGGTGGCATATGCGTGTCGCCGCGACAACCGCACTGGACTATCGATGATGCATCGCTGCCTGTCTGGCGTGATCGCCGGTTTTAGCATCATCCGGCTGCGCCGACAGCGCAGTGTGTCGCGCTCCGGTTACTGCCAATGGCGAGTGCGGGCACCCAGCAAACGCACCTGCGAGAACACACTTTTGGATGCGCAAGTCGCCCAGATACACGTCGGCCGCCGCCGCTCGTATGGTCGGCGTCGTATCTGGCAGCATTTGGAATGCCGATGGCATGCGCGTGGGCCACGAGCGCATCCGGCAAAGCCTGCTCCGCCAGTGCTTGCTGCCAGTCCACAAGCGAGCGTGCCGCTACTTCACGAGCATCCGAATGTATTTGCAGCTTGCCATATCGGTCTGCGTGCTCTAAGTCTTGGACTATGCAAGTCCTAAGAAAACCGGCATAGCACGATCTACCGCGAGCATTGTCTCGTGTTCCATTTCACCGATGACGCTACCGATCTTTTCACGCTTCACGGTAAAAGCCTTGTCCACACCAATTTGACAAGGCATGCGTAAGCCATTTTTCTCGGACGGAAGCACAAGGATACGAATTAAAGGCGCGTCAACCAGTTCATGCGACATCAAAAGGACGGTTACGCTCGGATGCGTGGCAAAGAGGTCGGATTGCACGACAAGGGCCGGGCGCCCTTTACCGAAATCGCCTTGCAGCGCAACCGTCACGATGCTACCTCGCTTCATTTCCACCCGTCCAGGTCAGAAGCGCTTTCGATGAAATCAAGCATGTCCGCTTCACCCTGACTTTCGCGCACTGCTTGGGACTGACGCACGCACTCCTCTGCAAAGCCCGCGCGGCGGGTATCCGGCACCCATATCTGAATCGGTCGCAAACCGGCGTTGCGAAGGTTCTGGCGGTAGGTGCTCACACGTTCACTTACGTTTGCGGCCATAGCGTTCTCCTGTTACATGTAACGAATATAGGACGTTACATGTAACGTGTCAAGTTTCCTGAGCCTCGACGGAAGGGATGGCGTACGCCCGATGGAATTTGTCGACGGTAAGTTGCTTAGAACTGTTCGTGTCGGCACCGGCCCTCCATCGTCGTCGTACATCCGCAACGTGGGCGGATATCTGGCCACCGCTACCGGCAATCGCCTCGCCCGCGACGTGCGCCTCGCGCGACAAACAAGCCTTGATACCGCGTTCACCGCGACCCCGCACCGCTTCAAAGGGCAATGCCGACAACCGCCAGAACTGCCTACCGCGGTCTGGATCCACTCACCTGAACCCCGGGAAACTCCGCTGTTCATTCCTATCAACACCACGCGACCTGCCCCGAAAACCAAGCATTCCAAAATTTAGCCAAAATGCGCCCGATCCTACCGGATGCTTCGCGCAACACGCATTTATGGTTGCATTGCTAACCATATAGAGGTTTAATAACATCATGTTCGATCACTGCCTTTATTTCAATTCCGCCGCACTCGCCCGCCTCGTCGAGCGGGAATGGATCGTCGCGTATGCGCCCTTCGGCCTCACGCCTGCGCAGGGGTTCGTGTTGCGTGTCGTTCTGACAACGCCTGGTTCGCTCAGCAGCCAGATCGCGGATACGTTGAGTATTGCCCGCTCCACCGCCACGCGCCTGATCGATACACTGTGCGATAAAGGATTGGTGGAGCGCCGCCAGGCGGTGTCAGACGCGCGCGAATGGTGTGTCTATCCCACCGAAGACGGCACGAAACTCGCGCAACCGATCGCCGAAGCCAGCGCGGCGATCGCTCAAACACTGCGCGCTCGGGTGGGACCCACGTTATTCGAGGCGACCGTTTCCAGCATGCACGACACGCGGACCGCCCTGCGATAACGAGACCGAAAGATTTTCTTATATAGTTGCCTTGCTAATCAGTTGAGAAGGAATATGAAGCAATCGTCACGATCCATGCCTTCAAAGCGCTTCCGCCAGTCGGGGCATTTTGCGGAAACGACCTATCGCGCCGGTCGCACCCGGCAATGCGCAAGTGCGTGTGCGTTGTTGCTTATTGTTTTTTTTGCGACTTGGCAAGCGCCCCAAAGCGCCCGGGCAAACCTGCAGCGGTGCCTTCAATCACGTGCGCGGGATTCGGGACCGCCGCCACGCATGCGGCAAGAACCGGTGGATAGGGACTTTTTCATCCAGACGATCGCCAGGTGCACAGGCTGAATGAACGCGACCAGGCGTCCTGAATTGGGCGAGCGAAGGATCGGCGAAAAGTCGCACGTGATTCGCGATCGTCGTGCTTCTCGGCCTGCTTCCCGGCCCGCTTCCCGGCCTGACGCTCCCATTCGGCGCCACCAGCGCGCATGCGCAGAAAGCGTTCCTCGAAATCGGCGTCACCAGCGGATCGCACGAGGAAATTTTCGAAGGACAGGCCGCGCGGGTCCCACGGATTCTGCGGGCCCCTGGCGCGGTGATGCACGCGATGCCGTTCACGCGCGTTACGTAAACGGCGCCCGCAGGCGCCGCATCGCGTCCTCGCGTAACGCGCGTCGGTCGATCTTGTGGGTTGCCGCCAAGGGCAGGCTGTCGACGAACCAGACATGCCGCGGATGCTGGTACGCCGGCGCGTGGGTCAGCGCATGGGTCTTGACGTCCGCCTCGCTCAACGCGCTTTCGTCGGACACGCTGCGCACCACGAAGGCCACGGGTTTGGTGCCCTTGATCTCGTCGTCGATGCCGACCACGCTGGCTTGCTGGATGGCCGGATGGGTTTCCAGCATGCGCTCGACGTCGCCGGGGAAGATGTTCTCGCCGCCGGAGACGAACATGTCGTCGTTGCGGCCGACGAAGTAATAAAACCCCGCCTCGTCGCGACGAAATACGTCGCCGGTGATGTAATACCCATCCTCGGTGAATGGCAGGGGCAAGTCCGGGCGTTGGTGATAGCCCAGCATCAGGGCCGGGCTGCGCAATTCCAGCACGCCTTGTCGCGCGCCGGTCGCGGCGACCGCGTCATCATCGGCGGATCGTGTGAAGGAGTCGGCCTTCGCGGGATTCGGATCGGTCGACTCCCGAGCCGATTCCGGTTCGGCGCGCAGCCTGACGTCGACCGCCGGGTGCGCGACGCCGAGCGCGAGCGGCGGCGTCGCGCAGCCATCCGGCGCCCGGGCGAAGACGACCGGCCCGCCCTCGGTCGTACCGTAGGCGTTGATGACGCGGGCGTTCGGCAGGAGAGCGTGGATGCCGGCGAGCAGGCTTTCGCTGACGGGCGCGGACCCCATGCGCACCACCGTCACGCAGCGGAGATCGGCCTTCGCGAGCGCGGCCTGCTCGCGCAGCATCATCGCGATCATCGGCGGCACTGCCGTCAACCAGGTGCAGCGGAAGCGGTCGATCGCCTCGATATAGCGGCGGGCGTCGAATTGCGGCATCAAAACCGTGGTCGCGCGGGCGGCGATGCTCAACAACGCGAGCGCCAGTGCGTTCATGTGATAGAGCGGCGCGGCAATCAGGACGCGCTCGTCGTGCAGGGGGGTGTCGCGCAAGCGGGTATCCACGACCCAGGCATGACTGGCATGCGAGAGCCGCACGCCTTTCGGGGTCCCCGTGGAGCCGGAGGTGTACAGGATCATCGCGACGTCGTCCGGCGCCGGCGCCGTAGCGACGAAACCACGATCGTCGCGGCGCGGCGCGAAGACCGTATCGAAATCCCGCGCCCCGGGCCCGCCCGCCGCCGCATCGAACACGATGCAGGGCAGATGCGCGGGCACGGCGGTCTCGCGGGCACCATCGCAAAAGACCAGACGCGCGCCACTGTCATCGATCACGAAATCGGTCATCGGCCGCGGGAACTTGAAGTTCACCGGCACGACGACGCCGCCCGCGCGCATGATGCCGAGTATCGCGGCGATATAGCGGATCGAGTTCGCGGCGAGGATCACCACGCGCTCGCCCGGCAGAAGCGCGAAACCGTCGTCCCGCGGATCCGCGCGCAACCGGAGCGCGATGCGGTTCGCCAGATCGTCGAGCGCGGCGAACGTGATCCCCTGCTCGCCCTGCGCGTCGCCTTCGTTCAGACTGAAGAACGCGGTCCGGTTCGCCACCGACGTCACGTCGTGCATCGTGCCGAGATTGGTCGTACGCGTCATCCCAGAAACTCCAGTAGCGTATGGAAGGTGGGCAAGGCAATCATGAGTCGCGCGCCGGCGCCGTCTTGCGCAGGGTGGTGCCGCACGGGCAGTCCGGCTTGTCGGCCACGCTCGGCGAGGGCCGACAGCGACGCCCCGTCGGCCAGGCGAAACGCCATCGACGCGAAACTCTCCGGGCGCGGCGGCAGGAAGACGGACAGCGGTCCGAAGCGCCGCGCCGCCGCCTCGCGATGCGCGAAGCGCAGATGAAAGGACGCTGCCCGCGGCGCGGCCGAAACATCCGCACGTGCCGTGAGCCTGGCGTAGTCGCGCTCGGCCGCGGCCGGGTCGTCGCTGATCACCTCGAGCGAGGCGATCGACGTCACGCCATTGGGATGCGCGAGCCACGCGTCGCGCCACACCCACTCAGGGGTCAGATGATGGCAGTAATAGATGCGTCCCGCCGGGTATTGTCCCGCGACGAGCCGCACGGTTTCGAACGATGCGGTCCGGTTTTCACCGTCGATCTCGGCCGGGCGGGAAAAACGCTGCACCGGCTGTGCGTCGATGCCCTCGCGCGCCAGCCGCGCCGCCGTCGCGGGAGCGTCGTCGATCGCGAAAACGAGACCGTCGATGCCGACGACGCTGTCCAGCACTTCCTGGCGCAGGGCCGCGCCGGAGGTCGGGAGTCCGATCAATTCGAGATAGTGATCGGGAAACATCACCAGATGGTTGATCGAGCCGAGCGAGTGATGGCCGCGCGGCGTCAGCTGGAAACCGAGCCGCTCGAAAAGCGCGGCGGCGACGTCCATCTGGAAACGCGTGTTGATGACGAGATGATCGAGCAATGGCGTACTCCTTTCCTGGAAACGATGCGGGCCGCCCGGCAGCGCGCGGATGGCGCGCCGCCGTACCCGAAACCGCCGCTCAGGACCCGTTTTGCGGCGTGGTGGGACGCGGGGCGGCCGGGGCAGCCGGGGTCGCCGTGGAGTAGGCCCCACGGCCGCTCGCGAGCAGCTTGCCGTCCGCGTCGAGCACCTCGGCCTCGGCGACCGATACCTGGGAACCGAACTTGATCACGCGCCCCTTGACGCGCAGGTCGCCGGGCATGGCGGGGCGATGATAGTCGACGCGCAGGTCGATGGTCGGGACGCCGCGGCCGGTTTTCGATACCAGGGCCCAGTCGGCGGTGAGATCGATCAGCGTGGCGAGGATGCCGCCATGGGTATAGCGCTTTTCGGGATTGACGATCCATTCCTCGCGCCAGCGCGCGGTCAGCTCGATCGTGCCTTCGCCGACGGCGACGACTTCGATACCCAGCCACTCGTGATACGGGCCGCGGCGCAGCTTTGCTTCGACGGCCTCCCGGTCGATGATGTTGGCACTCAATTGCATGCTCCTGCTGATGGTGGTGACGGAGGGTGACGGGCGTTCGCGGCGGCCCTCAGGGCGTGACGATGACCTTTCCCAGGACCTCGCGGTCGCGGATCAGGCGCAAGCCTTCGGCGGCGTCCTCCAGGGGCAGGACACGGTCGATCAGCGGATCGATGCGGCCCTCGGCGATCAGCTTCATCAATGCGGCGAGATCGTCGTCGTAAAAGCTGTTCGACCCCTTGATGTTCAGTTCGAAGCTCCAGACGTAGCGCAGGTCTTCCTTCGGGTCGTGCCCCGCGGTCGCGCCGCACACCAGCAGCGTGCCGCCGCGTTTCAGGCATTTCAGCGACGGCACCCAGGTATCGCCCCCGGTGAAGTTCACCACGACGTCGACGCCACCCTCGTGCGTGCGCCGCTGCGGCTTGCCATACTTCGCGATCGCCCATTTGGAGAAATCGGTGTCGCGGTAATTGACGACATGGTCCGCGCCCAGCGCCTGCAGCCGCGCGGCTTTCTCGTCGCTGCCCGCGCAGGCGACGACTTCCGCGCCCAGCAGCTTCGCCAGTACGATGCACGCGCTGCCCACGCCACCGCTCGCGCCCAGAATCACGACCCGGTCGCCGCGCTTGACGGTGTGGTGCGTGATGAGCATGCGGTGCGCGGTGCCGTAGGCGACAGGCAGCGCGGCCGCCTGCTCGAAGCTGACGTTGTCGGGCATCGCGATCAGTTGCGGGACGGACACGCGGCAGTACTCGGCCATGCCGCCGTCGAGCATTTCGCCCATCAGTCCTTTTTCCCGATTGAGCGGATTGACGAGCACGCGCGCGCCGATTTGCCACCCGGTCACGCCCTCGCCCACCTCGACGATTTCGCCCGCCATGTCCAGGCCGATGACCACGGGCAGCGGCACCTTGATGCCCGGCATGCCGCGCACGGTGAAGACGTCGTGATAGTTGAACGACGATGCGCGAACGCGAATGACGACATGCCCGGGACCGGCGAGCGGCCGGGCTTTGCGAACGACGTTCAGCTGATCCAGATCGCCATGGGCCTGCAGTACCAATGCTTTCATCGAATCTGACAACGTGCATCTCCTTGAAGTGGGGTATCGGGCGTTCGTCCGCGGTTCGTCGCGTCGGACCCTGTCGGACTATTTCAGCCGGACCGCGGCCTGATAGGGCCCGGTGGCGAAAATGGCTGCCGGCAGCGTGCCCGTCAGGATCTTCGCGTCCACGAAAATCCGGTGTTCGCGTTTCAGGGTGTCGATATCCGCCGGCTCCAGCGCCACGCGGTTCATGTCGTCCCATTGCCGCGCGTAGGCCTGCGCGTCGGCGGCGGGCAGGTTCGCGTCCTTTTGCAGGATCGCCGCGACCTGATCGGGATGCGCATGTCCCCAGGCCAGCGCCGCGCGCATGCCGGCGATCAGATGGGCCACTGCCGCCGGTTGCTTGGCGAGCAATTCGTTGCGCGCCACGGCGACGCCGATATACGGAACCGCCGGGGCACCGGTGAGCTGCCGCCATTGATCCGCGAAACTGGCGAGCGGCCTGAGCTTCAGGTCGCCCAACTGGGCGATCGTCACCGAGCGCAATGCGGCGCCGTCCACCTGCTTCTGCACGAGGAACTGCGCCAGCCGGGACTCGTTGCCGGGAACCAGCGAAAACCCGTCGGCGGGAATGTGTTCGTTGCCGGCAAGCACCGCCTGCGCGATCGCGGCGACCGAACTGCCGGCCGGCGACATGCCGATCTTCTTGCCCCTGAGTTGCGCCAACGACGTAATCGGCGAATCGCCGCGCACGACGAACTGCACATCGGCAGGCTGCGTCGCGGCGATGATGCTGATCGGCACCCCGGCGGCGGCCGTGCTGAAGACGCCGGCAGCCGGCGCGGCGAAGGCGACGTCGATGGCATGCGCGGCGATCGCCCGCGATGGCGCGTTCACGTCCGAGAAACGTACGAAGGTGACGTCGATGCCTTCTTTCTTGAAAAACTCGCCGGCTTCCAGTACGGCGCCAAACCCCAGACTCACGCCGCTGGTCCAATAGCCGACCTTGATCGGCTCGGCGAGCGCGCCCGCGCTCATGCCCAGCAACGTCGCCAGGACCCCGCCGCCCACCATTCGCCGCGCCATCTGTCGCAATGTCATTCGTTCTCTCCTTGAAGGGTATTCCGTCGTTTTGCAGGCCCGTGTCGCCGCTACGGCGACGCCTGTTTCCACCGGAACAAGCGACGTTCCGCCGGCTTGAGAATGCCGCCTTCGAGCAGCAACATGATGGCTACCAGCGCCAGCGTCCAGGCGAACACCTGGTCCGTCTGCACCAGATCGGCCGCCTGCCGCAGGCGATAGCCGATGCCGCTGGACGAGCCGATGGTTTCGGCGACGAGCGAGACCCGCCAGCCGAAACCGAACGCCAGCCGCGCGCCGGAAAAGAGATAGGGCAGGATCGACGGAAAAACGATCTTGCGCAGTGTGGCCAGCCGCGACAGCCGAAAACTGCGGGCCAGTTCGAGATAGTCCGCGGGCACGTTGACCACGCCCTGCCAGACGTTCGTGAGCACGAGCGGCATCGCCGTCATGAAGACGACGAAGACAGTCGTGCCGTCGGAGATGCCGAACCAGATGATGGCGAAAATGGCCCAGATCGCCGACGACACGGTATTGATCACCGCCAGCACGGGCGCGAAGAACTGGCGCAGCAGGCGGCTGCTGCCCAGCCCGAGCCCCAGCACGGTGCCGACGACCAGCGCGAGCGCGAAACCCGATACCACGCGTCCGAGCGTCGCTGCGACGTCGCGCGAAAAGCTCGCGGTATGCAGCAGCATCCACAGCGCCGCGCCGACTTTCTCCGGGCCGGGCAGGATGAAGGCCGGGACGCCGCGCGCGGCGAACGACCAGACGCCCAGCACGCCCGCGAGGAGCAGCACGCGCTGCGCGAGCAGCACGCCAAGCGATGCGAGGCGCGAAGGCGGCGACGTACCGGACACGGAACGTGACGCGGCGCGCGGAGCGGAACGAAAAACGGGCATGTGCTAGACCTTCAATCGAAGTTGCCGCACGGCTTCGGCGACTGGCTGATCGGTGGCGACGCGGGGGCGGGGCAGTACGACGGGGGCGATCTCGCCGATACGGCCCGGATGCGGGCGCAACAGCACGACGCGGTCCGCGAGGACGACCGCCTCCTCGATATCGTGGGTCACGAAAACGATGGTCATGCCCATCAGCGCTTTGATGCGCAGCACTTCGTCGTGCATCTGCGCACGCGTCGTGGGATCGAGCTTGGAAAACGGTTCGTCCATCAACAGCAAGGTCGGCCGCGTGACCAGACTGCGCGCCAGCGCCGCGCGGCTGCGCATGCCTCCCGACAGTTCATGCGGGTAGAGGCCCGCCGATGCCTCCAGTCCGACCAGTGCGACCGCTTCGCGTACGCGTTCCCGTCGTTCCAGCACCGGCACGTTCTGCGCTTCCAGGCCGAAACCGACGTTCTGCGCCAGGGTCCGCCACGGCAGCAGACGATCCTCCTGGAACATATAGGCCAGCGACTGCCAGCCGGTGAACGCCTGCGCCGCAATTCCGTGATAGGCGATGCTGCCGCCATCGGCGCGCAATAGCCCGGAGACGATATTGAGCAGGGTGCTCTTGCCGCACCCCGATGCACCCACCACGGCCACCACTTCGCCCGCGGCCACGTCGAAACCGATGTCCGCGAGTACCTGACGTTCGCCGAAATGCTTGTCGATATGCCGCAGCGATAACGCCGGCGCGGGCGCGGCGGCAACCGTGCGCGCAATGCCCCCGCGTGATGGCGGATCCGGATCGACCCGCGTGGATGGCGTCACGCTCATGACCTGTACCCTGCGCGCTTGAACGCGGCAAGCGGCGCGCGCGCCTGCGACAGACTCTCGTAGACTTTCTCGAGCGTCATCGCCTGGAACGTCTCGATATGCCGCCGTGCGATGAGTTCCGCGCGCTTGCCGTCCCCCGCCTCGAAGGCATCGATCAGCGCGTGATGATCGTGCTTGATTTCCGGCTTCTGCTTCTGCACGCCAAAACCCATCGCGACCAGCCGCGACATCTCGTCGAACAGCCCGCACAGGATCCGGTACAAGCGGTGATTGCCGGAGGCCGCGGCGATCGTCAGATGAAATGCCTTGTTCGCATCGAGAAACACGCCGATCTGCGAGTCGAGGTCGAGCACCGGATGCGGCACCCGGCAGGCCGCCTCGTACTGCCGCAGCAATGCGATATCCACCTTGCCCACCGCCAGATTCGCCGCCAGTGGCTCCAGGGCCACGCGCAACGCGAAGACTTCCTCCACGTCCTTGAGCGTGATGCCCGCGATCCGGTATCCCTGCCGCGGAATCGCGGCGAGAAACCCTTCCTGCACCAGGCGGATCAATGCATGGCGGCAACTGTTCTTGCCCAAACCATAGCGCCGCATCAGTTCCGGTTCCGTCACCATCGCTTCCGGCGCGAGGCGGCAGGACAGCACATCGGCGCGAATCGCCACATAGGCTTCTTCAGCGCGCGGACCATCCGCGGGCGGCGGTGCCGGCGATGGGCGGGACGACGTATCGGTGCGATCGGCGAGTGAGGTCATCTGAACAGCATCGTGGTGGGCTCACGAAAACGGAGTGGGATGTTCAACGAGCACTCATGCTAGTGCAGAAAATTGTTTGTCATAAATGAAAACGACAGCTATCGATATGCCTGAAACGGGCAAAGGCCGCTGGACGCATGGCGTTCCTTCACCGCGAATATGATTATGCGATTCGCATGGTTCGCCCCACGGCCGGGCGATGATAGGCTGCGTTGAAACCGACCCTGGCATGCGCGAGCAGTGTGATACGTACGGCAGGGCGACCATTTCCGAGGATCGCGATATAAGGATCGCCACATGAGTATCGTCACGTTTCCCGCAGCGGCGCCGCCTTCCCCGACGCCCCCGGTGCGCCGCTTCTGGTTCGACGAAACGCCTCCCCGAACGAGCCACGCCGCCGAGCGGCGCCACCGCCAGACCCGGCTCGCCGGCGCGTTCCGTCTGTTCGCGCGTTACGGGTTCGACCAGGGCCTCGCCGGGCACATCACCGCCCGCGACCCCGAATGGACCGATCATTTCTGGGTGAACCCGCTGGGACGGCATTTCTCGCGTATCCGCGTGTCGGACCTGCTGCTGGTCAATGGCCGGGGCGAGATCGTCGCGGGCAAGGGACCGCTCAATCAGGCCGCCTTCGCGATTCACGCGGCCATTCACGAAGCCCATCCGCAGCTCGTTGCCGCGGCGCACACGCATTCGCTGTATGGCAAGGCGTGGTCGACGCTGGGACGCAAGCTCGATCCCCTGACCCAGGACGCCTGCTCCTTCTACGAAGACCATGCGCTGTTCGACGACTTCCGCGGCGTGGTCCTCGACACCGGTGAGGGCGCGCGCATCGCCGAGGCCCTTGGCGCCAACAAGGCGGTGATCCTGAAGAACCACGGGATCCTCACCGCGGGGCCGAGCGTCGAGGCCGCGGCATGGTGGTACATCGCGCTGGATAATGCCTGCCATGCGCAACTGCTCGCGGAAGCGGCCGGCGATCCGCAGCCGATTCCGCACGACGTCGCTACCTTGACGCACGCACAGGTGGGCCGGCCGGGCGGCGCGCTGTTCTCCTTCGAGAGCCTGTACGAGGGTCTGGTGGAGGCCGAACCCGATCTGCTCGATTAGCCGCGCAAGCGAGGGACGGCGGCGCGCCCGCGCGCGTGCATGACGACGTCGCACGCAATGAAGCACAGCACGCTGACGCCCAACGTCGGCAAGGCATAGCCCACGACCACGGCCGTCGTCGCCACCGCCATCCGGACGCGCCACGACAGGCGCCGGAACGTGCCGAGAGGACCCGGCGCACGCCGGTGCGGCACCGGATCCGGCATGCCGTCTGGAAGGACTGCCGCGAACGCCCCCCTGACGCCGCGAACGCGGCGGCGGCGCCACGCCATCCGATAGCCCCAGATCACCATCACTGCAAGCCCCACGCCGAAAGCGGCCAGCAGCAGTTGATTCGCCAGGCCGAACAGCGTCCCCATGTGCGCGTCGATACCCCAGCGCGTAAGCTTGGCCGCCAGCGGGTAATCGGCGAAGCGGCTGGTGTCGAGCACCGCGAGCGTGCGCGGGTCGACCGCGACGGCATCGACATGCGTGGGCCAGCGTCGGTCGATTTCGGTGACGGTCCAGGCACGGTCGGCCGACACGGGCGGGCGGATCTCGACCTGGTCCGACCCGACGCCCGCCCGACGCGCGGCCGCCAGCACCGGCTCGAACAGGGATGCATCGAGTGCCGGTTTCGCCACGGCGGTGCCGGAATGGATGTCGGGCATGTCGGGCATGTCGGGCATGTCGGGCATGTCGGGCAGCGGCACGGCGGCGGGCGGGGACGGCGCGCGCGCAGGCATCGGCACGGGCGCCGGCAACAGGGTCGATACCGTCGGCGTCGACCAGCGCAGCGCCGCGCGCAGCACGCCGATGTTCGCGCCTGCCCACTGCGACCAGGTCAGGCCCGTCGCCGAGAAAAACAACAAGCCGGCGCACAGGCACAGACCCAGCGTGGCGTGCCGGCGTCGCAGGCCGCTCGGCCGGCCGGGTCGGCGCCGCCGGGCCCACCACAGCACGAGCCCGCCCACCGCGGCGATCCACAGCCAGGAGGCGGCGAGTTCGCTGTACAGTCGGCCCACGTCGCCCAACAGCAATCCTCGATGGAACTGATCGATCCAACCGCGCAGCGGCAGGACGCCGGCGGTGCCATACACGATCAGGTCGCCCCTTATCGCGCCCGTCGCGGCGTCGACGAAGACCGCGCGGCTTTCCGATGGGCGCAGATCCGGCCGCGAGAACATGACGCGCGTATTGCTCCCGGCGGTGGCGGGCCGCACCGCTACAAGGTGCGCCGCGGCGCCCGCCTCGGCCTGCGCCGCAGCGATTTGACGGTCCAGGGACAGCGCAGGGCCGCGACTATCGGTGTAAAGCGCCCTGGCATAGATCAGGCGCTCGAGCTGCGGGGTCAAGGCGTAGAACACGCCGCTCAAGGCGGCGACCAGCATGAAGGGGCCGACGAATACGCCGACGTAGCAATGCAGGCGCGTGAGCAGCGCGAGGAGTGGGTGTAAAGCGTCGGGGGGCGAAGCGTCGGGGCACGCCTCGGCCGCATGCGAAGCAGCGGCCGGGCGCAACGGACGAGCGTCGCTCGCCGTCCCGGAAATCGACGGAATGGGCATAAAGGATTTCGCTGAAAATGAACACGCCGACGTAACATCTCGAAAAGACGTCGGGGGAACGGAGTCAGGCGAAGCCGGGGGGCCCACGTGCCGCTGGCGGACCGCTGAACGGACGGCGGATGAGGACACGGCGACGATCGGGGCCATACACCTTGGCGGCCAGCGTCGGCGAGAAAAGAAACATCCACACCACCGTCGCGATCAACGTCGCGCACAGCGCTGCCGTGAACGCGCAGGGCGCGTCGGCCGATGGCCGCTCTTCGTCGTCGTTCCCCGTCACGGAAACGCCCGCCCGCGCGGCCGGTACGGGGTCCGCTCGGCGAGGGCCCGATCCCGTCCAGCGGGCCGGCGGCCGCGCCGGGGGAGCGGCGCTCAATTGCCTGTCGACGTCTTTCATGCCGCGCAAACGCGGCACATCGCCCATGCCCCGCATGCCTTGCATCGGCGCCATGAACGCCGCCGCCGATTCTCGCGAGGCTCCCGCCGAGGAACGCACATCCGCGCGACCTGCGCGACGCATCAACCCTGCCATGGTCACCGCGCCATGCCCGCTGCAAAAGACCATTCCGAACGCACCCGCCGGCGCGTTCGCGTCGAGCATGAAACCGGCCGGGACGAACGCGCGCAACAGGACGGCGAGGACCAGCAAGGCAGCCCAGCTCTTCGTCATCCAGCGGAGAAACGCGTGCTTTGTTCGGGAGCAATGGCCTGACGACAGGCGGCGGGAAGAAACCATGGGCGACATTCTACAGCGCGCCTCGTAGCGGAGCAGTCCCGGCGCATAGCATCTGCCAAGCCGACAGGCCGCGATCGACACACTATGGGCACCGGCACGATGCGGGCGCCGCCAGCGCGCCCCTGGACGGCCATCTTCCCCGAGCTTTCGTCGATCTTCTTCATCGTACTGTGCACCTCTCCTACCACGGTCCCGCCCGCCAGGGAGCTGTTGCGCGCCACGACAGTCAATTCATTGGCCATCTCGGCGTTTTCCGCGTTCTGTTTGACGGTCTGGGTCAGTTGCGCCATGCTCGCGGCCGTTTGCGCCAGCGCGGCGGCCTGTTCTCCGGTCCGCGAGGACAGATCCAGATTGCCGCTGGCGATGCTTTCCGCGGCGTGGCGAATCGTCGAGACGGTACCGGCCAGACTGAGCTTGACCGCCGACAAGGCGCGCAGCAGTTGCCCCATTTCATCGGTCGAACGCACCACGACTGGTCGCCGCAGATCGCCCTGTTCCATTTCCGAGAAATGCGACAAGGCCGTCTCGAGCGGACCGGTGATCGCGCGCAGCAGGCTGCGAATCGTCAAGGCGGCGGCCAGCAGGGCGACGACGAGCGCAACCATCACCAGGTTGCGCACCCACGCATAGTTCGCAAGCGCCGCATCGTAGAGTTGCTTCGCCTCCGTGCTCTGATAGCTCGTCAGCTTTTCGCTCGCTTCCCGGAACGGGCGAAAAGCGGTGCCGATCTCGCTATTGGCGGCATTCAGCGTGGCGGTATCCGCATGGGTGCGAATGGCGTTCGCGAACACGTCGATTTTTGCATAGAGATCGCCGCGCCGCTCGGCGGTGGCGCGAGCCAGGTCGGCCTCCGTCGCACCCCGTGGCAGCGTCATGTAGCTTGCCCACGCCGCATCGGAGACGGCGTGGAGATCCGCGGCCGCGCTCAGCGCGGACTCAGGCGCCGTGGTCGACAGCATCAGTGCGGCACGATCGAGTGTCGTGCGCACCTGCAGCGTCGCCGCCTGCGCGATGCCCAGCTTCGTCGCGCCGGCGAGTTCGTGCGCATAGACATCTTGCAACCCGCCCACCGCCTTGGCCATGCCGTAGAGGCCGAGCCCGCCGATACCGATCAACATCATGATCGCGCCCCATCGATGCGCAGGTAACGCGGCGACACGCCTTCGTATCCGAATCCCAGCCCACGCACCGGCGCGACCGACGCGACATTTCCCGGCTGGATGTTCGCCTCCAGCCGGTGCAGGCCGAGTTCGTCGAACGCATGGGCGCGGCCGCGCGTACGGCCTCGCGCATCCGCCCGGTGCGGTCGAACTCCGCCATTCCGTAGTAGCCGAGGTAAGCGCTGGGGAAAACGCCCATGACGATCTCGCTGTCTCGCTGAGATTGACGACGCCAGCGATCCGGTTCGATGCCGCGCCCCGTGCGACGAGACCGACGTTCGCGCCGGTGAGTCCCGCGCGCGAACCAGGTATCGAAGCCCGCCTGATCCGTGAACGTGCTCACCAGGGAGCGTGGTACGCGCGACTCGCCGGATTCGCGGCGATCAACACGACGACATCGGCGCGCATGACGCGGTGCACATGAATGACGGGATGCATGGTTGCCTTCAACGTAAATTTTTGCGATGGCGACGGGACTTCCGTTGCGCAAGGCACCGGCGTTCGGCTGTCGACCCTACGTAACGGTGTTCCTGATCTCGTCGATGAAAGCACGCAGTCCGGCGGGTACGTGGCGATGGCCGGGATAATACAAAAAGAGACCGGGAATCATTGGGCACCATGTATCCAGAACGCTCACGAGTCGGCCTTCGTCGAGCCAGGCGCGCGCCACCCCTTCCGGTACATAGGCGATGCCCATTCCCGCTGCCGCCGCTTCGACCAGCAGCGCGCTATTGTCGAGCGTGAGGACGCCGGGCACGTCGATCGTCACTTCCTGACCATGCTTGCCGAACTCCCAGCGATACCGTTTACCGCTTGGCAGACGTTGCCGGATGCAATGATGGGCGCGGAGATCGTCCGGGGTCACGATAGGTTTGCGACCTGCGAGATAGCCAGGGGCCGCCACTGCCAGGAAACGCAGATCCGGTCCAAGCGGAATCGCCACCATGTCCGGCGACAAGGATTCACCGAGCCGGACGCCGGCGTCGAACCCCTGCTCGACGATGTCCACGAGCCGCCCCTCGGCGACCAGGTCGAGCGACATTTCGGGATAACGTGCGAGGTAACGGGGCACCACCGTATGCAGAAGCAGGCGGATCGCGCTTTCGCTACCGTTGATCCTGAGCGTGCCGCTGGGTTGCCCCCGCGCATCGGCCACGGCGTCCAACGCCGCGTCGAGGTCGCCGAGCACCGGCCTGATGCGCGCCAGCAGTTGCTCCCCGGCCTCGGTCGGCGACACGCTGCGTGTGGTGCGGTGGAGCAAGCGCACGCCAAGACCACGCTCCAGGCCGCGCATCGCATGACTCAGCGATGAGGGTGATACACCCAGCACATCCGCCGCAACGCGAAAGCTGCGATGCGTGGCAATGGTCGAAAAAGCGGTGAGGTCGACAAGCGTCGGTTTAACCATTCGTGAAAATTCTTCATGAGACCATCCACACTATAGCCGTTTATCGCACGAACATCTGCTTCTACACTGGCCGCCTGACCACTGGGGAGATCCTCATGACGAATATATCGAAAAACTGGCTGATCACGGGGACCTCGACGGGCCTCGGGCGGCTGCTTACGGAACGGCTTCTGGCCCGGGGAGATCACGTCGCCGCGACGGTTCGCGTGCCGGCGGTGCTTGACGATCTGGCGAGCCGCTATCCCGACACGCTGCGCGTATTCGTCCTCGACATCACCGATACGCCAGCCGTGCGCGCAACGGTCGACGCCGCGTTCGCCGCCATGCCACGCATCGACATCGTCGTTGGCAACGCCGGCTACGGTCTGTTCGGCGCAGCCGAGGAAGTCACGGATGCACAGATCGATCGGCAGATCGCCACGAACCTAACGGGTGCCATTCAGTTGATCCGCGCCGTGCTGCCGCACCTGCGACACCAACAAGGCGGGCGTATCGTGCAGCTTTCCTCGGAAGGCGGCCAGATTGCCTACCCCAACTTCAGTGTTTATCACGCGAGCAAATGGGGAATCGAGGGATTCGTGGAATCGGTCGCGCAGGAGGTGGCGCCATTCGGCATCGATTTCCTGCTCGTCGAGCCCGGCCCCACCCGGACAAGTTTCGTGTCCGGCCTGGTTCGAGCGGAATCGATGGCCGAGTACGACGACACGCCCGCAGGCGCGATGCGCCGCGCACTCGACAGCGGCACATTCACCATCAAAGGCGACGCGTACAACACGGTGGAGGCCATCATCGCGGCGGGAGACGCAGTGCGGCCACCGCTTCGCCTGGCGCTTGGCAGCACGGCATACGCATCGATCCACACCGGCCTGATCAACCGCCTCGATGCCCTTGAAGCGCAGAAGGACCGCGCCTTCGCTGCGGATGCGACGGCGCCGCGGCCTGGCGCCTGACCCTCAGGCCAGGGCCTTCCACGCACGCTCCTCCACATTCACCACGTGGGGTGGCACGGGGCCGAGGCGTGCCGGCACGGGCATCGTCTCGACATAGGGCGGGCAGATCGCCTCCTGCGTCAATTTCTGAAGCTTGTACGCCGCTGCGCCGATACATAGCAGAGCCGCGAGATCATCCGACGAAAGTCCCCGCCAATTTTTACTGAGCCAGTCGATGTAGGTGGTCATGACCGCCGGCTGCGCATCCACCTGATGCAGCCGCACGGTACCTTCGAATATGCCGATGATGTCGTCGGGTGTCATAGCTCTCTCCTGGACACGGCGGGACGCGGCTCATGCCGGCCTTCTCGTTCGCAGTATGCGCCGCGAAGGTACCGGCATTCAATGCGCAATGTCAAAAAAAGCATACGGGACGTGGATGACCCTTTCGTGACGTGCGCGGGGAACCGGCCAACACGGCAACCGCATGGTCGGCGGTGCGGATGGCGAACCGGGCAGCCACTCAGGCGGACGACCTCCTGCGCGCCAGCCATTGCACCAGCGGTTCATCGCCGTGGTCGACGATCCCACCCCGCTCGAAAGCGAGTTTATGCACGACCCGGGCGGATGCGTCGTTGCCCGGATGAATCTGCGCGAGCACTTCCACGACGCCGTCCCGGTCGAACGCGAGGCGCAGCAGTTCCCCCACCGCTGCCGTCGCCGCGCCCTGATTGCGGCACGCCACCGATATCCCATAGCCGATCTCGACCCGTCCGGCGACCGGCGCGTGCTTGAAACCGCAGCTCCCGACAACGAGCTGGTCGCTGTCGCGGACGATATAGAACGTGCTCGCGGCGGATCCGGCATCGCCGGGCCGCAGCATCGCCAGCGCCCGCAACGCCACGAACGGAGGCGGCAGCGCGTCCGCCGCTATGTGCCAAGCCAGCCCGCACGGCCTGGCCGAAACCGCGAGGGCACGCAGTGCGTCGGGAGGAATCGCGTGCAGCGTAAAGGTCATGTTTTCACTCCTTCTTACGTACGTTCGTTTGAAGCAATTTTACCGTGTTACTTACGAGATGTTTCGCTGTCCGAGACAGCGGCGATGGTGGTGCTAAAGAAACAACGCAGCCGGGTAATCCCGCGCAATGTCCCTGCCCAGAAGTGTTTTTGGTACGATGAGTCCCCGAACCCAATTGTCGAGGCAACATTGGACATTCGCAGCGTCCGCGTGTGGAAATGGGTCTCGCCTGTTCTCGCCGCTCTGGTACTCGCCGTCGTGGCGACGGTGCTGTCCGGCTACCTGTTCGGTACTTTGCGATTCATACGTCTGTTTCCCTCGTTGCAGGGCATGTCGCTGCTGACGGCGCTGTCTCTGGGCGGCATCGCGTTCGCACTGGCGGGCCAGACCCGCGTGGGACGCGGCGTGCTGCTGTTTGCCTTGTGGTCGTCCCTTATCATCGCCATCGTCGCGCTGGCAGAGCATGCGCTACTGGGCGCAGACGTCCTCAGCCCGCGGCTGGCCCACCAGCTCTTCGGCCTGCCGACCGTGAAGAGCGGCCGCACCTCCATCGCCACGGCACTGTCCCTGGCCTTGCTTGCACTGGGCCTGTTGCACCGGCTCCACGCGCGGCCCATCGTATGCGATTACTGCGCCGGCGCGGTACTGCTGGTCTCGGGCACTGCGCTGCTGGGCTATGCGTACGGCGTGCGCGATCTGTATTCGCTGTTCCCGTTCAACACCATCGCATTGCATACCGCCGGTGCCCTCTTCCTGCTGGGCATCGCCACGCTGCTCTCGCAAACCGAGCGCGGCTGGGCGCGGGCGATCACGTCCGCCGGCCCCGGCGGTCGCACCACGCGCGCACTGCTCGCGTTCACGCTGCTGCCGCCGGTCGTCGGTGCCCTGCTGCTGCATCTGACCCATACGTGGCGCCTCGGGCCGGACGTGGCGATGGCGATTCTGGTGATCGTCTCCGTCGCTCCGTTGACCGTCTCGATCCTGCACGGCGGCAAGATCCTGGAGGATCTCGAAGAGGAGCGCCGTTCGAAGGACATCCTGACGGCCCGTGTCGCCGAGCATCTCAACCGCCAACTCGCGGCGCAGGCCATCGAGTTGCGCCGCGAATCCGAGGAACGCGCCCGAACCGAGGCCATCGCCTATGGCGTGCAGCGGCTCGAAGCCATCGGCCAGTTGACCGGCGGTATCGCCCACGATTTCAACAATCTGCTGATGGGCGTCAGCATGAATCTCCATCTCTCGAAAAGCCAGCTCCCCGGCGACCATCCCGTGCAGGTCTATCTGGGCAGCGCCCTGGCCGCGGCACGGCGCGGCACCAAACTATCGGGCCAGTTGCTGGCGTTTTCGCGAACCCAGCGCCTGGATGTGCAGCCAATGGAACTGGACGCCTCCCTGGCCGGCATGCGGGAACTGCTGGACAACGCACTGGGTTCGTCCATCTTCGTGGATATCCGGCCCGATGCGAACCATGCCTGGGTACTGGCGGATGCGGATCAATTGAACCTCGCAGTGGTCAATCTGGCGCTGAACGCGCGCGATGCCATGCCCGAGGGCGGCATCTTCGCCGTCACGACAGCCGACCATGTCACCGAGACCGTCAACGGCGAGATCCGCAGCTACGTGGCGCTGCGGGTGCGCGACACCGGTCAAGGAATGTCCGCGGACATCGCCAGCCGCGCGACCGAACCGTTCTTCACGACCAAACCGCAGGGCAAAGGCAGCGGGCTGGGTCTCGCGCAGGTCTACGGCGTCGTCAAGCAGTGCGGCGGTGAACTGCGTATCGACAGCGAAATCGGGAAGGGCACGACCGTCGAGATACTGTTGCCCCGTACCGAGCCGCCCGCGCAACCGGTGGCGTGCGGCGCTGCCGAGCGAGCGATATTCGCCTGTCCGATGCCGATCTCCCGCTCGGTACTGCTCATCGACGACGACGAGCACGTTCGGATGGCGGTGGCCGAGATGTTCAAGTGCGAGGGGTACGAGGTCACCGAGGCGGAAAACGGCACGATCGGCCTGCAGCTGCTCGAAACGATGACGCCGGCGATCGCGGTCATCGATTTCATCATGCCGGGGCTCAACGGCGCCGAGGTCGCACGCCTGGCGCGGGTCAAGCTGCCGAAACTGCCGATCATCTTCGTCAGCGGCTATTCGGACACGCTGGCGCTGGACAAGATCTCCGGCGCGGTGGTGCTGCGCAAGCCGATTCCAGCCGAGACGCTGCTCGCCGCGGTCGAGACGGCCATCGGCCGCTAGGTCCCGCACGATCCGCCCGGCCATTGGTCGACGACGTCTCGTCCCGGCCCGGTCCGCCGTCAAGGGGCGGCGGGCGCATCCACCACGATCCCGAGCTGCGACGCGACACGGCGCGCAGTCAGTTCGCGCGCGGTGGTGATGGCCGCCAGCGCCTGCCGCGTCTGCATGAGCACGGCGGGCGGAGCCGTCTGCGGCGTGCCGCTATCGAACGGCGGCTCCGGCGCGTAGACCATGTGCAACTGGATCGCTTGCGCGGCCTCCGGGCCGCGCAGCGCAGCGGCCAGATGCAATGCGCCGTCGATACCGGACGTGACGCCGGCGGCGAACACCCAGTTGCCATCCGTGACCACGCGTTCATCGACCGGGATCGCCCCGAAAAACGGCAGCAGATGGAACGATGCCCAGTGCGTCGTCGCCCGCCGGCCCTGCAACAGGCCGGCCGCGCCGCACAGCAGCGCGCCGGTGCAGACCGAAAACACACTGTGCGCGCCCGCGGCCTGACGGCGGATCCATTCCAGCACTTCCTCGTCCTCCATCAGGGCCTGCTGGCCGTAACCGCCGGGAATGTGCAGGACATCGAGCGCGGGCGCATCGGCCAGAGCCGCATCCGGCGCCAGGCGCAGACCCTTCACATCGCGCACGCCTTGCGTCGTCTTTCCGTAGATGCGGTAGGTCGCATTGGGTATGCGCGACAGCACCTCGAAGGGCCCCGTCAGGTCGATCTGATCGACACCGTCGAACAACAGGGAGCCGATTTGCAGCGGTATGTCGTGGGAAATCATGAGGCACCTCCTTGGATGGCGGGAACGAACGAGGGATTCTAGCGACCCCGGCCCCCGCAAATCCGCCAAACTGCCCTCGCTGCGCGCCAAATCAAAACGCTTCGCGGCTTCCCGACGACACCGGTTCGCATGGCGAATGATATCGGGACAGGATCGGTTCGCGGCTCGCGCGGTCGGCAGGTTTGGTTTACAGTTTCTTTCGAGCAGATCCGCGCCCGCGGCCAAACGACCCACACCCAACGACCATGAAAATCGCGTTCATAGACTTCAAGAGGGCATCGAAGATGCTTGGCCTGGCGAACG